>JAGFIT010000074.1 GCA_024103385.1 Vicingus serpentipes
TTCCATATCTGGTTCATCAAGATAGTCAATCATTCTCACGGTAACATTGGCAAACCGAAAGCCATACAACTCCTCAATTCCTTTTATTTTTAGTATTTCAACAATATCTCCATTGGCAATAAAACCAGCTTTAGAATCATCGGTTAACCAAAAATAATTGTTTTTAACCACCATCATAAAATCACCAGCAGCCAATTCATCCTCCAGCCAACGAATTCTCACCCGGACTTGCATATTAAACAAGTTAGCCCTTTTGTTACTTCGTGTAATAATCATCACATTTTCATCACCAAACTTACCATAGGCATCACTCAACACATCTTCTAATTCTTCTCCAGAAATTCGTTTTACATCATTCGAATTCACAGAATTAAACAAAGGTAATTGCACATCTTTGGCAGCTATTTTCTTTCTTAAATAAGTAGCATTGACTAATACTTCAGCATCTTTTTGTTGCCGTACTACCTCACTTAACTCATTCATCTCAATATTAAGATGGTAAGATTGAAATAAAAAATCTTCATCTAAAGCAGGACTCATATCCATTCCAACAGGAGGTAATTGAGCTGTATCTCCTATTAAAATGAGCTTACAATTAATGCCTGAATAAACATATTGCAACAAATCATCTAACAAACTCTTACTTTCTCCCCAACTAGAACCTGTTAAACCTCCACCATCATTAATCATGGAAGCCTCGTCCACTAAAAACAGCGTATTTTGAAACTTGTTTTCTTTGATGATAAAACGCGTAAAACCATCACCTCCACTTCTTAATTGATAAATCATTTTATGAATAGTGAAAGCTGGCTTTTGAGCATAATTAGCTAGTACTTTAGCTGCTCTTCCTGTGGGTGCTAACAATACCGAATCGAAATGAAACTCAGGCAATGTTTTTACCAATGCTCCAATTAGGGATGTTTTTCCAGTACCTGCATAGCCCTTCAACACAAACAAATGTTTTTTTACTTTCAAAAAAACAAAATCTGTCAACTCTCCTATTACCTCCAATTGGTTTTTAGTTGGTGGATAACCAAAATGATGAAGCAGTGATTTGTAAAATAAATTGTGCATTTTTCTGCTCACCAAATTACCCTTTAATCAGTATATTTTATCTCTTATCTTCCATAAAAAATACTTACAATATTAAATTTGTCTTAAGCGTTATTATAAAGTATAAAAAAATTGTAGATTTGTGACTAACAAAAAAACCTTATAACACATGAAATTAGGAATTCAAGCCGTACTATTAGTTCTAGCTGCTTTTATTGCATATCTAATTTACGATAGCATTCAAAGTAAAATTGAATTAGAAAAAGAAATTGCTTACCGTACGGAAGTGGTAGTAAACCATATGGAACACATTAAGGAAGCACAAATCGCTTTCAAAAAAGAGAAAGGGTATTATGCTAGAGATTTTCGTCAATTAACTAACTTTTTAGAAAACGATTCATTGGTAATTGTAAAAGCAATAGGCGAAGTACCTGACAGTTTATTAGGAAAAGAAGCACTAGCATTAGAAATGGGGATTATCATTAGAGATACTTCTTTGATTCCTGTTAGAAACGAAATGTTTGTAGGTGAAAATTTTGACGAAATTATCAAGTCTATGCCTTTTATTCCTTTCTCTAACGGAAAAGAATTTGATATTGATGCAGGCGAAGTTGAAAAAGGAAAAATAAAAGTGAAAGTGTTTGAAGTAAAAGCATCTTTCAAAGACATATTTACGGGAATGGATGTTAAAAATGAAGGGGTTGATTTAGATGAGTTTATGATTTTAGGATCCATGACTGAACCAACCACTAACGGAAACTGGGATTAATTTTCCGTTTAAAGAAATGCTAAAAAGGATATGAAAACTCATATCCTTTTTTTATATCTTAGCAATAACAATGAATGAACTAAAACCACATATTAGCCTGTTTGACAAATCTTTTTCAGACCTTAACACCAACACCTATAAGCTTTATTTAGAAGTAGGCACTACTGGATTAAAGTACACCGTGTTCAATACTGAAAACAACACTTTTATTGGTTTTGAAGAATATCGTTTAAATGGAATATTTAACACTTATGCGTTAGTTGACCCTTTAACCTCTCTCATTAAAAACAAACCGCTATTCCAAAAAACATTTGCAACATTTCATGTTTCATTTATCAATCAACGCTCCACACTAATTCCTAATGCCATTTTTCAACAGGATAAATTGGCTTTATATCATCAATATAACTTTACCCAACAAGAAGAAGATACTTTTCTACACGACAACTTAATTAATCTTTCAGCAAAAAACATTTATAGTGTTCCTGATTACATCACCAATATTTTTAAACCCGTTAAAAATATTGCATTTAGCCATTTCTCATCGGCTTTAATTGAAGCAGGATTAATTCATGCAAAACAAAGCAACAGCTTATCTTTAATTGATGTGCATATTTTAACCGATTCCTTTCAAATTGTAGTAATTAAAAACCAACAACTAGAGTTATACAATTCCTTTACTTATCAAACCAGTGAAGATTTTCTGTATTACTTATTATTTGTATTGGATCAATTAAAAATTGACAACGAAAAAGCAAGTATCCGTTTGTTAGGCGAAGTAGAAAAAAACTCTACCCTCTACACCATGCTTTATAAATACATCAACACCATCAACTTTGGCAATCGACCAGAAAATTTAAACTTTAGCTACATTTTAGAAGAAATTCCTTCTCATTTTCATTACACCCTCTTTAATCAATTTTTGTGCGAATAATTAATGGAATACATAAAGGAAAATCGATTATTGCTCCTAAAGATTTACCGGTTAGACCTACTACCGATTTTGCTAAAGAAGGTTTATTTAATATTCTATCCAACGAATTTGATATTGACAATTTAGAAGTACTTGATTTGTTTAGCGGAACGGGAAACATTGCTTTTGAATTTGCCTCAAGAGGAGCAAAAAAGGTACTTTGTATTGATGCCAATTACCACTGTGTTTCCTTTATAAAAAAGACAAGTAGCACATTAAACTTCAAGCAATTAAGTGTATTCAAAAATGATGTTTTTAAATATTTAAAACAATACACCCAGTCTTTTGACCTTATTTTTGCCGATCCTCCTTACGATTTAAAAGAAATTCCTGTAATTCCTCAACTGATTTTCGACAATAAGTTGCTCAACAAAGATGGATGGTTAATTGTAGAACATGATAAACGGACTGATTTATCCGACCATTCCAATTTTGTCGTTCAACGAAAATATGGAAATGTACATTTTAGCATTTTTCAGCATTAATGACAAACTCCATTTCCTATAAAAATATTTTACGGATTGCTTTCCCTATCATTATAAGTGGTGTAGCACAAAATGTAGTTAATGTTACCGACACCATTTTTTTAGGACGATTAAGCAATATTGCTTTAGGAGCAGGTGGCAATGCGGGAATTTTTTATTTCGTATTGATTCTTACAGGAATGGGTTTTACCACTGGTACACAAATTATTATCGGTAGGCGAAATGGCGAGAAAAACTATTCTCAAATAGGAAAAGTACTCACACATTGCTTCTATTTTATTATCCCTCTTAGCGTTCTTCTTTTTTTCTTTATTAAATATTTGTCTCCACACTTATTGGCCATTATTACCCGCTCTCCTAACATTCTAAATGCCTCTGTTGAATATTTAAATTACAGGGCTTTTGGCATCTTTTTCGCCTTTATTAATTTTTCTTTTATAGCATTTTATGTAGGCACCACCAAAACAAGAATTCTCATCCATACCACGGTAATAATGATGTTCGTAAATGTATTTTTAGATTATGCTTTAATATTTGGTAATTTTGGATTTCCTCAACTAGGTATTCAAGGTGCTGCCATAGCATCGGTATGCTCTGAAGCATCTGCCTTATTGTTTTTTGTTTTATACACTTTACGAAAAGTAGACCTCAAAAAATATCAATTATTTCAAGCCCACCCATTTGATAGCGTAATTTTTAAACGCATTTTTTCGGTAGGTAGTCCTGTTATGTTACAAAATTTTTTATCTATAAGTTCTTGGTTTATCTTTTTTATGATTATCGAAAAATTAGGAGAAAAAGAGCTCGCCATTTCCCATATTATCAGAAGCATATACATGGTATTAATGATTCCTCTATTTGGATTTAGTTCTGCTACTAATACTTTGGTGAGCAACCTTATTGGAGAAGGAAAAAGCGACATGGTATTACCCCTTATTCAACGAGTAGTAACATTAAGTTTAATAAGCACCGCCACCGTACTTTTATTTAATGTATTTACTCCAACACAAATGATAGGTTTTTACACCAACGATCTCAATTTAGTTAACGATACGCTTCCTACATTAAAGGTAATTAGCTATACCATGTTTATTTTTGCTATTGCTTTTATTTTGTTTAATGGAGTAGGTGGAACGGGCAATACCAAAACAGCTTTACTCATAGAAATTATTACCATTGCCGTTTATCTAGTAGCTACTTACTACATTGCTATTGTTTTAAAATCATCCTTACCTATAGTTTGGTGCTCCGAATTTATTTATTTTGGCTTACTCGGATCCATGTCGTTTGCCTATCTGAAATGGGGGAATTGGAGAAAAGTAGCTATTTAAATCTTGTACATTTTTTTATTGAACTAACTTTTCTTCCACCAAAATCGCTTTAAATTATTATCTTTGATTTATGTCTGACAATGATTCAAAATTGTATTATTCCATAGGTGAAGTGGCCAAAATGTTTGAGGTAAACACTTCGTTAATTCGCTTTTGGGAAAAAGAATTTGATATCATCAAACCAAAAAAAAACAAAAAAGGCAATCGTTTATTCACCAAAAAAGACATTGATAATTTCCACGTTATTTTTCATTTGGTGAAAGAAAAAGGATTTACACTAGAGGGTGCTAAAAAGAAATTAAAAGGTAACAAAGAAGCAACCATCAACAATGCAGACGTTGTTCAATCTCTACAGAAAATAAAGAAATTTTTATTGGAACTGAAGGAAGAGCTTTAAATTAACAACACACCCCTAACCCCTCTCAAGAGGGGATTTTTAAATCTTAATCAATTTCTCCGTCTTTATCAACTCCCCATCTCCATAAACATTCATAAAATAAATGCCCTTTTTATAATTGTTGGTAATTTGAATGGCTAAACTATTTTTAAAATTCCGTTCTTCTAATAATTGACCTGTTATTTCAAAAAGTTTAACAGTTACTGTACCATAATTTTTATTCAATCGAATGTTCAGCTCATTATTAAACGGATTAGGGTAAACAAGAACTTCTGCATTCGATTTTTTTTCTTCAATTCCTACAGGAACATCAATTATCTCAAACTGATCTAAACCTCCTTCTACTAAATGACCCAAATCATAATCAACAGCTTTTACAGTAAATTGCATGGTATTGGTTAAACTCATGTGATTCAACACCCGAATAGATTTAAAGCCCCAAGTAGATACTTCAGGATCATTTACATCAGCAGCATCAATAATACGTGTTGTTGTTCCATTAGATAATGTAATCACTAAAGAATCATTAGGTGTACCAGATCCTCCATCATTAAAAAACCAACGATAAAAATGAATATATGGATTGGCATAAGTGGTTAAATCAATGTTTGGTGAAGTTAAAATGGTAAATCCGCCATCTACATCATCACTACCTGCACCTCCTCCTCCATTACCAGTAACATACGCTTTATCCATACAATCGGTATTCACATCACTCTCAGGGTTAGCGAAAACACTGCTATAAGTTGTTCCTTCAGGAATTCCTCTTTCCCACATCCCTACTGTTGCACTTCCTGAAACTGACCATCCTAAATCAAAAGTAAAATCATCGTAATATTTTTTATCTAATTGATATTGATATGGGTTGGTTGCTCCTGATAAAAATACACTATCTAAACAAAGGGATCCATGTCCCCATTTCGCAATGTAGATGTTGTATTTTCCTTCCAAAAGATTAGCTATTGAAAAATCTCCGGAAGTATCTGTTTGCAATGTAGTAGAGAATAAATTACCTGTAATTTGAACGGTAGCATTAGCTATTGGGTTAGCAGTTAATGCTTCTACTACCTTCCCCTGAAAGTTAAAAGTAGGAAGAGGTACCAATTCTACATCTACGGTTGTTGTACTAGCAGCTACTAAATTAACATTGGTAACCGTTTTCGTTTCATAGGCATACTTGGTATAAGTAATATCATAAGTTCCTATAATTCCTATTCCTGTTTTATAATCTCCCAACACATTAGTATTTGCCATCACATTGGTAGTATCAATTGTTACCTGAACTCCGTCTAAATTGGCCGTAGTCACAGAATCAATAACATTTCCCTCTAAATAGGCTCCTCTAACATAAGTTGGTCCTAACACAAACAAGCCATTTTCTATATCGCTTGCAATAATTAATCCCGATGGCAAATAAGGGTAAACACCCCAACAACCATTAAATCCATTTCCCGAAAATGCTGGAGAAGTATCATAATTGCCTACTTCAACCATATTACTCGGGTTGTTTACATCATGAATAGTTACTCCATCCCTATAATAGGAGGTAATGACATATCCATTCAAATAAAATGCGTTATGAGGAATCACATTTTCTCCTGGACTAGATTGAATTCTATCTATTTCTGTAATGTTAGCAAAATCACTCACATCAAAAGCGCCTATAAAAGCATTGCTTTTTTCATCAGTAGTAAACAAATATTGTCCATCATCAGAAACCCAGCAATTATGTGCATATAAACCTGGCGTATTGTGCGTAACCATGGTTGTTGGGTTGGCTTTATTAGAAACATCAACTGCTACAAAAAAACCATCATTAATACACCCTCCCCATAAGGTATCCCCTCTTACCATAGCATCATGTACGTAGTAATCATCATATCTTCCTAACTCTATAGGGTTTAAAGGGTCTGTATCTAAATCCAAAATAATTGCACCTCCAATTCCGTTGTCAGCTCCTAAAATATACCCTATCCCATTTTCATCAATATACATATTATGTGCCTTTGTAAATGGGTAAGTAACACCTCCATAGCTTGAAACATCTCCTGCCACAATTGTACCTCCTGGTAATTTAGTCATGTCTATTAACATTAAACCACCTGTTCCTTCATTAGTAATGTAAGCTACATCCTTCCACACTTTAATGTCTCTCCACCCGTTATTTGGACCTGGTGTATAAAAAACTTCCACAGGTACTGATGGAGTTGAAATATCAACTACTGCTACTCCTTTTTCTAATCCAACTATCGCATATTCATTGTTTAACTCATCTACATAACCCCATATATCTATCACTTCCCCTCTGTTTATAGGAAAAGGGTAATTGGCAATTAGATTAATATTTAACTGCGCAAAACCAATTGTAGCAAATATTACTAATAAGAAAGAAAGTGAAATTCGTTTCAACATAACTCAAAATAAAATTGATTATACGAAAGTTACGATTAAAATGTAACAGTTATCCCAATATTGTACAAAAGGAAAAAATTCTGACTTAAACGGCAAAAATTAATTCCTTAATTGGCTTTAACTAATTGATAATCCTTGAAACGAAGAATGTAAGATTGTGTATTTTCATAGCCACTTTCTATCCCCGTTTTAAAAAATTCCAATTGAGTAGAAAGTAACGAAGGAGAAAAAATTGCTGACCCATTATAAAAAACGGTTCCAAATTGATTAAGGTAACCCCCAAAATAAGTAGCAATATCATTCCCTAAAAAAGCAGTTTCTGAAGGGTATCGTTTAGTTGAGGCTACATAATTAACAACAAACTCATTCGTTAAACTATCCTCATAATTTATGTGTTGATTAACGGGTATATACGTATTTAGTTGTTGAAAATACTCTAAATCAATACTCTCATAATTTAGCCACTCTTCCATACCTATTAATGTAATTTGGTAATCTTGATACTCCTTACTATTAATGATATTTACTAAATAGTTAAACAAGTTGGTAATAAAAGTAGAATTAGTAGAAGGCACAAATATCACATTGTTTTTCCCCTTCTTTAAATGTGTTGTTATCAATGTATAGTTAGTCGTAATGCGAATAGGCACTATGGAAGAATAAATTGAAGTATCTTGCTTGTTTAATAAATGTTTATTGTATGCTTTCATATACAATTCTACTAATGTTTTTTCCTTCGAATTTTCATCTACAATTGCCAATAAATTTTGGGTTTTAAAACTATCCACTACTAATGTAGCAATCTGATCAACTGATGAAGATTTAGAAGAAACAGATTTAAATACATACTGATTACCTAATAATATTTTATTATTCTGTTGTACCGGTGATACAATTGGTATTTGATGCTTTTCAGCGAAATCAGCCATTCGCTCAAAATTGGTATAATATAAAGGGCCTATTATTAAATCAAAACTTTTGAATTCTTCTTTTTGCAGTAAACTTTTAGTACGTAATGAATCCTTCCCTTTGGTATCATAAACATATACCTGAAATTGACATGAATCAGAAGATATAGCATCTAACGCTTGTAAAAATCCATTATAAAATTCAATAGCAAATTTTGATTTTGGATAAATCGATTTTTTTTCCAATACATTTCCACTTTGTTGCATCGCTATTTCATCGTTTTCCTCCAAATAAAACGGCAACAGCAACCCTATTTTATATAATTCTTTTTTATGTACCGTATCCAGTGATGTAATCAAAGATTTTAGTGTTTGTTTACTAGTTAACCCCTCTCCATTAATAGCTGTTTCATTTTGATCCATAACAATCGGTATTCGAATAGTTTCACCCACCTTTAAACCTCCTTTTAAACCATCATTGGCTTCTTCTATAATAGCAATAGAAATGGCATATAATTTACTTAATGCATACAATGTTTCTCCTGGTTGAACTAAATGAGTTGGGTACTTTGACTGAACATTAACAGGCTTATCAACTACTTCTTTTTGAATTCCTTTAATAGGTATTTTTATAATCTCCCCTTCTTTTAAACCTTCGGTAATTGATGGGTTGGCAATAATTATTTCATTTTGATTGACCTTATACAAATTAGAAATAGCGTACAATGTTTCTTTTTTTGCTACAATATGCTCAAGATAATTACCATCTACATTTGATTCTGATTGATTATTATTTACAGGAACAAAAATCTTCTCTCCTATACTTAATCCGTCAGCAACACTCGGGTTTTCTGCTTTAATAATCTCAACAGGAACACCATATTTTTGATGAATAGCATAAAGCGATTCTCCTTTTTCTACAATATGGATATAATAATCCTTTCCTTTTATTTGATGAATTTCCAATGAATCTGTTTGTGCAAAGCAATTGAAAATTAGCAATTGAAAATTGATAATTAAAACAGTTCTTATTATTGGATTGACAATTTTCATTGGACTAAAAATTCGAAATTTACACATTATCTCATTTTCGCATTAATTCATTAATCACTCCCATTCAATAGTAGCAGGTGGTTTTGAACTAATGTCATATACCACCCTATTTACACCTTTTACTCTATTAATGATATCGTTGGATATTTTTGCTAAAAACTCATACGGTAAATGACACCAGTCTGCTGTCATTCCATCTGTAGATTCTACAGCACGTAAAGCTACTGCTTTTTCGTATGTTCTTTCATCTCCCATAACTCCTACTGACTGTACAGGCAACAATATTGCTCCAGCTTGCCAAACATCATCATATAAATTTGCCTTTTTCAATCCTTCTATAAATATCGAATCTACCTCTTGCAAAATCTGTACCTTTTCTGGTGTAATGTCTCCTAATATTCGAATGGCCAACCCTGGACCAGGAAATGGGTGTCTTCCCAATAAACTCTCACTTAACCCCATAGAACGTCCTACTCGCCTCACCTCATCTTTAAACAACAACTTTAAAGGTTCTACTACTTTCAATTTCATGTAATCTGGTAACCCACCAACATTATGATGTGATTTAATCGTTTGTGATGCACCTCCATTTACTGAAACCGATTCAATAACATCGGGATAAATCGTTCCTTGCGCCAACCATTTTACATCAGAAATCAAATGAGCTTCTTCATCAAACACATCAATAAAGGTTTTTCCTATTGCTTTACGCTTTTCTTCAGGATCTGATAACCCTAATAATGCTTTATAAAATTTGTCTTTAGCATTAACTCCTTTTACATTTAATCCTAAATGTTTGTATTGGTCCAAAACACCTTCAAACTCATTTTTCCTTAGTAACCCGTTATCTACAAAAATACAATACAAGTTTTTACCTATTGCCTTATGCAATAGTATTGCCGCAACTGTAGAATCAACTCCTCCAGACAATCCCAACACCACTTTATCATTACTTAATTTTTCTTGCAACTCTCTTACCGTAGAACCTACAAAAGAGTCTGGCGTCCAATCTTGAGAAAATCCACAAATGTCCACCACAAAATTTCTTAATAAGATCAACCCTTCTGTTGAATGGTAAACCTCTGGATGAAACTGTATACCAAAAGTAGCTTCTCCTTTAAACTGAAACCCAGCCACCTCAACATCAGGTGTACTTGCAACAATCTCTACATTTTCTGGAGCTTTGCTAATGGTGTCTGCGTGCGACATCCACACTTGTGAATTGTCACTCATATCTTTTGTTAAAACATGTGTCTTATTTACATAAGATAAATTTGCTCTTCCATATTCTCTGATTTTAGAAGCCATTACCTCTCCACCAGAACTTTGTGCTAAATATTGTGCTCCATAACACACGCCTAACAATGGTAGTTTATTTCTGATTTCTGATAAATCAGGTTGTGGAGCATTTTCTTCTCTCACAGAGTGAGGACTTCCAGATAAAATAACCCCTTTATAATTGCTACCTATTTCGGGCATATTATTAAAAGGGTGTATTTCACAATACACATTTAATTCCCTTACCCTCCTTGCTATTAGCTGAGTGTACTGAGAACCAAAATCGACAATCAATAGTTTTTCCATAATCCCGACAAAGATAAAATATGTTACTTGATTAACATATTTTTAGTCGAGCATCTTTCCACATTGACGAACAACTTTTGAACAAATATTTATTTTATCGAACAATTGAAACACGCCCAGTGTGTTTTGATGATTTCCCAAAAATATCAGTAGCTTCAATAACCCAAACGTAGGTGTCTATTTGAACTAAGCTCATCTTATTGTACTTCCTTCCATTCCATGGTTTATTGACATCGTAAGTTTCATAAATTAATTCTCCCCATCTATCAAAAATCATAAAATGAAATTGATCTGGATCAATATTGAACAATGCTGGCATAAAACTTTCATTTAAATCATCTCCATCTGGAGTAAAAGCACTTGGAGCTGTTATTAATGAAAAATCATTTATCTTAATAGGACGGAAAGTACTGTCAACACATCCAAATTGATTAGTAACCAACAAATTAATTATATACTCTCCTGGTTCAGGATAAGTATAAGAAGGATACTGTAGTTCTGAAGAAACTCCACCATACCCAAAATTCCAATTCCAAAAATCTGCACCTATTGATCCATCAATAAAGTTGATTCTTGAATCAAATACGTCTGCAATAGGTTTGTCTATTGTAAAAAGTGCAACAGGAACAGGATGAACAGTAATGTATGCATTTTTGGTAAAAGTAGTCATACAACCTTGAAGTGTTTTAGCTCTTAAAAAAACGGTATATACTCCAGTTTCTTCATATTGATGAGAAGGAGATGATAGTGACGAACGTTGCCCGTCTCCAAAACTCCAAAAGTACTCATAAGAGGCGGAATCAAATAGATTAGTAAAATTGACATTTAAAGGTGGACAGCCTTCTAAAGTATCTGCCACAAAATCCACATTAGGTAACATAAACACATCTACCTGTCTTACAATAGTATCTACACAACTACCTCCTCTAGAAACAGTTAACTTAACATTATATGTACCTCCTGTTTGATAAATATGAGTTACAGAATCATTCGTAGAGATGTTTCCGTCACCAAAATCCCATAAATAATTTACTCCAGGGGTAGATTTATTAAAAAACTTTGTTACCTCTCCTGCACAAACTACAGTATGTAAAAAGTCTGCATGAACAGGCTCATCTACTTTTATTATTACCGTATCAAAACCAACACAACCATATACATCGGTTCCCTTGATAGTGTATATAGTTTCAGAAAGTGGTTGCACAAAATAATCAACAGTAGCAGCAACAAAAGATGCAGGGTTTCCTTCATACCACTCATACACTACTCCTCCCGTACCTGTTAACTTTACCTCTTCTCCTTTACATACTGATGTGTCTTCATTCGTAAGAATAATAGGCAAATCATTTAATGTAATAAGTGTAACAGAATCCGTATTTGTACAACCATTCGCATCAGTTACAGATACAGAATAGAAACCATCACACAAGTTTGAAATTTGATTGGTAGCGCTTCCATTAGACCAGAAATAAGTGTAAGGAGCTATACTATTTGCAATAATGGAAACAGATCCATTGCACGAGTCCTTGCATGTTGGAGTAATTCCAGAAATTGTTAATGGCAAAAGAGGTGGCTCAGAAACTACAGCAGTATCTGTAGCAGTACATCCATTACTGTCTGTAACTGTTAATACATAATTCCCTTTAGATAAACCTATCAAATCTTCTGTTTGACTTCCATTATCCCAAGAATAAGTATAAGGTAGCTCTCCTCCTATAACCGTAACATCAACGCTTCCATCACTATACCCATTACAAACAGCGTCTGTTTCTACCATCGTAAATGATAATAATGTAGGTTGAAAAACTTCCATACTGTCTTGTATAACACAACCATTTGCATCTGTAACTAAAACATAATAAGTTCCAGCACTTATATTCATTATATTTTGCGTAGTATCACCGTTAGACCAATTGTAGCTATATGGCGGAACACCTCCAATTACTCTAATATCAATCGCGCCTTGGGCAATATTATAACAACTTAAATCCTTAATATAAATAGAATCTATCACTAAAACATTAGGTTCTGCTATATCGACAGTATCCATCTTAACACATAGATTGGAATCAGTAATGGTTACCGAATAAGTACCTATTCCTAATCCAGATATATCTTCCAAAATGCTATTAGTACTCCATAAATAACTATATGGTTGTGTCCCTCCTGAAACAGTAAGATCTATCATTCCATCCAAGCCTCCTTTACAGTTGACATCAATTGTAGAAAAGCTAGAAGTTATTGGATTTGGTTCTAAAATAGTAATAGAATCCATTAAGCTGCAATTGTTACTATCTGTTAAAGTAATTTCATAAGTTCCAGCAACAAGATTTTGGATAACATCTGTAGTTTCTCCATTTGGGCTCCATAAATAATTGTAGAATCCAACTCCTCCTCCTGCTATCAAGGAAGCTTCTCCGTCATTTCCTCCAAAACAACTAACATTTAAAGAAGAGAATGCTATCGTTAATGCGGGTGGTTCATTGACTATTATAGAATCAACTGCAACACAGCCAGTAGAATCAGTTACCGTTAAAATATAGCTTCCTGCTCCTACATTGAAGACTGTATCCGTAACAGTCCCTATTGGAGCCCATACATATGAATATGGTGATACACCCCCAGAAGAAGTAGCATAAAGTTCTCCATCAGTATAAGAAAAACAACTTGCATTTTTTGCAGACAATTGTAGAACAATAGAATCTGGTTGAATAATATCAATAGTATCTCCAACCGAACACCCATTACCATCTGTTACGGAAAGAATATATCTTCCTATATCCAGTAAAGATAAAGAATCTGAAGTTTCTCCATTAGGAGACCATAAGTAATTATATGGTGTTGTACCTCCATTAGTAGTTGTAAAAACTTTCCCATCTGCTAACCCAAAACAGGAAACATTTATTACTGAATCTGTTACAAGTAGTGGGGATGGTTCTGTTATATTTACAGAGTCCAAAACAACACAATTATTCGTATCTGTCACTGTAACATAATGCCTACCTGGAGTCAAACTATCAGTAGTGAGAGTATTCCCACCTAAAGGAGACCAATCAAAAACATATGGGGGTGCTCCACCTGAAACAGTTATACCTGCTTCACCATCATTCAACCCATAACATGTAATATCTTTAACCATAGAAACAATAACAGAAGGAGGAGTAATGGTATTATTGATAGTTGCACTTCTAGTAGCTACACATCCTGAAGCATCGGTAACAGTTACTGTATATAATCCAGGAGCAAGATTAACGGCTCTAATACTATCTTGAGCTAAAGGGTCATTCCATGAAACAGTATAAGGGGCTGTCCCTCCAAATATACTTGCTAACAATTCTCCATTATTCACATTACACGTAGGATGAATAGATTGTATTGGTAATAAAAATAATGCGGGTGGAGCTGTAATATCAAAATTTAAGAACGTTTCACACCCATTTAAATCTCTCACAACTACGATATATGATCCTGGAGATAAATTTGGAACAGAATCAGTAGTTGCTCCATTACTCCATTGATAAGTGTATGGAGGTGTCCCTCCAGAAACACGTGCAACAGCACTATAGTTATTATTACCAGTACAACTGGACTTTAAAATATCTACGTTCAAACTAATTGAATCTGGCTCAACTATTACTACCGAATCAATTGCCTCACAATTAAGAATAGTATTATCAGTGACAGTTATTATATAAGTTCCTGGTGATAAATTAATAATATTTGGATTGGTATTCCCTGAATCCCATAGGTAAGAATAACTTCCAGAACCACCTGTAGGAACAACTGTTGCCAATCCATCATTTTCTCCATAACAAGAAATATTTGTAGTAGTAAAACTTAAATTTATTCCATTGGTTTCTATAATTTTTGCCGTGTCAACAACACTACAACCATTACTATCCGTAATCGATATAGGATAATTTCCTTTTGGTAGATTAACAATAGAATCTGTTGTTTCTCCATTAGGAGACCATAAATAAGTATAAGGCTGTGTTCCTCCTGAAGGTGTTACAAATGCTTTTCCTATACTTAAACCACAACTCGCATCAACTGTAACAAGTGAAGATGTAAGCTGTGTTGGTTCAGTAATTACAATTGTATCTTGAGCTAAACAATTATTACTGTCCGTTATCTCTACAACATAAGTTCCTGCTGAAAGCATCGTAGCTGTATCATTAATATCTCCTGTAGCAAACCATAGATATGAGTAAGGAGCTGTCCCGCCTACAACTGAAACGGTTGCTTCTCCCGAATTATCGTTAAAACAACTTAAATTTTTGCCTGTGATTGTTGTTGTTATAAGTTGTGGCTCAGTAATCACTATTGAATCTGTAATTATACAATTCAAATTATTGGAATCTGTTACCGTTACAGTATAAGTTCCAGGAGCAAGTCCATTGATTGAATCGGTTGTAAGAGCAGTTGGAATCCAACTGTATAAGTAAGCTCCCGTTCCTCCTGTTGCTGTAACAGATGCTATTCCATTATTATTGGAAAAGCAAGTTACATTTTTGCTATTCATAGTTATAATTAATGCATCTGGCTCTACTATTGTAGCTGAATCAGTATAAATACACCCATTAAAATCAGTTACTGTTACCACATAAGTCCCAGCAAAAAGATCAAAAACAGAATCTGTAGTTACTCCACCTGGAGACCATAAATAAGTATAAGGAGCAGTTCCTCCTGTCACATCAACATCAACTGTTCCTGTATTAAACCCACATCCTGCTGTTGTAGCTGTAGTTATTAAACTAACAGAATCGGGTTGGTATATAGTAATAGAATCTACCAATAAACAATTGTTCGAATCTCTTATATTCACCGTATATTCTCCTGGAAGAAGGTTGATAATAGTGTCTGTTGTTTCCCCGTTAGACCATAAATAAGTGTAAGGAGAAACCCCTCCTGCAACACTTACATTTGCACTACCGTCAAGCCCTCCAAAACAAGTAATGCTATCACCACTTAAAATGGAAGATAAAGCAATGGGTTCTGTAATAACAATAGAATCTTGTATACTACATCCATTGGAATCTGTAACAGCAACTAGATGTATTCCTACAGCTAAGCCTATTGCTGTTGCATTAGTGTTTCCTAATGGTTGCCAATTATAAATATAAGGTCCTGTTCCTCCAGCAACTGAAACAGTTGCTGAAGCATCACTCAACCCATTACAACTCACATTTACCCCTGTAATTGTTGTATTTAAAGAATCAGGTTGAGTAAGTATTATGGTATCTGTATTGGTACAACCTGCAAGATTAACATCCGTAACAGTTACTGTATATGTTCCTGCCACTAGCCCACTAATTGAATCCGTTGTTTCTCCTCCTGGAAACCAAGAATAATTGTATAAGCCTGACCCACCATTGACTATAATTTTAGCCGTTCCATCATTTGATTGATAACAATTAGGATTTTCAGATTGCCCCGCTAAAACAATACTATTAGCAACCGTTAATTCAATAGAATCTGTAATTGTACACAGCAAAGAATCTTTTACAACAACAGTATAAACACCAGCTGATAAATTAATAATACTATCCGTTGTTTCTCCTCCGGGCAACCATGAATAAGTATAATTTCCATTTCCACCAGTAACCAGCGTATTCACTTTTCCGTCATTACTGCCACATGTTAAATCTTGTTTGCTTAAAGCTAGATTTAAAGAATCCGGCTCCCCTATTGTAACAGAATCTTGTAAAACACATCCATTAGAGTCTGTTATATTGACAAAATAAGTTCCTGCATTTAAATTAGTGATACTATCTGTAGTTTCCCCTGTTGGACTCCACAAATAAGCATAAGGAACAACCCCACCACTCACGTTAATTGAAGTTGATCCATCACCTGAATTTTTACAACTTAAATTTTGGGTATTAAATGTTACGACTATAGGGGTAGGTTCTACTATTTGTACAGAATCACCCAAACTACAATTATTAGCATCGGTAACTACTACCTTATATACCCCTGCATAGAGGGAGTTAATTGTATCACTAGTTGAACTTATTGATTGCCAATTGTAACTATATGGAGTAGTTCCTCCTGAAGGAAGTGCTATTGCTTTTCCTGATGAATCTCCATTACACAATACATCAACGGCATTCATTACTAAACTCAAAGGCGCTGGTTCTGTTATCTGAACAGAATCAATTGCCAAACAACCGTTATCATCTGTCACTGTTACCGCATATGTTCCTGGAATTAAATTGTTAATAGAGTCTGTTGTTTCCCCTCCTGGAGACCACAAATAGGTATACACTCCAGAACCGCCAACTGCAACAACGTTTGCTTTTCCGTCATTAAATCCATTACAAGTTACATTGGTAGAATCCATTGTTAGTGTAATTAAACCCTGTTCTATAATTGTTACAGAATCTGACTTTACGCTTCCATTAGAATCTGTCACTATTACTATATATGTTCCTGGTGAAAGATTGGTAATCGTATCTGTTGTTTCTCCTCCTGACCAAAGCACAGTATAGGGAGGTATTCCTCCTGAAACTGTAACCGAAGCTATTCCTTCGCTCAATCCACAAGGTGTGTTTTGTTGATTCATATTTAATACCAAAAGTGGTGGTTCATTCACCACAACAGAATCAACAATTGAGCAACCATTGGAATCCGTTATTGTTACAATATATGTTCCTGGAGCTAAGTTGTTAATCGAATCCGTTGTCATTCCTCCTGGAGCCCAACTGTAAGTGTAAGGAGAAATTCCTCCACTCACATTTACAAAAGCAGTTCCATCATTTGCTCCGTTAATAGTTATATCTGTAGCTCCTATATTATTCACAATAATTGCTGGAGGTTCTTCTATTGTAATCGAATCAATTATAGTACATCCATTACCGTCAGTAACCGTATATTGGTATGTTCCCGCTGTTAGGCCAGTAATTGAATTCCCAGTCTGTCCTCCAGGCAACCAACTGTAGGTATATGGTAAAGTTCCTCCTGTAACTACAACACTAGCTGTTCCAGTATTATCTCCAAAACAATCTACATTGGTCGAATCTTTAGTAACCACCAATAAATCGGGTTCCGTAATAGTGACAGAATCAGTAATTATACAATTGGCCGTATCATCAATGCTAACAATATAAGTACCTGGAGCTAATCCTGAAATAGAGTCGTTAGTCCCTCCACCCGGAGTCCATAAATAATTGTAGACTCCTGATCCTCCTGTAACGGAAACCCATGCTAATCCATCGTTATTGTTTTTACATTGAACATTGACAGAACCCATCGTTGCTACTAATTGGGGTTCTATTATGGTTACTGTAGTTACGGTATCACAACCTGTAGAATCATCAGTTACTGTGACTTGATAGGTTCCTGGAAATAAATCAAAAATAGTGTCATTGGCACTTCCTCCTGGAGTCCAAAGAAAACTAAAAGGGCCATAACCTCCAGTAACTGAAACCCATGCTAACCCATCATTATTGCCACAAGTAGCATCAATTTTATCTACATCAATAAGAAACCCTGGAGGACCAATAATTGTTCTTTCATCTGTAATAGTACAACCATTTGCATCTGTAACAACTACAGTATAAGTTCCTGGTTCTAACCCCCCATTAAGACTATCATTACCTCCTGGAGTCCAATTGTACGTATAACCTGGAACACCACCACCCGGAGATGCTGACACCCAACCATCATCTGCGTCAAAACAAGAAATATCCATAGAGTCCATAGAAAGAGTTAAAGGAGGTGGTTCATTTATTATTGCCGGAATAATTTCTTGACAACCATTTCCATCTGTCACTGTTACCGTGTATGTCCCTGCTCCTAAACCTGCTTCTGTAGGTCCAGCACCTCCATTATCCCAAGAGTAAGTATAGGGAGTTGTTCCGCCTGTTACTGTTGTCGTTACTTGTCCATCACTACCTCCAGCACAAACAACATCTGAAGGAGTGATAGTTACTACTAAAATTGGCGGTTCTATAATCGTAATAGTTTCTATAACAACACAAGCAGGATTAACTGCATCAGCTATCGTAACTGTATAGGTTCCTGCAGCTAATCCACTTTCTGTAGCACCTGTCCCTCCACTACTCCAGCTATAGGTATAACTTCCTGATCCTCCTGAAGGAGTTGCTGTTCCTGTACCATTACTACCTCCATTACATGTTACATCTGTAGTTGATGTTGTTGCTGTAATTTGACTTTGTTCAATAATAGTAAAACTTTCCGTAGCGGAACAACTATTCCCATCTGTTACAGTTATCGTATAAGTTCCTGGAGCTAGTCCAATCTCGGTATCAGTTGTTCCTCCATTAGACCAGTTGTAGGTATAAACTGGTGTTCCTCCTGAAACCACAACTGATGCACTACCATCACTATTCCCACAAGTAGCGTTCGTTGAACTTGGAGTTAAGAGCAAAGGGGTCGGCTCTGTAATCGTTATGGTTTCTGTTTCACTACAACCTCTTGCATCCGTTATGATTACAGTATAGCTTCCTGGTCCTAAACCTGTTTCAGCGTCACTTGTTCCTCCGCTACTCCAACTATAAGTATAAGGAGTTGTCCCTCCTGCTACTACTATAGATGCAGCACCATCAGCAGCACCTCCGCAACTAACATTAACTTGAGAAGGAGTTACACTAAGTACAGAAGGTTCTGTAATTGTTATGGTTTCCGTTTCAATACAGCCTACTGAATCTGTTACAGTTACAGTATAACTTCCTGGGCCTAAACCTGTTTCTGTGTCACTTGTTCCTCCGCTGCTCCAACTATAAGTATAAGGAGTTGTCCCTCCTGTTGGTGTAACAGATACAGTTCCATCCCCAGCACCATTACAACTTATATCCGTAGATGATGGTGTTAAGACAATTGTTAAAGGTTCAGAAATGGTTATTGTTTCTGTAATAATGCAACTAGGGTTAGCTGCATCAGCTACATCAACAGTATAAGTTCCTGGCCCTAGACCTGTTTCTGTAGCACCTGTTCCTCCGCTACTCCAGCTATAAGTATAGCTCCCTGAACCTCCTAATGGAGTTACTGTTCCAGTACCATCACCAGCTCCATTGCAACTTACATCTGTATATGATGATGTTACTGTAATTGACCCTTGATTGATTATTGTTATCGAACCAGTTTCAGTACAACCTTTATCGTCAATAACTGTAACCGTATAAATTCCTGCTCCCAAATTTGTTTCTGAAGCACCTGTTCCTCCGCTACTCCAACTGTATGTATAAGGAGTTGTTCCTCCAGTTGGTGTTATAGTTGCTGAGCCATCAGTATTACCACAAGTTGCATCTGTAGAACTAGGTGTTAAAGTAAGTGCTACAGGCTCATTAATTGTTATTGTTTCGGTCTCAGAACAACTACTAGCATCAGTTACAGTAACGGTATAACTTCCTGCATTCAATGCTAATTCAGAAGCACTTGTTCCTCCACTTGTCCAGCTATATGTATAAGCTGGTGTTCCACCCGAAACGGATACAGCTACACTACCATCACTTCCTCCATTACAACTTACATCTGTAGATGATGGAGTAAGTATTAATGGCGTAGGTTCCGTAATATTTATCGAAATTAATGCTGAACAACTACCTGCATCAGTCACAGTAACTGTATATGTCCCTGGTCCTAAACCTGTCTCTGTATCACTTGTGCCTCCACTTGTCCAGCTATAAGTATAAGGTGTAGCTCCTCCCGTTACTGAAACCGAAACACTTCCATCTCCCACACCATTACAACTCACATTAGTAGATGATGGTGTTAAAACTATCGATAATGGTTCACTTACTGTTACCATTTCTTGTGCCTGACAACCAATTGCATCGGTTACAGTTACTGTATATGTTCCAGGATTAAGTCCATTCTCTGTAGCTCCCGTCCCACCACTTGTCCAACTATACGTATAAGGTGACGTTCCTCCTGATGCCACTACAGTTGCAGAACCATCAGCAGCTCCATTACAACTTGCATCCACAGAAGAGCTACTTAATACCAAGGTATTATTCTCTATAATTGTTACCGTATCATTTACCGAACATCCTTTACTATCCGTAATAGTAATAATATAAGTTCCTATACCTAAATTTGATTCTGCAGGTGAACTACCTCCACTAGTCCAATTATATGTATAAGGAATTGTACCTCCTACTGGGGTTGTTACAGCAGAACCGTCATTAGCACTACAACTTGCATCCGTAGTTACCGTTGATGTAGTAAGTGGATCTGGATCCGTAATAGTAAATGATTCCGTTTCAACACACCCTTTTGCATCTGTAACCGTAACTGTATAGGTTCCTGGATCTAAGTTAGATTCTGTTGGAGTACTCCCTCCACTCGTCCAACTATACAAATAAGGAGTATCACCTCCTGATACTGAAACTGAAGCGCTTCCGTTATTGGCTCCACTACAACTTATATCCGTAGAAGATGGTGTTAATACTATAGCCGTAGATTCTGTAATAGTTACACTTTCCGTTTCAATGCACCCTTTTGCATCTGTAACAGTAACAGTATAAGTTCCTGCTCCTAAACCTGTTTCTGTATCTGCACTACCTCCACTTGTCCAATTGTATGTATATGGTGTTATCCCCCCTGTTACTGAAATAGCAGCAGTTCCATCAGAAGCACCATTACAACTTACATTGGTAGAGGTTAGTGTTAAAACAAGTAAAGGTGGTTCTGTAATCGTAATAGTATCTTTTGCTTCGCAATTATTATCATCCGCCACAGTAACTACATAAGAACCTACCCCTAAATTTGTTTCCGTAGCGGCACTACCTCCACTTGTCCAATTGTAAAAATAATTCCCTGAACCTCCTGATGCAACCGTTGTTCCTGTTCCATTTGCATCGCCATTACAAGTAATATCCGTTAACGTTGTACTTAATGTAATTGGGTTCAATACAATAATATTTGCTGTATCCTTTATTATACAACCTTTTACATCAGTAATAGTAATAATATGCGCACCAGTTGGAAGACCTGTTTCTGTAGCTGAGCTACCTCCACTTGACCAGTTATAAGTATACGGTGTTTGTCCGCCTGATACGGTTACTATTGCTTCTCCATCAGTAAGCCCACAGGTCGAATTTACTTGTGTCATTGTTGCAGTGAGAGGAAGTGGTTCCAATATTACCACTGTATCATATGCAGGACAAGAATTTAAATCTGTAACTGTAACTACATAAGTTCCTGAAGAAAGTCCTGTAATAGTATTTGTAGTTTGTCCTCCAGGATTCCATAATATATTATAAGGTGGCGTTCCTCCAGAAGGAGTAACTGTTACTTCCCCATCATTTCCTCCTGCACATGAAACATCCTGACTAGCAGAAATAAATGCCGTTGGAGGAATAAAATTATTCGTTATTGTTGCAGACCTTGTAGTAGAACATCCTCCTGCATCAGATACCATTACTGTATATACTCCTGCTGAAAGATCGGTTGCTACAACACTATCTTGAGCCAAAGGATCATCCCATAGGATGCTGTAAGGAGCATTTCCTCCAAAAATACTAATTTGAATTTTTCCGTTTGATTGTTGGCAATCTTCATTAGTAATAGTTGGAGAAGGAATGAATAATGGTGAGCTTTCTGTTATTGTGACTACATCTAAAAATTCACATCCGTTAGCATCTGTAACCTTAGCTGTATAAGTTCCTGGGGGCAAACCGGTAGCAATAGAATCTGTTTGTAAAAAAGGATCATTCCATAAATAAGTATATGGAGAAGTACCTCCATTTACCGATACTGTTGCCGTTCCATCAGAAGCACCATTACAACTACTATTGGTACTAGTTATCGTTCCTGCAAAAACAGGTGGTTCTGATACTACAATAGTTTCTACACCAACACATCCATTACCGTCAGTAACTGTAACCGTATAATTTCCCGCTATTAGATTATTAAGTGTATCATTAATTCCAAAATTAGGGTTCCAAGCATAAATATACAGTGGAAGAGCCCCATTAGGTGTTACCCATACTTTTCCATCATTTCCTCCAGCACAAGAAACATCAATAGATCCTGTACTAGTGATTACAGGTGGTGGTTGGTTAATAATGACGGAAACACTAGCCATACATCCTTTAGCGTCCGTTGTTGTCATTTGGTATGTACCAGCTATCAAATTAGAAATAGTAAGTGTTGTTTGTGCTAAAGGATCATCCCACAAATAAGTATAACCTGGTGTTCCTCCTGTAACAGTTGCTATAACACTCCCATTATTTCCTCCTTCACAAAAAACATCAGTCGAAGAAACAATCGAAGCTACTAATACTGGTAGCTCGGTTATCGTTACTGAAGTATTGAATGTACAACTCTTCCCATCAGTGACTGTTACAGTATATGTCCCTGCTGCAAGACCACTCGCTGTTGCTGCTGTACTTCCATTTGACCAATTATAAGTATAAGGTGTCGTTCCTCCTGTTACTGTAATCACAGACTCCCCATCATTGCCTCCATTACAACTTACCATCGTTTCTGAAGTTGTTCCACTCAATAGCGGTGGTTCTGTTATCGTTACTGAGGTATCGAATGTACAACTCTTCCCATCGGTTACAGTTACAGTATATGTCCCTGCTGTAAGACCATTCACTGTTGCACTTGTACTTCCATTTGACCAATTATAACTGTATGGCAATGTACCTCCAGTTGGTGTAATAACAGATTCTCCATCATTGCCTCCATTGCAACTTACCATTGTTTCTGAAGTTGTTCCGCTCAATAGCGGTGGCTCTGTTATGGTTACTGTGGTATCAGAAGTACAACCAGTACTATCTGTAACAGTTACCGTATAAGTTCCTGCTACAAGATTACTTGCTATACTATCCGTACTACCATTCGACCAATTGTAAGTATAAGGGGATATTCCTCCTATTGGAGAAACAATACCCTCTCCATCATTCCCTCCATTACAAGCTATATTGGTTTGAGATATTGTAATTGGAAAACATAGTGGAGGAGGTGTTTTCGCTTGTATTTTGCTTCCCATTAAGAAAAAAATACAGCATGCAAAAAGGAAAAAATATTTAGTAAAAAAAAACCTAAAAAAACTAACTGAATGAGCCAGAATAAACAAAAAAAATAGATGTAGAAATCTGGGAAATAACATTCGTACAAATAGGGTTAAAGATTACCACTAACTTAAAATTAGTAACAGGCTGCAAATGTAATTTAATATTGATAAAATCGAAAATTAAAAACCCATAAAACTTACGTTTTTAATCTAATTTAAACATGCAAAAAATTACTTGGCTTTTATGCCTTTTCAGATAAAAAAACTATAAGTTTATTCTATCTATAGCTTGTCCATTAAGCCTTAATACTTCTTTTCAATTTTCAATAATTTTAAATTCCGTTCTTCTATTCTGTTGATGAGCGGTTTCTTTTTCTTGTTCAGTTGTTAATTGTTCTATGGCTGCGTCAGTAATTGTTAATTGTTTTTCTCCATAGCCTTTAGCAATCAACCTGTTTTTCGTAATGCCTTTTTGAAGCAAGTAATCCACACAAGATTGTGCTCTTGCTTGGGAAAGTTTATCGTTGTATGCTTCACTCCCCCTGGAATCAGTATGGGAGGAAAGTTCTATTTTTATTTTGGGGTTATTGTTTAATAGCTCTATAACTTTATTGAGTTCGTTATATGAGGAAGTACTTAATGCTGATTTGTTGTAATCGTAGAAAATATTTTTTAATACTACTTTCTTGCCTACTTCCAACTTGTCCAGTTCTACGTTCTTTTCTATTTCCTGAAAGGCTGCTGTGTCTGGAATGTTAAAATTTTCGGAGTAAAATAAATAACCTGTCGATTTCACACTGATTCCATAGTTTCTTCCTGCGGGTAGGGAAACCATAAATTTTCCTGTTGCACTATTGGACTCAAAGGTGCCTATTGCTTCTTTGTTGTCATTGTCATATATTTCTATGGTGGCTGCTAATTTTTTTCTTGTTTTACGGTCACTAACGATTCCTTTTAACAGGGTAAGTTTGGGTTTGTTTTCTTGATCTAAGAAGGTTATTCTGTAAATATCCCGCTTTCCTTTTCCTTCGGGTTTTGCAGAGGCATAGTAGCCGTATTTTCCACTGGCTGTTAATACAAAGCACACGTCATCTCCTGCTGTGTTAATGGGATAGCCTATGTTCTCTGGTTCACTCCATTTTCCATTTTCGTTCACGGATCGAAATACATCGTACCCTCCCATGGTTTGATGTCCTTTGGAACTGAAATAGAGTGTTTTCCCATCGGGATGTAAAAACAGTGCATCGTCATCTTCTGGGGTATTGATGGTGGTTCCTAAGTTTTGGGCTTCTCCCCATGTTCCTTCTTTGTTTTTAGTGGCTTTGTATATGTCTCTGCCTCCTATTCCTCCTGGTCGGTTACTTACAAAATAGATGGTATTTCCATCATAGGAGTAACAGGCTGATGTTTCCTGATGTTTAGAGTTAATGGGAGCGGGTAGTTTTTCAGGGGTGGTCCATTGGTCTCCTTTTTTTTGGGTGACTAATATGTTGCCTATTCCTTTTTTGTCGTCTCTGTATATGAATAGTTGTTGTCCGTCTATGGATAGTCCTATGGTGGCATCATGGAATTCGCTGTTAACGGGAACACCGATATTCTTAGCTGTACTCCATTGTTCTTCTACTTCTGTTTCTTGTTCTTTATGGGTGTAATAGATGTCTTCGTAATAATCGCCTATTGCGGGATCTATATTTCCTCCGAGGTTGTTTTTTCTTCTTGAGGTAAAGAAAAGTTCGGATTCATCGGCTGTGATGACAGGAACGTACTCTTCATCTGTTGTATTAATTGCATTACCTAAAGGTTCTATTTTAACATTGACAGGGTGTTGTACTAATTCTTTGGCATAGTGGCATTCTTGTATTCTTTTCTTGGTTTGGGTAAGGTAGTCTTTGTTAATTCTACTTTGTTGGTTGGCTGATAATTGGTAGTGGGTAATGGCTTCATCAAATTGATGGTTAATATGAAAGGCTTTTCCCATTAAATAAATATAATATCCATCTAGGTTTTTGTCTAATTCGTAAGCTTTCTTGAAATGGAAAATCGCATTTTTCTTGTTAGAAATGTTTAGGTAACAGTCTCCTATTTTAGCATTGAGTAGTGCATGGTCAGGGTTAAATGCATAGGCTTCTATAAATTCGGCTAATGCTTTTTTATAAAGCAGACTACTATAAGCATCATTGCCTTCTTGTATATGATCTAAGGCTTTTTTTAAGCCTTGTACATCGTCTTTAAAGTTCGCTTTAGTAAAGGCTGTTTCTTTTTGGGCTAATATGGGGATGTACATGCTCATTGAAACGAGTAGTATGATTATTGTTATTGTTTTTTTGTACTGCTTCACTGTTTAATTAAAAGTTATTAACTGTTCTTTCTTTTGTTATTAGCCTACCTAAATCTAGCACTAGATCTGTTGCCTCTTCCGTATTGGAAAGGGTTAGGGTTAATCATTCTGATAAATATTTCTGGTCCACCATTGCCTCCTGAAGCTCTGGTCAATCCCGATACATTGAGGTCATAGGAAAAGCCAACGGCAAAACTGGATAATTCAAATTCTATACTCGGCACAAAGGCATCTCCTACTCGGTAATATCCTCCCATGGAGATGGCCATTTCTTTGAGCAGTCCTGTGTAGAGGGATTCGTCTCTTAGGATGTACCTAGCTAAAAGCCCCAAGGTAAATTCTCTTGTTGGTCCTTGAAAGTAAAAAAGGGTTTTGGGTACTAGTGCTAATCGTGAGTTAGATATCCCTATATACGATTCTGAGTGAAACGCCCATTTGGAATAGAGCTTATCTATTTCTCCAAAATTGATTTGTTGACTGGGTCGGGTAACATGGTAAAAGGCAATTCCTGCTTTACTAGCTAGCTCATCATGAGAGCTGAGTGTTTTGGTTCCTGTTCCATAGGTCCATAAGGCTCCGGCTGAAAAGTCAAAGTAATTGTTACTTTCAAAAGTAAAGGCTTCGTTACTGCTGAGTGCTGGGTTGTATTGCTGTCCATCAAATTGAACATCCCATCTCAGGTTCTCTGGGTTCATGCTGTTTTGTGCCCAGGACCCCATTAATCCTACTGCTGCAGAGTTCTTATTGTCTAAGTATACAATACTGGATAGGGATAAATTGATCTTGGTAATTCCCAGTTGACTTTCTCCTGCTACGTCTTTGTATACGCCTAACCCCATACCTAAATATCCATTCTTCCACTTGTGTTTAAAGAAGCCTCCATCTATGTTTACTGAATAGGTTACATAAGGCTTCCCTATACTCGCCCACTGGCTCCGGTAGTTAATCACTCCTCTATGGTCTCCGTTAAAGATCCCTGTTGTGGCTGGGTTGGTTAGCATGGGTACTGCATCATACATGGTAAAGTGAATGTCCTGGGCAAAGAGCTTCGATGTTTGTGGTTTGAAGTTTAAGGTTAAACTAAGTAACAGGGTAATGTGTAGGGTGTATTTTTTCATCTTTTTAGTTTTTAACGTTTATCCTGTTGGAACGTTTTTAACGTTTCAACGTGATGAACTTAATTATCTAATGAGCGTTACATCTCCTTTTTGGTTAAATTCACTCCCATCTACAAAGGTTCCTTGGAGGTAATACACAAATACTGCTTTGTTCATGGGTTCTCCTCTGAACACGCCATTCCATCCTTTGTTGAGATCGGTGGTCTCAAATACTTTTTCTCCCCATCTGTCATACACCACAAAATTGAAATCTCGGATGCCTTTTCCTCTTACGTAAAGCACATCGTTGTTTCCATCTCCGTTGGGAGAGAAGATATTGGGTACGTAAATCACTGTTTGATAATTCACAATTACGGTTACTTTATCGGTGGCTTGACAGCCATTGGAATCTACTACTATTACGGTATAGGTAATGGTTTCTTCTGGACTGGCTATGGGGTTAGGACAGTTGCTACAGTCTAATCCTGTGGATGGTATCCACCTGTAAGTGCCTGTGCTTCCTGTTGTTGGTAACGGAGTACTTTCTCCTTGTTTAATGGTTGGGTCATTTCCTGCGTTAATGATTGGATTGGCATTGACTGTTATGGTGGATGTGGTGGTATCTGCTCCATAGGTATTGCTTACTATTTGGGTAATGGTATAGTTTCCTGTGGTTTTAAAACAGATGTCTGTAGGGTGCTGGTTAGTTGATGTGGATGGTGTTGCTCCATTAAAGGTCCATTGCCAGGTAGTAGCTCCACTGCTTAAATCGGTAAAGTCAACGCATTGGCCTGGACAAATACTACTGTCACTTACGGTATAGTTCCCTTGTGGGGGATTACATGGTATGATGGTTAGGTTTAAGGTAACGATACTATCACAGCCATTGGTTGCTCCTGCTGTAATGGTATGTGTTGCTGTGTTGTTACTACTGGTATAGGTGTTGCCATCTATCCATAGGTAATTGTTACAGATGGTTTGGATATCTGTTCCGTTAGTGGCATTCTTCAGTGTAAAGTTAAGGGTAACAATAGAGTCACAGCCATTGACTGAGCCTCCAACAATAGTATGGGTAGCTGCGTTGTTAGTTGCACTGTAGGTATTACCGTCTATCCAAACAATGGGGTTACAATCGGTAATGACATCTGTGCCACTGGCAAAGGTATTGAGGGTAAAGTTAAGGGTAATTGTACTGTCACAGCCATTGGCTGCTCCTCCTATAATAGTGTGTGTGGAGGTGTTATTGTTACTGGAATAGGTGTTCCCGTCTAGCCATACAATTGGTCCACAGGATGAAATAATATCTGTACTTGTGGTAGGGTTGTTCAAGGTAAAGTTGAGAGTGACAATACTATCACAACCGTTGGATGCTCCTCCTACAAGGGTGTGGGTTGCTGTGTTGTTATTAGCACTGTAAGTGTTACCGTCTATCCAAACAATGGGGTTACAGTCAGTGATGGCATCTGTACCATTGGTGGCATTGTTTAAGGTAAAGTTTAATGTTACAACACTATCGCAACCGTTAGATGCTCCTCCTACTAAGGTATGGGTAGCTGTATTGTTAGTTGTACTGTAGGTATTACCGTCTATCCAAACAATGGGGTTACAGTCAGTGATTACGTCTGTACCTGTGGTGGCATTGTTTAGTGTGAAATCTAAGGTAACAATACTGTCACAGCCGTTTACTGAACCACCAACAATGGTATGAGTAGCAGTATTGTTACTAGCACTGTAGGTGTTGCCGTCTAGCCATACAATAGGGTTACAGTCGGTGATTACGTCTGTGCCTGTGGTGGTACTGTTTAAGGTAAAGTTTAGCGTAACAATAGAATCACAACCGTTGATGGAACCTCCTACAAGGGTGTGGGTTGCTGTATTGTTGCTTGCGCTGTAAGTGTTTCCATCTAGCCATACGATAGGGTTACAGTCGGTAATCACATCGGTACCACTGGCAAAGGTATTGAGAGTAAAGTTAAGGGTAACTGTACTGTCACAACCGCTGGCTGCTCCGCCTACAAGGGTGTGGATTGCTGTGTTGTTGTTGCTACTGTAAGTGTTGCCGTCTAACCAAGTAATGGGTCCACAGGCTACAATAACATCGGTACCTGATGTGGTATTATTCAATGTAAAGTTAAGGGTCACAATACTATCACAACCATTAGCTGCTCCACCTACAAGTGTATGCGTAGCAGTATTGTTGCTGGCACTGTAGGTATTACCATCTATCCAAACAATAGGGTTACAACCGGTAATCACATCGGTACCATTGGCGGCACTGTTTAGCGTAAAGTCTAAGGTAACGATACTGTCACAGCCATTGGCTGCTCCTCCTACAAGTGTATGCATAGCTGTATTGTTGTTAGCACTGTAAGTGTTACCATCTAACCAAATGATTGGACCGCAAGAGCTAATCACATCAGTCCCATTGGTTGGACTGTTGAGGGTAAAATCTAAGGTTACAATACTATCACATCCATTGGCTGCTCCGCCTACAAGGGTGTGGGTTGCTGTGTTGTTGTTGCTACTGTAAGTGTTGCCGTCTAACCAAGTAATAGGTCCACAGGCTACAATAACATCGGTACCTGAGGTGGTATTGTTCAAAGTAAAGTCTAGCGTTACGATACTGTCACATCCATTGGCTGCTCCTCCTACTAAAGTGTGGGTAGCTGTGTTGTTGCTTGCACTGTACGTATTGCCATCTATCCACAAAATGGGGTTACAATCAGTGATGATATCTGTACCATTGGTTATAGGATTAACGGTAAGGTTTGTAGTAACTATACTATCACAGCCTAATGTAGTGGTTAGGTTGGATATATGGCTTTCATTTACTGTAATATTATTGCTTACTGTACCATCAGGATAGGTGTAATTGTCTCCTGAACATACATTATTGTTTTCAGTGGTACTAGCTGGACTGCCTGTATTGGTGATCGTTACGTCCAAGGTGTCTTTACAGCCTCCTGCGTCTGTCACAATTACTTGATAGTTTCCTGCTGCTAGGTTACTAATAGTAGGTATAGTGTCTCCGTTGTTCCATGCATAACCGAAAGGAGCTGTTCCTGTGCCTCCATTCACCGCTACGGTGATGCTGCCGTTAGTTTGGGAGCAGGTTTCATCTGTTTGGTTGCTGAGGGAAAGTACGGGTGGGTTTACACAGTTAACACAAGGAACTCCTGTAATGGTATAAAGAACAGTGTCTGTTTGATTGCAGTTACTGGTTACCTCCACCCAATAGTTCCCTGGGCATAAACCAGTGATAGTATGTGTGCTAATATTAGTATCTAAAGCCTGTATTCCATTGCTCCATACATAACTAAAGGGTAAGCATCCATTAGTAATAGTGACCTTTGCACTACCATTACAAGGTGCACAGGAAGTAGAATTTACTGATGAGGGAGTATGTACGGGAGGGTTAGGGATAAATTTTACAACAAAACCATCTGGATAACCATTATAAGTCCCGTCATAATATGCGCTCAAACCAGGATTTGCTAAGGGGTACGAAGCATTATTAAGTGGCCATGGTGGAACGAGATTAGGACTAATGCCCCATTCTCCAACCATAAAAATATTATTCAAAGAGTCGACTGCTACCGCTCCATACCTATTTTGTCCGTTACCCCCTAAATAGCTACCCCAAAGGTAAACTCCAACATTACTAAATTTCGAAATAAAAATATCTGTTGTATAGCTCGCAAATGTATTTTTGAACCAGCCCCCATCGCAAGGCGTTTGGCTTGGCAAATCACCATCTCCTGACATTACAACTACGTATATATTGTTACAATTATCTAAGGCTAATTGATGAAAGGATTGAATACCAGTTTGATTATCTCGACCAGCACCACCAAAAAATGTTCCCCATAATAAATTATTTCCCGCACTGTTAATTTTTAAAATGAAGGCATCACCACCAATTTCCCCAGGAAAAAGTCCTCCGCCAATACCAACAGGTTGAAAGTATGCCGTGCCTCCTATGTCTTTTGTTGGAAAATTACCCGAATCAGTGTAACCAGTTATAAAAATATTTTCAAACGAATCGGTTATTACCGAATATCCATCATCATTAAAAGATCCTCCATAATAAGTTGACCATAACATAACACCGTCATTGTCAAATTTTGTAATAAATACGTCATACTTTCCACTATTAGTTGCATACAATGGATTAAGGGTTGGAAACGATAAAGAATTAGTACGACCTGTTACAACAACATTACCCGACACATCCGTTGTTATTGATTGGCTATAATTATACCCACTTGCTCCTCCTAAATAAGTTGCCCATAAAAGCATTCCGTCATTATTAAATTTGAGTATATACGAATCTATCCATCCCGCAGAAGTTTGCGAATATGAACCAATAACACTATTGAAAAGTGCCAAGCCGAAACCAACTCTTCCTGTAACAAAAACATTTCCAAAAACATCTACATTGAGAGATAGGCCACTATTAGCTCCAACATAGCTTGTAGCCCATAATCGTTGTCCCGTTGGAGTAAATTTTAATATAAAAAACTGGCCATCACCACCACTTGTTGGAGAAAAGAAATAGGCGGTAGTAAGCGGGTTAAATAATGGGAAGCCCCAATTCCCACTATGTTCTCCTGTTACAAATATGTTTCCGTTATTATCAGTAGCTATCGAAAAGCCGTTGTCCGTCATTTGCCCTCCGTAATAGGTACTCCAAAGTCGCACTCCTGTATTGCTAAATTTCAAAATCACAACATCTGCACGAGCAGGACCAAAAGGATTATTTATTATTGTACTCTGAAAAAAAGCTCCTGAACCAGGGTTAAAAACTGGGAAATCGCTAGAAGTTGAAGATCCCGTTACTAACACGTTTCCACTTTTATCACAGTTTACAGATCTAAATGTATCATAATTAGAGCCACCGTAAAAAGTTCCCCACACTAACTGTGGATCGATAATTAAAATTTCACTATTTTCATTTTTGAATGTAGGAAGTTGGAATGAAATAGAGGTTTCGTAGCCATTGTCGTTGTTAACCTTTATCGGTTGTTGATAGTTTTGCACAAATTGGGTAACTACTTCTTGGCTTTCATAAAAGCTTACAGGAGTGTTTTCTTTTAGATTACCATACAAGGTGTACATTTCTAATTGACCTTGCTCGTTTATGCTTATAGGAGTCTTGCTTTTGTATATCAATTCTATTTGTTTGTAATTAGCTCCTGAATGCACTACAAAATCGTACTTAAATCCATCATCTTTCGTGCGATACAGTACCCAGTCTATGCCAGGATAAACTTCTTTAATAGTTACTTTGCTGTATTGTTTAACACCATAAATACCATCAGGGCATGTATGGTAAAAGAAATTGAAGTCCTCAGACGAGACTCCTTCTTTTATGATATTTTCTTTTTTAATTATTGCACCTTTTAATTCTATATCTATTCGTTCCCAGTATAATTTTCTTTCCTTATCCTCCACTCCCGATTCCGTCAGAATGTTGTCTCCTTGTTCATGGTTTTCGCTCTCTTCATGTTTTAAAGTTTGAAGTGTTATGCCAGTCTTGGTAATCCAAAAATTTAAATTAGTAGCTTCAGCTTTAAAGAGTACAAAGGGTACTGACTTACCTTCTGTGTCCATCATTTGTCCGAGGTTTTCCATAAATCCAGAAGATTTTTGTTCTGAAATGTATTTACTGGCCTTAGCTTTTAATTCAGCATCGCTTAGTTTATTATTTGGTAGATTCTCTTTTGCTTTTAATTGCGTTGCGATTGTAAACAGTAATGTTATTAGAACAACAATTTTAAAAAAGAGAAGAAAAGGAGAGATTGTTTTCATAAATATTATTTTTCATAGTATTTTGGATATTGTCTGTCCGCACAAAGTTGAAGTAAAAACATTCGAATTCAAAAAAATATTTACATATAATTAATAAACCCTATCTATAATAACATAATTTTAATATATTTGATTATTAACAACTTATGGTAAATTTTTATATGAAGTCTATTGATAAAAAAGAGGATATTTTTGAATTAATTAAAAGTTTGAGTAAATCTGAAAAGCGCTATTTTGTTTTGTTTGTTTCAAGGAATGCAGTCGGAAAACAACACAATTCTCTAAAGTTATTCAAAGCTATTGAATCTCTCACTCGAGAAAAAGATAAAAAGTATGATAAAAATAAGTTACTAAAAAAAATCGAAGGAGAATCGTTCACATCAAGATTATCTGCAGAAAAAAGATGCTTATACAATTTACTACTAAAATCATTAGACGCTTACCATTCAGACCCTGTTCATGAAATGAATAGTCTGTTACATGGAGTTCGAATCTTATACAAAAAAGGATTAACAAACCAATGCCTAAAACTATTGAAAAAGGTAAAAAAAATGGCTTTACAAGATGATTATTTTATAACCCTCCTTCAGGTATATCTTTGGGAGAAAAAAATAATCAGAACTGAACCTGAATCTTCGGTTCTTAACGACAAGGATAATCAATTAATTCTTGCTGAAAAAAAAGCACTACAAAACTATAGTGATATCTGTGAATTAGATAACTTGGTTATGAAAGTGGCAAGATTAAATAACTATGACCAAACACCCCAATATTCAGATTCAATAAAGGTTTTTGAGAAAATCTTCAAACACCCCATCCTTGGCAGAAGTGATAAAAGCCTCCATTCATTTACGGCAAAAATGCTCTATTATTATATTTATAGCCAATACTATTTAATCTCTCACAAAGACTTAAATAAAAAATATTATTATTGTAAAAAATTGAAGGAGCTGTGTAGTAACAAACCAACATTTATTAGCAATAATACATATAACTATATTGTTATAACCAATAATCTAGGGTTAACGTGTCTTAAACTGAGAAAATACGAAGAAGCCTTTCAACATTTAAATCACTTAAAAGAAATTCCAGAAATATTACATCACTCAAAACCTGATATACTTAAACTACTTAGTTTCCACTCTATTCCTGATTTTGAATTACATTACTATTACCTTACTAATCAGTTTAAAAAAGCACTAATAATTTTACCCCAAATAATAAAAGATTTTGAGAAATATGAAAAATATGTTGATAAAAATACTTGTATAGAATTATCGATTAATATTGCTCGAATCTATTTTATTAATGAGCAATTTCGGGACTGTCTTTACTGGGTGAATAAAATTCTCAATAAAAAAGATCAAAACATTAGGTTAGACCTTCAAAGCGAGACAAAAATAATTAACCTATTCACTCATTATGAATTAAGAAATTTTGAAATTATGGAATCTTTGGTAAGATCAACCTCTAGATACCTTTCTAAAAATAAACGCTTGTTTGAAATTGAAAACGTTATTCTAACATTTTTTAGAACAAATAACACAAATATTTTTGATTCAAAAGAAAGAATAGCTTTGTTTGACGAACTAAAGGCTAAAATTAGAAGTATTTTCAAAAAAAATTCTGATCATGAATTTCTCGACTATTTCGATATCATCTCCTGGTTGGATTCCAAAATTCAAAACCGCCCTTTTGTAGAGGTACTTAGGGAGAACAGGGTTTGAGGTTGGAGGTTGGAGGTTCGATGTTTGAGGTTTGAGGTTTGGAGATTGAAATTTGAGATTTGGAATTTGGGATTTGTTAAAACGAAAACTACCCCATTTCTTCCTCTAATAGATTAAACTGTTGTTCTATTGGGTGAAGTTGCTCCATTAATTCCTCAATAATCGATTCCCCATAAAAAAGCAATAATGAAAAAATATTATCGTGTCTTTCTTGTAGGAAGTTTTTCGGAAATAATTTTTCTTTGATGTTTTGAATCTGATTTACGGCAACTTCTTCTTTTTTCTTTTCTCCTTTAATTAAGCGTCCTTCAATATTTTTTAACGATTTAATACTTTTTTGCAATTCCGCCTTTACAAATGGTTGTAACGATTGATCTATCGCTCCAGCTTTCTTAACAATACCCTCAAAAACATCCACCACCAATTGCTCTTCCTTTTTTAAGTCCAAAATAACATCCGCTCCTTTTTTTAAGTATTCCTTAATTAAAACATCGGTTTCCTTAAACAAATCGGTTACTGGTATTTCTAATTTCTGCAGCTTTTTACTACTCCCTTTGTCCACAATCAAAACAGAGTTTCTTAATACCAAAATTGGAAAAGAAATGTGATTCGCATCAAACATATCTTTCAACTGAAACCAATAAGCCAACTCTCCACCCCCGCCAATATAAGCCAAGTTAGGCAATATTTTTTCTTGATACATGGGTCGTAATGGCGCATTAGGACTAAATCGTTCTGGGTGGCTAGTCAATTCCTTAATTATTGCTTCTTTTGAAAATTCAAGATTCGTATTAAGCACCTTATAAAAACCCTCTTCCAACACAATTCGTTCTCTTATTTGATCTGTTAAATAAAAAAGGTTAATCTCTCGAGGTGTTACTTGTGCTTTATATCCTAGTGCAACTAAATTTTCAGTTGTAGAATTAATCAATTCGTGATTTTTCCGAGTCAACAATTCTTCCTCAAACTCTTTAACCATCAATCTTTTTAACTCAGCATCATCCCCATCAACAATCACCAAACCATACTTCCCAAACAGGTGATTTACCAAACCTCTAATCGCCTGAGTGTAAGTTTTATCTGATGAATAATATGCTGAGAAAAGGTTGAGGATTTCTTCAACTCCATTTCTATCTCCTAAATCTTCTTTTAATTCAGCTAGCAAATCATCTACACCGTCCAATTGCATCTTTCCTACAGCTCCTGTTTGAGTTTTAGCCAACTCATATTTTTTTTGAAACAAGTTAAAATGATTGACTTCTTCAAAATCATGATCTTCTGTTGCCATCCAAAAAACTGGAACAAAATCATTATTAGGGTAAGCTGTCTTGAGTTCCTTTGCTAAATTAATGGTAGAAACAATCTTATAGATAAAATATAATGGCCCTGTAAACAAATTCAATTGATGACCTGTAGTTACCGTAAAACAATTATCATTCTTCAAATTTTTGATATTCGTCTTTACAGCATCACTCAACTCAATATTTTGACATTGCCGAGTTAAAGCTTTATTTAAAACACCTCTATCAATAGGTAATTGAACTCTTTCTTGGATTACCTTTTCAAATGATTCAATTGTGAATTTTTGATTATAGAAAGATTCTAATTCTTTTTTTCCATCCAGATAGTCTCCAATGAGTGTGGAAAAATAGCCTGTTGCCTGATATGGTATTTGTACTTTATTCATTTTCTAGCTTCCTGATAGGAGTTTATCCTGAGGCACTCGAAGGGCTATCGCTACTTCAGGAAAACAATATAAGTAATTATAGATGCTTCGACAAGCTCAGCATGACATTTTAACTCGCTCTCCTCTCAAGAGGAAATTCTCTCCCCTTCGGGGAGATTAAGAGGGGATTCCATACAAATCAAAATCATCTGCCGATATAATTTTGACTTGTGCAAAATCTCCTATTCTTAAATAATTATTTTCAGCTTTCACTAACACTTCATTATCTACTTCTGGAGAATCAAATTCTGTTCGACCTACAAAATAATCTCCTTCTATTCTATCAAACAATACTTTTAAGGTTTTTCCAACTTTTTGTTCATTCAACGATAAAGATATGTTCTGTTGAAAACCCATTACCTCTTGTGCTCTTAATTTTTTCTCTTTTTCAGAAACATCATCTTTCAATGCAAAAGCAGTTGTATCTTCTTCATGAGAGTAGGTAAACACTCCCAAACGATCAAATTTCATTTCTGCTATCCATTCCTTCATTTCTTCTATATCTTCTCGTGTTTCCCCTGGAAAACCAACGATAAAAGTGGTTCGAATAGCAATATTTGGAATTAACGCTCGCACTTCTTTAATTAATTGAGTCGTTTTTTCTCGGGTTGCTCCTCGCTTCATTGCTTTTAACATCTTGTCCGAAGCATGTTGCAGAGGTATATCCAAATAATTACAAACCTTAGGATTATCCTTCATCTCATGGATAATCTCCATTGGAAACCCTGTTGGATACGCATAATGCAGTCGTATCCACTCAATACCATCTACTTTTGATAATTCTTTTAATAACTCTGGCAATCTTCTTTCTCCATAAATATCCAACCCATAAAAAGTTAATTCTTGAGCTATTAATATCAACTCTTTTACTCCTTGTTTTGCTAAATTCTTAGCCTGAACAACTAACTCTTCAATTGGAGTTGAGATATGTTTTCCCCTCATTAATGGAATAGCACAAAATGCACATTTTCGGTCACAACCTTCAGAAATTTTCAAAAATGCATAATGACTAGGAGTAGTTATTATTCGCTCTCCAATTAATTCGTGCTTATAATCTGCGTTTAAAGTCTTTAATAACTTTGGTAATTCTCGTGTTCCAAAAAAAGCATCTACTTCTTTAATTTCATCTTCTAATCCTTCTTTGTATCTTTCTGAAAGACACCCAGTAACGTATAACTTATCTACCTGACCATCTTTCTTTGCCTCGGCATACCTTAATATTGTGTTTATCGATTCTTCTTTGGCATTATCTATAAAACCACAAGTATTAATAATTACAATTTCAGAATCATCCTGTTTAGCTTCATGTTCTACCTCAAAACCATTGGCTTCCAATTGAGTCATGGTTACTTCAGAATCAAATAGATTTTTAGAACAACCTAATGTAATTACGTTTACCTTGTTTTTTTTGAGCGTCTTAGTTTTCATACTAAATAGTCTTTAAGAACGCTGTAACTGCCTTCCAATAATTTTCGTGTTCTGGAAATTTTTCCCACAAGGCTCTTGAACCATGTTGCCCTTCAGTATCAGGCAAGAAATAATCTTTTCCTATTGAAGGTATTGCTTCATATATGCTCCACCAATTTTTCTTCTCTGTTTTCATGGATGTGATAAATACAGGAACGAGTATATTTTGAGCACTTTGTTGAATATAATCTGATGGCTCTCCCAGAGATTTAAAGTACTCTCCTGGAGCAAATGATATTACTGCATCAATATCGGTCCGTTCGCCTGCTATTTTAAGAGCTAAAGACGAAGAGTAAGAACTTCCCCACAGAATTATTTTTTGAGCATCTTTATAATTTGATTTCACATAATCTATAGCAGATATCATATCAACCAATGCGTCTACATAAGACGTTCCCTTTTCTTGTTCCAGCGCTCTTTGGTTCGTTTCATTTAGCACTCCATTTATTTCTCCTCCTGAACGCTGATCAACTGCTATACAGTTATATCCTAATTCATTCAATTTTGGAGCAATTTCAAGGTATTCTCCTCTACTCCATCCTGCTTGATGAAATAAAATAATTAAAGGACTGCTATTGGGATGAGTTATGTACAAATCAGCTGTCACCTCTAACCCATCAGTAGCGTTAAAAGTAATTTTTTCTTGCGCAATCAACCGAAAAGAAGAAAATAGCACTAAAAATAAAACTAGATTTCTCATAATGGAAACAAACTATTACTCTTTAAAAAGCGAATCAACAAATTCATACTTGTTAAACACCTGTAAATCACTTATTCCTTCACCCACACCAATATATTTAACAGGTATTTTAAATTGATCCGAAATACCAATAACCACCCCTCCTTTAGCTGTTCCATCTAATTTGGTTATCGCCAACGCATTAATTTCAGTAGCTAATGAAAATTGTTTGGCTTGCTCATAAGCATTCTGCCCTGTAGAACCATCTAAGACCAATAAAATTTCATGAGGAGCAGAAGGTATTACCTTCTTCATTACATTTTTAATCTTTGATAATTCATTCATCAAATTGATTTTATTGTGTAATCTCCCTGCAGTATCAATAATCACTACATCTGTATTTTTGGCTTTAGCTGATTGTAAAGTATCAAATGCCACAGAAGCAGGATCAGCATTCATTCCTTGTTCAACTATAGGTACATCTACTCTTTTAGCCCAAATTTTTAATTGTTCTACTGCTGCTGCTCTAAATGTATCTGAAGCACCTAGCATCACACTCTTCCCTTGTTGTTTTAATTGATGAGCTAACTTCCCAATAGTTGTTGTTTTACCCACTCCATTTACTCCTACCACCATTATAACATAAGGTTCTTCTTGCTCAGGAATAGAAAATTCTTTGTAATCTCCAGTATTATTTTCTGCTAACAAAGCTGCAACCTCTTCTCTTAAAACTCCATTCAACTCAGCAGTTCCTAAGTATTTGTCTTTAGCTACTCTTTCTTCTATTTTTGCTATAATTCTTAATGTCGTCTCCACCCCCACGTCTGAAGTAATTAGGATTTCTTCCAAATTATCCAATACCTCCGCATCAACAGTAGATTTTCCAGCTACTGCTCTAGAAACTTTTGAGAAAAAACTTTGTTTAGTTTTATCTAACCCCTTGTCTAAAACCTCTTTTTTTTCTTTAGAAAAAATATTAAAAAATGCCATGGTAATTATTGATAAAAAAAATCCCGACATAAAGCCGGGATAAATTTAAACAAATTGTATGCTTATTTTTTGTTAAAAAATTCGTCAACTTTATCTTTAGTAACAATACTCTCTTTAAAGGCATATGCGCCAGTTTTACTAGACTTCACCATTTTAATTACTTTAGTAAAGTTTTTACTTCCTGCTGATTGTAACGATGCAACTGTTTTCTTTGCCATGACTTAAATTATTTAATTTCTTTATGTACAGTCACCTTCTTTAAAATTGGGTTGTATTTTTTCAACTCCATTCTATCTGGTGTATTTTTTTTATTCTTAGTTGAAATATATCTGGAAGTACCAGGCATTCCACTTTCTTTATGCTCAGTACATTCTAATATCACCTGAACTCTGTTTCCTTTTTTTGCCATTTTACTAACCTTTAATTTTTAAGGGACTGCAAATTTAATAATTTATTTTTATTGGACAATCAATAGTTTAAATAATATTCACCTCTCTTTCAAGAGTAACTCCAAATTTTTTCTTAACTGATTGTATAATATCTTCTGATAAATTATAAATATCTTGTCCCTTTGCTCCTCCATAATTTACCAATACTAATGCTTGTTTAGTATGGACTCCATAATTTTCAATTCGTTTCCCTTTCCATCCACATTGTTCTATTAACCAGCCAGCAGCCAATTTAAAATCGCCAGATGGTTGATTATAAACAGGAACGTTGGGATGCTTGCTTAAAATTTTGTTTTTCACCTCTATTGATACTTCAGGATTTTTAAAAAAACTACCTGAATTACCAATTTTTATTGGGTCGGGCAATTTACTTCTTCGAATATTAATTACCGCATCACTCACATTTTTAATTGTTGGATTTTTCACCCCCATCACATTTAATTCATCTTCTATCGCACCATAAGAAGTATTCAATTTTGCCTTCTTATTCAACTTAAAAGTAACGGCTGTTATGAAATACTTTCCTTTCGCTGTTGTTTTAAAAATACTTGATCGATACCCAAATTCACATTCATTGTTAGAAAAAATACTTGTTGTAAAATCTTTCAAGTCTAAAACCTCTACTTCGGTTATTAACTCTTTTACTTCTACTCCATATGCGCCAATATTTTGCATCGGAGCGGCACCCACGCTTCCTGGTATCAATGATAAATTTTCAACACCTGCATATCCTTTTTCAATACAATATAAAACAAACTCATGCCAAACCTCTCCTGCACTTACTTTCAAATAGACATTTTCTTCATTTTCATTAATTACTTCTATCCCTTATAATTGATTGCTAATAACTAATCCATCAAAATTTTGAGTAAATAAAATATTACTACCTCCTCCTAATATTAATAAAGAATCCGATGAGTCTTTTAATACTTGCTTCAACTCTTCAATGGTAGAAACTTTAACAAAGCTCTTTGATTGGACATCTATACCAAATGTATTAAAAGATTTTAATGAGCTGTTTTGTTTTACCTCCATAAAAAACAAAGATAATTTAAGAAATTAAATAAAAAGAGGAATGCAATTTTATTTTTGAATTAAGACCACAGCATATGCTGAAACCCCCTCTTCTCTACCTTCAAACCCCAATTTTTCTGTAGTAGTGGCTTTGATAGAGACATCTTCTTTGTTTATATGCATAACCGAAGAAAGCACCTTAATCATTTCAGGTATATAAGGGTTGATTTTAGGTTCTTGTAAAGCAATTGTTGCATCAATATTTCCTATTGAATATCCTTTATCACTTATTAATTTTACTACTTTTTCTAATAAAATTTTACTGTCTATTCCTTTGTATTTGTTATCTGAAGGTGGAAAATGAAATCCTATATCCCTTAAATTAGCTGCTCCTAATAGTGCATCACATATCGTATGGATCAAAACATCCGCATCTGAATGACCTACAGCTCCTTTAGTATGGTCAATTTTAACTCCTCCTAACCAAAAATTAGCTCCATCAACCAATTGATGAACATCATAACCAAAACCAACTTTAATTTTCATGGTGTTTATTCTTCTTTGTTTTGCTTTTTGAAAGCATCAAAATCAAACATTAAAGAAAATCGAACTGTATTCGCTAATGGATTTTGTTGAGTAACAGATATTAAATAAGAAAAATCAATACTGAATACACTTAACTTCAAGCCTAACCCTGTTGTGAAATATTTTCTATTTCCTTTAGTTGCTGATTCATGAAAATAGCCAGCTCTTACTGCAAACTGCTTATTATAAAGATATTCTAACCCAGCAGAGATATTATACTCTCTTAATTCCTCGGAAAAACCTCCTGGAGCATCACTAAATGAATTTAACATTCCTGTAACTATAGAAACATCAGGGTCCTTACCTGATTCTATAACTTGTTCTCCCGTAACAGGATCTGGTGGTAAAGGATTACCAAAATCATCTGTAGCATAAATAGGTGGGGTAGGAACTAGCAATTTATTGATATCTGTTAGTACAGAAAAAGAATTATAATCATCTAACACAAAGGTTAACGACTGCCCTAATCGCATATTAATAGGAATAAAATCTTTTACTGCATCAGCAGTATAACCAATTTTAGCCCCGATATTAGAAATATTTAACCCTAAGTTTAAAATCGCATCTTGTCCCAACACAGCTACATCATCATTGGTATAAAATACACCCACATCAACAGCAAAAGATTTCCCTGCTTGAGAATTGGTTCCTCCTACATCTATTCCGCCAGTTAAATTAGAGTAAATATATCTTGCAGCGATTCCTCCTGAGAACCGATCACCAAATTTCTGACTGAAACCCACATCAAAAGCAAATTCTGCTGGATTAAAATCTCCAATAGCATTACCTCCCTCATCTGTAAATTTAATATCCCCTAAAGAAAAATAACGTAAAGAAGCTCCTATAGCTTTATCTTTTCCTATTCTTTTATATCCACTAACATAGGATAAATTAATGTCTGGAACTAATGCTCGTAACCATGGAGAATATGAAATAGAAATCCCCATTTCTTTTTCTACAAACGCCATCTTGGCAACATTCCAATGCATAGAATTTGCATCAGGAGAAGAAGCAACCCCTACATCTCCCATAGCTCCAGAACGTGAATCTGGGGCAATCAATAAAAATGGAACCGCAGTAGTAATAGTATTTAATTGCAAGATGCTTTGCTTTTGTTCGTTTTGAGCTTGTGCTACATGAGACTGTAACAAGGCAATAAACAAACTAATAATAATTACTCTTTTCATGAAATCTTAAATTGGGGCAAATATAAGTTATTTTAATAAACATATTTTACATTCGTCAGCTTTCCAAACGCCAACTAATAGCTAATATTGTTCACTATCTTAAAATAACTAGTTTCTGGTATTTTTCAGCAACTGTATAATTCTCTGCCCTTACTTTTAAACGGTAAACATATACCCCTCTTGCAATTTTATCTCCATATTCATCTAATCCATCCCATGTAATAGATGTTGAACGATATCCTTCGTTTACCACATTTTGTTGCAAGGTCTTCACTAATTTTCCTGAAACTGTAAAAATTTGAACTTGCGCATATAAGGTTTTCCCTGGTTGATTGTGCTCAAACCAAAACTCTGTATAAGTAGTAAATGGATTAGGATAATTATATACTCTATCTAACACTATATCTCCTGACTTGACAACAACAAATTCAATATTGGCTTCACTTGAATTATTATAAACATCCCACACCTTTAACGTTAGTTTGTGTCTGCCTTCCTTTAAATCTTCAAAAGGAAATCGAATAGTTCCTTTTTGATAACTATTCAAATCTGCCTCATAAAAATCATTTAAAACAAAAGGAGTTTCTGTTGCATCATCCAAAATTGCTACTATATCGTGTCCTATTCCATTACCAACCATATTAATACCACTAAGATCATTGACATAAGCTAATAATGTGGGGTGTTCATCAGTCATTCCACCAAAAACAAAATTATCGTCATTCATGTATAGCTTAATTTCTGGCCCTTCATTATCCGATGGATAATTTGTAGCTGTTCCTCCAATATAGAAATCTTCATAATAACCGTTTGCATCTTCAGATTGATTTTCTGCATAATAACTTAGTTTGCCTTTACCGTAATTATATGATATATCCTTAGGAACAACAAACGTAAATGAGAAATCACCATTAACAACACTCACTTTTCCCTTAAACAGTTTACTATTTTGCAAGTTAAATGAGAATGGAGCTTCTCCATCGTTCGACAAAGTGGTGATGGGTTTACTTTTATCGAAAACAATAGGTTTTATAACACCATTAAAACTAGTTAATTTACTACCATTTTTATCTTGTACTTCTCCAGTAATAGTTACCTTACTAAGCGCTTTAATGGTATCACTAGCCGATATGGTTACTCCATTTAATTTTGTCGTTTTGACATCGTGCTTAGGATAAGCTAATCTTAAAGCAGGATCTCCAAGTAAGGTAAAGTTTCTATTATTAGCATCAACTGCATTTAAATTTTTAACCTGCATAAATATTTCTCCAAGAGTCGGCATTTGGTTATTAACTTCATTAAAAGCAACATTAAACACACTTTGATTTAACGTGAAATTAGGGGCAGAAAAAACAAGTCTCACCGTAGTTAGTAAAGCAACCCCCCCTCCTTTCTCTAGCAAAACTAACTCTCCAGCAGAAGTCCTTGCAGGGTCATCCCATCTTGCAAACTCACATGTGGCTGTCACTAATAATGGAAAATTAGACCTATTCTCCCATCCATTAATCTGAGGAACTGTTAGCACTCTCTCCACTGCCCATCCTGCCTCACCTCCATGACCAGTATAATTTATTATTAAACTTCCATTTTCTACCGACTCATCTATCGCTTTCTTAACATCGGGATAACGCGTTCCTCCTGGTGTAGATTCTTGCTGATAAGCGTCAAAAAATATTTTATTTACATTGTAAGATTTTTGATTCGTCTCTACGATTCCTGCTAAGGCATTAGATTGAGACATATGAACTCCTCCATCCTCATCATCTCCAATAAATACCGTCCTATTTCTCCATTCATCCATAGAGAAAACAGTATTATAATTCAATATTTTATTAACCACATTATCAGCCTCTTCTACACTTTTAACACAAAGTCTGCCTATAGCCACATCTGCTAATTCCGTCCCTACCCATGTTCCCTCAGAGGGATCTAATAAACCATAGAAATCATCAGAAACCAACGAACCTATAACATCAATAGAGTTAGGCGTTTGATAACTAGGGATATAATTTGTATTTCCTACCAATCTATTTTTATTATCATAAGATCCATCACCGAACAACAATAAATATTTAGGTATAGAAGCCATAGGATTTCTTTCATAGAGCATTCTAATAAAATCTCTAATAGCTACAATATCTTGTGATCCTGAGGAAAATTCATTGTAAATTTGCTCGGGAGTTACCACCTTAACTAACAAACCCTCTTCTGCATGAAAATTAGCTAATTGATTCGCCTGATTTAAAAAATTAGGATGGGTTACAATAATCATATCTGCCTGGGTAATTCCATGCAAATTTTGATTATCAACGAGCCCTATTTTAATAGGATAATTTTCACAATTAGGCGTAAACGCAACAAATTCTCTTAATGAATCTGTTTTGACAGAAAAAGACAACGTACCTGCAACCAAACTGAATGATTGTTGTTTAACATTATAAGGATTCGTTATTTCCCACAATTTAGATATATTATTGGCATTACTTATAAGAAAAGTAGAAATATTTCCAAGCCCAACAGACGGAATATCTCTAAAAAATAATTGTTCTCCAGATAAACGTAATTTTCTTCTCAAATTCAGTTCAATTTCATCTAGCCATGCAACAGCTGAAGAATTAGGCTTATTGTAACTCACATTAACATTAATTAACTCATTATTTGCTAAAAAGGTGGTTGTTCCACTACCTAAATTTGCGTATCGAGATTGGTAAGAAGAAGTATTGACAGAAGAAATAGGTATCATTAACGAAGCGCTCCCTGAAGTTACCGTAAAAGAACTATTTGTGCTTGAACGAGCAGCTCCAGCAACTTTTAATTTAACAGGGGATGTTACATCAATATTAGGTACATTAAAAACAAAATCATAATCTGTTTTTAAGTCAAATACATCGCTAAACCACATATCTCCAGATCGGATCAAATTAAAAACGTCTTTCTCATAAAAAGCATAATCGTCAAAACTATTCACTGTGTTATTAGGCGAAGGTTCTGAACTTTGATTTTGTATCCTTTTAGCAGCCTCTCCAGTATTACTAAAAGTAATAAAATAGAACGTGGAATCACTATACTTATTTTTTTGGTGCTCAAAACGACTAGCACTACTATTATAGCTCCATACCTCTTGAGACTGCCCATAAAATAATACATAATCATTTTTATCAAACGAACCATCACTAGCTCCCTCAACATAAACTGCATTTTGTATAATATCATCAGGTCTATATGTCGAATTTAATTCAGGTAACATTCCTGCACCATTTCCATACAACTGAAATGTATTAGGATCAACATTATCAATATCAACACCTATTTTTTTTAAGAAATCATAGGTTATTTTATATATACCATCATTCAAAACCGCTATTTTATACCAAACTCCGGTTTCTAATTTAGAGTTAGATGTAAAGGATTTTGAATTGGAGCCTCCTTTTTCTAGAAAAGAAATCCCTTTTGTTATTACTTCTATTTTATAAGCTACAACCCGTTGATAAGCACCTGTTTGTTGGTTATAAATAATAGGTATAAATGAAACATTACCATAATTTACTTTCTGACTCGTTCCATTAAAAAATTGAAGGTTAATATCGTTTTCAATATAATTTTTACCTTTTACCCCTCCAATTTCTTTTAAATCAATGTTCTCATATTGAAGATCAACTATATTTACCTGAATAATTTTTTCTTGACCTATTTTCAGTTGTTTAGAAACAAAAGGAAGTCCCTCTTTCTTATCGTTGTAATTTGCTCCTTCGAAATGAAAGTATTCCTCCTTAACCCCCTCTACATTATTAACTTCAAAATTACTATACCACTCGATTTTATCCTCAATTATTATTGTTTTTGATTGAGCTGAAATGGAAAGAGAAAGAAAGGGTATATATAAAAATGATAATACTCTCATGATTTTTTTTACTAAATTATGATTATTTACTGTATATTTACAATCAGTATTTACGCAAAAACGCAATATTTTTTTAGTTATTGTTTTCATAAGTATGTCAAATTATATACATTTGGAAACTTACTAATGAACTATTACGTAAAAGAATACTCATTTAAGAACGAAGGTAAGACGAATATGGTAAATAAGTTTTTATATAGAACTGGTGTTATTGCTGTACTTTCACTGATCTTAACGACAGAAGCATTTGGTCAAGATCCTGAGTTTACTCAATTTTATGCTAACCCTTTATACCTAAATCCTGCATTTGCAGGTACAGCACATTGCCCAAGAGTTTCCTTAAATTATAGAAATCAATGGCCAGGTATTGCTGGATCATTCATAACTACTAGTGCTTCTTACGATCAACACGTGGATGCATTTTCGGGTGGACTTGGTTTATTAGTTTGGAATGATAGAGCTGGGGAAGGAACTCTAATCACCACGAATGTAAGTGGGATGTACTCTTATCAACTGCCTGTTACAAGAACTTTTTCTGTTAAAGCTGGAATACAAGCAACATGGGCACAAAAAAGTGTAGATTGGAGTAAATTGACTTTTGGTGATATGATTGATGCTAGAAGAGGTTTTATATACAATACCAATGAAATTCAAAGAGATCAACCTGCTAGTTATGTTGATTTTTCTGCCGGTATTTTGGGTTTTAGTGAAAAGTACTTTTTTGGCTTTGCTGCTCATCATTTGACAGAACCTAATGAATCGGTAATTGAAGGAACGAGTCCGTTACCAAAAAAATATACCTTTCATGCAGGTGCAATAATCGCCCTAGATGGCAAAGGAGATGAAGCTTCTCTATCTCCTAATATTCTTGTTCAATTACAACAAGATTTTATGCAAATTAACTTTGGAATGTACTACACTAAAGGACCTATAGTAGGAGGATTATGGTATCGAAATGCTGATTCATTTATTGCGCTCATAGGTTTTCAGGCAGGTATATTAAAGTTTGGTTATAGCTACGATATTACTGTCTCTAAACTTACCAACAAAACAGCTGGATCTCACGAGATTTCTACAAGTTTATTATTTGATTGTAAACCTCGAAGAAGAAGATTTAGAACAATAAGTTGTCCTTCTTTTTAGTTTATTATATTTAAAACTGAATTTTCAAACATAAAGTCATGAAATTACAAAAAATAAAAATTTTATTAATAGTTGTACTTGTTTCAACACCGATCATTTTTACTACTTCATGTAAATATGACCAATCAGGTGCTACTGGATGGAATTATAACGATCCTAGAAATGGTGGTTTTCAAAAAATACCTTACTTTGAACAAGAAACTGGTCCTGGATTAGTTCTTATCGAAGGTGGTCGATTCACAATGGGTAGAGTAGAACAAGAAGTTAATTACGACTGGAATAATATTCCTCGTACAGTTACTGTTTCTTCATTTTATATGGACGAAGTAGAAGTAACTAATTTCTTCTATTTGGAATACCTTTATTGGTTAGAAAGAGTTTATAGTGCCGATTACCCAGAAGTTTACAAAAAAGCTGTTCCTGATACGTTAGTATGGAGAAGTAAATTAGCCTATAACGAACCTTATGTAGAGTTTTATTTGAGGCATCCTTCTTACAGAGATTATCCTGTTGTTGGTGTAAACTGGCTGCAAGCAAATGATTTTTGTGCGTGGAGAACAGATAGAGTAAACGAATTGATCTTAATTAGAGAAGGGTTATTTGAACACTATCCTAACCAAATCAATGAAGACAACTTTAATACTGAAGCATATATCGTAGGGCAATATGAGAGCGGAAAAAGAGTTGATGGTATCCCTGATTTGAACCCAAATAAAGAATATAGAAATGTAACTATTGAGGATGGTATCTTGTTGCCAAAATACAGGCTACCAACTGAAGCAGAATGGGAGTTTGCCGCATATGGTTTAATTGGTAATACTATTGATGAGTTAATTCCAGATAAAAAATTATACCCATGGAATGGTCACGCTGTTCGAAATTCCAATGAAAATTATATAGGTCAAATCTTAGCCAATTTTAAAAGAGGAAGAGGTGATAATATGGGGGTAGCCGGTGCTTTAAATGATAATGCTGATGTTACAGCTCCTGTTTATTCTTATTGGCCAAATGATTATGGATTATACAACATGGCAGGTAATGTTAGTGAATGGGTAATGGATGTATATAGACCTTTATCTTTAGAGGATAACGATGATTTTAGACCTTTTAGAGGAAATGTATACAAAACAAAGGCGCTTGATGAAGAAGGGCTTATTATGGAAAAAGACAGCCTAGGTCGTATTATCAAAAGAGATGTTGATCCTAAGTTAGATAACTTACAGGCAAGAAGGAATTATAAAACGGCTGACAACATTAACTATTTAGATGGTCACTGGGAATCTAATATTTATTACAGTGATGTTGATCCAGGAACTGTTGTCTCAGATATAGATAATGACCCACAAAAACAAATGTATCAGTTTGGAACCACATCACTCGTAAATGATAAAGCCCATGTTTATAAGGGTGCTTCATGGAAAGATAGGGCTTATTGGAATGTGCCTGGGACTAGACGTTATTTAACTGATGATCAATCTACTTCTTATCTTGGCTTTAGATGTGCAATGACAAGATTAGGTAGTCCAGTTGGAATGGGATATTAACCAATCATACTTAATAAATTTAAAACCTCATTAGTTTTCACTAATGAGGTTTTTTTATGTTTACAAAATGGAAATTCAAGACCTCTACAAAATTTACAAATCATATCCATTAGTATGTACTGACAGCAGAAAAGTGGTGAAAGATTGCCTGTTTTTTGCTTTAAAAGGAGAAAATTTTAATGGCAATCAATTCACAAAAGACGCCATTAAAAAAGGTGCAAAATATGTTATTATAGATGAAAAAGAATTTCTTGTTTCTAATCAGTGTATACTAGTAAAAGATGTATTAACAACACTTCAAGAATTAGCTAATTATCACCGAAAACAACTAAACATCCCTTTTATTGGTATTACTGGAACAAACGGAAAAACCACTACAAAAGAGTTAATAAATGCTGTTTTAAGTAAAAAGTATAAAACAATAGCTACTCAAGGTAATTTCAACAACCACATTGGTGTTCCTTTAACAATACTACAAATTACTTTAGATTGTGAAATGGCAATAATTGAAATGGGAGCCAACCATATTGGTGAAATCAAATTTTTGTGCCAAATAGCTGAGCCTAATCATGGAATAATTACCAACATAGGAACAGCACATATTGAAGGATTTGGCAGTAAAGAAGGCGTTATTAAAACAAAAAATGAACTCTATCAATTTATTAAAGAAATCTCTGGAAAAGTATTTGTAAACAATACAGATGATCTTCTAATGAATTTAGCAAAAGATATCAACCATTATACTTATGGAAACTCAAATGCTAACTGTAAAGCCACAATGGTTAAATCCTCTCCTTTTGTTCAGGTGAAATGGAATAATCAACTGATTACTTCCCAACTTTATGGTAAATATAATTTCGATAACATCATAGCAGCAATCTGTATCGGTGATTTTTTTAATGTATCCGCTTCCGATATTACCGAAGCTATAGAAGAATATACCCCTACTAATAATCGGTCTGAAATTGTAAAAATTAATTCTAACACCTTCTATTTAGATGCATATAATGCTAACCCTAGTAGTATGAAAGCTGCAATTGAAACATTTTCAGAAAATGATGCACAAAACAAATACATGATTTTAGGAGATATGCTAGAATTGGGGAATACCACTACTGAAGAACACCAGAAAATAGTTGATAGTATAAAGGAGTTAAATATCGATACACTTTTCGTTGGTAATGCATTTAATAACATCAAAAACAAGTACCATTTTTGTTTTGTTTCTAATTATGATGAAGCTATCAAACATCTCATTGATAAAAATACCACTAATACGCACATTTTAATTAAAGGATCTAGAGGTATTCAACTAGAAAAAATTACTGCATATTTTCAAACTAATCCACTTTAATATCTTTAATATTTAGTTGTATAGAAGTAATCCCATTCCAATGATTCTGATCGATACTATACACCATACTAAAAGGAACTCCTTCATCAAGTTCTTCTAATTTATACCCCAAATCAAATCCTATCCCATTTAATTTAATCGCTGGATTATTTTCTTGAAAAACTTCCAATCTCAAATGTGTATTTTCTTTCCCTATTACTCTTGAATTAGCAGTAATAAAAACATTCTCTGAAATAAAAACGGGCTTCATATTTCCTGGTCCTGTTGGAGAAAATTGCTTTAATATACTATAAAAATTATCTGTAATTTGAAACAAATCCAATTTCGCATCAATGGTAATTTGGGGAACTAATAATTCTTCTTTTATACGACTAGCCACCTCATCTTCAAATTTTTGAGTGAATGCTTCCACATTTTCTATAGCCATTGTTAACCCAGCAGCATATTTATGCCCTCCAAACTGTTCTAATAAATCTCCACAAGCTTCTATGGCATCATAAACGTCAAAATCTTTTACTGAACGGGCAGATCCCGTAGCTTTTCCATTGGACTCTGTTAAAATAATTGTAGGCCGATAATGTGTTTCTATTATTCGAGATGCCACAATTCCAATTACTCCTTTATGCCAATTATCTTGAAAAAGTACAGTCGTCTTTTTATTTTGTAATTGTGGGTTTTTAGCAATTATACTTAACGCTTCCTCAGTAATATTTTTGTCTAAATTTTTTCTATCAATATTTAATTGATTGATGTTTTTCCCAAATTCGACTACCTTTTCTATATCATCTGCAACTAACATCTCAACAGCTTTTTTTCCCGTCTCAATTCGTCCAGCGGCATTTATTCTTGGTGCAATAGTAAAAACAACATCAGTAACTGTTAACTCTTTTTTTAATGCAGCTAGCTCTATCATTGTCTTAATTCCTAATCTAGGATTGTCATTAATTATTTTTAAACCATAAAAAACAAAAATTCTATTTTCACCAACGATAGGAACAATATCCGCACAAGTGCTTATTGCTAACAAATCTAGATAAGACCACAACAGTTGATTATCTTTACTGTTATCTTTAGTCCATGCTTGCATCAATTTAAACCCGACTCCACATCCTGATAGTTCTTTAAACGGGTAACTGCAATCTTCTCTTTTAGGATCTAGCACTGCTACTGCATTTGGTATCTCATTTCCAGGTCGGTGATGATCACAAATTATGAAATCCACTCCTTTGTGAGTTGCATATTCAATCTTCTCTATGGCTTTAATACCACAATCTAACGCTATAATTAATTTAAATTTATTTTCTGCCGCATAATCTATTCCTTGATAAGAAATACCATACCCCTCCGTATATCTATCTGGTATATAATACTCTAAATGATCATAAAAATGACTTAAATAAGAATAGACTAAAGCAACTGAAGTTGTTCCATCTACATCATAATCTCCATAGATTAATACCTTTTCTTTCTTATTAATAGCTTGGTTTATTCTAATCAGAGCCTTATCCATATCCTTCATTAAAAAAGGATCATGATTTTCTTCTAAGCTGGGTCTAAAAAAAGATTTTGCGCTTTCAAAAGTAGAAATACCTCTTTGAAGAAGAATATTGGTAAGTGTTTCATCTAAATTATTTAATTCAACAGAGAGTCGTTGTATATCTTCTTTATTGGATTGTTTTTTTAGTTCCCAGCGTTTTTGCATGTTATTTTATCTTCAATTAAAAATGCATTTCTGAAAACACATTCCCTCTATGACTAGGCTAAAGCTTTATTCTCTTTATTTATTAAAGATTTTGACGTTTTAACAATAGCCTCAGCATCGTAGCAACATTCTTTATATAATTCTGATTGGGTACCATGTTCAATAAATTCATCAGGAATTCCTAAACGGACAACCTCGGCATGATAATGATGGTCCGCCATAAACTCTATAATAGCACTTCCCATCCCTCCCATTAAACATCCATCCTCTAGCGTAATTACTTTAGTAAATTTTCCAAACACTTCGTGCAATAGGATTTCATCAATGGGTTTTACAAATCTCATGTCGTAATGTGCAACAGACACACCGTCTCTTTCTAATTCTTTTATTGCCTTTATTGCTTCGTTACCGATAGCTCCAATACTCAATATCGCAAGGTCAACTCCAATTTTAATTCTTCTTCCTGTTCCTATTTTCAGTTTTTTAAATGGTTTTTTCCAGTCAATCATAACCCCCTTCCCTCTTGGGTAACGAATAGAAAATGGTCCTTTCTGTTCTTCTGTTTGAGCGGTATACATTAAATTTCTTAATTCTTCCTCATTCATAGGTGCAGAGACAATCATATTGGGAATAGCTCTTAAGTACGCTAAATCATAAGCTCCATGATGAGTTGCCCCATCAGCACCAACTAACCCTCCTCTATCCAAACAAAATACAACTGGTAATTTTTGTAATGCAACATCATGGATGACTTGATCATAGGCTCTTTGCATAAAAGAGGAATAAATATTACAAAATGGAATCAATCCTTGTGCTGCCATTCCTGCAGAGAATGTTACTGCATGTTGTTCAGCAATTCCAACATCAAACGATCTATCTGGCATCGCTTCCATCATAATATTTAACGAACAACCTGAAGGCATTGCAGGTGTTACTCCTACTATTTTTTTATTTTTCTCAGCCAATTCAACAATCGTATGACCAAAAACATCTTGATATTTAGGCGGTTCAGGACTCTTTGGAGTTATCTTAATAATTTCTCCTGTATCTTTATTAAACAACCCAGGAGCATGCCATTGTGTGGAATCACCATCTTCAGCTGGCTGATATCCTTTTCCTTTTTCTGTAATACAATGTAAAATTTTTGGTCCGGGGATATCTTTTAAATCTTCTAAAACCTTTGTTAAATAATTCACGTCATGCCCATCAACTGGACCAAAATATCTGAAATTTAGGGATTCAAAAAGATTACTTTGCTTAAGTATGGTAGATTTTATTCCGTTTTCAATTTTTTGAACAATAGCCTGAGCATTGGGTCCAAATTTGCTCATTTTCCCTAATAAATGCCATACCTCATCTTTTACCTTATTGTAAGTGTGAGATGTTGTTATATCTGTTAAATATTCTTTTAATGCACCAACATTAGGATCTATAGCCATGCAGTTGTCATTCAAAATAACCAACAAATTGGTATTCTCAACCCCTCCATGATTCATTCCTTCAAAGGCTAAACCAGCAGTCATTGAACCATCTCCAATAATAGCAACATGCTGTCTCTTTTCTTTTTTTATGTTATCGGCAACAGCCATTCCTAATGCTGCTGAAATAGAAGTGGATGAATGACCCACAGCAAAGGTATCATACTCACTTTCTGATGGCTTAGGAAAACCACTAATTCCTTTATATAGTCTATTCGTATGAAATTGTTCCCTCCTACCTGTAAGAATTTTGTGTCCATATGCTTGATGACCCACATCCCAAACCAACTTATCATCAGGAGTATTAAAAACATAATGTAAGGCAACTGTCAACTCTACCACTCCTAAGCTTGCACCAAAATGCCCTCCTTGCTGAGAAACTACATCAATAATAAAATCCCTCAATTCATTACATAATTGAGGTAAATCGTCTTCGAGAATTTTATCTCTTAAGTCTTGAGGAATATTTATTTGCTTTAAAAGCTCACCTGTTTTATAATCAGCCATGTAATACAATTCTTACCTTACAAAAGTAATTAATATTTAGTAATGAAGTTAACTACATATTTACTCCAATTAGTATATTTTTTTCGGTTGTAAATCAATAATTTAACAAACAATAACATTTTTACGCTAATTTTGCACTTATTCTCTTTAAACTCTTTATCATGAATATATCAAAACTACCTATGCTATTAACTATGTTTATAGTATTCACATCGATTTGTAATGCACAAGATGCAAAAACCAAAAAAACAGTCGAACAAAAAAGCACAGAAATGACTGAAAAACTCACTGAGGAATTACAATTAACAGCATCTCAAAAAGCTTCTGTTAAGTCAATTAACGATTCTTACGTTAAAAATAAAAGAATCATAGATGATAAAATAGAATCATTAAAGAAAGCCAAAAATGAATTAAAGAAAGAGCGTAATGATAGAATTAATGAAATTCTCACAGAAGAACAAAGAAAGAAACACGAAGCTTTGAAAAAGAAAAAAAAGAAGAAATAACTAATCTCTACCCCTATCAGGTTAGAGGGAATAAAAAAGGTTAATTTTTTAGACCTTCTACTAGAAAATTAACTCCTCAAAAAAATAGTATTATTTAAACAATTGAACTGCTTTGTTTACTGTGTGGCGTTCACCATCATCCCCTATTGCTATTATAGTTAAATAATAGGTTCCTGGAATCAATTTATTCCCGCTCATGTCAGTACCATCCCATTTCCCCTCTATGCTATTCCATTCATAAACAACCTTACCACCAGAATTCATCACCCTTGCATTAAATACTTTAATATTTTCTCCTGTAATTTTCAATTCATCATTACTTCCGTCATTATTTGGCGTGATAACATTAGGAATTTCATTCTTATTTAAAACAGATGTCACATTTTTCTCTACTTCAATAAAATTAACAACCGTTTTTGAATTAGCATTTTTATCTATTACAGTTAATGAAACTTTATATAGTCCTGGAGCTGCAAATGTATGGTAAGGTGATTTTTCGTTTGACAAATCAGACCCATCAGCAAAATCCCAAAAATATTGGACTCCATTTCCTTCTGCTTCAAATTGAACATCTAAAGGAGCCTTGCCCGAAAAAACACTAGCTATAATAGTTGCGTTTACTTCATCCTGAGTTTCTTTTGGCGATGACTCTTTTTGACTTTTTGATGGTTTTTTAACAGATTGTTTTGGTTGCTCCTTCTCTGGATTTGCTGTTTCATTTAAAGGCTTATCATTTACTCTATCAGCCTTAACTTCTTCATTTGAAACAATCACGTCCTCTTTATTTCCTATATCTTCTTGAACTGGTTCTGAACTTATTTGATTCTTTTGATGGATTGAAAAATCTTCTTCAACTTCAACATCTAACTCCTGCTTTTTTATTTCGGGGGAATTTTGTTCAAGACCAACATCACTTTGCGTTGTCAACTGTTCTTTAACCTCTAATTTACCTTCATTATTAGTAACAACAAAATAAGCTGAAGTCATTACTGCTGATACTGCAATGACACCACCCGCTATCTTTAGTATTAATGCTTTAGTAAAAGTAGTGCTTAAAGATGGATTCGATTTAGGCAACGTATTACTAGGACTAGCGGTATTATTAATGGAATGTTGCACGTTATTCCATACTGCTGGATCAACGTGAGCTTCAAACCCATCAAAAGCTTGTTTGAAAATTTCGTCTATTTTATCTATTCCTTCTTTCATGTTTATTCTTAAAACACTTCCTTTTTACTTAATACATTCTGTAAATACACTCTCGCTCGAGAATATTGCGATTTCGAGGTGTTAACAGATATGCCTAATTGATCTGCTATCTCTTTGTGTGAATACCCTTCAATAGCATATAAATTAAATACCGTTCTAAAACCTACTGGCATTGCCTGAATAACATTTAGTAAGTCTTTTGTTTTCATTGCTTCATATCCATTTAAACCTTCATTAGACAATTGATAATCCACCTTATCAATTTCTATATTATCATTCTCCTTTTTATTCTTACGAATATTATCCAAAGCGGTATTAATTACCACCTTTCTAATCCAACCTTCTAAAGAACCTTCTTGGTTATATAAATCTAGTTTCTCAAAAACTTTTATAAACCCAACTTGCAATACATCTTTCGCTTCATCTTCATCCCTACTATACCTTAAACATACCCCCATCATCTTTCTCGAGTATAAATTGAACAAATACTCCTGAGCAGCACTATCTTTCTCAAGACACTTTTTTACTAATTGCTCATCTGTAATTTTCATTTACTCTCCTAATAAGATGTTTTTTTTCGCCAAAAGGTTGCATGTATTAATTTAAAATTAACCTAACCCTCCAAAATACCTAACAATAAAGAGTTCTTAATCTGCAACTTCTAACAAATTTAAGCATTTGAATTGTCAGTTTATGGTATCTTTGAGAACAAATTGCTTTCTATGCCAAAATTATACCTTATACCAACTCCTATTGGTAATTTAAAAGACATTACTTTGCGTGCCTTAGAATTATTAAATAGTGTTGATATTATTTTGGCTGAAGATACCAGAACGTCTTCTAAACTACTAAAGCATTATGAAATCAATAAAAAATTAATTGCTTACCACCAACACAATGAACACAAAATAACAACTCGTATTATAGATGCTTTAAAAAATGGTGAAACTTATGCTTTAATTAGTGATGCAGGTACTCCTGCAATATCTGACCCTGGTTTTCTATTAGTAAGAGAGTGCATAAAAAATAATATTGAAATAGAATGTCTACCAGGAGCAACCGCTTTTGTTCCTGCATTAGTTAATTCCGGGTTGCCTTCCGATAAATTTGTTTTTGAAGGTTTCCTCCCTCACAAAAAAGGAAGGCAAACTCGTCTGAGTTTTTTACAAAATGAAACTAGGACCATTATTTTTTATGAATCTCCTCATCGTTTACTTAAAACATTACATCAATTTGGAGAATATTTTGGAGTTAATCAAAAAATTTCTATATCACGTGAGCTCACTAAACTGCATGAAGAAAACATCAGAGGAACTATTGCGGAAGTAATTAAGTATTTTGAAACCAATACCCTCAAAGGGGAGATTGTTATTATTGTTGACTCACCAAAAAATAACGTTGTTAATAACTAAAACAGGTAAAAACTTTTCTATCAAAATCGCTTTTACCTAACTTCGTTTTTAAAAATAAATATATGGATATATCGCTACTAGAACCTATTATTAATCAGAGAGTATCTGAAATGTCTGAAAATTTAATTGGTTCTGAAATTATAAAATTAGCAGGAGAAGTAAAAGCAAAAATTGCTGCTGGTGAAAAAATTCACAACCTAACAATCGGGGATTTTGATCCTTCTATTTTTCCTATTCCAAAGGAATTAAAAGATGAAATAATTAAAGCCTATCAAAATAATGAAACCAATTACCCTGCAGCTAATGGAATACCTGAATTAAGAGAAGCTGTTGCTCGATTTTTACATACAAGAGAAGGTTTAGAGTATAATACTGATCAAATTTTAATTTCTGGAGGAGCAAGACCTTTAATTTATGCTGTTTATCAAACCATTCTAGACCCGGGAGACACTGTTTTATTTCCAGTCCCTTCATGGAATAACAACCATTACGCTCACCTTACAAGAACAAAAGCAATTGTTATTGAGACTAGCGTAGAAAATAATTTTATGCCAAAAGCACTAGAATTAAAGCCTTTCATCAGTGAAGCAAACTTAATTGCAGTATGTTCTCCATTAAATCCTACAGGGACTACTTTTTCTCAAAATGATTTAACAGAAATTTGTGATTTAATTATAGAAGAAAACAAAAAAAGAGGTGACACAAAGAAACCAGTCTATTTGCTATATGATCAAATATACTGGACTCTAACACATGGTGAAACTAGACATTTTGACCCCGTTTCATTAAGGCCTAACATGAAAAATTACACCATCTATATTGACGGTATTTCTAAAGCTTTTGCTGCTACAGGTGTTAGAGTTGGATGGGCATTTGGGCCTCAAAAAGTAATAGATAAAATGCGTTCTATTCTTAGCCATATTGGCGCATGGTCTCCGAAAGCGGAACAGGTTGCAACTGCTCAATACTTAGACAATGATGATGCGATTGATGAATATTTATTCTCTTTTAAAAATGAAATTAATAACCGCTTAACTCAATTATATAAAGGTATTATCAACTTAAAAAATGAAGGATACGATATAGATGCTATAGCTCCCCAAGCAGCCATTTACTTAACTGTAAAATTTGATTTAGTAGGAAAAAAAACTGCTTCTGGAAAAGCTCTAAATACGACTGCTGATGTTACTCAATATTTATTAGATGAAGCAAAACTCGCAATTGTACCCTTTTATGCTTTTGGTGCTGACAACAAATCTCCTTGGTATAGACTCTCTGTGGGCACTACAAAAACTGAGAGTATTGATGAATTATTTAATCAATTAAAGCAGGCACTAAACAACTTAAGCTAACTAAATGAATTCTAATAACTATTGTGTAATAATGGCCGGAGGAATTGGAAGTCGATTTTGGCCAATGAGTAAAACTGCTCGACCTAAACAATTTATTGATATACTAGGAACTGGAGAAACATTAATTCAACAAACTTACAACAGATTAAAAAAAATTAGCCCTAAAGAAAACATATTTATTGTTACAAATGAACTCTATAAAGAACTAATAGCTGAGCAACTTCCTGAAATAAGTAATGAGCAAGTAATTTATGAGCCTGTAATGCGAAATACGGCTCCCTGTATCGCTTATGCCAATTATAAAATTGCTGCAAAAAACCCTAATGCTAATATTGTGGTTGCTCCTGCTGATCATCTTATATTAAAAGAGGATGAGTTTGTAAGAATAATTAACCTAGCATTAGCACATACTGCTAACACCGACAGCTTAGTTACTTTAGGTATTACTCCTACCCGACCAGATACAGGATATGGTTACATCCAATTTGATTCCAATGATGATGAACTTGATACTGTCGTTAAAAAAGTAAAAACATTTACTGAAAAACCTGATTTAGAATTAGCAAAAAACTTTATTAGCAGTGGTGAGTTTTGTTGGAATTCTGGTATGTTTATATGGAGTTTGAAAAGTATTCAAAAAGCTTTTAAGGAACAATTGCCTACTATAGATGAAATATTTAAAGAAGGTATAGGTATCTATAATACAACTAAGGAAAAAAGTTTTATCGAAGCCATATATTCCACTTGTAAAAATATTTCTATAGACTATGGTATTATGGAAAAAGCAAAAAACACATATGTGATTAGTGCTGATATTGGTTGGTCTGATTTAGGAACTTGGGGATCAGTTTATACTCACCTTCCACATGATGAAAATGCAAATGCTGTTTTAGGTAAAAATGTAATGCTCTACGATTCAAGCGAAAACATAGTTAACGTTCCTAAAAACAAGCTAGTGGTATTGCAAGGATTAAAAGATTACATTGTAGTAGAGTCTGACGACATATTACTTGTTTGTAAAAAACAAGAAGAACAAAAGATAAAACAAATTGTAACCGACATTAAATTATCTAAGAATAAAAAATTTTATTAATCCAAGTATCATGGGAAAAATAATTAATTACTCAAACAATGATATCACCATCAAATGGACTCCTGATTTATGCACACATGCTGCAAACTGTGTCAAACTCTTACCAAAGGTATACAACCCTAAAGCTCGCCCATGGATAACTATTGAAAATGCAAAAACTGAGGAACTTAAAAATCAAATCCAAGCATGTCCTTCAGGAGCCTTAAGCTATATCGAAAGAACATAATTTTTATTGTAAAAACACTATAGCCCTATTGCTATTCCTAAACGGATAATTGGATTAGGTTGTAGAAAATAAGACTCTTTAGTTTCATTTAAATTCCACAACGCTAAAAGATAAAAATAAGATGTCTTCCCCATCTGCTGTTTTAATCCACCTCCTACATAAAGGTTAATAATATTTAGCCTTTCTGCTCTCGCTCCTTCGATATTAATAACTTCTGTTTCTACATGAGCCAAAAAAGGTAAATCATCAAATAAGTACTCACCAAAAATCCTAGCTCCATAAATACTCGTGTTGAAGTTGATGCTTTTATCTTCATAATAAATATAGTTCGCTCCAACTCCTGCCAATACATTATCTGTTAAATAGTACCCAACTGTTGGAGCAACCTCAACAAGAGTTATAGTTCCAAAAGTTAACCCTAGCCCTCCACCAAGAGTAACTTTACTCCAATCAAAGCCTTTCTTAGGGATAGAAGGTTTAGCATTCTCGTCTGTATCTCCCAGCACATAAACATCTTCTTCCTGAGCAAATAAGAATGAAGAAAAAAATAGCGCTAATATTAAGAAAATAGATTTTTTCACCCCTCAAATTTACAAATATTATACAAAGTATTTTCTTATTTTAAACAGTAATTAATAGCAAGAAACCCTAACTTTACATTAAAAAAGAAAGAATGTATTGGGAAAAATTATCACACGATGAAATCGCTAATCAAATTGATAATGCTTTAGGGGAAAACATCAGTTACAAAACAAAAAATATACTTGGTGTTCCTGGCAGTTATTTAGACGAAGAACAGTTTTATGATGATGCTCCATTTATAGAAGACTCTCCTTTTTTAAAAACACTGGTAGCTAATCCCAATCATATAGGATGCCATACTTTAACAGAAAGTGCCGAACCTTTTTTTAAAGGAACACAAAAAATTGAGAAAGACTTAATAAAACTTTGTGCAGAAGAGATATTAGGAGGTAAAAAAAATGCTCAAGACGGTTATGTAGCTTCTGGAGGAACTGAAGCAAACATACAAGCTATATGGATTTATCGAAATTACTATATGAAAGAGTATGGTGCTGCTTCAAAAGAAATTGCAGTAGTTTACTCAGAAGACAGCCATTACTCTATGCCCAAAGGAGCAAACCTATTAAATATTTCCTCTATTATATTAAGTGTAGACAATTCTACAAGGATGATTATACAAGAGGATTTAGAACAAAAAATAACAACTGCTAAAAATAAAGGTATAAAATATTTCATTGTTATCATGAATATGTCCACCACCATGTTCGGGTCTGTAGATGACATTGATAGGATTACCTCCTATTTCAACAAAAATAATCTTCAACACAAAATACATGTAGATGGCGCTTTTGGTGGATTTATTTACCCTTTCACTAATGAAAACAGTCTATATAGCTTTAAGAATAATAACATCAATTCATTTACTTTAGATGGTCACAAAATGTTACAATCCCCTTATGGTACAGGTATCTTCATTATTCGAAAAGGATATATGCAATATGCTCTTACTGAAGAAGCTAATTATGTACAAGGAAAAGATTATACTATTTGCGGAAGTAGATCAGGTGCCAACGCTATTTCTGTATGGATGATTTTAAAAGCGCATGGTTCTGATGGACTAAAAGTTAAAATGAAATCACTTGCAGATAAAACAAAATCGTTAGGTAAAAAATTAGAAAAATTAGGAGTTGAATTTTACCACAATCCTTTTATTAATATTCTTACTATTAAAGGAAAATATATTTCTCCTCAACTGGCAAAAAAATATTTTTTAGTCCCTGATTCTCATGAGGAAAACCCTAGTTGGTATAAAATTGTAGTAATGAGTCATGTTAAGCAAGGAGTATTAGACAGTTTTATTATAGACTTAAAATCAGCCATTTAGAATAATCTTTTATCATCTCTGTCATAAATTTATTCCGTATTTTTTATCATATAAAAAATAAAGGAATTAAGAAAGCGTTGTTAATAAAATTTGTCAAATTAGGCTCAAACACCTACCCTTAAAAACTAACTTGCTTGTTGAAAAATATAGTAGATAAAACATGTCAAAAAATTGAGTAATCTACTTTATACTTGCACAAGTATTTTTACTGAGAAAGTACTTTTTTTATTAACCGATCAAACCCCTTTAAGAATGGAGAAAACATTAAGTCAAACAGAAGAATCTACTCACACAACTGATGAAGTTTTGACACCAAAGAATGAAAAATCTGGTGAAAGTCTACCAAAAACATATTCTTTTGATGAAGCTTTAGCTGAATCAGTAAAATATTTTAAAGGTGATGAATTAGCTGCCAATGTTTGGATTAACAAATATGCTCTTAAAGACTCCGAAGGGAACATTTACGAAAGTAATCCTGATCAGATGCACCATAGATTAGCAAAAGAAATTGCTCGAATCGAAGAAAAATACCCTAACCCTTATTCTGAAAAAGAAATTTACGAGGTAATTAGAGACTTTAAGTACATCATACCCCAAGGAGGTCCAATGACAGGAATTGGTAATAACTATCAAATTGGTTCATTATCTAATTGTTTTGTTATTGGAAATGATGGAAATTCTGACTCTTATGGCGGTGTGATGAAAGTTGATGAAGAACAAGTTCAATTAATGAAACGAAGAGGAGGAGTTGGACATGATTTATCTCACATCAGACCAAAAGGAAGCCCTGTAAAAAACAGTGCACTAACCTCTACGGGTGTTGTACCTTTTATGGAGAGATATTCTAACTCGACAAGAGAGGTAGCACAAGACGGAAGAAGAGGTGCTTTAATGTTATCTGTTTCTATCAAACATCCAGATGCTGAAAATTTTATTGATGCTAAAATGGATGGTACAAAAGTAACTGGAGCTAATGTTTCTGTTAGAATTGATAACGATTTCATGAAAGCTGTAAAATCAGACTCAGAATATCAACAACAATACCCTATTCATTCCGATTCTCCAAAATATACCAATACAGTACAAGCAAAAAAACTATGGGATAAAATCATTCACAATGCATGGAAATCTGCAGAACCTGGTATTTTATTTTGGGACACCATCATTAACGAATCTATTCCTGATTGTTATGCCGATTTAGGTTTTAAAACTGTATCTACTAATCCGTGTGGAGAGATACCTCTATGTCCTTATGATAGCTGCAGGTTATTGGCTGTTAATTTATACAGTTATGTAGAAAATCCGTTTTCTGAAAACGCAACATTTAACTATGAAAAATTCAACACCCATGTTGAAATGGCTCAACGAATCATGGATGATATTGTTGATTTAGAAATGGAAAAAGTAAACAGAATCATTGAAAAAATAGAATCTGACCCTGAAGATATTGAACTTAAAAGAACAGAATTAAACCTTTGGCAAAAAATTAAAACAAAAGCGATTCAAGGAAGAAGAACTGGAGTTGGTATTACTGCAGAAGGTGATATGTTAGCTGCATTAGGGTATAAGTATGGAACACCAGAAGCAACTAGTTTTTCTACTGATATTCATAAAAAATTAGCTGTAGCTGCTTATCGTTCTTCTGTTACTATGGCTAAAGATAGAGGTGCTTTTCCTGTATACGATTCTATCAGAGAAGAAAAAAACCCGATGATTAACCGTATTAAAGAAGCGGATGAAAATCTATACAACGACATGGTTAAATACGGTCGAAGAAACATTGCTTTATTAACTATTGCTCCAACAGGCACAACCAGTTTAATGACTCAAACTTCTTCAGGAATTGAACCTGTATTTATGGTTTCATATAAAAGAAGAAGAAAAGTTAACCCTAACGATAAAAAAGTAAAAATAGATTTCGTTGATGAAGTGGGTGATTCTTGGGAAGAATACCACGTTTTTCATCACAAATTTACCACTTGGTTAGAAGTTAATGGTTACAATGCTGCTGAAGTTGAAAAAATGGATGAAGAAGAGCTAAATAAAATTATTGCAAAATCTCCTTACTACGGAGCAACAGCTAACGATGTTGACTGGGTAGAAAAAGTAAGACTACAAGGTGCTGTTCAAAAATGGGTTGACCATTCAATTAGTGTAACTGTTAATGTTCCTAACGAGTGCCCAGAAGAATTGGTAAGCCAAATCTACTTAACAGGATGGGAAGAAGGATGTAAGGGTGTTACTGTATATCGAGATGGTTCTAGAAGTGGTGTTTTAGTTTCTAACGATGAAAAGAAAGAAGAAAACAAGGAAGAAATCATTACTAAGTTTTTAGAAACGAATGCACCTAAGCGGCCTGAGAAATTAGAGGCCGAGATTGTTAAGTTTAACAATGAACATGAAAAGTGGATTGCAGTGATTGGTTTATTAGATGGAAGACCTTATGAAATATTTACTGGTGGAGCTGAAGAATCTTTTGCTATACTCTCACACATTAGTAAAGGCTGGGTAATTAAAAGCAAATCTGAAGATGGAAAAACACGTTACGATTTCCAATATGAAGATAGCCATGGTTATAAAACTACTATTGAAGGTTTATCAAGAACATTTAACGAAGAATACTGGAATTATGCAAAATTAATTTCAGGAGTACTTCGTCATGGAATGCCTCTAAACTTTGTTGTTGAAATGGTGAACAACTTACATTTGAATGATGAGACACTAAATACTTGGAAAAAAGGGGTAGTAAGAGCTTTAAAAAGATACATCCCTGACGGAACTAAGCCTTCAGAGAATACTTGTCCTAGCTGCAAAGAACCATCTTTGGTTTACGAAGAAGGGTGCTTAAACTGCAAAAGTTGCGGGCATTCTAAATGCGGATAATTTCCAAAAAAGGATATAAAAAAGCCCCGATTCCGATAGCTATCGGAATCGGGGCTTTTTTATGATGATACTAAATCTACCGAAGAAATGGTAATCAATGGTCCCTTATATGGTGATGGGCCTTGAATTTCTCCATTAAAAAATAATCGATTGTTTTTAGCCAGTAATTCAACCTTGTATTGATGAGCTTGTTTTTTAGCAATCTTATCTTGAGAGATTTCTCCAACTTTATTTCCGGCATAATAAACAACCAAACTTTGACTACCTTTTTCAAAAGGAATACCGTTGACTTGCTTCCCTTCTTTAAATATTATCATATCTGAACACATCACATCCTTTTCTGCACAAACCCATTTAATTTCCAATAACTCTAAATCAATTGTATTGCTACTTACCACATCCAATGAATTGCCATAAACTAAATACTGAAAATAAGTAATAGGCGTTTCTCCCTTGTTTAAACTTGGGTGAAGAGCAAAGACTCCAATCACACTCAATACAACAAATATGTTTTTTAAATGAATCATTTTAGTTGGTTAAATCCAAAAGTAAAACGATTAACAACACTAAAAGGTTGGTTTAGTATTACCCTTTTTTTAAGAAAATGTATTTTATCCCTAAATTGAATTCCAAAGAAAAGTTCCTAGAAGAACTAAACATGCTTGAACTGTTCGATACGTTCATTAATCCTTGCTGATAACGAATACCCGGAGTAACTAATAAAGCTTTTGTAAGGTATCTATCTTGCTCAATACCAATTACTAAACCTAAGTCTGTGTTTTTATAACAGTCATTATTACTAGACACGCCATTAACATTAGAAGTTGCAGACCTTAATTGTCCAGCATAAAAACCTCCAATCAAATTAGTAGAGTATTTTTTATTATCAAAAGTAGATTTGTTATTCATCCTTTTTGCTAAAACACTAAGTGTAATGTAATTTAAATTCAATTCCTCCTTAAAAGAAACAGCTTCATTACTAAACGCTCGTTGATATCCTGCTGTAGAGTTAATATTTACATTTGCTTCTAAATTTAATTTGTCCGAAACAATCCATCCAAAAGTACCTCCAACACTAGATCCAAAATCTAAAAAATACTTTTGAGTGTACTTTTCAAATTCAGGAGTGTTTTTTATAGTGCTAATAATTCCTTGTTTTTTAACTGCAAAATTTAACCCTGTATAAAATCTTCGTGCATACAATCCAAAAACAAAATAAGAGGAAAAGCGCTTATTGTTAAATACTATTTTATTTTTTTCTTTTTTTACCAAAAACTCTTTCTGTTCAGCAGGTAACACAATATTTTTTTCTGACAATAAATTCTGTTGAATATTTCTTTCAATATCTCGTGTCTTATTAAAAGTAGATTCATTTAACTCTGGAGCATATAAAGTTGTTATTTTTTGAATATCACCTTTACTTGCCAGCAAATCTCCATCATTTATACCCCTGTTATTATTAGTAACTCCATAATTTTTGGAGTGCATAGTAGATGAAATTTCTCTATGTTCTTTTTTCAATAACAACTCATCAGCATTGGTTGAATTGCTTGTTTTTTCTTGTTGATGCACATTTTTCACTACTTGAGAAGTAGAAACTCCTTCATTGGTCATCAACTGTTTAGTTTTATTCTCTACAATAGGCTGCTCTGGTTCAGCTTGTCGAAATGCCAAATAACTACCTAATAATAAAACAACAATAGCAGTGCCTTTGAAAACTAAATTTCTCCACCAAATATATTTATCATACGCATTGAGAGAAACAACTAGTTTATCCCATACTGAAGCTGTATCTAGATTGGTAGATAATTTTTCCCATACCGTATAATCTGGTCGTTCAGCAAATTTTGCTACTTCCTTTTTATACCATTCACTAACATTTTCATCTGTAAGCGGAGCACTGGCATCCAAATCTTCAGAAAGAGAATTCCACACTTCTTTATCTGGAGTAACATGATAGCTCTCCATTTCATTTCTATACCAATCTTCTATGTTATTAATATCTTTCACCCCTACCTGACGTAATATTTATTTACCAATTCTCGCAACACACTTTTTGCTTTAGATAATTGAGATTTTGATGTTCCAACGCTTATATTAAGCATATCAGCAATTTCCTGATGTTTATAACCTTCTATGGTGTACAAATTAAAAATTGTTTTAGCTCCATTTGGAAGCATATTGATAATCTCTGACAAATCACTTGTTTTAGATATATCCACCACCTCATCATGAGTTCCCGCTAAATAAATGGATTCTTGAAAATCAACATTACTCATTCTATTGGTTTTTCTAAAATGATCTATTGCTGTGTTCACAATAATTCTTCTAATCCATGCTCCTACAGCCCACGAATCATTGTATTTATCAAATTTTTTAAAAACCTTAAAAAATCCATCATGCAATATGTCTTGTGCTAAAGCTCTATCTTTAGTGTAGGTTAAACAAACACCAAACATCTGAGCAGAAAACATATTGTACAAGGCCTCTTGGTGCTTTCTGCTCCCTTTATAACAACCTTCTATGATTTCTTCTAATTCCAATTTACAAGCTTACTTGTTTAGTTACGAGTGTAATACGATAAAAGTAATCAAAAGGTTGTTTCATCAATTATTAACATCAAAAAACATGTTTTCTTTAAAATATCGTTTTTTTATTCCAACCATAAAATGTTGAAATGTTGTGAAAAAAAAGAGGTATTCAAAATTGCTGTTTTTTGGTTCTTGCTAACTTTGCTGCTCCTTATTAATGAGTTAAGTAAATGATAGTATTTTTCAAGAGTAATTCTAATAAAATTATAGCTGTTCAGTTCAATGGAAAAATGAATGATAGTGATGTTCCAAAGCTAAATTGGCTACTAAATGGAGAACGATTAGCTGAATCTGAACTTACCGGTTTTTTTATTGGGCCACGAGCTGCTATGGTATCCCCATGGAGTACCAATGCTGTTGAGATTACTCAAAATATGACTATTGAAAACATCATTAGAATTGAAGAGTATAAAATAGCACAATCTAGCTCGGACTTTTATGACCCCATGCTAGAAATGATGTACACCGTTTTAGATCAAAATATTTTCACCATTGATATTGCTCCAGAAAAAGTACTCTACATCGATAATATTTCCGAATACAACCAACAAGAAGGACTAGCATTAAGTGACGATGAAGTAAATTATTTAGAAAATGTAAGTGCTAGAATTAATCGAAAATTAACTGACAGTGAGGTTTTTGGTTTCTCACAAGTGAATTCTGAGCACTGCAGGCACAAAATATTTAACGGAACTTTTGTAATTGATGGTAAAGAAAAACCTTCTTCACTATTTAATTTAATTAGAAAAACTTCTAATGAAAACCCCAACACAATTGTTTCTGCATATAAAGACAACGTGAGTTTTGTAAAAGGTCCTCGTGCGATGCAATTTGCACCTATCTCACAAAATAAAGCTGATTTTTTTGAAACGAAGGATATTGATACGGTACTTTCCTTAAAAGCAGAGACACACAACTTCCCTACAACTGTTGAACCTTTCAATGGTGCTGCAACTGGTGCTGGAGGAGAAATCAGAGATCGTATGGCTGGCGGACAAGGAAGTGTTCCTATGGCTGGAACAGCTGTTTACATGACTGCTTATTCTCGATTAGAGAAAGATAGAGAATGGGAAAATGGAATGACTGAAAGAAAATGGTTGTACCAAACCCCAATGGATATCTTAATAAAAGCCTCCAATGGGGCTTCTGATTTTGGAAACAAATTTGGGCAACCTTTAATTAATGGTTCTGTTTTAACTTTTGAGCATACCGAAGCTGGAAAAAAATACGGTTACGACAAAGTAATTATGCAAGCGGGGGGTATTGGATACGGAAAATTAAATGATGCCTTAAAACACACTCCTGAAAAAGGAGATAAAATAGTAGTAATTGGAGGTGACAACTACCGTATAGGAATGGGAGGAAGTGCTGTTTCTTCTGTAGCAACTGGAGAATACAGCAACGCTATCGAATTAAATGCCATTCAACGTTCTAACCCCGAAATGCAAAAACGTGCAGCGAATGCTGTTCGTGCTTTTGTAGAGTCAACAAAAAATCCAATTATTTCTATTCATGATCACGGTGCTGGAGGACATTTAAATTGTCTTTCTGAATTGGTAGAAGAAGTTGGCGGAACTATCAATTTAAGAAAGTTACCTGTTGGTGACCCTACCCTATCTGCTAAAGAAATTGTGGGGAACGAATCTCAAGAAAGAATGGGATTAGTTATCAAAGCAGAAGACATTCCTCTTTTAGAAGAAATATGTAAAAGAGAACGTGCTCCTATGTATGTTGTTGGAGATATTACTGGCGACCACCACTTTAAATTTGAAGATAAAGAAACTGGAGAAAACCCGATAGATCTTAAAATTGAAGATATGTTTGGGAAACCTCCTAAAACTATCATTACTGACAAAACAATTAACACAAAGTTTACCCCTATTAATTACGATAATACTCAAATTGAAAACTACTTGAAACAAGTGTTACAATTAGAGGCTGTGGCTTGTAAAGATTGGTTAACCAACAAAGTCGATCGTTCTGTAACAGGAAAAATAGCCAAACAACAAACTGCTGGAGAAATTCAATTGCCTCTGAACAACTTAGGTGTAGTTGCCCTAGATTTTAAAGGGAAAAGTGGTATTGCAACTGCTCTTGGACATGCTCCTGTTACTGCTCTTATCGACCCTAAGAACGGTAGTAAAATGGCCATTGCAGAAGCATTGACCAACATTATCTGGGCTCCTTTTAAAGATGGGGTAAAATCTATTTCCTTAAGCGCCAATTGGATGTGGCCATGTAAAAATGAAGGAGAAGATGCTCGTTTATATGAAGCTGTAGAAGCTGTGAGTGATTTTGCTTGTGATTTAGGAATTAATATTCCTACTGGGAAGGATTCTCTTTCTATGGTTCAAAAATATAAAGACGATGCTGTTTATGCTCCTGGAACAGTGATCATTTCAGCCTCTGGAGAAGTAACGGATGTAAAAAAAGTAATAGAGCCTGTTTTAGTAAATGACGAAAGCACTTCTCTTATTTTGGTTGATTTTTCCAAAGGTAAGTTCGAATTAGGAGGATCTTCTTTTGCCCAAATACTGAATAAATTAGGAGAAGCTACTCCAACAGTTACAGACAATATTTATTTTGCAACTGCTTTTAATACAGTACAAAAATTAATTACTCAAGGAAATATATTGGCTGGTCATGATATTTCTGCAGGTGGTTTAATTACTACTCTTTTAGAAATGAATTTTGCCAACCAACAAGGAGGTATGTGCATTAACTTTTCTTCATTAGAAGAAAAAGATTTAACCAAAATACTATTTAGTGAAATTGCCGCAATAGTGATTCAAGTGAAAGATAGTGGACAAGTAGTTTCTGAATTAGGTAAAAATGGAATTCATGCACACATTATCGGGACTCCGTGTTCCGACAGAAATATCAATATCAAACACAATGGAGCAGAGTTAACTTTTGATATTGATGAAATGAGAGACGTTTGGTATAAAACTTCTTACTTGTTAGATAAAAAACAGTCTACCGAAAAGCTAGCTAAAGCTCGATATGAAAATTACAAGAAAAATAACTTAACCTATACTTTTCCTTCAACTTTTAATGGAAAATTATCGAGTTATGGAGTGGAGCATGGGCGAAAAAGTAGCGGTGGAATAAAAGCTGCCATTATTCGTGAAAAAGGAGTTAATGGAGATAGAGAAATGGCTTACTCATTATTCTTAGCAGGGTTTGATGTAAAAGATGTACACATGACAGACCTTGTCGCTGGGAAAGAAGATTTAAGCGATGTAAATATGATTGTGTATGTCGGTGGTTTCTCTAACTCTGATGTTCTAGGTTCTGCTAAAGGATGGGCTGGCGCTTTCTTATACAACCCAAAAGCCAAAGAGGCTTTAGATAATTTTTATGCAAGACCTGATACATTAAGCTTAGGGGTTTGTAATGGTTGTCAATTAATGATGGAGCTGGGATTAATTGAATCAAAAGGAGCTACTCAACCAATGGCTCACAACACCTCAGGTAAATTTGAATCTACTTATTTGAATGTAACCATTCCAGAAAACAATTCTGTGATGTTAAATACATTGGTAGGAAGTCAACTAGGAATTTGGGTAGCTCATGGTGAAGGGCGTTTCCTATTTGAAGGACCTGAAGAGGATTACAACATTGCTTTGAAATACCGTGGAAGTAACTATCCTGCCAACCCCAATGGTTCGGAATACAATACTGCAGGAATTTGTTCCAATGACGGTCGTCATTTAGCCATGATGCCTCACTTAGAGAGAATCATCTTCCCATGGCAAGCAGCACATTATCCTTCAGACAAAAAACAAGATGAAGTCACCCCTTGGTTTGAAGCTTTTGTAAATGCGAGAAAATGGATTTCCTCCTCTAACCCCTCCAAAGGAGGGGAGTAATAATCCCTCCTTGAGGAGGGTGTCAAGTTCACTTGACGGGAGGTGTCATTCTGAACAAAGTTATGTCGGAAATAAATTTCCGAAACAGAACGAAGTGAAGAATCTATTTATTTAGATTCTTCATTTTGTTTTATATCTCTGCTAAAGCAGCAATAAAACTACATTCAGAATGACAAAGTTCATATTTAACTGGTTTCCACTAACGTTTGTCAGGAATGAATTTTGATCCTTATTCTATTTTATCAAAATACTCGTTCAATTTTTCATTCATAACTATAACTGTGGCATCAAATGTCCAATTTTGAAATGGTAAGATTGGTGCTAAAAATAATGCTTGCTCAGGATGCTGTTTCATTGATTTAAAACTGGTTCTCACATAGTAAGGAAAAGGTCTTTTTAATTGAACAAATTCATCATTTTTTATAATTAATGCTTGAAACCCGGAAGTTGATGGAGCCTCAATGCTACCAAATTCTGCAATAAATATTGCTCTGTTGGTGTCCACTTTTATTGAACCATCTATCATTAAACTATCATTAAGAAATATGTTACTTAATTTTTTAGCTCTAACATTATTAGAATGATTGCTATGAAAAAAAACAACATCACAGAAGTTGAAGTAATGCTTAAAAGCTGAAATTATTTGTTTATTCTCTAAGTCTTGTTCTGCTTTAACTTTGAGTGCTTTTTCAATATTTCCAACTTTTTTTAATGCATTTATCTTGTTATTTGACGTTTTTAACCTCACTAACAATGTGCCTTGTTTAAGTTCTTCTATTTGTTCTTCCGACTCTCTTCTTACTATCTTTCTATAGCTTTCTTTTTTAGGTGCTTTCTTGCCTAATAAAGAAGGGGACTCTAATTGAATCTTAGCTTCATGATTTGCATCTCTACTCTCTTTATTCACTAATCTATAATTAGGAACATTAGCATTACCATTTATCCCAATATGTCTCGAAACACCTCTAGAAACGCGCTTCTTAACAGTCCCTATGTTATCAACTGGCTCCTTTTCATCATCATCACTTTTTAAACTTGTCGTTTTATCTTGATTTTCTATCATCTCCCCCCCTTTATTTACATTAACAACACCTACAAGCGCTGCCTTTTCTTTTGGAAGAAAAACATTCTCTTTTTTTGGAATTGGGTTTGTTTCTAGGATTGTTTCTTGTTCAATATTTGATGGATTAACCTTTTCTAAAATCTCATTATTGTTAAAATTAAAAATGTAGTATCCAAAGGGCAGTAGTCCCACAGAAAGAAAAACTAAAAAGAAAATACCTCTCCTTTTTTTCTTTCTTTCATCAAGTTTTTGCTCCAGATCAGCGATAAAACTATCCTTAATTTCAAACTCTCTGTGTTCTAGCTTTTCTTTGAAAAAACTATCTATATTATTCCTTGGTTTCAATTAAACTAATTTTTTTGATAAAACTATTTTTAATCTTTTTCTTGCTTCTTTCATGTGCCATTTTGATGTTTCTAAAGAGATTTTTAACTCAGCACAAATCTCTTTATGCGAGTAATCATCTATAGCAAACAGACAAAACACTGTTCTTGTTGCGGGAGGTAATTTTAATAAATAACTATTCACCACTTCCTCCTCCATGCTCCTGTCAATATCATTTAAAGAAATGTCTTCATCACTATCATATTCATCAACCGAATCAAATAGCTCCACTCTTTTTTTATTCTTTCTAAAATCATCAATAACTTCGTTAAGAGTTATTCTTCTTATCCAAGCCTCAAACGGTACTTTTTTATCATATTTATTAAGGTTTGTAAGAATTTTTAAAAAGGAATTGTTTGCTAAAGAAACGGCATCTTCTTCGTTATTTTTATATCTATTTGTTACGCTCATCAATGTATTAAAACAAATCCTGTAAAGCTCTAACTGTGCTTTACGGTCTTCTTTTATAACCTTCTTTATTAAGTGTTCTTTAATTTCCAACAGTAACGATAAATAAACATTAAAAAAAGATACCCATTTTCAAATGTACCGTGATTTTTTGGTAAAACTATCCAATAAAACTCTCTTATTAAACAACATTTTAATGACTATCATTTTTTTAATTCATAATGAGTTTTCAGTTTTTTATGCTTAATTGTTTGTTTCAATTAAATACACGTAAAAAATATAGTTTAAGGGGGGGGACGATTTAATTCGTAATGTAGCAAAGTGGAAGTAAGGGATTCAGGTTTTATTCTTTTATAACGCAATGAAACCAAAAACTGCAAAAAATAGATTCTTCATTTTGTTTTACTCTCTTGCTAAAGCAGCAATAAAACTACATTCAGAATGACAAAGTATTGTCCTTTTTCGTCATTACGATTCCGATGAGGAATGAATATCGGAAAAAGCAATCCCATCAATAAGATTGCTTCGTTCCTCGCAATGATTTCATCAATGATAAATTAGTGCTAATTTAACCTTCTTAGCGATTTGTTAATTCAAAACATGTTGAAGGTTAATAGAACCCTAACGCTGTTTTTACCCCTTCATAATAAGTAGTTTTTATTTTTGATTAAGAAAATTAATTAAGATGAAAAAAGATTATCAAAAAACATTCAGCTATGGTTATCAGTACAACGCTACTAATTCTTTGTATAAAGAGATTGAGCAAATCAGAAGAATTCAAGAGCAAAATCAAAAAGAAACTAAAATTCAAAAAATCAGCAACTTTTTCACCCGAGTAAGTGAATTCAAAAGAAATTCAAATTCGCACATTTACCCTGAATCGGAATTTTTAGGTATTTAAAATTGAGTAAAAAAAGTTTCAGAAATAGAATCCAATACTTCAATTTCTGAAATCTGTCTTTTTCCTCTTCCGCCAGACAATAGAATATTTCCATACTGCTGGTAATCATCCCAAGGGTTAATAAAGCGAGGGATACTGTCCTCGTAATTTGCAAAATAAGCCCATTGATTCACCAACATTTCGGTGGTATCTACATACACCCAATATTTATTATCAGGCGTATCTCCAATTTCATTAAAGGTTAATTGCAATACATGGCTGTATGCACCATTCTCAGTAGTATCCACTTTTAAATACTTTAATGTCGTTTTTGAGTCTTTTAACTTAAAAGGCATAAATAACCAATACGCATCGTTAATCCATATACTCTCCGCAAGCTTCGTATACTTCTTCACTGAATCTGGTTCCAGCATTTCTTCACCATCTAATCTCACTTTTCCAGTATGCGTAAAAACATTGGTAATTAAAACATTACTATCGGTATCACCAAACTGAATACGGACATCTCCGCTGTGCTTATTCCAAGCCAGCTTTCTATACCCAAAAAAATTCCACTTAATTATCTTGGTATCGTCCCACGCTTTTCTTCCTCCCATCTTTTCCATTACCATATCTGCAATCTCTATGGCTTTTAGGTCAGAATTTAAAGTATCAAAGTCAGGTGCTGCAGGGTTTACATCTTGCTCCTCAACAACAGCTCCCTGCTGATTAGAAACACCAGAAGAACATTGAGAAAAAATTATTCCTAGTAATAGTATAGCTAAAAAATAGGGTATCCTTTTAATTATCATTTTTCCTCTTCTTTCTTTTTCAACTCTTCATTTCGTTCATTACGTTGCATAGGGTTCTCATCATCATCCATCTTTCTCCATCCATACTTCTTTTCTTTGTACAACTGAAATTTAGAAGGTGCTAATTTAGCAGGCCAACTGTTGTCATCAAGATTAACATCTGCTGTTTCTAAGAAAGGATCTAAATCAATATTGGTTACTTCTTTCTTAAAAAAGAAAACCTTAGAAACATTTTTATCATTTTGTTTCCATATTTCAGCCGGTATTCTAACAACTTCATTAGTCCCATCTTTAAATGTAAAGTTTAAAATAATAGGCATTACCAAACCTCCTTTATTTTCGAAATCGATTGAGTAATAATTATAATCTCCCTCTAACAATTTAATGTCGTCTTCACTTAATTTAGAGAGGTATTTTTGATAATCTGCCTTATCTACTAAAGTCACTTCAAATGGGTCATATTTGATATAAAAATCATCTAGCGATGGGTCTTTTTCGTTATATGTTTGCTTAATGGTTGTTTTGTTACGAGTATCTCCAATAAATTGAGTTTTATTGGCTTCTCTTTCTTTAGCTATCGCCTTTTCTACCTCTGGATTCTTCGTGTCTATTTTAAACCATTCTACACGGTTAATGGCCAAATCAACATGGTCAGTAGTATAAAACCAACCTCTCCAAAACCAATCCAAATCAACTCCAGATGCATCTTCCATGGTTCTAAAAAAGTCTGCTGGTGTAGGATGTTTAAACTTCCATCTTTCCGCATATGTTTTAAAAGCAAAATCAAACAATTCTCTTCCCATAACTGTCTCCCTCAAAATATTTAGTGCTGTAGCTGGTTTAGCATAGGCGTTTGGTCCAAATTGAAGAATAGACTCAGAATTGGTCATTATAGGAGATATTCCCTTTTTATCTCCCTTCATGTAATCTACAATTTTGTAGGCTGGACCTCTTCGAGAAGGATACCCCCTTTCAAATTCCTGTTCAGTTAAATACTGTGTGAAAGTATTTAAACCTTCATCCATCCATGTCCACTGGCGCTCATCAGAATTAATAATCATTGGAAAGAAATTATGTCCTACCTCATGGATAATAACGCCTATCATTCCATATTTTACTCTTTCAGAATAAGTGCCATCTTTTTCTGGTCGTCCTCCATTAAAACAAATCATAGGGTATTCCATTCCTATACTTTTGGTATGTACTGAAATAGCAACAGGATAAGGATAATCACACGTATATTTTGAATAAGTAGCAATAGTATGCGCCACCACTTTTGTGCTGTACTGTTCCCACAATGGATTTCCTTCTTTCGGATAAAAACTCATTGCCATCGTAGATTTTCCATTGTACTTTACCGTCATAGCATCCCAAATAAATTTACGGGAAGAAACAAAGGCAAAATCCCTCACATTGGTAGCGCTAAACGACCATGTTTTTGTCCCTGCTTCTTTCTTTTTTTCAGCTGCTTCAGCTTCTGATTGATTGACTATCATCACTGGAGTGATGTACTCTGATTGTGCTTTCTTGAGCCTTTCTCGTTGTGCTGTTGTTAATACCGATGAAGCATTGGTTAATGTTCCTGTAGCTCCAACAATATGATCAGAAGGTACAGTAATGTTTACTTTAAAATCTCCAAAAGGTAAAGTAAATTCTCCTCTTCCTAAAAACTGTTTGTTTTGCCATCCTTCTACCTCATTATACACCGCCATTCTTGGATAAAATTGCGCAATAGTATATAGGTAGTTGTCGTTTTCTTCAAAATACTCATAACCTGATCTTCCTCCAATTTCATCCCTATTATTCACGTTGTACCACCATTTAATTTTTAAAGAAGTAGAGGCTCCTGGAGCCAATGCAACTGGTAAATCAACACGCATCATTGTTTTATTGATGGTGTATTTCAAATCTTTCCCCGAAGCATTTTTGACATACTCTAATTTAAATCCACCATCAAAATCATTGTGCAACTCGGCCAATTCATTAAAACTCATTTTTTCATCGATATTGTTTGTGCTAATCAACTTACTATCGGAATCTCTTGCTCGTATATTTTGATCTAACTGCAACCACAAATAATCTAATCTATCTGGTGAGTTGTTTTTATAAGTAATGGTTTCAACTCCTGTAACCTTTTGAGTTTTATCATCTAATGTGATATCAATAGCATAATCTGCTTTTTGTTGGTAATACTCATGACCTGGGGCACCTGATGCAGTTCTATACACATTTGGTGTAGCCAATTCTTGTTTTAACTGTCTAAATTTATTGGTATTCACATTCTCTTGAGCAAACAATGGTATTGTTCCAATTAATACTGCTAAAGCAATTATTTTTCTCATGTTCAAGTTATTTAAGTTGGTGCGAACTACTTGTGTTGGCACTGTTTAATGTAAAATCTATTTTTTCTTCTCCAATCTTTAGGTGAACCAAATTGGATTGTAATTCAAATACTTCTGTAAGCAATGTGTTTTTTATCGTAATTTCCTTTAATGATGGCAGCTTATCTGTTTCTAAATAACAATAAATGTCATCATCATTATTTACTTCTTTACCAATAAAATGGTAAGTCACTTTTTTATTGTTGACACTAATTTCAAATCGTTTGTTAATGTAATTCAATAGATATTCATTAGCGTCTTTCACTTCTTTATCCGTTCCTAAGTACAAATTAGGAACCCCTGCATTTTTTAATGCATGTTCTAAATCGTGACCAATAAATTTAATCGAAATTTCAAAAGTACGCTGCTCCTTATTATAAGCTATATCTGTATTAGACACATAAAATTTATGCGCCACAAAACTGAGCATAAATAAGGCTAAGAAAGAAAACAATAATTTGCGAACCATAATACCTTTTAAGGGGAGCTAAGGTAAAAAAAATTGAGTAGAAACACCCGATAACACTCAACTATTCGGATGAGTGGTGTTATTTCTTGATGAGTAACAAAATATTAATTCAAAAAGCCTTTGGCCTTTGCTATTGCAGCTTCAATGCCTGTAACATCTTTACCTCCTGCAGTAGCATAAAATGGTTGACCTCCACCGCCTCCTTGCATTTCTTTAGCAGCTTCTCTAATAATGTTTCCAGCATGTAAACCTCTCTCTTTCACCAAATTATCTGAAACCACTATGGTTAAATTAGGCTTTTCGTTGACCTCAGCACCTAATACTAAAAAGAGGTTATCAATTTGTCCTTTTAATTGGAATGCTAAATCTTTAATCGCTCCACTGTCGTTTAAATCAATTTTTTGAGCCAACACATTTACTCCTCCCACTTCTTCTATTTGAGTTAGTAATTTTTCTTTGATGGCTTTGGCCTCTTCTTTATTTCCTTGTTCATCAGCTTTAGCTAATTCTTTCTTTTTAGCTGTTAAAGCATCTATGATGTTTTGAGGTAGTTTGATTTTTGTAAAATCTGAAATAGCTTTATTGAGGGCTTCTGTTACAAGAATTGCTCCTTTAGGTTGATAATCCTCAATTTTTAATAATCCAGCCACGTTTTCATAATCTTTCAAAAACTCTTGTTTTACAGATTTTATATCAGTCATTAATTTATCAGAAATGATACTGTGTATAGATGCTTCGTTTCTATTAATAATTTCAACTTTATTTTTCAACCACTTTCCTGCTTCAACAGAAGTCAACGCTTCTATTCTTCTTATCCCCGAAGCTACAGATCCTTCTGATTTTATTTTAAATAACTGAATGTTCTTTGTATTTTTCACATGAATTCCTCCACACAATTCTTTCGAGTCCCCAAACTGTATCATCCGCACCACATCTCCATATTTTTCTCCAAACAACATCATGGCTCCTTTTGCTTCTGCTTCGGTAATTGGTATCGCTCTATGCTCCTCCAATTGAAAACCTTCTTGAATTCGAGCATTTACTAATACCTCAATTTTATCCAATTCTTCTTGACTTACTTTTTGGAAGTGAGAAAAATCAAACCGTAAATACTCAGCATTTACCAATGACCCTTTTTGTTCAACATGGGTGCCCAGTACTTCTCTTAAAGCTTGATGTAATAAATGAGTAGCTGTATGGTTACAAGCTGTTTGTTCTCTTATAGAAGAGGTAACCTCAGCCTTAAATTTCGCGTTGACATCCTTTGGTAATTCATGGGTATAATGAACAATTAGATTATTCTCTTTTTTCGTATCATGAATTGAAGCTCCATTTTCATCATTTTCTTTGATTGTTCCTATATCTCCAACTTGACCTCCACCTTCAGGATAAAAAGGAGTTAAATTAAAAACCAATTGATATATTTCTTCTCCTTTCGCTTTTACTTTTCTGTATTTAGTAATGGATATATCTGCTTCTGTATAGTCATAACCAATGAACTCTTCCTCATCATCTTCTCGCAATACCACCCAGTCATCCGTTTCAATTTTTGTCGCTGCCCTTGATCTGTCTTTTTGTTTTTGAAGTTCTTCTTCAAAACCCTCCTCATCTATTTTTCCATTTAACTCTTCTACGATTAACTTTGTTAAATCAATCGGAAAACCAAAAGTATCATACAGTTCAAATGCAAATTTTCCATCCACTTTCAATTGATATTTGAACTCATTAAATATTCTTTCTTCACCTTTAAACTCCTCTAAAATCTCTTTAGATTTTTCCACCATATCTAGACTAATTTTTAAAGAGGTATGTTCAAATTTTATCTTATCATATCCTTTAAATTTAGACATCTTAAAACCCCCTTGATCGTCAATATCATAAATATCGATAAGTAAATTTAAATTAGGAACAAATAAATCAGGACTAGAACAACTATCCGTTATCACGTAGTTATTAGAGCTATCATATCCTTTATCCGCTAAGTAGTTATGAATCGCTACAATCAATCGATCTTTTCTATACTCATATAACCTATCCATTCCCTTAGCTAAAGTCCGTAAAAAGCTTTCTTCTTCTTCTCTAATCACATTCGTAATCAATTCTTGTTGTATTTTTAATTCTGGGAAAAACTCACTCATTTGGTTCACCAACACTTCTACCAATTGGTAAATAAACGCTTCTTTCAAATTTAAAAAACTATACCCATAACGAATAGCTCTTCTTAAAATTCTACGAATAACATATCCAGCTCCAGTATTGGAAGGTAATTGACCATCAGCGATAGAAAAAGCAACTGCTCTAACATGATCTGCAATAACTCGAATGGATACATCTGTTTTTGCTTCTGACTGTTGGTAATTAACCCCAGAAATTTCCACTATTTTATCAATAAGCGGTGTAAATACATCTGAATCGTAATTAGATTGTTTTCCTTGCAACACCATTGCCAATCGTTCAAAACCCATTCCTGTATCTACATGTTGAGCCGGTAATTTTTTCAATTCTCCATTCGCCATTCGATTAAATTCCATAAAAACCAGGTTCCATATCTCAATTACCTGAGGATGATCTTGATTAACCAATTCTCTTCCTGGAATTTTAGCTACTTCTTCTTCACTTCTAATGTCTACATGAATTTCAGAACACGGACCACAGGGTCCTGTGTCTCCCATTTCCCAAAAATTATCTTTCTTATCGCATTTTAAAATATGGTTTTCTGTCAATCCATTCTTCAACAAAATAGCTTCCCACAAATCATATGCTTCTTCATCAAATGCAGTTCCATCTTTTTCGTCTCCTTCAAACACTGTAAAGTATAACCTGTTTTTATCAATTTTATAAACATCGACCAACAATTCCCACGCCCATTCAATCGCTTCTTTCTTAAAATAATCCCCAAAACTCCAATTCCCTAACATCTCAAACATCGTATGATGATAGGTATCTACTCCTACTTCCTCTAAATCATTGTGCTTTCCGGAAACCCTTAAACATTTCTGAGTATCTGCAATACGAGTATATTTTATTTTGCTATTTCCCAAAAACAAATCTTTAAACTGGTTCATTCCTGCATTAATAAACATTAATGTTGGGTCATTCTTTACCACCATAGGTGCTGATGGCACAATATGATGCTGTTTTTGAGCAAAAAAATCTAAAAATGTTTTTCGTATTTGCTTGGAATTCATTCTGTTAATTAATGTTAAATAAGCGTTAATCTAATTTTCTCGATTTTGATATTCTTCAAATTTGATTAAATTAGCAGTCAAAATTAGCATATATTCTTTAAATGGCTAAAGCTAAATACAGATATAATAAACATACTTTAAGCTACGATAAAATTGAGCTTACATTTAAGGATAAGGTTTTTAAGTCTTCTATTTATGTAGGTTTAGGTTTAGTTATTGGAGTAATTATTTATGGTTTAGCATACACATACATTGATTCTCCTAAAGAAAAACAATTAAAGAGAGATAACGCTCATTTACAAACACAGTTTGTTATTCTGAACAAAAAATTAGAGCAATTTTCTAAAGTATTGGATGATGTTCAACACCGTGATGATAATATTTACAGGGTAATTTTTGAAGCAGAACCAATTCCTTCAGAAATCAGAAAAGCAGGTTTTGGGGGAGTTAATAAATATAAAGAATTGGAAGGTTATAACAATTCTGAATTAATTATTAATACTGCTGAAAAATTAGATAAGTTGCACAAGCAATTGTACATTCAGTCCAAATCCTTTGATGAGGTTTTTGAAATGGCCAAGAAAAAAGAAGAGATGCTCGCTTCATTACCAGCCATACAACCCGTCCAAAACGAAGATTTAACACGTATGGCAAGTGGTTATGGCTACAGAATGCACCCTATTTTAAAATATAATAAATTTCATGCAGGAATGGATTTTACGGCAGACAGAGGAACGCCTATTTATGCTACGGGGTCAGGAACAGTAATTCAAGCAGATGCTGCCTCCAGTGGTTATGGAAAACACATAAGAATTGACCATAGATATGGTTATGTTACTTTATATGCACACATGAGTAAAATGAATGTTAAAGTGGGTCAAAAGGTGAAAAGAGGAGACGTAATTGGCTACGTGGGTAATTCAGGACTTTCAGCTGGACCTCACTGTCATTATGAAGTTCGAAAAAATGGAAATCCTGTTAATCCTGTTAATTTTTACTACAACGATTTAACGGCTGAAGAATACGCTAAAATGATTGAGCTATCCAACGCTCCAATGCAATCATTAGATTAATTCTTTTTCTTTCTTTTTAAATTAATTTGATCTCCAATATTGGGCTGAGTACCCGGAATCATCAAATTTTTCTTGTATAGTTTCTTCAATTTTACACCATAATATTGAGAAATGCTTCTCATCGTATCTCCTTCTTTTACTGTATGAAATTCTTCTGCGGCTTTATTCTTTTTAGGTTGAAGATATATTATTTCTTCCGCCTTCAGTACATGCCCTTTATTTAAATCGTTGTATTTATAAATTTGCCATAAATTCATTTGAAAATCATGTGCTATACGATAATATGTATCTCCTTCTTTTACTACAATATACTTTACATCGTTATGCAGTTTTACTATTCTCGTTTGCTTTGTCTCAGCCAACACCGTAGAGGTTTTCTTATTAGTTAATTTTTTAGGTGGAACCTTCCCGTAATTATCATACTGATTTAGATTATGCTGTTCAATAAGTTTAATGAGCAAATTAGCATATTGAGGATTAGTAGCATACCCTGCCTTTTTCAATCCTTTTGCCCATCCTTTATAATCCGTAATTTTTAAATCGAATAAAAAAGCATACCTCGAACGATCTGCTAAAAAAGAAGAGTGATCTCTAAAAGATTCATAAACATCATCGTACTTTCTAAAACACTCATTTTTTTCATCATCATCAATACGCATCGTTTCTCCATTCCATCCACTATGGCATTTTATTCCAAAATGGTTATTGGCATACATAGCTAACGGACTGTTTCCATCTGCCGATTCCAAGATTCCCTGAGCTAGTGTAATACTTGCAGGAACACCAGACTTATGCATCTCTCTTATCGCATCATCTTTATAACGTTCAATGTATTCATTACGGGTAATTCTTCGCTCGGCAGGTTGACCTTGAGCCCAACTCACTATAAATAATAGGAGAAATAATATGTTAAAAAAATACTTCACTACTTTTCTTCTACTACAAATTTAATACCTCTTTTAGTATTCAATGGCTTACAACACATAAGATATTAACAGCAACCCTTTAAAACTACAAATTGATACCTAACCGCTCTTCAAACCCCTTATTACCTTGCAGTCCGCCAGTATGTACTACTATTATTTTTTTACCATCAAATTGTGTTGAGTTTTTAATTTGATCAAAAAGTCCAAACAACAACTTGCCTGTATAAATTAGATCTAGCAACACATCGTGTTTTTCTTTAAATTCTTTAACAAAGTCTATTAATTCTCTATTTACCTTTGCATAGCCTCCAAAATGATAATCTGTAATTAATTCCCAATTGTTATTTTCCACTTCAACTTTAAAAGCATTGGAATATTTAACCAATAAATTGGTAATCTCTTCTTTTAAAAAATCACCTCCTTTTAAGGCAGGAAAACCTAAAACCTGTTTGCTACTATCTAATGATGAAATAATGCCTGACATTGTACCTCCTGTTCCGCAAGCACAACAAACAACATCATAATCTACTTTTATTTTTTTCATAATTTCAGTACACCCTTTTACTGCAAACTCATTAGATCCACCTTCAGGAACCCTATAAAATTTTCCATACTCTTGCTCCAGTTCAGCTAAAAAATTAGGTTCATATTTTTGAGTGCTATAAGTAGAGCGTGAAACAAATTTTAATTGCATGCCATTGTTATGTGCCAATTGTAAAGTAGCATTTAGCGGTAACACTTCATCACCTCTAATTACTCCAATAGTTTTAAATCCAAATGCTCTTCCTGCAGCAGCTGTAGCAGCTATATGGTTAGAATAAGCTCCACCATAGGTTAGCAATTGATGATAACCGATCTGTTTTGCTTCTTTGATATTATATTTGAGCTTTCTCCATTTGTTACCCGATATTTCCGGGTGAATTAAATCTTCACGAAGAAGGTATAGTCGAATCTTCTTTTCTTTTAGAAAAGTTTCTTCCAACTCCTGAACAGGAACACTATTTTCGTTAACAGATAACATGACTAGCCAAAAATAGTAATTCTAGTAATTGGGCTACATTATCTTTTTTAATTCTGAGACTATTTGTTCTTCATTAACATCAAACTTAGAGATAAAACCATCGGCACCACTCTCTTTCATTCTTTTTCTAAATGAGTAATGGTCTAATGAAGAGAAAGCTATTACTTTTATATGAGGATAATATTTTTTTATGTTCTCAGTCGCTTCAAAACCATCAATAAATTTCATGATGACATCAATAAAAACTATATCTACTTTATTTTTTTCTAGAAAAGGGATTACTTCTCCTCCATCAGAACATTCTCCTACAATATTTATATTCGGGATGTTATTCAAAAAAACTCTAAATGATGACCTAATAGAAGAATTATCATCTACTATAAGTACGTCTATCGTTTTATTTAATTTCATGATTTAAAATTAAGAATGTTCAATTTATTTTTTTAATAGCGTTCTTTTTCGATTAATACCCTTTTTTTATTTAACGGTCATATTTTAGACGCTTTTGTGCATTTTACCACATAGCAGTAGAATTATTTTTACCTTTTAGAGTCTTTTATCAACCTTATTTCACGTTCATCAAAAATAATAAAAATTATCATATTGACAATTATTATACCTAATTGACAACTTATTATTAGCTATAATTGTCAAAATGGATATTGGAAAGAAAATAAAGGTATTAAGAGCTCAAAAAGGAATTAGTCAACAAGAGTTAGCTGACTCCATCAATAAAACACGTACTTTAATTTCTCACATTGAAGTTACCTCAAAAGTTAATTATTATACATTAACAGAAATCGCTAACGCTATAGATGTTACACTTGCTTACTTTACTGAAGAACCTTCCAATAATAAAATAGTAAATGAAGAAAAAGTTGAATATGCTAGCCTAGCAAAAAAGATAGAAAAGTTAGAACGTGAAAATGAATTACTAAATGAAATTATCCAAAATCAAAAAGAAATAATTACTCAATTAAAAGATAAGCTTACTCAATAATCAGTTTAATTTATTCTCAAAAACCTATTCTTATAAATTAACCTTTGTATTTTTATAATTCAATTGACGAATGATTTTTCAAATATCAACGAATTAAATCCAGACGATTTTTATTATAGTAAAGATGGATACAAGGTATTTACCGAAAAATATCTTTTAAAAAGAGGTTATTGTTGCGAAAATGGCTGTAAGCATTGTCCTTATGGCTTCGATAAATCCAAAGGAAAAAGAATAAAAAAATAAAATTCTTCTTGCTAATTGGATTCCTAACTCATTCTTATTCAAGAAAGAAGTCAAAACAATTAAAATAAATAATTATATTTGAAGCCACTAACAAAAACACAATTTCTAACTAAACACAAAAAATTATGAAAAAGTATTTACTATTTGCTTTTACATTAGGATTGATATCTTCTGCAGGCGCTCAAAACAAAAATGCTGCTGCTCGTTATGATTTCAACAAATTTGCATTTATTGACGATGATTCTCAAAATCAACTGATTAAACCTATTTCTATTCCTTATGATAAAGCATCATCTAAAATTCCTATCGGAACTTCTTACAACATCTATGGCATTTTAGGTGACAGACAAAATCAAGTGGTATATAATGCCGCTACAAATACCGTTGCTTTCGTTCATAGACAAAACAACGGTGGTTCTGGTCCTGCTGGAAAAGAAAGTGGAGTAATGTCATTTGATTATTCTACAGATGGAGGAGCCACTTGGACGGTAAACCCATTTCAAACCACGCCTACTTTAGGTGGTTTTAATGGGAACAGGTATCCAAATATTGGACTTTATAATCCGACAAGTAATACAGATCCTGCTAATGCATTCTTAATACAGGTTGGTCCTGCATTAGATCTTTTGGCTGGTGAATCTCAGTGGACTAGAACTTTTCGATCTTCATTCAAATTAGATGGCTCTAATTTAGAAGAGACTTACTCCTACAACTCTATTTTAGGCCCGAATAATGATCCTAATGATTGGGCTGCAGCTGGTTTATTTGTAAATGCGCAAGGTCACGCATGGTATGTTTCTACAACTTTTAACAATCAAGGTCCTTTAGGTTCTGAAAACCCAGCATACAACGTTGCTGGAGATCTTCATGATTATTTCTTACATAAAGGTGTTTTCAATGCTGGTAATAATAATTTTGATTGGACAACAGTAGATACTATCACACCTAACTGGTATACGACTAGTGTTGACGGTACTTCAGGAGGAGCAAAAGTTAATGTTGCTGGATTAGCTAACATGGCATGGTCTCCTAATGGAATGGTAGGTTATATGGTAGCTATGGGTGCTGATTCTAACGCTAATCAAAACACACAAATCAGACCTTATGTAGTAAAAACAACAGACGCTGGTGTCACATGGAATAAAGTGGCTGATTTTGATTTTTCTACCGATTTTACTATTAATTGTGGATTAAGACCTATAGCCACTACTGGAGCAAAGAGAACATTCTTTAGCGCTTATGATATGGTAGTTGATGCCAATGGAGAATTAAGAATTTTTGCCAATGTTAGATCAGGTTTTTCTGATCATCCTGATTCTTTGAATTATTTTTATAGTTTTTATGGAACAGGAAACCTTTTGTACGAAGTAGCTACAAAAGGATCAGGATGGGAAGTTACTTATATTGACTCTATTTATGTGGCAGATTTTGAGTGGGATGCAACAAATACTCTAAGTCATTATGTTAGACCTCAAGCTGCAAGAAGTCAAGATGGAACGAAAGTATTTTATACCTGGTTAACCACTGATCCTTTACTTAGTCTAGATAGAGAATTCCTTAACATGTCAGCTGTAGGACACGACATTAACACAGATAAATGGACTCCTGTTACCGACTTAACTGTGGGTGTATCTGGAGCCGAATATGTTACCGCATACCCTACTATTGCTGTTGAGACCATTGAAAATGGAAGTGATAAAGAATACGAAATAGCAACTGTTTTTGCTACTGATTTTAGCACTCAAGCTGATGTAACAAATGGACAAAACCCTACTCAATGGAACTTCTTAAAAGGAGTTGGTTTTGATCAAGCTGATTTTACTAGAGATACCGTTAACCTTTGTGCTTTAGCTAATAGTATCGATGATAATAACAATATTAATGATATCAGTATCTCTGTTTACCCTAATCCAACAAATGGAATTTTAGATATCCAATTAAGCACTAATGCTTTCAACTACACGATTACTGATATTGTTGGGAATATTATTGCAAACGATAATGTTGTTGGAGGAAAAACAACTATTGATCTTTCAAACAATGCCTTAGGTGTTTATTTAGTAACTATCAATACTGAAAATGGTTCAACAACCAAAAAAGTGCTATTAACTAAATAAGTATAATTGAACTTTATAAAAAAAGCCCTCCGAGAAATATTTCGGAGGGCTTTTTTATGTATCTAAAAACAAGTTTTCTTATCTCAATTGTGCTTTTAAATTAGTTGTTAACGACTGTATTAATTGATTCATCATTTTATCAATTTGCTTATCTGTTAACGTTTTATGCTCATCTTGAAACACGAAACTTACTGCGTAAGATTTTTTACCTTTCTCTAAATTCTTCCCTTCATACACATCAAATAGGTTCATCTCTTTTAATAACTTACGTTCCTGCTGAAAAGCTATAGCTTCAATTTCAGAATAATTAACAGATTGATCTAATAACAACGCCAAATCTCTTCTCACAATTGGGTATTTAGGAACTTCCTTATACACTACTTCATTCGCTTTCATCAACTTCATCAAGTTATCAAAATTAAATATGGCATAAAAAACTTCATTGTTAATAGCAAACTGTTGCTGTGTTTTTTTATCCACTCTCCCAAATTGCACCAACTCTATATTATTCACTGAATATTTTAACCCGTATGATAATGAAGTTAGTGTGGAAGGCTCACTCTTAAAGTTCATTTGCATTAATCCAAAACGATTTAAAAGTGCATTAACCGTTCCTTTTAAATGGTAGAAGTTTGCCGCATCTCCAGAGGTATTCCAATTTTCCTTCTTAAACATCCCCGTAACCAATAAACTTAAATGGTTGGTTTCTTGAAATTTTTCTCCCTTTTTTAAATACGTCTTCCCTAACTCAAAAAGTTTTAAATCTGGTGATTTTCGATTCTGATTGTAAACAATTGTTTCTAACCCATTAAATAACATTGATTGTCTTAACACTTCCAATTCATTACTCAATGGATTAGCAATATAAACTAACTCACTTTTTAAAGCTGTGTAATAACTTTCTTTAGTTAAAGAATTAGATAAAATCTCACTAAATCCATTTGACACCAATAACTCTGCAATAAGATTAGTTACCTTCTCCTTATCTGGTTGTTGACGATAAGAAAGAGAAGATGCTAATTTTTTAGGTAATTCCACTTGGTTATAACCATATATCCTCAGCACTTCTTCTATAACATCTACCTCACGTTGAACATCTACTTTAAAAGGTGGCACAGAAAGTTTCAACTTTTCCTCTGTTTCACTGATAATGGTTATTTCTAAACCTGCTAAAATATTTTTTATTACTTCCTTATCTATTTTCTCTCCTATTAATCGATTACAATTTTCATAAGAGAACACTATTTCAAAATTAGGTATCGGATTAGGGTAAACATCAATTATTTCTGATGAAATTTCTCCTCCTGCTACTTCCTTAATTAAATTAGCTGCACGTTTTAATGCATAAATAGTAATATTAGGATCCGCACCTCTTTCATATCTAAAAGAGGCATCCGTGTTTAAACCATGATGTTTAGCTGTTTTACGAATTGATACAGGGTTAAAATAGGCACTCTCTAAAAATATGGCTTGAGTGGCATCAGAAACGCCTGATCGTATCCCTCCAAAAACACCTGCAATACACATTGATTCTTCAGCGTTACAAATCATCAAGTCCTTATCTGATAATGTTCTTTCCTCTTCATCTAACGTGGTAAATTTCGATTTATCTGCTACTGTTTGAACAACTACCTTATTCCCTTTAACCTGTTTTGCATCAAATGCATGAAGTGGCTGCCCTGTTTCATGCAATACAAAATTCGTTACATCCACAACATTATTGATGGGCTTTAAACCTATACTTCTTAATCTATTTTTTAACCAATCAGGTGATTCTTGAACGCTAACGTTCGAAATAGTCACCCCCGAATAGCGTGGACATAAATCCGGATTCACCACCTCTACATCAATCGTTAAATCCTTATTGTCAATCTTAAAATCTTTAACAGATGGCTTTAGCAAGCTTGCTTTCCTTGATAAATTTAGAACCGTTACTAAATCTCTCGCCACTCCAATATGTCCAGTAGCATCAGCTCTATTAGGTGTTAATCCTATCTCAAAAACAACATCATTCTCTACCTTAAAATAATCCTTAGCAAGGGTTCCTACAAGTGCTTTTTCATCTAAAATCATTATTCCATCATGAGCATCTCCCAATCCAATTTCATCCTCGGCACATATCATCCCTTCAGAAAGTTGTCCTCTAATTTTTGATTTTTTAATCTGAAAAGCTTCTCCTACCGTTGGATAAATGGTTGTTCCAACAGTTGCCACTACTACTTTTTGTCCTTTTTCTACGTTAGGTGCTCCACAAACGATATGCAAAGATTCTCCGTTTCCAACATCAACTTTGGTTAAATTCAATCGGTCTGCATCAGGATGTTTTTCTTTGAATAACACCTCTCCTATGACTAATCCTTCTAATCCTCCCTTTACAGATTGTATTTCTTCATAACCTTCCACTTCCAACCCACAATCTGTTAAAATGGTCTCTACCTGCTTAGGCTTTACATCAACATCAATATAATTTTTTAACCAGTTATAAGAAATTTTCATCTTTGAATTGTTTGAAAAACAAAAGTAATTAATTTTATAAGTGTACCATTATATTTTAAAAGACAATAAAGTGATATTTAGTTCGTATTAGTATTAAAAAAATTATGAGACATCTTATCTTAATTACACTTATATATTCCACTTTTTTATCTTGTGGACAATCTTCATCTAAATCTAAAATTGGATATCAGTATAAATTAACAGACCAACAATGGAAAGAAAAATTAACTCCCGAAGAATATCACATTTTAAGAGAACGAGGAACAGAAGAAGCGTTTACAGGAAAATATTGGGATAATAAAACTCGTGGAAAATATATTTGTGCTGGATGCAACCACGAGCTATTTTCATCAAAAACAAAATTTAAATCGGGTACTGGTTGGCCAAGTTTTTACGATTATATTGAAAATGGAATTGACTTAGGAGTGGATAATAACTTAGGATACTCTAGAAATGAAGTGCATTGTGCTAATTGTGGAGGGCATTTAGGGCATGTTTTTGATGATGGCCCTCCTCCTACACATTTGAGATACTGTATCAACTCAGCAGCATTAAAATTCATCCCTGAATAATACCGTTACCTAATAATGGATTTGGTTTTTTTCTTGGTCTTCTTCTTTTTCTTTTCCTGATCTTCATGAAAAAAATAACGAATGTCTATCGTAATGTAATTTCCCGATAAATCAAAAAAGACATCTTCCTTTTTACTGTAATTCTCATAGGTAATAAACTCTCTAAAAATACTACCAAAAGGACGATGCAAAGAAGCTCCTAAATAAAGAAATCCGCTCTTGCGTGTTCTGTATTCCCAACCTACGTTTGCTAACAAACTTGTACTTATCCAATTGTATCTAAACAAAATATTATCTACATAATAATCCTCCGTTCGTAATTCCGAAGGATAAATATCAAAAGAAACTCCACCTGCAACATTCATATACAATAAGTCTCCCAACCGAACATAAACTAACCCTAAAACAGGAATTTCGTAATTTACCAATTTAAAACTAGCTCCGCCTGTATAGTTAGAATCCAAATCGGTAACCGATAAATCATAATTTCTTTGTAAAAAATTGATTCCTGTTTCTAGTGAAAGCGATTTTGTAAATCCTTTTCGTATGACCATCCCGAAATTCATTCCTAATCTTGGATTCAAAATAAAATCAACATTGTTTTGATTAGTTTGCTGCTTACCTGTATCCATAAACCCCATTGGAATAATCGGCTTTAATTGAATTCCAAAAGTAGTTACTCGTTCCTGAGCAATAGTAATTGAGGAAAAAGCAAGCAGCAAAAAAAGGATGTATATTCTTAGTAACCGTATCACAAAAACAAAACTAAGATTTTGTATTCACTAACGCTTTATTTTCAATTGAGGAAAAACAAGATTATTAATTTCAGAAACATACCTAATGAAAAAAGTATTATTGAAACACCTCAGCATTAATGATTAAATAATCTTACCATCACCCATTTCTATTATTCGGTCAGTTTTATCGGCAAAGTCTTTATCATGTGTTACCACTAATAAAGAAAGGTTTTGTTCCTCACTCAATTCTTTAAAAATATTAAACACATTATCGGCATTATGACTATCAAGGTTACCTGTAGGTTCATCGCCCATTATAATAGTTGGATCATTTATTAATGCCCTAGCAATGGCTACTCGCTGTTTTTGTCCGCCAGAAATCCGTGAAGCAATTTTAAATGCTTGCTCATCGATATGCAACAATTTAAGCTTTTCAATAGCATCATGCTCAATCTCTTCGTGTGATTTTAATCCTAATTTTTTTGCTGGAAGCATCACGTTTTCTAATATTGTAAACTCTGGTAATAAATAATGGAACTGAAAAACAAATCCAATGTGCTTATTTCGAAAATAGGCCAATTCATTTTTTGTTTTGCCAGTAATTAATTCTTCATTTAAAAATAACTGACCCTCATAATCCGTATCCATAGTGGAAAGGATGTAAAGCAGCGTAGATTTTCCACAGCCCGACTTCCCCATGATAGATACAAACTCTCCTTTGTCGATACTAAAACTGATATCGTTTAGTGCCTGAAATAAAACAGGTTTCCTAAAAAATTTATTGATATGTTTTGCTTCCAACACTTTTTTCATTGTCCTCTAATTATTTCAACCGGATCTATCTTTTGCGCTTTTCTTGCAGGTAAATAACCTGCGAAAAAGGTAGATACCATGGCAAACACAATTCCTACAACATAATACAAATAATTAAAATTAACAGGAAAAGTTTTAATGGTAGGTAATGCCTCTGTTTCAAATGGTAAAGAATCTATCAATTTTGAACATACAAATCCAATGATCAAACCTAAAACACCACCAATGAAACCTATAATTACTGCCTGACTTATAAAAATCATTTTTACATCAAAACCAGAAAATCCAGTTGCTTTTAAAATCGCAATGTCGTTCATTTTTTCATAAATCATCATGTTAAGAATATTGTATATTCCAAAACCAGCAACAATCAAAAGGGTTATAGAAACCGCATAACTTATAAGATTTCTAATGGATGTGCCTGTTTCAAATTGAGCATTAGCAGTATTAATATCTATTGCTGTTACATTAAACTGTTTACTGATAGCCTTTGACATTGGAACAGATTGATTAATGTCTAATAACTTAACATTAATGTCTGTGATGTAATTGGCATTTTCTCCTAAAATACGTTGCGCTGTTTTGAGGTTAACGTAGCTCTGAACATTATCTATTTCTCCCAGTCCACTTTGAAAAAAACCAACTATTTTAAGCGAAATAAAATCTCCTTTAGGTGTAGCCAATTGCACCCTATCTCCGATTTTTAACGACATTTTTTTGGCTGCTCCAATCCCTAATAAAATTCCATTAAGATTATTTTTTAACCCTTGTGGTGTACCACCTATAATGTAATCATGAAAATTAAATAGACGAGATTCTTCAAGAGGTAGAATTCCAGTTACAATACCGTTTAATTCAATTATTCCAGCAGTATAAAATACCTGAGTTTTTACTTGTGGTATTGCTCCTTTTACCTCTTTATTGGTGTTTAAATAATTTATTATTGGAAGTGCATTATGAATTTTAAGTTGTGTTTGTTTTGGTTTAATAGAGTGTATTACATGCATACTGTTTTCCAAATCCGAATAAAGAGAAGCTGGTTGATTTAGATTTGGGGATATTTCATTGTAAATATGAATATGAGGTGTACGGTTTAATATTAAGCCATCTAAAAGGCCATTTAACCCTGTCATAAAACTCATTAAAATAATAAACGCCCCTATACCAAATGTAACTCCTAAAGCAGCAATAGACGTTTGTTTAACTCTGGATAAAAGGTGAGTTTTAGAAATATTTAATATGATTAAAAACCATCTCATTACTCCTCTGGCAAGTATATAACTGTATTTTTATCTATACCAGATAATACTTCGATTTTGTCTAAGCTTTCTAAACCCGTTTTAATTTCTATTATCCCATTATCCGTTTTTACTTTATTTCCGTTAATCAAATAAATTTTGGGAATACTCAACACATTACTTTTTTCTGCTACAATAATATTTGCTTCACCTGATAAGCCTGGGAACAATTTGGCAGGTTCTCTAACAAACTCTGCTTCTATTTTAAATGTTTGAGAACGCTCATTTTTTTGAGGATAAATTTTACCAATAGTAGCTTCAAAAACTTCAACACCGTATGCATCTAGGGTAATCAAAACTTTTTGACCCAATTCAATTTTAGCGATATCAACCTCATCAACCATTAATTCGGCAATAAATTTAGATTGACTACCAACCATAGCAACAGGTTGCTGAACAGAAATAAGTTCGCCTTGATTTTTGTAAATGGAATAAATTCGTCCGTTTATTTTACTTTTTAATGTAAAATCTTTGGTTTGAATAAAAGAAGCCTGATAGTTGTTGGTAGCTTGCTCTAATTGTTGCTTAAGCTCAGTAGATGTTCTAAGGTATTTATTTTTTAAGGTTTTTACATTCTGTTTAGATAATTCATATTGTAATTTTCGAGTATCAAAATCTACTTGAGACCCAATATTTTTACTCCATAAATTTTGTTGACGCACAAAGTTGATTGAATCATTCTGAAATTTCAATTCAGCAACCTTAATCTCATTTTTTAAATCATCCAAAATTGGATTTTTGCCATTGTAATTGGCTTTAGCAATTTGCATGGCCAATCTCGCATTTTCGGTATTGAGTTTAGGGTTAGTATTTATTATTTGAAGTAAGGGTTGGTCAAATTTCACCAAATCTCCTTCTTCAACTAAAACTCTATCCAATATACCAGTTACAGCAGAATACACTTCATACATGCTATCTGGTTGAATTGTTACAGATGAATATACCGATTCGGTAAGGTTTTGCTCTATAGGTTGCGTTGATAAATTTTCATCTCCACCGCAGCTTATTAGGAATAGAATAGAAATTAAGTAGACTCTATTTTTCATGTACATTTTATTATTTAATTGTAACAAAAGTACACCCAGTTATCTTAAAAAGAATGATAATCGTCACCAAGAACCAATAATCTTCTTAAATTCTTATCACTTATTTTAGATATGAATTTAACATCCAAAGCGTTTTTTCAGTTTGGGAAATGTAGTCACTCATTAAACTAACAGTTCCTTCATCGTCTGCATCAGAAGCAAGGTTTAAAATTTCACGTTCTTTAGAAACTAAAATTGCAAAATTCTTAACAACAATTTCCACCCCTTTAGTTCCATTTGTTACGCTTTTTTCTTCTTTTATTTCTGATGAATTCAAATAGTCTGAAAAGGTATGTAAAGGTTCTTCTTCAAGTGTTAAAATACGCTCTGCTATTTCATCTATTTTAATTACTGCATCATTGTAAAGTTCCTCGAATTTCAAATGGAGTTCAAAAAACGATTTCCCCTTAATGTTCCAATGTAATCCTCTCAAATTTTGGTAAAACATTTGATAGTTGGCTAATAGATCATTCAATTTATTACTTAAAACTTTTGCTTTAGCTTTATCAATTCCGATTAGATTTTTCATTTGTTGTTTTTTTAAGATAAAGTACGAAGTTAAGTGATGTAATATTAATAGAAAATGATAAATGACAGGAATTTGGTAAGTATAATTTATTTAAAAACTAATAATTTGCAGATTCATTGAACTTTTAGCATAGCTTCCCAATACCATAAATGTGGTATTTTTCTATCATATGATTTTTTTACTAACTGTATATCAGTAAAATAAGATTTGATACCTTAAATATGGTATTGGTTAATAATGTAGTTCATACATACAATGGATAGCTCCTTTACCCATCCCGGTCAAGGTAACATAACTTAATTCTAATACATCAGATTTTATTAGTAAGTATTTTTACAAAAAAAATAAGTATAAATACTTAATTGTTTAATTTCCAGCAAATTAAAGGCTTTGTTTAGTCTCATATCGTTATATTTGAATACCTACATTTTCATATATGAAAAAAATTAAATTGAGTATTGTTATTATAATTGCAATCACAATAACTGGAAGCTTATTAGCTTACTTAATTTTTGACATCAACAAAACAAAAAGATTCATTGCGCAATCTTTAATTGAAAAATCCATTCAAAATGTCACTATTTCTCTTAATGGCTTTTTTAATCCAATAAAAAACACTTTACTAACTACTAAGGATCAGGCAATCGTTAATTTTTTTGATGAGAAATCAAATACTTCTATGAATAACTATTTTGTCCCTATGATAAAACGCCATCCCCAGTTATCATATATGGGTATCGGAAATTCTAATGGCTATGAAATAGATGTAATTCCAAATAATGGCGTTTTAAACAATAGGTGTGTTTTCATAAATAATAATCCCAAAGAGGTATGGACCTCCTGGAAAAAAGATACTATTTCCAACGCTTGGGTTTTAACAAAAACATGGGAAGACACTATAAAAAATGATCCTAGAAATAGACCTTGGTATACTGGAGCTATTAAATCAAATAAAAATCAAATTAATTGGACTACCCCTTATATATATAACACAACTTTTGAGCCTGGAATAACTGCTTCAGTAAAGTATTTAAAACCTAATGATGATAAAACATACATATTGGCCTTTGATCTTACATTAAAAGACATTACATCTTTTACACAAAACATTTCTATGAGTAAAAATGGAAAAGCATTTGTACTTTCAAGATCAGGAAAGTATATAGGATTACCTAAAGATTTTTCCTTAAACTCTTCCCTAAAAATAAAAAAAGCTATCCTGAGCCATGTAGATTCTATTAATGTTCCAGAAGTAGCTGATGCCTATAATATTTGGAAATCAAACAAAAACCTTCATAAGTCATTTAGATACAAGAGACAAGGAGATTACTGGCAGGGAAAAATAATTAAATATAAATTAGCTCCTGACAATTATTTTTTAATAGGAATAATTATTCCCGAAAAAGACATTTTAGGTAAAGTAGAAAAAACAAAGATTATTGTTATTGGTAGTTTTATCTTTATTTTCATCTTAGCTATAGGCATACTTTGTTTTTATATAAAACTAAAAAATAAAAATAGAGCCATTACACTCCAAAAATTACTAATAGAAGATAAAAATAAAGAAATCTTGGATTCTATTAATTATGCAAAACGTATCCAATCTGCTATTTTACCTTCTCAAGAATTGATTACAAACTCTTTTTCTGATTCTTTTATAATATATATACCAAAAGATATAGTAGCTGGAGATTTTTATTGGATAGAGCACTTAAATAATAAAATTTTGTTTGCAGCTGCAGATTGTACTGGCCATGGAGTTCCAGGAGCAATGGTTAGCGTTATATGTAATAATGGTTTAAATAAATCGGTAAGGGAACACAAATTAACAGATCCTGGAAAAATTTTAAACAAAACCCGAGACATTGTACTTAAGCAATTCGAAAAAAGTGAAGATAAAGTTAAAGATGGTATGGATATCGCTTTATGCAGCATAGAAGGTAATATTATTAAATACGCTGGTGCGAACAATCCATTATGGATATTAAGAAAAAACGCAACAGAAATAGAAGAAATTAAAGCCGACAAACAACCTATAGGATTTTTTGACAATCCGAAACCATATACAACACACACTCTAGAATTAAAAAAGAATGACAATATTTACATATTTTCTGACGGTTTTGCAGACCAATTTGGAGGTGAAAAAGGGAAAAAATTTAAAACAATAAATTTTAAAAATTTACTTCTATCTATCAAAAATCAAACAATGCAAGAACAATCGGTTTCAATTAAAGAAACTTTTGAAAAGTGGAAAGGAAGCTTAGAACAAGTAGATGATATTTGTATAATAGGCATTAAAATTTAATTAATTTGAGTAGCTATTTAATACTTTCCCTACCAACTTATTTAAAATTATATTGCACTTTACTAACTACTCGATCCCCATTCTGAGTTTCTTTATAAGTCGCAATAATATTTCCTGCATTATCATACTCATATCGAGTATAAAAGTTGTCATTACTAATCGTAGCTTTTACTATACCTAATCGTTCATCATAAACATATCCTGTAAACTGTGCATCAACTGGGTGAACCACTAAATCATCAAAATAAGCTACTCCGCCTGACCCGGGGTTTTCGACATAAACTCTAAAGTCGTTATCATTACTTCCTCCTGATGAAACATAATTAGAAGGAACATCAAACGTTAAGTTTAATTGTATCCAATCTCCTATTTGTAATCCATTCGGACTATCTCTTCTTATTGTTTTATTGTCTGTTACATTTCCATCCAATTTAAATACGAGTTGAGCATCATCTGGGCTATCTTTGTGGACCCACACACTCGCCATATAAGTTCGCCCCACTTGAATTCCTTGTTCAAATGTTTCATCCTCAACAGTAGTATTATCTACAATGGCTTTAAAAATTGGTCCCTCACTCGAAGTGGGTACTTCTACCATATAATCTCCAGTATGTGGTACAACAGTTCCTACTGTAGTTTTTTGCACTCCACTTCCTTTTTCCACCTCTCCGTCAAAATGAAATAAACTGGTTTCTACTTCTTTGGTACTTTCAAATCCAGAATATGCAAAACTGGTATAATTACAATTAGATACTTCAGCTATTTTATAACGTTCATCATAACCAAATTTAATAGCAGAATAGCCATCTTTCGTATCTTTTTTTTCTAATCGTTTATCTCCATTTTTTCCTCCATACAAAGTACTACTGGTTAATAATTTCCATGTACCTCCGTTATTTATCAATAGATTAACAGGAGAAAACACACCGCTTTCTATAGATGTTGCATATTTATCATTCACATCATCCCATGCTCTAACTAAAAGATCATTGTCCCAATCATATTTTTTACCACTACCATTACTTTCTGTTTCTTGCTGAATCGGAGTTAAAATATTTAAGTTCGACCAATCATCTGTTTTTGCTCCCATACTCGAGTTGGATTCATAAGCAAAACTTTTGGCAAGGATATTTTTATTATATCCAGATGTTTGAGAAGTTATTAACCTTGGCTGCCCAGTAAAATTATCTCTTCCATCATAAGTAATAATAGTGGTGATTCCATTCATCACTCTTGTTTCTTTTTTTAGATGTGTTATAATGTTTGTTCTAGAAAAAATATTTTTAAATACTTTCCATTTATTAATACCGGTTTGAAAATCATCATATTTATAAAAAACTTCCTGAACAGTTCCTATAGGTCCAGACGTTTCATCACTATATTCATAATCTGTTTTTGACACAATAGCACCATTGTCATCGTAATTAATTATATTTTTTGGTTGACCAAAGCCAGATTTTGAGAACATTTTGGTTACCCCTAATTCATAATCAATAATTTTACCATTAACTATTTTTGTAACTTCTTCTTTAGAAACATGAGGGCGGTAAAGGTTTAAATAGTTTTTATAATTATGCTCTATTGAACCAATATTAGATTGTTCATCACCAATAAATACTTTAACTTTGGAGTAACCGACTGTAGGAGCAGGAGCATGCCGATCTCCGGCATGAGTAGATTTTATTAATGTATAACCATTACTACGTTGATACCTGTCCGGTTCTACCGTAGCAATTCCTTGCTCATAAGAATAAGTTAATTTATATTCCGCTGCTGAATGAGGATCGGTTAAAGAAATCTCTTTCACTCGAGTACCGCCTCCATACACCTCTTTTAAGATGAGCTCTTTATATTGATCTCCATAAGCCGAAAATGTATTCGTGCTGATAGCATTACCATTAGCACTGTATAAATCAATATTGTCTTCTTCTGAACTTTTAAAAATTCTTGTTGGAGCTAAAGGGAAGTTATATTTGACGTTATCATAAACCACTCCATTATAGGTGTCCGATTCATATTCAACATTGATTTCTCCTCCTGATGGTGTGGTTATCTCACTTAAAGACCATGCATCTACCTGATCGTCATCTGCTGAAGTAATGTATTGGTCTCTTAAGGTTGAATTATGATTCGCTTGATAAAATCCAAAAATATCTTGTTTTTCATGTGTGTAATCAGGGTTCTCAGTATTGTATTCAAATAAGTAGGGATCTTGTGTTTGGTGATGATTTAAATCAAACATGGTTACCTTATTTAAGGTCAATTTACCACTCATGTCTAAACTTCCGCTAGTGGATGAATAAGAACCATCTTTATAGACTTCATATGACCCTCCACTATAGGTAAAATTAGTAGGTGTTTCATTAAAAGTATTGTTAATATTATTGGGCATTTTTTTGGCTAAATGATAATCATAATCAAAATCTATAATTTTTAGCGCATTGTTCTCTATAGCTGTTTGATAATAAGCATAATCTTCCACGGTTAATATATCTGTCACATTGGCAACTGTTTCTAAATCTTCTGTAAAAGCGGTACTTTCTGCATCCTGTGGAGAACTAAATATATTATTATTTTCAACATCATCGTTATCCATTAAAACAATATATTTTAAGTAGAGTTTTGGTGTGTATACGGAAGAATCATTCGCTACACTGTGATCATCATTTCGAATCCCTTTTATAAAATAAGCGGTTTGTGTAGCTGTTTGTATTGATTCTGGATAATAAACCTGAGAACTACCTTTAGTAATAGAACCACTAGGAGCATATTCTTCAACACCTTCTATAAATGAAGTGTTATTTTCGGATGTAAAATCAGGATAAAAATTATAATAGGGGAACCTCCAGTCAAATTTTTCTGTCCACTTGGAATAATTAATTCTAATCCAATAGCCTTTATCTCCGTCATCAGGAATATTATTTTCATTAGTATCTTCATAATAAGGACCCGTAATAGCTGTTAATTTCCAAGTATAGGCATACTTCTTATTTTTAGTATGTTTACTTACCTTTTTTATAGAAGTATAATCCATATTTTCTGTTTCGAAAACAACTATTTCATCATCATAAGTATATACTGGTAATGAATAATGATACATCATTCCATTAGGAGTGGTTATATTAAAAGCTTCTATACCATCAGGGTCATATTTATCAGGATCTAATCTTTCAGAAGTACTAGAAGCAAAATAATGGGCCTTATAATCTAAGAATTTTTCATGTGGGTAATATACAGTTTCTTGCATACGATATATATCACTATTAGTAAAGAATTGAATAAAATTTCCTGCATCGAAACCAATATTGTAGTGGTAAGGAGCTTGAACTTTTTTATCTTTTATTTTCCATGTCCTCCCTATATTATAATTTCCTGATGAGGGTTCTAAATAACTGGTCAGTTTAAGATTGTCGGTTACCCTCATAAAGTTAGTCAGATCTTCATCAATTGCTATATTAGCCATAGGTTCATTAACAAATCTAAACATGGGTTTTTCATAAAAAAATTTAATATCTCTATAACTATCTGATCCTGAGTAAGGATAATATTCAGCAAAATCGAACAGAAACGGACGCATTAACCCTGAGATACTCGGACCACTGACATAATAATCATCATAATCAGGAAAAATAAAAGGAGTATCTTCACTTTTTAATCCTCTTTTAGTAGCGTATAAATCCATCTTTGAATAACGGCCTTCTTTAAAAGGATATAGTCCACCAAAATACATGGGACCATAAACATTAGAAAGAGAGGCTGTAGTCCATTGATTAGAAATAGGAACAAGCAATTGGCTTTTTAACTCAACGTTATTGTGATCATCAGGTATCCCTTTAACTTGTCTTGTTATTTCTCCAATATTTAAATTCCACCCTAAACCTACCCATGTGGCTTGTTGATTTACAGATATTCCTCCTGCATACCCCAAATTTAAAGGAAAGCTCTCACCATTGGGGCCACTTACTGTTATTAAAGGAATATTATAACTAAAATCTCCTGTAAAGGGATTGACATGATTGGATAGCTGCTTTGCAGGCGCATCTACTTTTTCTTCTTGTGCATTTAGCTGAAAAGCTATTGTTATTGCTAATAGTGCAAAGGTGGTTTTTATTAAATTCATTCTTATGATATTATCAATTATTATTCTATTCTTTTATGATCTTTTTTACTACTCTTTCGTTAGACGTGATGATTTCTATAAAATAAACTCCTGGTTTTAAGTTTTCTAACACCACTTCTCTATTTCTAGTCGTCTTTTCAAAAAGTTGTTGTCCCGTTACATCAACTATTTTAATGGTTATTAAATCATCATTATCTAAACCGTTGATATACAATCTTTCTTTTACAGGGTTTGGAAAAACTACCACCTCTTTTCCTTTCTTATTTTTAGTCAAAATTCCTGTTGTAGTACAACCTAAACTATTATTGGCGTATAAATTTTTTATTTCATCTACATATTGAATAAATAAATTTTTACCTATAGACACTCCGGGGCTATTACTTTGTGCAAAGACGTAAGCCAGCTCTATTTGTTGAATAGCTCCAGGTGAAAATGTAACAGGGCCCATGCTTCCTACGCTTTTATTATCACTAGCCAATAAAGTATTATCATCTTTGTCCCAAGAGGAAGATGAAGTAGTGTACCCATTTGTTCCATACCCTGTAGGGTCTGATGATCCAGGGTAAACAAAACGAGCACGATAATTCCCTGGGTGAGCCCAAGGTGCATAACCCATATTCCCATAATAAAGTAGACTACCATCTGCCCAAACTGCATTCATAATACCATGTAATTGGTAATCCGTATTAGGTAAATCACGCCATGTTGCTCCATCCCATGGTATTAAAGCTTGATACATAAATGAAGTCATTCCTAAGCGTTCGTTATCATTAATACCATCTCCAAAACCGATACCATTCGGACTAGCTGATATAGCATTATCATTTCCATCGGCATCCATCCATGGTCCAGATAAAATCACCACTCCTTGTGTGGGGTGGTAATTTCCATAACCCAACGTTGCACCGGAGTTATCATCAGGTCCATTTTCATCAAATTGAAAGTAGCAACCCCTAGTTACATCACATTGTACATATTCATTGTATGCATTTCCAATGTCTATGTCTGTCCATGCTCCAAAGTAAAAATCGTTGTAAGTAGTGGTGCTTCGGTTAATAATCTTATACTCCACAAAAACGGTATTGTTTAATGATGGGGTTCCATTGCAACTATAGGCGTATACCATTTGATGTATTTCTACTCCTATGGGTGTTCCTCCACTCCATTGATGGGTAGTGTAGTCGTTATAAATGGTATAGGTAGCCACATCTCCTTTTATTTTAGGGTAATCTCCATCAACCGGAAAATAGAAATTATCATTATCTACATCTACAAATGGAGCTAAATTTTGCGCATAACCTAAACTAATATCTCCGTGTGCCGGCCAATCTTCAATATCTTGAGGTACAACATAACCAGGATCATTAATCGCCCCTGTTTTAACAGCTATGTGGTAATCTATTTCTGCTTGGGTGACTTTCCATACCCTGTCGTATTCTAACCGTATGGTAGGAGTAGTTGTTCCCGAAAGGGTTAACGGACCGCTGCTAAAGTCAGTACTGTCTGCATAATAAGTACTTGCTGCCAAATGAGTAGCATTGCCCAACCATAAATTGGCAGCATATACACTATGTTTACCACTTCCTTTAGGTGCTTCAAAACCAGGGGTTTGTTGGCTAGGATCACCAAATAAAAAGCCTTTGGTGTTTACCTGTGCGTTAATGTTGTTGGCATCCAGTTGTTGGGAAGATTGTGAAAACCCCAATTGAACATTGAAAAACAAAACAGTAATAACTAGGGTTATTAATTTATTATAATCTTTATTCATGATTTGTGCTACATTTTTTTAATATTTCAATTTTTTGAAGGTTTGTCATGTCAAGAAATTTTTCATGAATTAACGTGTAGTACTTTTCTCTATATGTTCCTTTCTGTTTCTTATTCCATTTTCCACTCTGTAAATAAGAACCTACGTCTTCAAGTAAAGTTATTTCTTCATCCTTTAGTAAGGAAATATTAACACTACTATCTTTAACATTAATGTCATAAGAGAAAGAAAGCTGTTTATAAGAAGAATTGCTTTTTTGAAGAATAAAATAAAAATACCCATGTTCTATTTTTTTATAATAAGTCTTTATCAAAACCTTTTCTTCAACTTGCTCCTTGCATGTCGCATTAGAAATAAACATTACTGATAAAAATATAAGTGACTTCATTTTTTTATTTAAAGTAAGAATTCCCATTATTATTCGTCTAGTTCTTTTTTTACTGTAATTGCTTTTATCTTCATATACTCTTCCTCTGTTAAATCATATTCATAACTTCGAGAAATATCAATAAGTCGAGTTTTAGTCAGTAATAGACAAAAACATTCATTAGAATTACATATTTCTACTACCATTTCTATTCCTGACACCTTTTGTTGATGATGTTTTTGAGGTTTAAATTCTTTTAAAATATCACTTAACTCTAACAGTTTTTCTTTACTCAATAGATCCTTATTTTCCTTTAATTTAAAATAGGACGCTCTTAGACTCATTGTCGTTACCAACTTTATCAAAAGAATTGAAGCTATAGGATTCCTTAATTTCCATAAATGGCCAAATTTCTTTATTCAGTGTGCATGATGTTAGTATTATTATCAAAACAAATAATTTATTCATAATTATTCCTAAATATTGTTTTATTCCCTGATGGTATAAAATTATTTGTATCTATTTTCAACTCTTTTTCAATTTTTTTACTTTCTATATCAAGTAGTACCAATTTGAGATCAATACCTTCTCCCACTACTCCCACTAATTTTTCCTTTCCATATACATACTTAAAATTGTACATTTCTACAGAGTCTGTATAGTGACCGTAGGAAATAGGAACATTATTTATAGAATCAATAATCAATTCAAGGGTATTATTTTCATAATTAAATTTATATATTTTATCGGTTTTGAATAATACATAAGGCTCTTTATAGTGCTGGGCAGATTTGCTAATTAAAGGGTTTAGATCAAGAACTTCTTTCATAGAACGGGATTTATATTCTTGACAAACATCTATTGTTATTTCTTCCATCCTTCCACTTTCTACATTAACTAACCCATTAAAATTATTCTTATATGGCTTCCTATTGCTAATTACAGTATATTTCTCTTTAATACGTGTGTAATCTATACTTGGAGATTTTTTCTCCCACCAGTTAAGTTCCGTCTCAAACGAAATAAATAAATATTTACTATTAGGTATTAATATGATATCATAAATCCAACTAGTTATACAGTTGGTAGTTATTCTTCGAAGATTTTTTCCGTCAACCCCAATAGCAAATATGTCTTGGCATTTTTCTAAACTTTTCTCAATTTCTAAGGTGTCATTAAATAAAGCTCCTCCGATAAAATAGATAATACTATCATTTTGACTAAAAATTACTTTAGTGATATATATATCTTCATCTATTAACTTATTACAATTAGTTCCATCTGAATCTATTATATATAATTTATTATTTCCTCCAAAAATATTACCTCTTTTAAATATTATCTTTTTACCATTATGAGAAATTACAGGTGAAAAATCTGAATTCCCATCCTCTGTAATTTGTTTTAAAAATCCAGTATTAAGGTTTATACTACAGATAGCTCTTCCTTTTTTATTGTTATATGCAAAATAGATGTCATTATCTATAGAAACATCAATATCTGTAGGAAAAATTTGATTATCAATAACGGCTATTTGCTTATAGGGTTTTCCTCTATCATTAATAAAATTAACTGTTTCACATCCGAACAAAGCTATTCCTATCAATAAAGCTATTACATATTTTAGTCGAAAGATTTCTATGATTACCATCTTTTATATGTATATGGATATAAGGTTTTGATTGTTGTCGTTATCATAAATGACGTTCGTATTAGTCTAGCACTATTAAGAACTTGTTGAGATGCCCCGCTTTGTATAATGGACGTCATCCCTTTTATTAAGGAATAATCAGCTGGTGTTACATTTGTATTAAAGAGCACTCCCTTAATTCCATCTGCCCCTTTGTTAAAATAAGCTAAATCATGGTTAAACCCTCCAAAATTATCACCTAATCCATCTAATATTCCTTTTTGTTTGTAAAAAAGAAATTCTTCTGGGGATATATTTTTTGGGCTATTTCCTGCATATTGAGCTGACCCTTTCTCTTTATTTAATACCTTATTTAATTTTGTGTCTGTTGCTTTATCATATATATTCTTAAGTTCTTCTTCGGAATAATTATTAGCGTTTCTATTCGCTGCTTTAAGTTTGTTTAAGCCTGTTAGAACATCAGAAAAATTTGCAGCAGCTCCCATACCATAAACAAAATTCTCAAATCCTGAATTTCCCTTTTCTAACAAGTACCCCCAATCATTTTGAGTAAAGTTATAAGAACCCACTCCAAATGAAACAGAAAAATTATGATTTCCAGTATAAGCACTAGTTCCTATGGATTGTATAGTTGATCCAGCAATTATCGCCATTGTATTTGCAAAAGGACCTCCAGCACTAGCTATTGCCGAACTAGCACCACCAGAAAGCCCTCCAACTACAGCCCCAGCAATCATAAACCCCCATGTTTTTTTAGAATGAAAATTCCAGTTTAATGGGTTAAAGCTACCATTAGCCGTAGTACCTCCTATGTATGCTCCTATGGCCGCACCAACAATAAGTGCTGTAACTACAAACTCTCCATCAGGGTCAATACTACTTATCGGGTTATTCCCCATTGCCAAATAAGGAGAATAAAACTGGCTGGCAGGGTCGGTGGTGATCCAACGACCTAACCTAGCGTCCCATAAACGAGCTTCAAAATCATACAATCCGTTTTGGTCTAACTCTTTCCCCTGATAGCCATAGGTCAATAAGTTTACAGAACTAGTTAGGCTACGCCCAGGTAATATTCCTCCAAAAGGATAATAGTCGCCAGCACTAATTACTTGTAATGCCCCCGTATTTTCTCTAAAGGTTGCTCTTACATTACCCAAATGGTCATACAAATGGTAACGACTTGCCGAAGTAGAAGGATCATAAGACCCTAATTGGTTTAATCCATACAAATTATATTCTGTAACCGTTGTGCTACCCACTACATCTTTATCATAAATACTTACCACTTGTCCTGATAAGTCTTGAACATAGTAAATTTCTTGAATAGGAGTAGTACCACCTGTTCCATTATAAATTTCTTTCTTTATTCGTTTTCCTGCAGGATTGTATTTGAACTTTAAAAATAAATTCCCATTGAGCAATACCTCTTTAGCTAATCCACTTTGATAATAAGTATAAGTCTTATTTTCTGAAGCATCTGCTGTTAATTCACCTATGGCATTATAAGTATAATTAGCTGCACTTTGAGTCTCTATATCTGAGGTGTAAGATGAACTACTTACGCCATCTGTAACGTAAGTTAGCTGGTTATTCACTTTTACCACGTCTCCATCCTCTGATTGAGTGGTAGTAGTATAGTTATAAGTGAATTCATCCATTCCTACACCAGTAGTGGTATTTCCATTTCTATCCAAAGCAGTAATATTTCCGTTTTTATCATAGGTGATGCCACTCACTTCAAATTGGCTATTGGCATCTGCAACAAAACCTTCCCAATCACTCCCAACTACTTCGCTTTCATTTTGATTTCCAAAAGGCTCGTAAGTTCCAAATGTAGCTGATGCTAACCAATTAAAATCATTGTATTCGTATTGATAGACATTTTGTAATCCATAAGAAGTTAAGTTAGTAGATATAGAAGGGGCTTCTAAATTCCATCTTACTTGATTAATGGTACTTGTGAATTTTTCGTTGGTTCCTTCTCCGTAATTAATGTAAGTCCCTGTCCTTTTATAATCATCCACATGATAGTCGATGACCATGCCAAACACATCAGCAAATACCCCATTATTAGTAGGGCTATCAGCTCCTGGGTCTGAAAACACTCCATTTCCGGTAGCAATTCCTAAATTAGGGGAATTGATGGCCTTTAATTTCCCTGTAACGGTATATACATAATCCACCCCTTGTAAATCATCACCTAACACCGTTCTTTTTAATGCTCCATGCTGATAATATTCGTAATTCGCCTGAACATCATAATTGGTACCGTCTTCACTTGTTTCTACTTTAATGAGTTGTTGCTCTCCATTATAGGTGTTTTGATGTTCAAAGTATTCAGCATCGTCTTTTTGATATATGGTTTTGGACACATTACCGGCTGCATCATATTCATAATGCATGGTCTTATATTCGTCCATATCAACTAGGTATTCTATCGTCCATATTACTCTTCCATACATATCGTAACTGTACCAAGTAATGCTATTGTCATTCCATACTTTAGATACTCTTCCCAACAAATAAGTTTGTTCATAAGTAGTGTAAGGTGATGTGTTAAATGGGTAATGCGAAGAAGATGAAACATCTGCTACATCATATAGGGTATATATTTGTTCTGAGCATCTTGCATCATCAATTCCATCCTCATCGTCCAACATACTCAACACAGAAACTTCTCCACCGCCCAAAGCAGGTTCTTCTTGGTAATTCTGAAATTGTAATGCTGCAGATTGACTGTAGTCATACACTCCTGTTTCTACCTCTCTTCCTGCTCTATCGTAGTTAACGTAGCTAAATATTTCATCTTGCTGCTGTTGTGCATTTTGCTGAAACCTGATTCTCCCTCGTGAATCGTATACAAACTCAGTACTTCCTTTATCTGGTGTAGTTTCCTTTACTCGTTGGTCTAAAGCATCATACTCATAAGTATCTTCCATACCGTGGGAAATATTATCGTTTGGCAAGGGTGCTGTGGTATGTGTCATATAAGTAAAGAAACGAAGGTACTTGGCAAATTGATGAGTTGGGTAAGAAGCATTGAAAGGTAAGAAATAACCTGGAGATTGAGCTACCCATATGGATTTAATGTTGATTTCTATCCCTCCCGGATAATTGTTGAGTTCTTCATTATCAATGATAATATCAGGCAACCCTGCTAAAGAAGTTTGATCCCATAAATATTCACACTCACAGGTTTTGTAAAGTTTAGGATAAACAGCGTAAGTATAAGGAATCGTAGTTACACTTCCATCTGGATTCACATATCCTTTTCCTCCGCTGCCATTATCAATTAATATTTCTATATTAAAATTAAATGTTGCTACTAACTTCGGATCTACTCCATAACAAGGGTCTGGGGTCAATAAACAACTTCCACCTACATCAACTCCTGTTTCATCGCAATCCATAATTCCATTGCTACAATGACCATCATCCCCCCAAGGAATATCGCATGGATCAGGAGGAGTATTCGTACTCGCTTCACTAATTATTCCTCCGTTATCTAAAACAACATTCCCATCTGTATCAACCAATACAAAAGAATTATCATTTTTAGGTTCTACCGGATAGTACCCTTCTGCTTCTATATCTTCGATGTAATCTTCATGATTGGTAATTATTGTTTGTAAATCCTGGTATTCTTCTATTAAAATGGTTTTCTCATTTTTTAGTTTTGTTAATTCGATAACATTTCTACAAGCATTATTTACCCATGTAGGATCACTACTTTCTATACTGCCTGTGGTACCTAGCAGAGCATTTTCATCGGATACTATTTCTAGTACATTCTGACCACTCGCTTCATTCATTTCGCAATTGGCAATCAAGTAGGGAGTAGATGAGAGAAGGTAAGCATTAATATAGTTAGAGATTTGATCGTCTGTTCTAGCTATATTCCATACTCGAACATCAGAAATATTTCCTTTAAACGGATTTGAGTTGGTTTTTGACAACCCTATTCTTAATGTTGACCCTGTAGTGATATCTGGAGAACCTGAGATAACCTTTGTCCCTAAAAGAAAACCATCTACATAAAATGAAAGCATAGTATCTTCTCTAGTAATAGCGACATGATGACAAGTGCTGTCTAGAATAGTAGTATCAAGCGCTCCATTGTTTTCCAGATAATATTCCACCCCTTCCAATTGAACTGCTAACATTTTGTATAGTGATGTGGTACCGGTGGTGTCTTTAAAGAAAAAAATGGCTCCTGTTGTATCCACCGTATTGTTACAAAATATAATTGGGTCACTGCCAACACTATCTTCATCTGCTCTAATAGTTGCTTCAAAAGTAAAGTCCCCATCTTCAATGGTATCTATTATAGAGGGTGTTACATCAACTAGGTCATCTATTCCATCAAAATACAATGTAGAGGTAGTGTTGCTTAAAGAATCCTGAACAATACTATCATTATTAACCACCGTTTGTTGCGCTAAATTGTCTGTCGATCTATCTTCTAGCTGATCTAGTTCATCTTCTAGTTGATCTATTTTGTCTTCTAATCTATCCTCGTCTTCTATAGAGTCACTCATAATTGTACTAAAAGATTCATAATCTTCTTTTTTGGTTAACTCCTCCAAAAGCGTATTAATCATAGAAATCGCATCGGCAGGATAAGTTTCTGTGCCTGGTCCTGCATCAGGATTCTCTGCACAAGGGTCAAGTTCATCCGATTCTGGTTGGTACTGACTAAGCTTAAGTTCTAATTTTATTTTGTGCGATTGTGTCTCTTCATCCTCAAAAATAGAGGAAGTTGTTTTGCTGTAACTGTTATAACTATAAACATCAGCAGGATCAATAGGATAGCTACTGGTGCCATCATCGTAAACATCATACAATTTCCAACCTGTTTCTGATAAGTAACCTATATCTGGATCCATGCCGTTACAGTCCACCCCTTCAGGATGAATGGTTTTGGTTAGATTTCCTTTTTCATCATAATAGTTTAGCGTCCAATTTCCATAATCTAATTTATACCCAAAAGATTGTGATGGAAAATAATTTCCTCCATTGGCTTGAAATGACCCTACTCCGGGAACAATCCCTGTATAATAAGCACCTGCCTCACCTATGTAATCCTCATCGTAATTATAACTTATCCTTAGGTATAGTGTTTTATCAGCATATGATCCTCCACTAAAATCAAATATTTCTTCCGATGTTAACACATAATCAGTACCTGAGACTAACTCTTTTTCTCCTATAAGGTCATATACTGATATCTCAACATAACTTTTTAAACGACAATTTCTATCTTTATTCCAGTACCATTTTAATTCCTGACCAGTAATATCAGGCAAGTGAATATCAACAGATCGGGTCGAATGATAAGTTAACTCGTGCTTGATGGGCATATCCATACAATCATTATCCATACCACTGTAACAAGTTGCTCTTACATTCCCTAATCCATCAGTATATACTATTTTTTCAACCCCATCTGCATCTTTGGTAATTGTTTTTGAAATAATATTGGATTGACCATTACCATAGGAGTTATAAACACTTTCAAATTCAAATCCAGCTTCCCCATAGAACAGTTGAGTTTCATGTCCGCTTCCCATTTTATAATTATCTCCTATTCCAGCCGTCTTTTTAGATCTTCCTAATGGGTCATTATAATATTCCAATCTTGAATAAGGGATTCCAGTGGTAGCTACAAAAGGTTCTTCATTGTTGTTATTGCTAAAATACCATCCTAGTGTACCTTTGGTAGTATTATCAACTGTATAAGGATTGTCTTTTTCTCCTGAATATTGACTGGAAGTGTTTGCCAAATCAAATTTAGTATAGTCATAAGTTTGGCCTGAATTAGCAGTAATGAAATTTGATTGGTAACAAAAAGCTCCAGTATAGGTTGGTGCAGACATCGTACTTATAGAAGACCTTCCAAAGGCATCATATATGTTTTGTGATGTCATAATATCTCCTGTAATGAAGTTTCTGATTTGATTCTGTGTAGGTCTTCCTATATCATCTAAAAAAGTCATTCCTTCATTTATTATCACACCATTTTCATTGTAGTATCTCTTTGCAACCCATTTGTAACTAAATATGCAATTGGTGTTCGATACTACATCATTGTATATTTTATTAAGATTAACGATCAGAAGACCTTGAGGTGTGTATTCGAAATAATAATCCACATTGTATTCATATATATTTGAACCATCATCAATTAGCAATGAAGATGAGAGGATATTATGATCTTCATCTAACTTAAATTTAACTGTGCTAACAACACTTGTGGTAGTATTATCAAGCTCTATTTCTATATCTTTTGTTGTTCCAGAAGATATACTTGGAGCTTGAAAGTCACTGTTACCCGTATTGAATACGGAAGCGCCTGAGCCAAAATCAATAGAATAGGTAGAAACATCAGTAATTCCTACAGCGTTGACAACAAAGTACTTAAAAGAAGTACAGGAAGAGGTATTAATGTGCATTCGTTCTGTTCCTGCTGGAGAATAAGAATAGCCTGCTTGCAAATAAACATAAGTAGCATCGCAGTGCCATTGGTATCCTGATTCTGTGCTATTTAATGTTAACTGACTATAACCAATAGTAGTTAATGACAATAGTATTAACGATGTTATAAATCTCTTAAACATACTGTTCTTGTTTTAAATGTCTATATCGGTGAAGAAATACACCCCAATAAGTCTCCTTTAATTTTAGTTTTAATGCTGGTTATTTTATCTTTTTCTCCAGCTCTTCAATCAATCGAGCTTGTTTTTCAATTAACCCTTTTTGATTTTCTAGTTGTTTTTGCTGATCAATGGTATACAACGTCAATTCTTCAATTTTTTGCAATAAGATAGCGTCCATTTCTCCGAGGTTGATTCCTTCTTCTTTAACCTCCTGAGCTGATGGAACATTAGGAAGGTGATTATTTTTTTCAATGTAATCTTCGACCTCTGCTAATGAGGTTAATTCATAGTTCTTATTAAAAACAAAGTCTGGCCATGGATCTGTCGCTTGACAAAGTACTTCTTTTGCCCACACACTTCCAGCAAGTTTAATTTTTCCTGTTCCTGTTGTTGAAATTTCTACATCTCCATCTGTTATTTCATTTTTTAACACTACAGTATTGCTTGATGCACTGTAGAATCCAAAGTAAGATTTTCTACCTGAGCCGTATCCGTCAGGATAAAAAGAAATAAAGGTGTGATCTGTTCCTTCTAATAACAACGAGCTGGCATTTCCTTTTACGTGTAAGGGTGCCTGAGGTGAAGTATTACCTATTGATATCCCAACATCTCCATGTAAATTCGTTTTACCCGACACGTGTAATTTGTATCCTGTATACTGATTTTGGTGCCCTATACCCACATTTCCAACTCCATCAAAATAAGTGTTATAAGATGAACTCGAAACCCTTATATAATTATTTCCATTTGAATATGGCAAATATACATAAGATGATTGTTGTATCATATCGGTAGTATACATAGTTGCTCCTAAATCCGTCCATTGTCCAAACATTAGCGTACTAATTATTAATAGTGTTAGTGTTGTTAATAAATGTTTCATAGTATTTATTTTTCTTTTATTCAATATCGTTTGAAATGCTTAATTATATTATCAGTTATTAAAAAACAAAAAGTAAGCGGCTAATGTTTCGTTACTAGTTGGCTTGGAAAAATTTAATGCTAAAGATCCATCTGATCCATATACCATCATTCCTGCAAACAACGTTGCAATAACTTTATTTTCTGCATCTAATAACTCGACTTTTTCCTGATCAATTATGTTAAGTTTCCCTATAACAACTCCTGAAGAATTTTTTATCTCATTGTTTTCTATAGTACCTATCTGTTGATCTTGTGCGTCCTGAATTTTTCCATTCGGCAATACTTTTCCAGTTTTTATTTTTTCGGTGTTTTCTATTACTCCACCATTGTTTATTGAAGCTATTGTGTCGCCCTCTGGTGTAACGACACCAATTTTCTCTCCTTGTGAGAAAGCAGATACTGACATTAAAAAAGTAGCTATAAATATTAATCTTTTTACTGTTTTCATATTTTGTTCATTTTTAATTTATTTCAAATCTATTTTTTAAATTTTGTTTTTTAGCAACTGGTACTACTTTTTTAGTTAACGGTCATTTTTTGATGAGTTTTGTGCATTTTTTTAATCTTTTTTCATTCAGAAAATCACACTAAAAAAGAAGTATTAATTCCAACAAGTAAGGTATCTTTTTTTGATTCTAACTACAAAATAATTTATCCCCTGATTTAGAGATAAATTAATCAGAATTATCTATTCTACTTATTATCAGAAACTTAATTTTTGAAAAAATTCTTTTTTAGGGCGATTTGAAGTACCTAATCTTCTTTTCTAACCTTAAAATCACGAAAATTTGTACCGATTAATACTTACCTCTCCTATCCGTTATTTAGCCTACCGTGTGTACACATCTTCATAAAGAATCCATCCTTGATAAATATCATAGAATCTTCTGAGGCCAATTAAAAGAGTAGTAATTCCAATAGTTGTTTGAGAATTATACCCTTTCCA
>JAGFIT010000094.1 GCA_024103385.1 Vicingus serpentipes
TATAGATGAATAGTGATATATATCTTTAATGAATTCAGGAGTTTTGTTTTTATATACCTGACCATCAAATAGATCGGATTGTGGTGCTGATATTTTATGCTCAAAGGCAATATCAAATCCGGGTAGAACTCTAAACCCAAATCCCATACCTACAGTTGGAGTAAACACAAAAGGATTGTAATTAGGATTAATTAATTCCGTTTCATAATTTCCATCTTGAACAGATTTTATCTGTTTTATAAGCTCTTTTTTATTGAGAGAATGATTAATCAAGGAATAATCGTACGTTTTTCCAGAACCGTCTGTTTGATCAGTTTCTACGATATAATTAGTAAAACCACCCCCAACATATAGGTAAAATAAAATTCCTTTTTTTTGATAGAGATTGTCTAATTTCAACATGGCTTCTAATGAAAACTCATTAAAAGATGTTCTATTGTTTAAATATAAAGGTAAATTAGAATAGTCAATCAGAGAGTTTTGGATACCATTGATAGCATTATTACTTATAGAATTATTGTTCAATTGATTATGATGCCCATATGTTTTACCTTGTAAAAACTGTCCTCTTAACGAAAAACCAAATGGACTGTGTGTATTTTCAATGAAAGCATATTCTAAAGTGGCACCATACCCTAATCCAAAAAGTTTAGTGCTAATATCAGCACTTTGAAAAGTTCCGCCAACATTTACTCCCAATTTCCATCGTCCAATTCCTGTAGAGGTGTTTTGAGAGAACAACAGTTGAGAAAAAATTAACAAGAGGCCAATAGAGTAGATTTTTTTCATATGCACTAGATTAATACAATTAATGAAACCAAAAATTGTTCCGTTAATAATTTCAAGAACTCTAAAGATAAAAAAACACCTTAATAAGTCAAGGTGTTTTTTAGATAATTTGAGTATATAATCTATAGCTATAAGTAAGTTTGCAAATTATTTGCTCTCGAAAGTCTTCTTAATCTTCTTAATCCTCTTTCTTTAATTTGTCTTATTCTTTCTCTGGTTAATCCAAAATGATTTCCAATTTCTTCTAAAGTCATTTCTTTTCTTCCACTTAATCCATAAAACAATCGAATTACTTCTGCTTCCATTCCTTTCAGGTAAGATAAAGTTCTTTCAATGTCTGTAGATAAGGATTCATGAATCAGAGAATCATTAGGAGCAGGAGTTCCATCACTTTCTATAACACTGATTAAACTGTTGTTGTCATCATCATTTGCCATAGGAGCATCTAAAGAAGCCTGCTTTTTAGACATTTTTCTAGAGTTTTGAACTTTTTCTAAATCCATTTCTAAAATTTCAGATAATTCTTCATCTGTTGGTTCTCTTTCCATGGTTTGTTCAAACTCACTAGTAGCTCTATTGATTTTTTGAATCTCTCCCAATCTATTGTGTGGTAAACGAATTGTTCTAGAGTTATCTGCAGCAGCTTTTAGAATACTTTGTCTAATCCACCAAACGGCATAAGATATAAATTTAAATCCTTTAGTATGATCGTATCTCTTTGCGGCTTCAATTAACCCTAAGTTTCCCTCATTAATTAAATCCTCTAATGTTAAACCAGTATTTTGATATTGTTTGGCAACACTAATCACAAATCGTAAGTTGGATCTAACCAATTTATTTAACGCTGCAGTATCTCCATCTTTAATCTTTTGGGCTAACTCCACTTCTTCATCAGCAGTAATCATACCCTCACGAGATACCTCTTGTAAATATTTTTCGAGAGATTTACTTTCTCTCTTGGTAATTTGTTGTGTAATTTTTAACTGTCTCATATTCTTTCCTTCCTTGTTGTATTTTAGTACGCATCAAAAACTGTGCTAAAATCACATAGTCTTCTTACATCTGATAATAAAAACGTAAAAAAAATACAATTGTTACTTATATCATAATTTTTTAACATCCTTTAACACTCCATACAGACATAATGTCACTCATTTGACAGTACTGTCTAGTTAAGGTTTTTTCTTGATAACAACTTTATCTTCATTATGTATTATCTTCCAATTTTTATCAAACACCTTAGCTATATAACGACTGTAAAGAGCTAATCGTACATTCTTTTTATCTCTTTTTTCTTTTTCACTTTGTTCCCCAGTATATTCAAATACATTAATATTGGGGTGTTCCTCTTTATATTGACGTACAACTTCCACAATGGTTGCCATTACCCTATAAACTTCTCCTTTATTAGTGATGCTATACTCTTCTCCATCGTACTCTTCGTTAGTTACACCGAAAACAATTGTTGCATTTAAAATGTTGTTTTGTTTTCTTCCAAACCGAACCTCATAATTTACACCATTATCAGTACAAAAAGAATATACTGTTCCACTTTTAATAACCGGTGGTACAATGTGATATGGCTGAATTTTATTGATCAATTTCTACGGCACGAATATTCAAAAAAAATAAGGAATTAAAAAAATTATTTTAAGTGTTTTTGTATTTATTACATTTGGGGTTAAATAAAAGGATGAATGGCAAAGTTTGGTAAATGGATAGGTAGTGGTTTAGGTTGGGCATTTTTAGGTCCGATGGGTGCTTTGTTAGGGTTTGCTATAGGTTCTGTGATTGATCAATCAATTGATGTAGATGAGGCTCCATTAAAACGAAGAAGCTACCAAACAACCCCTAATGATTTTGGAGCGAGTTTATTGGTGTTAGTTGCTGCAGTAATGAAGGCAGATGGAAAAGTGTTAAAAGCAGAATTAGAATATGTAAAACGATTTTTTTATAAGCAATTTGGGTCTGAAAGGACTAAACAGCACTTGTTAGTGTTGAGGGAGTTGCTCAAAAAAGATATTCCAATACAAGATGTGTGTTTGCAAATAAAAACTTACACCATGTATCCGGCTCGTTTGCAATTGATGCATTTATTGTTTGGAGTTGCTTCGGTGGACGGAGAAGTACATCCATCAGAATTAGAAGTGATACAACAAATAGCTGCCTATTTAGGAATTAGACAGCCCGATTATAACTCCATTAAAGCCATGTTCTTCAAAGAAGTAGATGGCGCATATAAAATATTAGAAATTACTAAGGCAGCTTCTGATGATGAGGTAAAAAAGGCTTATCGAAGAATGGCTGTTAAATATCACCCTGATAAAGTGTCTCATTTAGGCGAAGAGTTTAAAGTATCCGCAGAAGAAAAATTCCGAAAAGTAAAGGAAGCTTACGAGAATATAAGAAAAGAAAGAGGAATGAAGTGATTACTCCATTTCTTTATTTGAAGAAGGAGCTCCAGTTAATTTTGTTTTAGTGGAATCCGTTTGGTGTTGTTTGCTGTCTATGGATATCAACTTGAAAACATTAAAATCATATTTTGATTTAGTTGTCTTTTTTTCTTCTTGCTTAGGGTCATTCCCTTTAGAAAAGGCAGTTGTGCCAGCACTAATTAATAAGAATAATAAAACAACTTTTGTTTTCATAATGATAAATTTGAATCCAAATGTAATGAATTATTTGAATTAAAAATAAAGAAATTAACAACTTTTAAGGATTCCTAAACTGACAAAAATACAATGGCATAATAATCGATAGAGACTAATTACTTTGGATAAACAAGAAAAAAATAAATTTTTAAACGCCCTTATTTACCCCGTTTTATTTGTGCTAATAATTAGTTTGGTGCATTTCACACAGTATGTTTTTGAGCTGAAATGGACTAATTATGGGGTTTACCCTAGAAATATAAAAGGATTATGGGGCATTTTTTTTTCACCATTAATTCATGGTGATTATCAACACTTATTGAGTAACTCTATTCCGTTATTAATTTTAGGAACAGCCTTATTTTATTTTTACAAAAAAATAGCACTCAAGTTGATTTTATGGATTTATCTAATGGTAGGTGTTTGGACTTGGGTTTCTGCTAGAGAAGCTTATCATATAGGTGCAAGTGGTTTATTGTATGGTGTATTTTCTTTTTTATTAATAAGTGGTTTTTTAAGGAAAAACAAACGACTCATTGCCTTATCATTTTTTGTAATAATGTTCTACGGAAGTATGGTTTGGGGTATTTTTCCAATAAAAATAAATGTTTCTTTTGAGGGGCACTTGTGGGGTTTTGTTGCAGGAATTGTTTTGGCATTTTACTACAGAAAACAAGGTCCACAACAAGAAAAATTTGTATGGAAGGAGGAAGATGAATTAGATGATGAAAACGATTATTGGAATGTGGATGAAAATGGAAATCGAATTAAAAAGCAGTCTTTTAAAATCAATTACATATTTAAGTCTAAAAAGTAGTTGCTTAATTATCTTCCAAACAAGAACACTTTCTATTTAACCAATCTTTCATCAATAATACCATTTCTCGTTGTAAGGTTTGCCCTTTATCTTTGGTGTACCAAACTTGAAATTGTTCCTTTAATGCACTCATTTCCATAGTAGGATTTGCTTTTTCTTTATACAACCAGTTTTGTAAAAATTGAGGTCGAGGTCCCCATGTTCCTAATTCTTTTAAATTTTCATCCACACAAATTAACTTGGGAATGGATTTGGATCCGTTGGTTAAATATTGATTCATTAATTGGGGATTCTCATCTCTTAATACTATTCTTAAATTGATGTTGGGGTTGCCTTCAGCAATTTTAGCAAATACAGGAATGTTTTGGGCAGCATCACCACACCAACTTTCAGCAAGTACTATCCAAGTGAGTGGATCATTTAAGCAGTCTACAGTTTTGATAACATCTTCAGAAATAGGAGTGGTTTTCATTATCCGCTTCATTCTAGAGTAGTTGAGTTTTGTATAGTTAATCATTTCCTCTGTTTGTTCATTTCCAGTAGTACCGTTGTTATTGGCTAATTCTTCAACTAATTGGTAGTATTCGTTAAATGACCTACTTTTGTCGATATCGTTTTGTGTTATCATAGTTATAAATTTCTAAGCAAAGGTAAACATATATAGATAAATATATATGATTATAATCATAAATGTAAAAAATTGGACAAAAGCGCATTAAAAATAACAGCCGATGGTTCGCATACTTTGTACGTGGAGGGATTAGATGAAACCTATCACTCTGTGCATGGTGCTATACAAGAAGCGAAACATGTTTTTATTGATGCAGGGTTAAATTTTGTAGAGAAGAAGCACATTAAAGTTTTAGAAATAGGTTTTGGAACAGGGCTGAATGCTTTTTTAACATTATTAGAAGCACATAAAAAAAAGGTAGAGGTTGATTATGTTGGAATAGAAGCGTTTCCATTAAAAGAAGAATTGGTTCATGAATTAAATTATTTAGAGGAGTTAAAAGCAAGTAGTGAAGAAAAAAAGTTATTTCACCTACTACACCAATGCGATTGGGAAAACAACCAAAACATTACGGCTAATTTTAAGTTAAAAAAAGTACAAACGGATTTAATCAATTACATCACTAACGAGCATTTTGATTTGATTTATTTTGATGCATTTGGACCTCGAGTACAACCAGCATTGTGGGAGAAACCTATTTTTGAAAAAATGTACAACGCACTTAATGATGAAGGAATATTAGTAACCTATTGTGCCAAAGGGAGTGTAAAAAGAACCCTAAAAGAAGTTGGTTTTGACGTAGAAAGTTTGCCAGGCCCTCCTGGGAAAAGAGAAATGACGAGAGCTACGAAATGTTAAATTTTAAGTGTTAAATGTTGAATAGTTTTACTAATTGTCACACTGAGCCTGTCGAAGTGTTTATCATGAATAAAGAATTAGAACAAAAAATACAACAAGCGTTAGCCCACCAAAAAGAGAACAAACAATTGGTGAAGCAGCTCAAAAAATCCAAACCTAAAAATTTGGATGCTACGGTGCATCAATTGCATGAGGAAGTTTTTGAGCAGATCAATTGTTTGGAGTGTGCCAATTGTTGCAAAACTACTAGTCCTGCCATACACGATAGAGACGTAGACAGATTAGCTAAACATTTAAAACTAAAACCTTCTCAATTAATTGAGCAGCATTTGGAAATGGATGAGGAGGGGGATTATGTTTTTCGTTCTGCCCCTTGCCCTTTTTTAGGGGAAGACAATTATTGTGCTGTTTACGAAGCTCGGCCATTAGCGTGCAGAGAATACCCACACACCAACCGTAAGCGGTTTTATCAAGTGCTCAACTTGTCTTTAAAAAACACCGAAATCTGCCCAGCGGTAGCAAGTGTTTTTGAGGGGTTGAGGGAGGGGTGAGAACCTTTAGTATATGGTGTCATAGCATCCCGAAGGGTGTTATACACTATACACCTTGTTGTAGCGAGTTTTTATAGTTCAATTTGAATTGATTTTCTTTTAATAAGAGAGATATATTCATCTTTCATTTTCTCTGGTAAAAAACTTTCAATTATAAACTGATCCCATTTAGGAATTAGTTTTTTATATTTTTGAAATATGTTTTCAATTACTTTTTGATCTATGCCTGCTCCTGCCATTGCAGTTTCAAAATCTTTTCGCTTAATTTTTTTCTTTTTACCATTCAAGTTTAATGCAAGGTCTTCATCGTCTCCCTCTACAACTAATTCTGATGCGACTAGGTCATATGCGGGGCACAAATCATATTTTAGATTACTTTTTAGCAATGAGAAATTTTTCAAATGCATGTCATTGTTACCTGTTAGGAAGCAAAACATAACTAATTCGTAAAAATCTGTTACGTCTAATCCTGGGTTAGCAGTATATTTCTTTATTGCTATTGAAACTTGTTCGTGAGATCCTTTGTATTTATCTTCGGTTAGTCTTTCTGTTAATTGACACATGTCTTCCATATGTAATTTTTTGCCATTATTCCGATCAATCCTTTTTGTGATATAGGCTAGCTGTCCTGATTTGAGTTTTATTAATGAGTGTTTAACCGTTTTAATTTTACTTAATTCCGCTAGATGCATTGTTAAGTCTTCTATTTCAGGCAGGTTTGGATATAATTCAGTCTGGGGCTTCAATATGTATTCCGCCCGTAATCCAACAATGGTAAAACGTTCAGGTGCATCAATTTCATTACTCAACCCAAGTGACAGTTTGGGTTGTACCCCTGTTACGGTTTTTTGGCTTTTAATTACTTGTTCTGCCAATTGTAATATTTGATCTTCTGTAAAGTCTAGTAATGGAGGTGTGGGTTTACCGTAAAACTTTTTGCTGCACTTTGGATGATAGCCTTCCTGACCTGCAGAAGTATCTAAATCTGTCGAATTTATTGTTTTGTAGCAGTATAGACATTTGTTTTTCATAGGTCTAAATTTCTTCTATTGATACTGCACCGATACAATTATGACAGGTCTTTAGCAATATCTCCATCCTATCTCTCGGGTTTAATTTCCAATTTTTTTGGGCTATATCGAGTAACCACCCTTCAGGTATTAATCCATCAAAAAAGGGGAACATCACTTTACTTATATACTCTTTATCCGTGAGTGGTAGTGTCAAGCTTATTGGCTCTGCATTATCTGATTTTAGGTATGATTGATCATATTCAAAATGGAAGCCATTTTCGTCCTCCGTTAATGTCCCAGTTAACTTATCATACATATATACTTTAGCTTTCTTCATTTCTTTCTGATTGTATTGGACCAAGCTCATGGCCAAATAACGTTAGGACCTGATTAACTTTATCCATTCGTAAACTTTCTTTTCCTTGCTCTAAATCTCGAACAAACCTTAGTCCTACACCAGCTTTGAAAGAAAGGTCTTCTTGAGTTAGTCCAAGGGATTTCCTTCTTTTTTTTACAAATTGACTTAATTTATTCATTTGAATATACCTTTTAGGGTATAAAGTTAAGGATTATTATTTATAATATACCATTTCGGGTATATTTTATTTTGGATTAAGGTGTGATATACCTGATTGGGTATAATTAGCTACAACAACCGAATAAAGAGCACTAGTGCAATTTATTCGTATTATATTTTAACTTATTAATAATCAGAGTGTTATTTATTCGTTTACAACTGACTACAAATGAGTACAAACGACTAAAAACGGTAAACAACACAATGAGTTATTAATACACCAAAGCTAATACAAATAACAGTACCATCCTATCGGTAAAAACACCTACCGTGTGTACACATCTTTTCTTTTTAGTTTTGCAGAAAAAAAGGAGAATGAATTTTAAAGGATGTTTTGGCGATAAGCGATTAGAGAAAAGAGCAGTAAAAATAGTTCAATCGCTCT
>JAGFIT010000095.1 GCA_024103385.1 Vicingus serpentipes
TTTATGGATTAATCTTTAACGAAAGTTTTAACCAGTTGGCTACTTTTTTTCCAGAGGAAGGAGGGTATGCTCCTTTTTTACACGGATGGGTGGTAGATATGCTATGGTTTCCATTGTTAGAAGGGAATTTTCCAGATTGGTTTCCTTTTTGGGGAGGAGAGCATTTCTTGTTTTTTAGACCTGTCTTTAATATAGCCGATACATCTATTTCTGTGGGGATTGGAATGATTTTTCTTTTTCAAAAAAGATATTTTAAGAAAGAAGATGACGAAGTTATAGCTGAAGAAAAATAATTGGCAAAAGATAACTATTTTCCAAAACTATAAATTAAGAAAAGACACCTCCCTAACCCTCCTTTGTAGGAGGGAATTGTTATTAGGAATGAAGAATAAAGAGAGGGTTTTCCCCTCTAAAAAGAGGGGGCTGAGGGGTGTGTAGTTAGAAGAAAGGATAAACTCTAATATTTTCTGAAACTTTTTATTGATTTTCTCGTAAGCAGGGTAAATCATTGATAAGTTTTATGAGAAAATTTTATACCCTTTTACTTTCTTTATTATTTGTAACTGGAGCAATAGCCCAAAACATGCCGCCACGCTATACCCGTTCCGTAAATTCTACTTATCACTTCAATAAAACAAAAAATATAAATAATAAAACGGTAAACTGTATTGATACTGTTCGTTTCCCGTATGCGAGACTATCAGGATTCGAAGAAATTGATTCGATGGAAGTAGGTTATATTGAAGGGCTTTCTCAAGCATATCATTATACAGGTAATGCTTTCATACATGGTGTTACAGCTTATGTTTTATTGGATTTAGACGGTATTCCTGCTAATCAAGATTCCATTAGTATGGTGATTAGCATTTATAGTATAATAGAGTCTGATCCTACTCGGCCTAATAAGCCCCAAACATTAATAGCTACTGATACGGTAGATGTGCATGATGTTGGTTTTCAAGAACAAGCGTTATTCTTTAAAAACCCTGTAGCGGTGTCTGATTCTTTTGCAGTAGTTATAGAATTAAATCAATCTCAGCTACCTCCAAATGCTCCTTGGTATGGATATAATAAACAAGGAGATGGAAATCAGGATAAATTGGCTTGGGCGATTTATGCAGGGGCTTTATACAATGCTTATACAGATTGGGGAGGAGCTTGGGACTCAGACATATTACTGCACCCGATAATAGAACAGAATATAAGTGCTTCCTTTACCACAGATAAGGATACCATTTGTTTAGGGGATACGGTAGCCTTTACCAATGGGTCTGTCAACAATACGGATGTGATGTTTAATTTGTTTAACACAACTGATAAACCATTGTATACTTGGAATTTTGATGATGGTTCTGGAGAGTACCATCCTACTGATACTTCTTATGATTTTACTTCTTCCGGATATTATAACACACAGTTAAAGGCAAATTATTATGGGTATTCCATTAATTGTATGGATTCGGCTCAACATTTAATAGTGTTACATGATACTGCTGCTGCTAATTTTGGTTTTGCACATCAAGGAGGAGGAACGTATCAGTTTTCTGATTCATCTTCTGCAGCTTATACTTGGTCATGGGATTTTGGAGATAGTTCTCCATTAGATAATTCTCAAAATCCATCGCATACGTATTCGTCTCCAAATAATTATAATGTTTGTTTAACAGTTTCAGATAGTAATGGATGTAAAATGAATACTTATTGCAATACTGTTTCATTTGTTTTAGGTGTTCAAGGTTTTAGAGATGGGGTTACTGATATTTCGATTTACCCTATACCAGCAAATCAATTTTTTAATGTTAAAGTGCCTTATGGATATAGTGGAGGTGAAATTATCATAACAGATGTAGTAGGTCAAAAAATAAAATCCATCCAAATGGAAGAAAATAAAAAGGAAGTAAAAATTTTAACGAATGAAATGTCTTCAGGAGTTTACTTTGTATCTGTAGATTACCAAGGAGAACGAGTTTTTACTAAAAGGATAGTAGTTGATAAATAAGTGTTTAGATTAATGTTAGTGAGAAAGCCCCAAAGAGAAATCTGAGGGGCTTTTTTTTTGAGTATGATTAGTTATCTTTGCTAACTTAATTTAGAGAAACTTCAAGCTTTAGTTTGATGAGTTGAAATTATCCCATAAAAAGAGGGATTTAAAAAGAAACGATGGAGAAAAAAGTAAGAGTAAGGTTTGCACCAAGCCCAACAGGTCCATTACACATAGGAGGAGTTCGGACAGCTTTGTATAATTATTTGTTTGCCAAAAAGCACGGTGGGGATTTTATTCTTAGGGTGGAAGATACGGACCAAACTCGTTACGTTAAAGGAGCTGAAGATTACATTATAGAAGCATTGAATTGGTGTGGAATTACTCCTAATGAAGGAATAGGAGCTGGAGGAGAATTTGGACCCTATCGTCAATCAGAAAGGAAGGAACAGGGAACTTATAAAAAGTACGTTGACCAATTGATAGCATCAGGTAATGCCTATTATGCTTTTGATACTCCTAGTGAGTTGGAAGAAATGCGTGAACGTTTAAAGCAAACTGGAAGTTCTTCGCAATCATATGATATGAATTCTCGTGATACCATGAAAAATTCATTGACTTTATCACCTGAAGAGGTTCAACACAAAATAGCAGCAGGAGAACCTTATGTAGTGAGAGTAAAAATTCCACGTAATGAAGAAGTGAAATTTAAAGATATTATCAGAGGCTATGTGGTGGTTGATTCAGTTAATCTAGATGATAAAGTATTATATAAATCAGATGGAATGCCTACTTACCACATGGCAAATGTGGTGGATGATTATTTAATGAAAATTACGCATGTGATTAGAGGGGAGGAATGGTTGCCTTCAGGACCATTGCATGTGTTATTGTATAAGTTCTTGGGGTGGGAGAATGAAATGCCCGAGTTTGCACATTTACCATTAATATTAAAACCTAATGGAAATGGAAAATTGAGTAAAAGAGATGGTGATGCAGGTGGTTTTCCAGTATTTCCTATCGAATGGAAATCACCAGAAGGAGAAATTTCTTCAGGCTATAGAGAGAGTGGTTATTTTCCTGAAGCACATATTAATATGCTCGCATTTTTAGGATGGAACCCTGGAACAGAGCAAGAAATCTTTTCAATGGAAGAATTGGTTGAAGCCTTTACTTTGGAAAGAGTAGGTAAATCAGGTGCCAAATTTGATCCAGACAAAACCAAGTGGTTTAACGAACAATATTTGAGAAAAAAATCCAATGAAGAATTAGCGGAATTAATTAAACCAGCTGATGGGAAATATAGTGCTGAGCTGTTGACTAGAGTTTGTGGTTTAATGAAAGAAAGAGTTTCATTTCCAAAAGAAATTATGGAACAAGGAAACTACTTTTTTGAAGCACCTAAAACTTACGACCAAAAAACAGTAAATAAAAAATGGAAAGAGAATTCTCCTCAAATAGTAGCCGATTTGGTAACTGTTTTTGCTAACACTGAATTTACTGCAGAAGCGTTAGAAACAGCTTTTAAGGCGTATGTTGAAGAAAAAGAGTTGGGTTTTGGAACGCCAATGATTGCGATTCGGTTAGCAATTACAGGCGTTGGAGGTGGTCCTTCCTTATTTGAAATAATGGAAGTGATTGGTAAAGAAGAATCGATTAATAGATTAAAAGCAGGTATTAAAAATATCAAGAAAGAAGAAGTAGCCTAATGGAGAACTTAGAAGAAAAAAAATCGCTCAATTTTATTGAGCAAATCATAGAGGAGGATTTAAAAGAGGGGCTTTCTGCTGATCAATTAAAATTTAGATTTCCGCCCGAACCAAATGGATATTTACACATTGGGCATGCAAAAGCTTTTGGGTTAAATTTTGGACTAGGGGAAAAATACAATGCTCCAGTAGTGCTCCGATTTGATGATACTAACCCGTCTAAAGAAGAACAAGAATACGTAGATGCTATAAAGTATGATTTATCATGGATGGGCTTAAAGTGGGCTGAAGAACGTTATTCTTCGGATTACTTTCAACAATTATACGATTGGGCAGTTTTATTAATTAAAAAGGGGAAAGCGTATGTCGATTCTCAATCGTCAGAAGATATGGCAGAGCAAAAAGGAACACCTACTAAACCTGGAAGAAATAGTCCTTATAGAGATAGGACTGTAGAAGAGAATTTGGATTTGTTTAATAAAATGAAACAAGGTGAATTTAAGGAGGGAGAGCATATTTTAAGGGCTAAAATTGACATGACCCATGTGAATATGTTAATGAGAGACCCTATCATGTATCGAGTAATGCATAAAGCTCATCATAGAACCGGAAATAATTGGTGTATTTATCCGATGTATGATTGGGCACATGGAGAGTCAGATTATATTGAACAAATTTCTCATTCCCTTTGTTCGTTAGAATTTGAACCACATAGAGAATTGTACGATTGGTTTTTAGACCAAGTATATGATCAAAATACAAGACCTAAACAAAGAGAGTTTTCGAGGCTTAATTTGAACTATACAGTGATGAGTAAACGAAAACTGATGCAGTTAGTTGAAGAGAATTTGGTTGGTGGTTGGGATGATCCAAGAATGCCTACTATTTCTGGATTAAGAAGAAGAGGATATACACCTGCATCAATTCATAAATTTATAGTTACTGCAGGTGTTTCAAAACGAGAACAAGTAATAGATGTAGCTTTATTAGAGTCTTGTATTCGTGCAGATTTAAACAAATCAACCACTCGGATAATGGCTGTCTTAGATCCTTTAAAATTGGTAATTACTAATTATCCAGAAGGAGAAACAGAAATTGTAATGGCAGATAATAATCCTGAGGATGAAAATGCAGGACAAAGAGAAATGATTTTTTCAAGAGAAATTTATATTGAGAAAGCAGATTTTATAGAGGAGTGCCCTAGCAAAGTATTTAAATTAGGAATAGGAAAAGAAGTTCGATTGAAACACGGATATATTATTAAAGGGGAAGAAGTGGTAAGAGATGCAGCTGGGAATATTATTGAAGTGAAATGTTCTTATGATAAAAAAAGTAAAAGTGGAAGTGGTTCAGAAGAAAGCCAACGAAAAGTAAAAGGTACTTTACATTGGGTTTCAGCATCACACCATGTTACAGCACAAGTAAATGTTTATGATCGATTATTTACGGTGGAAGCTCCTGATGAAAATAAAGAGGTTGATTTTAAAACACTTATTAATCCTGCTTCTTTAACCGTACTGAATGACTGCAAAATTGAATTGGCTTTGAAAGATGCAAAGCCTCAAGAACGCTATCAGTTTCAACGGTTAGGCTATTTTTGTGTAGATGATGATTCTACATCGGAGCAGTTAATATTTAATAGAACAGCAACGTTAAAAGATTTTTGGGCTAAGAAGAATTGAGTCGAAAGTTGAAAAGTTATAAGTTTGTAAAGTTAGTTGATAATGATATTTGTTTACGTTCTAGCAACTAGCAACTAGCAACTAGCAACTAGCAACTAGCAACTAATTACTAAATTATGGGTAAAATATTTGTTGAAGGAATAAAGCTTTATGCTTATCATGGGTGCTTTAAAGAAGAAACATCTATAGGAACTAATTTTTTGGTAAATGTTGAATTGGATGTTGATTTAGAAAAGCCAGCTATTACAGATAGTATTGAAGATACAGTAAATTACCAAGCTGTTTTTCAGGTAGTAAAAGAGCAAATGGCTGTTCCATCTAAGATATTAGAACATGTTTCCAAAAGAATTATAGATGCATTATTTAAAGAATTTTCAGCGATTGATAAAATAAAACTAAAGGTATCTAAACTCAACGTTCCACTAGGAGGACATATTGATAGTGTGAGTGTACAGTTAGAATGTAATCGTAATGAAACCCCAAAGTAATAGATAGGTTTTTTCTTGGTAATCGTAAATTAAGTATCCGTTAAAACACCTACCGTGTGTACACATCTTTTCTTTTTAGTTTTGCAGAAAAAAAGGAGAATGAATTTTAAAGGATGTTTTGGCGATAAGCGATTAGAGAAAAGAGCAGTAAAAATAGTTCAATCGCTCT
>JAGFIT010000011.1 GCA_024103385.1 Vicingus serpentipes
ATGATGACGATGATGATGATTCAAAAGGATTTATGGGAAGTAGCGCAGGTGGTGGTGCACCTAAAGGAGGAGATTCTAAATCTAAAACTCCTGTGCTAGATAATTTCGGACGAGATTTAACCAAGTATGCTGAAGATGGAAAGCTTGATCCTATTGTTGGTAGAGAGAAAGAAATTGAGCGTGTTTCCCAAATTTTAAGTAGAAGAAAAAAAAACAACCCTATTTTACTTGGAGAGCCTGGCGTTGGTAAATCTGCTATTGCTGAAGGATTAGCATTAAGAATTATACAAAAGAAGGTCTCGAGGGTTTTGTTTGGGAAAAGAATAGTTACGCTTGATTTAGCTTCTTTAGTTGCAGGAACAAAGTACAGAGGTCAGTTTGAAGAACGAATGAAAGCAGTAATGAATGAATTGGAAAAATCTCCAGACATTATTCTTTTTATTGATGAAATACACACCATTATTGGTGCTGGTGGTGCATCAGGATCATTGGATGCTTCCAATATGTTCAAGCCTGCCTTAGCCAGAGGAGAACTGCAATGTATTGGTGCCACTACTCTTGATGAATATAGACAATATATTGAAAAAGATGGGGCTTTAGAAAGAAGGTTTCAGAAGGTAATTGTTGACCCTACTACTGTTGAGGAAACCATTCAAATTTTAAATAACATTAAAGATAAGTATGAAGATCATCATAATGTTACTTACACTCCAGAAGCTATTGAAGCTTGTGTAACCCTAACTGATAGATACATGACGGATAGACACTTACCCGATAAGGCTATTGATGCTTTAGATGAAGCGGGGTCCAGGGTGCACATTACCAATATTAAAGTACCTAAAAACATTATCGAAATTGAGAAAAAAATAGAAGATATTAAAGACAAGAAGAACCATGTGGTTCGTAGTCAAAAATATGAGGAAGCTGCTCAATTGAGAGACAATGAAAGAACCTTACTTAAAGATTTAAATAACGCTAAAAAAGCTTGGGAAGAAGAAACAAAAAATCACAAAGAGGTAGTTGGTGAAGAAAATGTTGCGGAAGTAGTTGCTATGATGACGGGAATACCTGTACAAAGAGTAGCTCAAGCGGAAGGAGATCGTTTAGTTAAAATGTATGATGAAATAAACGACAAGGTTATTGGACAGAATGAGGCCGTTAAGAAAGTAGTTAAAGCTATACAACGAAACAGAGCTGGATTGAAAGACCCTAACAAACCGATAGGTTCGTTCATCTTTTTAGGACCTACAGGTGTTGGAAAAACGCAATTGGCTAAAATATTGGCAAAGTATCTCTTTGATTCAGAAGATGCTTTAATCCGAATAGACATGAGTGAATACATGGAGAAATTCGCTGTTTCTCGATTGGTTGGAGCTCCTCCTGGATATGTTGGATATGAAGAAGGTGGTCAGTTAACAGAAAAAGTAAGAAGAAAACCTTACTCTATAATATTGTTGGATGAAATTGAAAAAGCACACCCAGATGTATTTAACTTATTACTACAAGCTTTGGATGATGGACAATTGACAGATAGTTCTGGTCGAAAAATTAATTTCAAGAACACCATCATTATTATGACCTCTAACATTGGAGCTAGACAATTGGCTGATTTTGGACAAGGAGTTGGGTTTTCTACAGCGAAGAAGAAAGAAAATACTGAGGAACATGCGGCTGGAGTGATACAAAATGCATTAAAAAAAGCTTTTGCTCCTGAATTCTTAAATAGAATTGATGATGTAGTAATGTTTAACTCTTTAACCAAGGAAGATATTCATAAAATAATTGATATTGAATTGGAAAGTCTTTATGGAAGGATAAATAACTTGGGTTACAACATCACACTTACTGATGCAGCAAAAGACTTTATTGCCGAGAAAGGGTATGATGCTGCTTATGGAGCAAGACCTCTTAAAAGAGCCATTCAAAAATTTATTGAAGACCCTTTAGCTGAAGAAATTATACAGTCTAATGTAAAAGAAGGTGATAGTATTAAAATTGACTTAGACGATGTTACTCAAGAGTTAATTATCACTACAGTTACTAGTTCTAATAAAAAGAAGAAAAAGAACAACCCAGATGTAGAGTCTGACAAAGAGGATTAGTAGTAGAAATTATACTCATAAAAAAATCCGCTATTTTCATAGCGGATTTTTTTATGAGTAATTCTCTAATTTTAATCTTTCATAAAATGTTCCATGACTTTTGTCGTAACACCAGTACTAGAAAATCCGCCATCATGAAACAAGTTTTGCATAGTAACATATTTTGTTAAATCCGAAAACATAACAATACAATGATTAGCACAATCCAAAGCGGGAGCATTTCCTAATGCAGAGTTAGCTTCTGCATAATTATACAAAGAATTAAACCCTGATATACCTCCACCTGCAGTTGTTTTGGTTGGTGATTGGGATATAGTGTTCACTCTTACTTTTTTATCTGTGCCATAATAATAGCCAAAGGTTCTTCCTATTGATTCTAGTAACGATTTGGCATCCGACATATCATTGTATCCAGGAATTGCTAATTGTGCTGCTATAAATGAAAGTGCTAAAATAGACCCCCACTCATTCATAATGTCTTTTTCTTTAGCAACCTTCATTACTTTGTGAAAAGAAATGGCTGAAATATCCATTGCTTTATTATAAAAGTCATAATTGCTATTTTCATAATCAATACCTTTTCTAACATTAATAGACATACCTATTGAATGCAGTATAAAATCTATCTTTCCAAACTTCTCTTGAGCTTTATTAAATAAATTTTCTAGATCTTCCATTGAGGTAACATCTGCAGGAACAATATCACTTCCTGTTGCTTCTGCTAATTCTTTCAACTCTCCCATTCTTAGAGCTACTGGTGCATTCGTTAAAATAAACTCAGCTCCTTCTTCATGTGCTCTTTCCGCTACTTTCCATGCTATAGACTCTGTGTTTAACGCACCAAAGATGATTCCTTTTTTTCCTTGTAATAAATTAGTTGACATATTGTGCTATATTTTATATTACTACAAATATAGAAAAGTTAAGAAACTATTGTCTTAAAAAATGAGGAAATGTAATAGCTATTTATGCCTTTTATTTGATTTTATTAATCAATATCATACAGCATAAATAAACTCAACTATTTTCTAGTAAAATTTTAGCATTTTCTTTTGCTGCAGAGCTTAATTCTTTACCACTTAACATCTTTGCTATCTCTTCCATTCTACCTTCAGATGAAAGGGTTTTTACATAAGTCAATGTTTTATTAGAAGTAGTTTCTTTGAAAATTTTGAAATGTGTCTCTCCTTTTGCAGCAACTTGTGGTAAATGAGTTATTGCCATTACCTGAGTGTATTCACTCATCGTTTTCATAATAGAGGCCATTTTATCGGCAATATCTCCAGAAACCCCCGTGTCAATCTCATCAAAAACAATAGTAGGGATTTGAGCATTTTTAGCTAGTATTGATTTAATTGCCAGCATTAAACGAGAAAGCTCTCCTCCGGATGCTGTTTTTTCTAACTCTTTCTCTGCAATACCTTTATTTGCTGAAAAAAGAAATTGAACATCATCAATTCCATTTTCTCCTACATCATCTAATAGTTGGTGTTTAATGATGAAAGAAGCGGCAGGCATACCTAACTCAGTTAAATTACCCACTATCGTTTTCTCCAATTCAGCAAATACAGCTATTCTTTTTTTAGAAATTTCTTCTGCTAAAAGAAATATTTTTTTCTTTTCCTGTGTTAATTCTAACTCTAATTCTTCAACACCTTGTTCTGTTAAGTTGATAGCCTCTAACCTATTGTTAAATTCTTCTAAAAGGGTTATCAATTGATCAGCATCCGTTACTTTGTGTTTTTGTTCTAGATTATAAATGGCACTCAATCGATCGTTTAAATACTGTGCAGTTTCAGTGTCATAATCTAGAGAGCTATTCCCTATCTCATTTGAAATATCCTCTAATTCAATCAATATACTATTCAGTCTTTCGTATAGTTGTTCGTATGATTCTCCATAATTTGAAATTCCTGAAAATGAATGGGTCAATTCTCTTAAGATTGAAGTAATGTTTTGATCGGATTCATTTAATTGGAAAACAGCTTTATCAAGTGTTGATTTAATTAATTCTATATTATTTAATACTTCTAGCTGATTTTCAAGCTCGCTTTTTTCACCTGGTTTGAGTGCTAGTTCTTCTAGCTCATTAATTTGAAATTGTAAATAATCAACATCAGACTTGGCATTTGCTTCATGACTAAGAAGTTTATTTAATTTTCTTTTCTTTTCTATGTACTTATGAAAATCTTGATAGTAATCGGTTGTTAGCTTATTTATTTGCGCGAAACTATCGATAACATTAAGCTGAAAATGATTGTCTTGTAATTTTAAAGTTTGATGCTGTGAATGAATATCTATTAATTGGCTCGTTAATTCTTTTAGTACTCCAAGAGTTACAGGGGTATCGTTAACAAATGCTCTTGATTTTCCAGAGACACTTATTTCTCTTCTTATTATCGTTTCTTTTTCAAAATCTAAATCGTTCTCCATGAAAAAGGATTCCAGAAGTTTTTGATCAATATGAAAGGTTCCTTCTACTACGCATTTTTTTTCCTTGTTATTCAATATAGAGGTATCTACTCTATTTCCTAATATAAGTGATAAAGCTCCAAGAAGTATCGATTTTCCTGCACCTGTTTCACCTGTAATAACTGTAAATCCTTTATTGAAATCGAGATTAATCGCTTCGATAATTGCGTAATTATTTATCGATAAATGAGTTAACATTTATTTTCCGTTTTGAATTGTATTGTACTTACTGGAATTTGCTGG
>JAGFIT010000022.1 GCA_024103385.1 Vicingus serpentipes
CTCTTGAAATTAACTCCTGAATAATTAAATGTTTTTCTGTTTCGGTAAAATATTTACCTGCTTTTTGAATGATTTTTTTGTCCATTTTTTACACTTTTTAGTGTAAACCTATTTCAGGACAAGACAAGGTTCTTTCTTGCACCCTAATAGAGATATCACAACAACAATTATTAGTACACTCGTAATTCTTATCATTTTCATCATGACTTATTATTTTTATAATTCTAATTTTTCAGTAAGATACTTAAATTTAACATTCACCACGCAAAAAACAGATCTCTTTTTATTTAACGGTCACTTTTAGCACTTTAACGGTCATTTTTCAACTCCTTTCGTAATTTTTAATCAAAGAAATCTCATTTGATTTTCGTTTTAATGCGCCAACAACCAATTTTCAGCAGCATTCATTTCTACTTCCAGCGGAACAGCCAACTTCACAGCATTCTGCATTTTATCTTTAATAATCGGTTTAATTTTTTCTAACTCGGGTTTGTAAACATCAAATACCAATTCATCATGCACTTGCAACAACATTTTAGATTTAAACTGTTGTTTCTCTAGTTCTTTTTGAATGTTAATCATCGCTATTTTAATAATGTCTGCTGCTGAACCTTGTATTGGAGCATTAACTGCGTTACGCTCTGCGTGGCCACGAACTACGGCATTATTAGAATTAATATCTAATAAATTTCTTCTCCGCTGCATAATCGTTTCTACATATCCGTGTTCTTTAGCAAAAATTACACTATTGTCCATGTATTCTTTTAATTTCGGATATTTCTCAAAATAAGTGTCAATAATTTCTTTGGCTTCTCCTCTGGAGATATTCAAGTTTTGAGACAAACCGAATGCAGAAACTCCATAAATAATTCCAAAATTCACAGCCTTCGCTTTGCTTCTCATCTCTCTATCTACCTCCTCAGGTTTCACTCCAAAAACTTTAGCTGCTGTAGCTGTATGAATGTCTTCTCCTTTCACAAAAGCTTCTTGCATATTTTCATCACCACTTAAGGCCGCAATAATTCGTAATTCAATTTGAGAATAATCTGCTGCTAATAATGTATAATCTTCATTTCGTGGTATAAATGCTTTTCTAATTTCTCTCCCTTTTTCTGAACGAATGGGAATGTTCTGTAAATTAGGATTATTAGAACTTAACCGTCCTGTTGCTGCCACCGTTTGCATATAGCTCGTGTGTACCCTTCCTGTTTTTGGATCTACCAATTCTGGCAATGCGTCTACATAAGTCGATTTTAATTTCTTTAATGTTCGATACTCTAGTATTTTAGGAATAATCTCATGTTTATTCGCCAACTTAGAAAGCACATCTTCATTAGTAGAGTATTGTCCTGTTTTTGTTTTCTTAGCTTTTTCTACAATTTGCATTTTTTCAAAAAGTACCTCTCCTAATTGTTTTGGAGAATCTACATTAAAATCTTCTCCTGCCAGTGCTTTAATTTCATTCTCCAGTTTCACCGTTGTTTCTGCTAATTCTTCCGAGAAAATTTTTAAAGCCGGAACATCCAAATTAATTCCTTCTTGTTCCATCTTTGCCAACACAGGAATTAATGGTGATTCTATTTCATCCATCAATTTCTTTAATGTAGCATTCATTTTAGGTTCAAACTCATTTTTCAATTGTAAGGTAATGTCTGCGTCTTCACATGCATAATCAGAAATCTTTTCTTGCGCAACATCTCGCATACTCAACTGATTTTTTCCTTTCTTCCCAATTAACGTTTCAATAGATACGGGTTTGTACCCCAAATAAGCTTCTGATAATAAATCCATGTTATGACGCATGTCTGGCTGTATCAAATAATGCGCAATCATGGTATCAAACAGTTTTCCTTTCAATTCAATTCCATAAGTGCTGAGTACATTTAAATCATACTTAATATTCTGCCCTACTTTTTCAATCGCTTCATTTTCAAACAAGGCCTTAAATTCATTTAAAACTGCTGTTGCTTCTTCTCTATTTTCAGAAAAAGGAATATAATAAGCTTCGTGTGCTGCAAACGCAATCGACAGCCCAACTATTTCTGCGGTTAATGGATTTAGCCCTGTTGTTTCGGTATCAAAACAAAAAGAGTTTACTTTCTCTAATTGTTCAATTAATTCTTTTCGCTTTTCTGCTGTATCTATAAATTGATAATTATGTTGGGTGTTCTCAATGTTTTTTAATTCCATTGGTTTTTCTTCCTCAACAACTTCCTCTTGCTCTGCTACATTACCAAATAAATCCATCTGACCACCAGCAGCAACTTTGGATGGTTGTATCTGTATTTCTTTACCTAATACTCTTTTAGCTAGGTTTCTAAATTCTAACTCAGCAAATAATTCTGTTATTTTTTCTTCATCAGGTTTTTCCAAAACTAAATCTTCAAAATTATATTCCACTGGCACATCCAAAATAATAGTTGCTAACTTTTTAGACATTAGTCCTTGTTCTGCATAATTGATAACGTTCTCTTTTTGCTTTCCTTTTAGTTCTTCCGCATGTTCAATCAACCCTTCAACACTACCATATTTAGCAATTAAGATTTTAGAGGTTTTCTCTCCAATACCTGGTATTCCTGGAATATTATCTACCGCATCTCCCCACAGCCCTAAAATATCTATTACCTGCAAAGGGTCTTTCACTTCAAATTTTTCACAAACCTCTTTTACTCCTAGCACCTCCGCAGGTTTCCCGTAGGCTGCTGGTTTATACATAAAAATATTTTCCGAAACCAACTGTCCAAAATCTTTATCTGGTGTCATCATGTAAGTGGTATATCCTTGTCGTTCTGCTTCTTTCGCCATTGTCCCAATAATATCGTCTGCCTCATACCCTTCTTTTAATAAAATGGGAATCTTAAATGCTTCAATAATTTGTTTGATGTATGGTATCGCTATTCTAATATCTTCGGGCATTGCCTCTCTACCAGCCTTATACTCAGCAAAATCATCTACTCTATTCGTTGCCCCAGGAGCATCAAAAACAACTGCAATATGCGTTGGTTTTTGCTTTTCTAATACTTCTATTAAAGTGTTGGTAAACCCAAGCATAGCTGATGTGTTTAACCCTTTAGAATTGTATCGGTGATTTTTACCAAACGCAAAATATGCTCTATAAATTAGCGCATAGGCATCAAGTAAAAATAATTTTTTTTGATTTGGCATTAGTTGACTGTTTTTGGTTCTTAGTTTTTTAATTAAGCATCCAAAATACGGTTTTTAACAAAAGGAATAAACCGTTGTTGAGTTCTTTTTATATTTTACTAATCGCCTTATTTTTACCATGCCTATTAGCAGACAGGTTGGCTAATTGTCCGCAAGCTGCATCGATATCTTTCCCTCTGCTTCTACGAACATTCACAATCAAATTAAACGTCTTTTCTAAGAAAGCTGCAAATTTATCCGTCTTTTCTGAAGCAGCTTTTTCAAATTGAGCATCATCTATTGGATTGTATTCAATGATATTAATTTTTACTGGAAATGGTTTGCAAAAGTGAGCCAAGTCTTTTGCATCTTCCAAACTGTCATTAAAATCTTTAAAAATAATATACTCTATCATAATGCGAGCACCAGTTTTTTCATGAAAATAAACCAGTGCTTGTGACAAGGCTTCTAAAGAATTGGATTCGTTAATCGGCATGATCTCACTTCGTTTAGCATCACGTGCAGCGTGTAAAGACAATGCCAAATTAAATTTTACTTCATCATCTCCCAACTTCCTAATCATTTTAGCGATACCAGCCGTAGATACCGTAATCCTTTTAGGAGACATGCCCAGTCCATTTTCTGAAGTGATGTATTCAATAGATTTCAACACGTTGTGATAGTTCAGCAATGGCTCTCCCATCCCCATATAAACAATGTTACTCAAAGGAGTTTTATAATATTCTTCCGCCTGATTTTTAATCAATACTACTTGATCAAAAATTTCATCGGCATCAATATTTCTTAATCGTTCTAATTTTCCTGTAGCACAAAAAGAACAAGTTAAACTACATCCTACTTGGCTAGAGATACAAGCTGTCATTCTTTTAGGCGTTGGAATCAAAACGCCCTCAGTAATTTTTCCATCATGTAATTTGAAAGCATTTTTTATTGTTCTGTCTGAACTGATTTGTTTTTCCGCAATGGTTACTTTATTAAAAACAAAGTTATTCTCAAGCAGTTCTCTAGTTCCTATCGAAAGGTTAGTCATTTCTTCAAAAGAACTTACTCCTTTTTTAAATAACCATTCGTAAACTTGTTTGGCACGAAATGCCTTTTCTCCATTTTTGATAAAAAATGCTTTTAGCTCATCTAAGGATAGAGTACGTATGTTTTGTTTTTCCAGCATAAAAGCACGAAGTTACAATTAGTTTTGTTATCCTTTTTTCCTATTTAAATAACGAGCTGATTTAAAAAAGCCTAACTTATAAAAAAAATGAGAAAATGAAACCCTTAATACTCCCAAACCATATTCAATACTCCGCTTTAGGTTAATAGAAGATGCCTCTTCAAAGTATTTAGTTGGACAAGTTATTTCTGCTATTTCAAAATTAGCCATAAAAATTTGAGAAATCATTTCATTGTCAAATACAAAATCATCACTATTTGCTTCATAATTAATCGTCTCTAACACCTCTTTAGAAAAAGATCTAAATCCTGTATGGTATTCCGATAATTTTTGGTTCAACAAAATATTTTCTACAAGGGTTAAACATCTATTAAAAAAGTATTTATACAATGGCATTCCTCCTTTTAAAGCTCCCTTTCCTAAAATTCTTGATCCAAATACAACAGGATATAAATCATTGGCGATAATATGTGCCATAGACTGAATAAGCATAGGTGTATATTGATAATCTGGATGTAACATTACCACAATATCTGCTTCTAATTCCAATGCTTTATCATAACATGATTTTTGGTTCCCTCCGTACCCTCTATTTTTATCATGTTTAATCACATGGTCAATCCCTATTTCTTGAGCTACACGAACAGTGTCATCCTTACTGGCATCATCAACTAAAACAACCTCATCAACTATATCAAAAGGAATTTCATTGTATGTTTTTTTTAGTGTTAATGCTGCGTTATAAGCAGGCAATACTACTACTACTTTCTTATTATTAATCATTTTTTTGTTGTAATAACCTTCTCATTAATATATAGATCCAGTGCTTGTGTTTTAATGGGCACTCTATTGTATCCTAAAGGGATTAAATCTTTAGATGCATCTTTCTTAATAATCAAGTATTTATATCGCTTTTCACCACTAAACAAACTAATATAATTATGACGAATCATGGTCGTTTTCAAACCCCAGTTCCCATCTAAATCCCCCTTTGTATTAACAATGTCTCCTTTAGGTATAACTGTTCCAAATGTATAAACATCTGGTAAAAAATCTTTATACCTTTTAATCTTTCCAATCTGCTTCTCCGTGAAAACAATAGACCCAACTAATAAAATAAGCGTAATTATCTTGAAAACCTTAAATCCCAACTTTTCTATTTCTATCTTTTCTATCATTGACGTTATAGCTGGGGCAAGCCACATAGCAATCGCTAAAGAAAAGAAAGGTAATGTAGTTACTAAATAGAAACTTCTTTGTTCTAAAGTAACCAGCAATGGCAATGCTCCTGATAAACCAACTAAAAACAACCACAAAGATAATCCTGACTTTTCTTTGGCTTTTGAAAACGTTTTCTTTTTAATAAATAGAAAAATTGCAGTAGCCACCAACATAGGTAGCAATTCATAAGTTAGTCTTCTTAAAAGATAGAACCGACTATCAATAACTCTAGCATCATTAAAAGTCGTAATTATCCGACTTTCAAAATATTTATAATAACTCTCATATACCCCATCAACAGCTATAAGCAAAAAACTGTAAATAGTAACAACTATTGTCAGCAAATAAAAAGAATAAAGCATCATCTTTTTAAAAGATATTTGCTGAGTAGTTAACCAATAAAACCCAATAGCAACCAAAGGAAATAAACCTTGCACCCCTTTTGTTAAACTTGAAAGAAAAAGCAGTATTCCTGAAAAAAGTATTTTTAAGAAAACTTTTTTTTCTGAAAGTACTGCAACATAAAGGTAATATGTAGAAGTTAATGCAAAGAATGACATCACCACTTCCTCCACTCCATTAGTATAAGCCCAAAAACAAACAGGCATGGTAATCCAAAACAGAATTGGCAACCAGCTATTTTTAGCTATCTTGTCTTCTTTCATAAAAATTAATTGCCAAAATTTATGAATATAGAAAGCTGTACCTCCCAAAAAAACAAGAACAAAAAATCTCTCTACATAAATACTAGTTCCTAATACTTTATAAAACAGTGCCAATAATCCAAAATACAAAGGAGGTTGTTCATGGAAAGAATCGTATACTGTTTTACTAAAGTGGGGGTCCCAAAATGTACCTCTTCCTTCTGCAAGGTTAAAACTTACACTAGTGTACAACACTCCATCCAAAAACATTCCATCTTGAATTAATTGTGAAACAACTAACCCAATAATAGCTGTAACTGTTAATATCCAAAATGGGAGTACGTTAGAACTCCTTAAAAAGATAGCCATTAAACCAGTTTTAATATGACCCCAAAAGTAGTGTTTTAAGACCATATCCGAAACTTGTTCTATTGGTTACTTAATCATTAGATTCTTCTCTTCTTTCAGATTGACAAAGAAAATGGTGTATTTTTGACCCATGAGAAAAATTTCTGCCAATTTTATTTTTTCTGGAAACACCCCTCCCATTCAGAATGGTGTTATTATTATCAATAATAATGGTGTTATTATAGACCTTATTGACCCTAAAAAAATTGACATCAATTGGAAAGAAGTAGAAAAATACGAAGGAATTATCTGTCCTGGTTTTGTTAATACACATTGCCATTTAGAACTCTCTTATTTAAAAAATCAACTTTCCAAACGAACTCAACTACCCCATTTTGTAAAAGAAATCGTCTCCATTAGGGATAATTATTCTTCTGAAGAAAGACTAAGAGGCATTCAGCTAGCTGAACAAGAAATGCTGAAAAATGGTATTGTTGCTGTTGGGGATATTGCCAATGGAAGCAGCACTTTTTTAACTAAAAAAATGAGCAAAATAAAATACCACACCTTCATCGAAGTTTTTGGTTTAGATCCGACAAAAGCAAAGGAAATAATTAATAAAGCGCATAAGTTAAAAAAAACATTTCTTCAATCCAATCCAGCTTCAATTACCCCTCATGCACCTTATTCTATATCTAAAGAACTTTTCCAACTGGTACATGAAGAACATGAAGTCCTAGCAACTATTCACAACCAAGAAACCAAAAGCGAAAATGAACTGTTTCAATCACATTCAGGGGATTTGTTTAATCAATTGTCCAACTTTGGCGACCATATCAAAGGGTGGGAACCAACAGGAAAAAATTCTTTGCCATCTTATCTCCCACAGTTTTCTGCTTCCCAAAAAGTACTGCTAGTACATAACACTTACACTTCAGCAGAAGATATTGTTTTTGCCAAGCAACATTCAAAAAATATCTACTGGTGTTTTTGTCCCAATGCCAATTTATACATAGAAAATACCTTGCCTGATTTTAATTTATTTATCAACGAGAAATGTACTATTGGAACTGATAGTTTAGCTTCTAACTGGAGTTTATCTATTTTAGACGAACTCAAAACCATTTCTAAGAACTACCCAACTATTCCTCTAGAAAAACTCATTCAATGGGCAACAATTAATGGCGCTAAATTTTTAGATTTTAATGAATTAGGCACTATTGAAAAGGGAAAGTCTCCAGGATTAAATCTGATTAAAGACATTGCCCTCGAAACGCTATCATTAAAATCCAACTCTTCAATTCAAGTTTTAAATTAATTTTTTATATCTTCAACTCTTTCTAATCTTATAAAAGTGTTATCATGAAAAATTTCTTTCCCCTTTTAATTACCTGCTTTACACTTACGGTTTTTGCTCAAGAAATTAAAGTAAAAGATGTGAAATACAAATTTAATAACGGAGAAAAATTTGCTTTAGAGGTAAATATTCATTCTGACGACATTAAAGATGTAATGAAAGCTTTTAAAAAAGAAGCAGAACAAGATGCTGGAGTTATTGTAGAAAAAAAAGGAGAACTATTTTTAGATAATACAATCTTCAAAGCTATAAGTGAAGATAAAATTGATGTTTATGCTGCCGTAGAAAAAGGGAAAGATGGCACTTCTAAATTAATTGCTTCTTTTGAAGTGAACAATGAATACATTATCCCAAAAAGTGCCGCATATAAAAATGCAGAGAAATTCATGGAAAAACTAGCAAAAGAAATTTCCATTATCGTGTTAGAAAAAGAATTGGAAAAAGAGGAAAAAGAATTAGAAAACATCAAAGACAAAATCAACAACAAAAGAGATAAAATCAAGGATTTAGAAGATGATATTAAAAAGAAAGAAAATAATATTGAAGATGACCAAAAAGAGCTAAAAGAAATTGCTGCGGACTTAAAAGATGTAGTTAAAGACATCAATAATGGAAAAGGGAAGTTAGACAAATTAGCCAAAGAAAAAGAAAAACTGGATAAAAAGCACGAAAAGCTAACTGAACGTATTATTGATAATAAAAAAGAAATTAAAGAGAATCAAAAAAAGATAGAAAAAACCAAAAAGGACATTGAAGATTTAGAAGATAAAAAAAGTAAACAAGAAAAAGTAGTCAATCAGGCGAAGCAAAAACTAGCTGACGTAAAATAACGCTAACCCAATAACGCTTCGGCTATCATTAAATCTTCTGCTGTGGTAATTTTAATGTTTTCTCTATTCCCCTCTACTAAATGAATCGTGGTTCCCAACCTTTCAACCACTGAAGCATCATCAGTAAAAGCGCTATCGAATTCTTGTTCATATGCTTTTAACAGTAATGCTGACTGAAAACACTGAGGGGTTTGCACAATTTTATAACAACTTCGGGGAACTGCTTTATTTTCTCCATCTTGTTTTGATACAAAACGTAGTGAATCTACTACATCAACTACAGGAATTGCATTCCCCTTTTCTAGCGCTATTTCGAAACATTTTTTTATCGTTGCCTCACTTACCAAAGGACGAACCCCGTCATGAACAGCAACAACGCCTTCTTCTTGAACGAAAGTTAACGCATTTTTAACGGAATAAAAACGAGCTTCTCCTCCCGTTACAACTTTATGCGAAACATCAAAAGAATGGTCTTTACACAACACTTCCCAATAATCCATTTGATTATTGGGAAGTGCTAGTATAATTTGAATATCTGGAAAAGCAGTTTTAAACTTCTCAATAGTATGCATTAAAACAGGCTTGCCTTTTAAATTTAGAAATTGTTTAGGAACATTAGCTCCCATTCTTTCTCCTTTTCCTCCAGCAACTATTATTGCATACTTAAGCATTCGATGTTAATTCTTCCGTACTAAAAAATTCATCTGCATCTGCTGTAAATGAATTTCCATTAGGTTCTTCGTCTTGAGTATTATCATCCTCAAATCTATCATCGTTATTCGATTTTGTATAGTTTCCTTCTTTTGGTCTACCAATTGATCGAATATAGGCGTTTAACATTCTATGAATCTTTTCAACGAATTCCAATAATTCATCTGCTTCATCACTAGGTATTAATTCTCTTTCTTTTGCTTTTAATAACCAACCCTTGGTTTTTAATAAGTACCCTCTTGATATATAACAATAATGCTTTTTATCTTTAAAGTTATACCTACCATATCCTGAAGCAATGTTTCCTGATATAGCATCAGCCGATTGCACAAAAGATTGCCCTATTGTTTCTTTGTTGAATCCTTCCCATTGGTTAACGATGTTCCAAATCTTTTGCTCAAAATCTAAACATTCTTGATAAAGTTTTAGGTCTTCTAGTCTCATTTAATTAAAATTTTGTTGTATGAATATTTCCTTTTTCTTATATACTTTTCTTATATGATCAACATCGCATCACCATAAGTGTAAAAACGATATTTCTCTTTAATGGCTTCTTGATAAGCCTTCATAATTAAATCATAACCACCAAAAGCTGCAGTCATCATTAACAATGTAGACTCTGGGGTATGAAAATTAGTAATCATGCAATTTGCTATACTAAAATCATAAGGTGGAAAAATAAACTTATTGGTCCACCCATCAAAAGGTTTTAATAATCCTTCTGTAGAAACAGGTGTTTCCATAGCCCTCATGGATGTAGTCCCTACCGCGCAAACCCTTTTGTTTTTCTTTTTAGCTTCATTTACCACTTGAACACATTCTTCTGTAATATGAAATTCTTCAGAATCCATTTTATGTTTAGTCAAATCTTCTACATCAACCGATCTAAATGTTCCTAACCCGATATGCAAAGTAACATACCCAAAACCAACTCCTTTTATCTCCAATCTTTTTAATAAGTGCTTGCTAAAATGTAACCCTGCTGTTGGAGCAGCAACAGCTCCTTCATTTTTTGCATACACCGTTTGGTACCTTTCTGCATCAGCTGGTTCAACTTCTCTTTTAATGTATTTAGGTATTGGGGTTTCTCCTAACTTTTCGATAATCGCTTTAAATTCTTCATAAGAACCGTCAAATAAAAACCGTAATGTTCTTCCCCTTGATGTTGTGTTGTCAATTACTTCTGCTACTAAATCATCATCCCCAAAATACAGCTTGTTTCCAATTCTTATTTTACGAGCAGGATCAACCAATACATCCCACAAAAAACTTTCTCTATTCAACTCTCTCAATAAAAATACTTCTATTCTAGCTCCTGTTTTTTCTTTATTTCCATACATTCGTGCAGGAAACACTTTTGTATCATTCATCACCATCACATCTCCATCATCAAAATACTCCAAAATATCTTTAAATACACGATGCTCAATCTCTCCAGTATCTCTATGAACTACCATCAACCTAGACTCGTCCCTTTCTTTTGCTGGGTGCTCTGCGAGTAATTCTTCTGGTAAATTGAATTTAAATTTAGATAATTTCATGTGTCTTGGTTTTCTTGAAAATAAGGGTGCAAATGTAACAATATATAACCAAAAATCAAGCGATTTTATGATTTAGAAACAATGGCAAAGAATATCATTTTTACTAATCAAAAAAATAAATATCCTTTATTTTGATTTTCCGTTTTTGTTGGCTTTTTTGATATACAACTCCAAAGCTTTAGTCATTGATGGAGATTCTGGTTTTGGTGCAGCAATGTCAATGTTCAACCCTGCTTCTTCTGCTGCTTTTGCTGTAGTTGGTCCAAAAACAGCGATACGTGTATTGTTTTGTTTAAATTTTGGGAAATTCTGATACAACGATTTAATTCCTGATGGGCTAAAAAATACCAAGACATCATAATTAACATCTTTTAAATCAGATAAATCACTGCACACCGTTTTGTATAAAGTAACACTTTTGAAGTCAATATTATTTTCTTCCAACAGTTCAGGGATATTTGGTCTCAATATATCCGAACAAGGCAATAAAAACTTATTGTCTTTATGCTTTTTCAATACGGTAACCAAGTCCGCAAAAGTTTGTTGCCCGTAAAAAATTTTTCGTTTTCGATAAACAATATACTTCTGTAAATAAAAGGCAGTTGACTCCGAAATACAAAAGTACTTCATATCGTCAGGAATCTGAATACGCGACTCTTCAGCTGCTCTAAAGTAATGATCAACAGCGTTTCTACTAGTAAAAATTACCGCTGAATAATCTAAAAAATTAATGCGTTGCTGGCGAATTTCTTTTCCAGAAACACCTTCTACATGTATAAATGGACGAAAGTCAATTTTAACTTTACAGTCGTCAGATAAATCAAAGTAAGGTGATTTTTCTGTTGTGGGTTTTGGTTGCGATACTAAAACACTTTTTACTTTCAACATCTTCCTCTTTTTTAACATCTTAGTCGAACAATCGTTATCCTAAGATGAAAATCTTAATCAAAACGATTAACGGTAAAATTTCAAGGCTGCAAATGTACAAAATTATATAGAAATACGAAATATCTTTTAAATTCCCAAGAACAAATAATCTTACCAATCTAAACCAAAATATAATCAACATCATTGGAACTGCAAAATAAGTAAGTACAGTCGAGAAATTTATTGAGGTATAATACATTACGCTTAATACAGGAATCAATAATACTCCTAATAAGTTATTAAACAATGTTATCGTAAACGTATAATCATTGATCAAGTAAGCTGTATCAAAAACAAAGGATAACAAATGAGCAACCACCATTTTTAAAATAAACATTATGGATAGAACCCCAAAAACAACAAGAAAAAATAACTCTGACGTAATTTGGTTATTGATATTGTTTAATACATCCCTTAATTGATAAACAAATAAAGCACTAACTATTAAATAATTAATGGTTAATAAAACATTTACACGATGAAAAAATACTTTTTCTTCGTTACAAATAGCTTGAGCCACCCTATAATTGTAGAGCGATTTATATGTTTCCTTAAAACGTCCCCAACTAAATGCTCTGGCTAGACCTAATAAGGTAACTGCTAATAGGAGCAATACCGTTTGCCAGCCTGAAACAGTAATTTCTCTTACATGAGGATCAAAAAGTTGCTCTATTTGCGGGGGGGTTACGTCTACTTCTTCTCGGTAATAAGTTCTCACAGGTAATTTGTCAGGATTCTCAACCCCATAATGAACACTATCTCTTCCATTTAAAATTGTCGAATCAACATATTGATTTACTTCATTGGTTACGAGTAAAACACCAACTTGCTCTTGTTGAAGCTCCATATTTATATTTTGATATAATGCTAAATCAGCCATACAATTATGTAAAAATACATTATTTAGCACATAAAAAAGTCCCGACCCCATAGCTATCGGGGTCGGGACTTTCATATTGATTAGATAAGTTTAATCCAATATTTTGTCTGTCTTTTTAGTAGAGTAGTTAATTTTTAAGGCATTTGCTTTTCTTAACTCTTGTTTCACATCAGTTACAATCCCCATTTTTGTTTCTTGATCTACTTTTAATGACCAAGTAATCATATTTCGTTCTACCTCATCCCTTTCCTCTTTTTCCATTTCTACAAATTGAAAAATATCTTCTTTGGTTTTAAAGGCATCATTTAATTGAATACGTGGAGCAGTACCAAAAGCACTTTGCAGTGCTTTAATCGGTTTTCCGATGTAGATGTAACTTACTAACGACTTACGCTCTAGTTTGTCAACTTCCGTAGCTTTAGGAGTTACGTTAATTACTTTTAATGAAGTTTCTCTCATTACAGTAGTTACCATAAAAAAGAACAACAACATAAATACGATATCGGGTAAAGCTGCTGTTGATATAGCTGGCTGTCCCTTTTTTCCGTTTTTTCTAAATTTTGACATTATTCAGCTCCCCCTATTTTTTTAGGCTCTGCTTCTGAAATTCGTTGAGGGTAGATTTTTTTAATCGCCTTCACTTTTTCCTCAATTGCTTCCGAAGAACCCGCTTGTTTTTCTAATTCATCATAAGACTTTCCAAACTTTTGGTTGGACAACTCATTTCTTAATTCTTTATACGCAGCTATCAATTCATTTTGTACCTTAATATACATTTCGTAAGATGTTCCGTTGTCATTTTGTAAGGATACAATTTGTTTTGAAACCAACATTTTACCAAAAACAGGAACATCTTCTTCTTTAAACTCTGGCATATTAGGGTATGAAGCATTTGTTACATCTGCTACACTTGGATAAGCTGGATTGGTTTTAATAAACTCTTTCGCTTTTGCTCTTAATTCTGATACTTGAATGTATTCTCCTTCCACCAACAATTGATCATTGGCATTCACCAAAATTTCAAAGATATTTCGTTGTCTAATCTTATCATTATCTTCTGTAATTTCTTCTGGTGGTGGAGGTAATCTTCTAATCAACCCCGTATCTGTATCCATGGTAGTGGTTACCAAAAAGAAAATCAATAATAAGAAGGCAATATCAGCCATTGACCCAGCATTGATTTCAGATATTTCTCTTTTAGCCATACCGCTTAATTATTTTAACATTTTAGATACTTCAGCATAAACAATAGATCCTATTGCTGCAGCTGCTAATATGTAAAAAGCGATTAATCCCGCTTCTGACATTTTTGCCTCTGATGCAGTAGCTAACAACTTCCCATCTACATCCAATGTTTCCGTTCCTGAAGCAAGTGCATATCCTAATCCAAACACCACTACTAAACCAAGCACTCCTATCAATGCATTTTTGGCATTCGCAGGGTTTTTAGCCATTGTAATTACAGGAAAAACAATTGCACTTACTGCCGCAATAGCCAACAACAAATAACACCATCCTATCAATACTCCTTCAGAAACAACGCTTGCAAAAAACAACGCACACAATAAAGCTGAAACGCCTAATAAGGCTATCAATATAATACTAAATAACTTATTATTGTCCATGTTTTTTTTTATTTAGTTAGTTTATTTTTTACTAATAAATCAATCAATGAAATAGAAGCATTTTCCATGTCATTAACAATACTATCTACTTTTGCAACAATGTAGTTATAAAAGATTTGAAGAATAATTGCTACAATCAATCCAAAAACTGTCGTTAATAAAGCTACTTTAATACCTGTTGCAACAACCGCTGGAGAAATATCTCCCGCTTCAGCAATCGCATCAAAAGCGCCAATCATACCAATTACCGTTCCCATAAATCCTAACATCGGAGCCAACGCAATAAATAATGAAATCCAAGAAATTCCTTTTTCTAATAATCCCATTTGCACTCCACCATAAGAGATAACTGATTTTTCAACCATTTCAATCCCTTCGTGACTTCTGTCTAATCCTTGATAGAAAATACTAGCAACAGGTCCTTTTGTATTTCTGCAAACTTCTTTTGCAGCATCAACTCCACCACTGTTTAAAGCATCCTCAATGTTCTTTAATAATTTAGTAGAGTTAGTAGTTGCCATGTTTAAGTAAATAATTCTTTCAATAACAATCGCTAAACCTAATATCAAACAAACCAATACAATCCCCATAAATCCAGGACCACCTTCAATAAATTTTTGCTTGATGATTTGTGTAAATGACTCATCTTCTGCCGGAGCCACTTCCTCTGTATTTTCCTCAACTGGTGCAGCAACTTCTTCTTTAGCTGGCTCTTCTGTTTGTGCAGCTTCCTCAGTACTTACTTCTTCAGTAGTTGGCTCTTCTTGAGCATAAACTGAATTAAATGTTCCGAAACTTAAAAATCCGGCAATTGCAATTAATGTAAATAGCTTTTTCATAGTTTTTAAAATTGTTTTTATTCTAACCGTTTTTATTTTAATTTATTGTTTTTACTATCTAATTTTAATCCTCTTTCTTGAGTTTATCCAGTAAATAGGTCGCCAAGTTACAAAAAAATATAATTAATGATTCACTTTTTTTATTAAGAATACATTAACTCTATTTTCGTATAAAAATGACTATATATTAAATGCTTTTTTAACTTTACTAACATAGTCTAATTCTTCCCATGGGAACAATTTTACTTTTACTTTTTTTATTTTCCCTGACCCGTCTTTAAAAGTTTTCTCTACTGTTTCTGTAGTTCTACCCATATGGCCATAAGCCGCAGTTTCAGAATAAATAGGTGTTCTTAGTTTAAATCTATTTTCAATAGCATAAGGACACATGTCAAAGATCTTTTCTACTTTCTTTGCAATTTGTCCATCTGTTAATTTCACTTTTGCAGTACCGTAAGTGTCTACAAAAATACCCATCGGTTTTGCCACCCCAATAGCATAAGCTACCTGAACTAACACCTCATCACACAACCCAGCTGCCACTAAGTTTTTAGCAATATGTCGAGTAGCATAAGCTGCAGATCGATCCACTTTACTTGGGTCTTTTCCAGAGAATGCTCCTCCACCATGAGCCCCTTTTCCACCGTAAGTATCTACAATAATTTTTCTTCCTGTTAATCCTGTGTCTCCATGTGGACCGCCAATTACAAATATTCCTGTTGGATTAACATGGTATTTAATTTTGTCATTAAATAATTTTTGAATGTGCTTCGGTAATTGTTTTTTAACCCTTGGAATTAAAATGTTGATTACATCCTCCCTAATCTGCTTCAACATTTTAGCTTCTGTATCAAAATCATCATGTTGTGTAGAAACCACTATGGCATCAATTCTAATAGGGTTATTGTCGTCATCGTATTCAATTGTTACCTGAGATTTGGAATCAGGACGAAGATATTTCATTTTCTTCCCTTCTCTTCTAATCGCTGCTAACTCCTTTAACAACAAATGAGAAATTTCCAGTGCCAATGGCATATAGGTTTCTGTTTCATTGGTAGCATAACCAAACATCATTCCCTGATCTCCTGCTCCTTGATCTTCTTTTTTCTTTCTTTCTACTCCTTGATTAATATCTGGCGACTGCTCGTGAATTGCTGAGAAAACACCACATGAGTTCCCATCAAACATATATTCACTTTTCGTATAACCAATTTTATTAATCACATTACGTGCAATTTGTTGCACATCTATATAAGTGTTTGATTTTACTTCTCCAGCTAATACTACTTGTCCAGTAGTTACTAAAGTTTCACAAGCCACCTTTGAGTCTTTATCAAACGCTAAAAAATGATCAATTAATGCGTCAGAAATTTGATCAGCAACTTTGTCCGGATGCCCTTCTGATACTGATTCGGATGTAAATAAATATGACATTCTATAATTATAATTTAAGTTTTTAGAACTGTAGTTTAAGTTATTGTACCCATCACGATGAGCCTATAAATCCCCCACAAAATTATTTCAGTCAAAAGTCGTAATTTTTTTTAGTTAGCACAACTCTGCTTAAAAAAATAACAAATTAAAATTCGCCTCTTAGACAAGACACTTTTAAGTCGTTAATTTTTTAAATACATTTTCTAAACTCTGACTCTCTTTTTGCATCGTTAACACTACCATTTCATGTTGAACAGCAAACTGAAAGATGTTATTTCTCACATTATCTTTTTCGATTTCAAATACCCAAGTATTTTCTTGTGCTTGTTTTACCCGATTAACTCCTTCAATTTTTTTCAACGCCTCAATGGTCGTTGTTTTGTCAAACTCTACCTTTAATACTAAATGGCTTTTTGACTCCTGCTGTAAATCTGCTGTCTTATCGTCAGCTACTATTTTTCCTTTATTAATAATAATGGTTTGATCACATATTGCTTCTACTTCTTGCATAATATGCGTAGATAACATAATGGTTTTTTCTTGCCCTATGTCTTTAATCAACCCTCTAATTTCTTCTAACTGATTAGGGTCTAATCCTGTGGTAGGCTCATCTAAAATCAACACCTTAGGATCATGTATCATCGCTTGTGCCAATCCCACTCTTTGTCGATACCCTTTGGATAAAGCACCTATTTTTTTATTTTGCTCTATTTCTAATCCTACCATATCTATCATTTCCTTCACCCTTGCTTTTCGATTTTCAATTTTATACACCCCTCCAATAAAATCCAAATACTCCTTTACATACATGTCCACATATAAAGGATTGTGCTCTGGCAAATAACCTACTTGTCTTTTTACATCAATAGGCGATTCTATTACATCATATCCACACACGCTCACATTTCCAGCACTTTGAGGAATAAAGCAAGTGATAATTTTCATCATCGTAGATTTTCCTGCTCCATTAGGACCTAAAAAGCCAACAATATGGCCTGGGTCTATTTTAAAGGAAACATCATCTAATGCCTTTTGCTTTCCATAAATTTTAGTAACATTCTTTACTTCTATCGACATTTTTATGAGTTGAGAGTTAAAAAGTTAAAAAGTTGAAGGTTTTTTATTGCGCTTCAATATTCTCCCTTTTCGATAAATTAACAATACGAAAGTAGCAAAAATAGCTTAATGCTTTTTATTACTTTTGATTTTTGAGTTATGAAAGGTGTTGTAATAAAATCTACAGGCAGTTGGTACTCTGTTCGTACAGAAAATGGCGAACAGGTAGAAGCTCGTATAAAAGGAAAGTTTCGCCTACAAGGAATTCGAACAACCAATCCCATTGCTGTTGGAGACAACGTAACACTTAGCAAGGAAGAAGATGGAAAAGCTGTTATTAGTGAAATTGCTCCACGTAAAAATTATATTATTCGCAAGTCTATCAATCTTTCAAAACGCTCACACATCATTGCATCAAATATCGATCAGGCTATTTTATTGGTTACCTTAACTCAACCCAAAACTTATACGGCTTTTATTGATCGTTTTCTGGTTACTGCAGAGGCTTACCATATTCCTACTGTGATTGTTTTTAATAAAACTGATCTTTATTCTGATTCAGAAAAAAAAGAATTAACATTTCTGATAAAAACGTATGAAAAAATTGGGTACCGCTGCATCACTATTTCTGCTACCAAAAATGAAAATATTACTGCCGTAAAAGAAATTATGAAAAATAAAGTTTCTATGATTTCTGGACACTCTGGTGTTGGAAAAACAACATTACTGAATACTATAGAGCCCAACTTAAAATTGAAGACCAATACCATCTCTGAAATGCACAAAGCAGGAAAACATACTACTACTTTTGCAGAAATGTTTCCCCTTTCTTTTGGGGGTTACATTATAGATACACCAGGAATTAAAGCTTTTGGTTTAATTGATTTTGATAAAGCAGAATTGTCTCATTATTTTTTAGAGATGCGACAACGGTTAACCAATTGTCAGTTTCACAATTGCTTGCATATTAACGAACCTAAATGTGCTATCAAAGATGCTGTAGCCAATCAAGAAATTGAAGAGTTTAGATACCTCAATTACTTAAGTATGTACAACGATGATGAGGAAGAAAATTATAGGTCAAAAGGCTATTGACAACTGAATGGTCTAATGATAAAATGAGTGAATGGATTATTAAATTACAATGAAAGTAGTTATTCAACGAGTTAAAGAAGCTTCCGTTACGATTAACAATAACGTTAAAAGTAAAATAGCAACTGGCTTATTAATTTTGGTGGGAATTGAAGCCACAGATACTTCCGAAGATATTCAATGGTTATCGAAAAAAATAACTGGGTTACGAGTTTTTCCTGATCAAGAGGGAGTAATGAATTTATCCGTAAAAGACGTTGATGGAGAAATTATTTTGGTGAGTCAATTTACCCTCCATGCTAGCACTAAAAAAGGAAATCGTCCTTCTTATATCAAGGCTGCTCCGCCTAAAATAGCCATCCCTTTATATGAAGAAATGATTCAACAATTGTCGTTGGATTTAAATAAACCTATTCCATCTGGAGAATTTGGAGCAGATATGCAAGTTGCTTTGGTAAATGATGGCCCTGTTACTATTATTATGGATTCTAAAAACAAAGAATAAGTCATTTTAGGGGAGCTCTAAAAATTAATATTTTTTAATGACACACCCCAAGCCCCTCTTGATAGAGGGGATACTAAATGTTAATTTTTAGAACTCCCTTTACTAAATAGCACGTAGTTGAATTATATTAAATAATATTGCTTTATAGATTACAAATTTTAATTTGATGGCTTTAATAAAAACACTTTTAGGAAAAACCCCTGTATTTGGTAAAAATTGCTTTTTAGCAGAAAACGCTACAATAATAGGTGATGTAGTAATGGGTAATGATTGCAGTATTTGGTTTAATGCTGTAGTGAGAGGGGATGTACATTACATTAAGATAGGGAATAAAGTAAACATACAAGATGGAGCTGTCATCCATGCCACTTATAAAAAATCTCCTACTAATATTGGAAACAATGTATCCGTTGGGCACAATGCTATTGTTCATGGCTGTACGGTTAAAGACAACGTACTGATAGGTATGGGAGCTATTGTAATGGATGATGCCGTTATAGAAAGTAACTCCATTATAGCTGCTGGAGCAATAGTAACCAAAGGAACGATTGTGGAAAGTGGTTGTGTGTATGCAGGTACTCCTGCCAAAAAAATAAAAGAAGTAGGGACGGATTTATTAGAAGGAGAAATTAACCGCATTGCTGAAAGCTATTTGATGTACTCGGGGTGGTATGGGGAGGAGGAGAAATAAATGCTTCTGTAAAACAACTTAACTTTTTCTAATCTTCTCCTCAATTTTTGAAGTAGAATAGCCTTCTACAAATGGAATTACCTCCACTTTTCCTCCATTGGCTTTTACCACATCCGACCCAACAATGTATTTTTTATCCGTTGGGTCCGTTTCTAAAGGATTATAATCTCCTCCTTTAATTAATACATCAGGTAAAACTTGTGTAATTAATGCTATGGGTGTGTCTTCATCGAAAATCACTACTGCAGCTACAAATTCTAAAGCGGCAATAATTAATGCGCGTGAATTTTCATCTTGTAACGGTCTAGCATCTCCTTTTCCTAATCGTTTAACCGATGCATCCGAATTGACTGCAACAATTAATTGATCTCCAAAATCAGCTGTTTGCGCTAAGTACTCAATGTGTCCTCGATGTAAAATATCAAAACAACCATTCGTAAAAACCACTTTTTGATTATCCAATTTCCATTGCTTCACTTTTACCAAAAGCTCATTGATAGAACAAATTTTTTGATGAATATTGAATAAATGAGTACTCATTATTAGCTTCTAAATCGATTATACACAGGAATCACTAAAAAGGAAATTAATCCCACTACTATAATCATTCCACTTTGTGCTACCCACACTGCCCATCCAAAACCATAACCTACATCTTCTAATCCGTATAATGCTAATACTACACTAATTCCTAAAGGGTAAGCTCCTATTCCTCCATTGGTTAAAGCAATGGTCAATCCCCCTACCACAAAAGCAGTAAAAATTCCTGAAAATGGAACAGTCATTAATTCTGGTAATGCATAAAAAGTAACCTGAAACATCATAAAATACATGATCCAAATAAAAAACGTGTGCCCTATAAATGCCCACTTTTTTTCCATCGTAAATATGGTTTTTACCCCCTCTAAAATACCATCAACAAATCCTTTTACTTTTTGTACAAACACATTTTTCGATTTTCTAAAAATCAAAAAACCTATAACCATTAACACTAAACCTCCTAAAGCAATTATTATTTTAGTGACAGTAAATTTTTCTTTCCCCGATGCCAATGTATCTAAAATTAAATCTGATTGTAAAAACAAGGCTAAACAGATAGAGGCTATTAACAAAATAAAATCTGCTACTCGTTCAGCAATTACAGTCCCCACCAGTTTATTAAACGACATGTTTTCATATTTTGCCATTACACCACAACGCAACACTTCTCCACTTCTTGGAATTCCTAAATTGGCGAAGTAGCCAATCATTACCGTAAAAAAACTGTTCCAAAAACGAGGAGTATAACCCAATGCTTCTAAAGGATATTTCCATCTCCAAGCTCTACTTGCATGACTCAAAATTCCTAACAAAACGGAAAGCCCTAAGTAAAAATATTTCATCTCATAGATCGCTGCTTGTGCTCGCTCTATTTGTTCAGGAGTTAATTTATTGTACGCCAACCAAATTAAAAATATCCCTAAACCTAAAGGAATAACGGTTTTAAGTATGGCCAAAATTATTTTTTTCAACGAAGGTTATTTTAACTGATTGGTCTTTTCATCTGGAAAGATGATAGTGGGCTTGAAGCTTTTCGCTTCCTCAAAATCCATAATACCATACGAAATAATGATAATGATATCATTTACGGCTACCCGTCTTGCAGCTGGTCCGTTTAAACAAACCTCTCCCGAACCTCTTATTCCTTTAATCACATAAGTTTCTAAACGCTCCCCATTGTTAATATTAACAATCTGCACTTTTTCCCCTTCGATAATATTAGAAGCTTCCATCAAATTTTCGTCAATGGTGATGCTCCCAATATAATTTAAATCGGCTTCCGTAACTTTTACTCGGTGTATTTTTGACTTTACTACTTGTACTTGCATAACTGGCAGCAAAATTAACTAATAATTGTCATATTATCTATCAACCTAACAGGACCTATTTTTACGGCAACAAAAGCTACGGGATAATTGGTCTCCGACCAATCTTTTATAGGTTGCAAAGTTTGTCCATCTGCTATTTCAAGATATTCTAATTGAACAGTAGCATCATGAGTAATGGTCGCTGCCGCTTTCTCTTTTAAGCGAGGCAACGTGTCGTGCTTATGGTTGTTCTTAATATCATTTAATGCTTTAAAGATTATCCCCGCTTTTTGTTTTTCTTCATCAGATAATCGTTGATTTCGAGAACTCATCGCTAATCCATTTTTTTCTCGAACGATAGGGCAACCCACAATTTTGATAGGTAGTTTTAGTTGCTCCACTAACGCACGGATAACTGCCAATTGTTGAAAATCTTTTTCTCCAAAATAAGCAATGGAGGGTTGAATAATCTCAAAAAAACGTTTCACTACAACAGCAACAGCACTAAAATGACCAGGACGATATACTCCCTCCATCACATTAGAAAGTGGTCCAAAATCAAAAACCGTATTTTCTGGCTGGGGATATATTTCTTCAACACTTGGTATAAAAAGCACATCACACGGAGATTTTTCTAGCAACTGAATATCCAATGCTGTATTTTTAGGATAATTGATTAAATCTTCTTGATTATTAAATTGGGTAGGGTTAACAAAAATACTACAAACAGTAATGTCGTTTTGTTTTTTAGAAAAATCAATTAACGACAAATGACCTTTATGCAAAGCGCCCATTGTAGGAACAAACCCAATAGTTTGATTTTTTTTTTGATTCAAAAAAGCTCGTAAATCAGATATATGTTCAACTACCAACATAAATTATTTTTCCAAAAATTGACGCAAAGTAAATAAATAAATTGCAGTTTAAATGAAATAAACGAACTAAGCTATTTTTAACTTGACAAGCACCTCAAAAAGTAGTACCTTTGCAATTAAATTTATAGGCAGGATTATGAAAAAGAAGAAGATTTTATTTATCTCTCAAGAAATTACCCCATACTTAGAAGAAAACGAATTAGGCCATTTTGGTCGCTATCTCCCACAAGGCATACAAGAAAAAGGAAAAGAAATTAGAACCTTTATGCCCAAGTTTGGATGTATTAATGAAAGAAGAAATCAACTTCATGAAGTTATTCGATTGTCAGGAATGAATCTGATCATTGATGAAAACGATCATCCATTAATCATCAAAGTAGCTTCCATCCAAGCTGCTAGAATGCAAGTGTATTTTATTGATAGTGAAGATTTCTTTCAGCGAAAAGCTATCTTTCATAACAAGGAAAATGGAAAGTTTTTTGAAGATAATGATGAAAGAGCCATCTTTTTTGCAAGAGGAGTATTAGAAACGGTGAAAAAATTAGGATGGGTACCAGATATTATTCATTGCCATGGTTGGATGACCAGCTTGGTTCCTTTATACATTAAAACGTCTTATAGAAAAGAGCCTATTTTTGAAAATTCAAAAGTAATTTATTCATTATATGACAACGAATTTAAACCGAATCTCAACGAAAAATTTGCCAAAAAGGCTATGATGGATGGAATTACGGATGAAGATGTTGCTGATTATAATTCTACTTCTTTTGTTGGTTTAAATAAAGCCGCTATGAATGCTGCCGATGCAGTTATCAAAGCAAGTAAAAACATCCATGATGAGTTAGAGTCTTATTTTAACGAGGTAAACAAGCCTAAATTAGGATACCAAAGTCCAGAAGAATATGTAGATGCTTATTCTAATTTTTATGATGAAATTTTAGAATCAGTAGAAGTATTACAAGATTAAGCAATGAATAGACTCAGTATTGTTTCCGTCATGACACGGAAAATTTATTTACTTTCTGCGTTACTTTTTATTGCCCTATTATTTTCATGTAAAAAAGATGGAGAATTATCTCCTGACTTTGATCTTTCTGCTGTTTCTATTCAATTTACAGATACCCTATCAATAGAAGCTATAGTAGTTAAAGAAGATTCTTTTCGAACAGATCTTTCTGAATTCTACCTTTTAGGACTTTACCACGACCCTCTCTTTGGTGTAAAATCATCTTCTATCTACACCAATGTGAAACTTGCCGGTTCAACCAATTTTGGAAGTGGCTTTTCCATAGATTCTATTGTTTTAACGTTAGCTTATGCAGGGTTATATGGAAACCCTAATTCATCCATGTCAATTAACGTATATGAATTATCCTCTCCTTTAGATGAAAGCAAGAATTATTATTCCAATGATACTGCTGCTTATAACTCTACACTATTAAAGAGTTTAACATTTACGCCCAATCTAACTGATAGTGTTCTAACAGCTATTGATGGTGTGATGCACGCCCCTCATTTAAGAATTAAAATAGATGATCCTACGTTCATATCCAATTTTGAATCTGACACTTTATATTCTGATAATGCGGCTCTTAACAATGTGCTTGGCGGATTATATATCACTACTGCAAATAACGTAACCAACAGTTCATTAATTGCTGAAGAAGGTTCCATCGCCTATTTTGATATGCATTCTTCTCTATCTACTGTCACTATTTATTATAAAAATGCTACAACCGACTCGTTACAGGAAAGTTTTTTAATTGATGCTGACACCAAAAAATTCAGTCGATTTGCGCATAACTATACAGGAACAGACATTGAAAAACATTTAACCAATTCTGTTTCAAAAGACACTACTGTTTCTTATCTCTCTTCGATGGCTGGAGTGAGAACAAAATTGAAGGTTCCTTATTTAAAAACGTTACTGAAAGATGGCAACATAATTATCAATAAAGCTGAATTAACAATTCCTGTAGCCATTAACACTTCGGGAAATTATGACACCCCTTTGGCTGCTATTGGGCTTGCCGCAATCAATGCTAATGGAGAAGCTATTTTTACTCCTGATGCTACTTCATATGACTATTGTGGTTGTTTAAATACATCAACCAATACTTATACTTTTGATGTTTCTCGTTATGTACATCAATTGCTTTATGAAACTTCCACTGATTATGGAATGTACCTAATTGCTAGAGGGGGTGCTGTTAATGCTAACAGACTAGTTTTTGGATCTTCATACAATGCCTTCTCTCCCTTAAAGCTTAATATTACTTATTCAAAATATAATTAACTATGTGTGGAATTGTAGCTTACGTTGGCAAAAAACAAGCTTATCCCATTTTAATAAAAGGACTAAAGCGATTAGAATACAGAGGTTATGACAGTGCTGGTGTTGCATTAATTGACAACAACACCATTAATCTTTATAAGAAACAAGGTAAAGTTGTAGAGTTAGAAAATTTTGCTTCAGGAAAAAATATTGAAGGAACAATAGGCATAGGACATACTAGATGGGCTACTCACGGAGTACCTAACGACAGTAATGCCCACCCTCACTTTTCAGAATCTAATGATTTAGCCATCATCCACAATGGAATTATTGAAAACTATGCCAGCTTAAAAGCTTCTCTTGAACAAAGAGGGCATACATTTGCTAGTGATACAGATACCGAAGTGCTCATTCATTTAATTGAGGACGTTCAACAAAAAACACAAGTAGATTTAGTAGAAGCAGTAAGAATAGCACTTAACGAAGTTATTGGGGCATATGCTATTGTTATTATTTCAAAAGACAATCCTGATTTATTAGTAACCGCAAAAAAAAGTAGCCCTTTAGTTATTGGTATTGGAAAAGAAGGTGAATACTTTGTTGCTTCTGATGCCACGCCAATTGTAGAATACACTAAAAATGTGGTTTATTTGGAAGATGAAGAGATTGGCGTGATCCAAAGAGGAGAAGAGCTCCGGTTAATTAACATTAAAAATCAAGAGAAAACTCCTTACGTACAAGAATTAGAAGTTCACCTTGAAGCCATTGAAAAAGGTGGTTATGAGCACTTTATGCTCAAGGAAATTTACGAACAACCTCAAACTATCAAAAACAGTATGAGAGGAAGGATTAGTGTGGATAAGGGAATTATTTCATTAGGTGGAATAAGAGACTACGAACAAAAAATAATCAATGCCAACAGAATTATTATTGTTGCTTGTGGGACTTCCTGGCATGCAGGATTAGTTGGAGAATATTTGTTTGAAGATTTAGCAAGAATTCCTGTTGAAGTGGAGTATGCTTCTGAATTCAGATACAGAAACCCAATTATCAATGAAAACGATGTGGTAATTGCTATCTCTCAATCAGGAGAAACAGCTGATACATTAGCAGCTATTAAATTAGCAAAAGACAAAGGAGCTACAATCATCGGTATATGTAATGTGGTCGGTTCTTCTATATCAAGAGAGACCCATGCAGGTTCATACACCCACGCTGGTCCTGAAATAGGAGTAGCCTCTACCAAAGCATTTACTGCTCAAGTAACTGTTTTGTCATTAATGGCACTATCCATAGCACAAAAAAAAGGATCTCTTTCTGATTCTAAATTCAGACAATTGTTAGTTGAATTAGATGCTATTCCTACTAAGGTAGAACAAATGTTGGAGTCTGATAAACAAGTTACACACATTTCTGAATTGTTTAAAAATGCTACTAACTTTTTGTATTTAGGACGAGGATACAACTTCCCTGTTGCTTTAGAAGGCGCTTTAAAGTTGAAAGAAATTTCTTACATCCACGCTGAAGGTTACCCTGCTGCAGAAATGAAACATGGTCCAATTGCTTTAATAGACGAAGAAATGCCTGTGGTAGTTATTGCTACCAAAAAAGGAAATTATGAAAAGGTAGTTAGCAATATTGAAGAAGTAAAAGCCCGTAAAGGCATTATTATAGCGATAATTACTGAAGGTGACACAGAGGTAAAGAAAATTGCAGATTATGTAATTGAGGTTCCCGAAACAGAAGAAGCTCTTACTCCATTATTAACTTCTATCCCTTTACAGTTACTTTCTTATCATATAGCTGTAATGCGTGGATGCAATGTTGATCAACCAAGAAATCTGGCAAAATCGGTAACAGTAGAATAAACGTTATTTACTCCACATGATAATTTGTGTTTTATTTTCAAACACTGTTAAATCTTTGGTAAAAACGAGATGAATGAGGTCTATAACAGGAAGTATTCCTAGTCCTCCTAGTGTAACAGAGTAGAGTATTGGCGTTCTTTGGTGCGTTCCTAAGTAAATACGGTGCCCACCTAAAAATCCAGTGAATATCGTAAAAAGAATCGCTTTTCCTCTTTTGAATTTTACTACTGGAGCAATTGAATCTATCCCTATAACTTGCTCACTACTGTCTTCTGTAAATAACCGTTGGTTTATCATTTCAATGACGGGTTGATCTATGTGAATATGAAAAGTAGCAGCGGCTTTCATACTTACCCTATAAAACATCAATAAAAAGACAACTAAAGAAGCTTTATATATTGACCCCATTATTTTATAGTAATTAGCGGTAAAATGGTTTTTAGAATTACATTAACAGACTCTTCAACTGACTGGTGAGCTGTTTTTACATTAATAGCCGGATTTGTGGGTGCTTCAAAAGGAGCATCAATTCCTGTGAAATTTTTAATTTCGCCTGCTCTCGCTTTTTTATAAAGCCCTTTTACATCTCGTTGTTCGCAAATCTCTATAGGAGTGTTTACAAAAACTTCTACAAAATTTTCTGCTCCAATAATTTTTTTTGCCTGCTCTCTAATTGCAACCGTTGGACTTACAAAACAGTTTAAGGTAATAATACCACAATTTAGAAACAGTTTAGAAACTTCTGAAATTCTTCTAATATTTTCTATTCTATCTTCTTCAGAAAACCCTAAATTGTTATTGATTCCTGTCCTCACGTTATCCCCATCTAAAATCTGTGTCAAAAACCCTTTTTCATTCAACGCTTGTTCTAGCGCAATAGCAATCGTAGTCTTTCCTGATCCTGAAAGCCCTGTAAACCATATAACAATAGATTTTTGTTGCAGTAACGATTCTTTATCTTTTCTTTGTAAAATCCTATTAAAAACAGGATGTATATTATTTTGATTCTCTTGCATAACAAAACAAAATTAATAATTATATAATTGCCTCAATTGATTTCAATTACAAACATAAAAGATATCCCCAGCTTAAGCGCTAGTTTTCATTTTAAGGAAGATTATTCTGCTGAAATCAACGCTATACACTCAACAAAAAACAGCTTCAACGACTCTTTATCTACATTAACACTTCTTTTTAGCTTACTTGATCTTACCTCTTTAGAAGGTAGTGATAATAATACAAAGATTGAACGCCTATGTGATAAAGTGCTTGCATTAGATGCTGTACCTGATATTCCATCTATTGCTGCTATTTGTGTTTACTCTCCTTTTGGAAAATTGGTAGCTAATAAACTAAAAAACACCTCTATACAAACTGCTTGTGTTGCTGGTGCCTTTCCTAGTGGACAATCTCCTATTGAAATTAAGCTACAAGAAATTGAATGGATAATTCAGCAAGGAGTTACAGAAATTGACGTGGTTATTTCTAGAGGGAAATTAATTGCTGGTTATTATCAAGAAGTTTTTAATGAAATGATAGCCATCCGATCAGTAGCAAAAAATGTTACTTTGAAGGTAATTATTGAATCTGGTGAATTGCAAACTGCTAAAAACATAAGAATTGCAAGTGACATCGCAATGTATGCTGGAGCCGATTTCATTAAAACTTCAACAGGAAAAATAGCTGAAGGAGCTACTTACCCTACTGTTTATATTATGCTCCACGCCATTAAAGACTTTCATAAAGCTACAGGAAGAAAAGTAGGATTAAAACCTGCCGGGGGGATATCCACCGTAGAAATCGCAAGAAATTACCTAATTTTGACCGAACAAATTTTAGGTCGAAAATGGATAAACAATCAATTGCTAAGATTTGGTGCTAGTCAATTAGCAAACACGATTTTATATCAGTTAGCTACGCCATTAAACAACCCACAATTGATTAATTACTTTAAGAATGAGTGAAGATTTTCTAATAAAAAGACACCTCGCTAAAACCATCACTTGGCGTATAGTAGGCTCTATCGATACGATGATTATTGGATGGATAGTTTCTGGAAACCATCTAATAGGTTTATCTATTGGAGGTACAGAAGTAATTACTAAAATGGTTCTTTATTTTTTACATGAAAGAGCTTGGTTAAAATATGGCTATAAAAGGGATTCACAAGGTAAAAGAAAAGAGATGTCTAGAAAAAGGCATATTGCAAAAACTTTTACCTGGAGAATTGTGGGAACAATAGACACAATGGTATTAGCTTGGTTAATAGCTGGAGATCCTATGGTAGGATTAAAAGTAGGGGGAATTGAAGTGGTTACTAAAATGATATTGTATTATCTCCACGAACGACTCTGGTATAAATTTGATTTTGGAATAGATAAAAAATAAAAAATGGATAGAAAAAAATTATTGCTAGAAGCGATAAATGCTGCACTGAAGGGTGGAGAAGAAATTTTAAGTGTATATGATTCTGAATTTGCAGTAGAACATAAAGATGACAAATCTCCTTTAACTGAGGCTGACAAAAGAGCACATATTGCTATTACAAAACACTTAACAGCTACAGGATTACCTATATTAAGTGAGGAAGGAAAAGCAATGGAATATTCCGAAAGAAAAAATTGGAAGCAATTTTGGATGGTAGATCCACTTGATGGCACTAAAGAATTCGTAAAAAGAAATGGAGAGTTTACAGTAAATATTGCACTTATTGAAGATGGTCATTCAACCATGGGAGTAATTTACGTACCTGTAACTAAAGAGCTTTACTTTGCAGATGATAAAGCTCACAAAGTTGAAAATTTTAATTCTGCTGCTAATAGTTTAGAAGAGCTAATTGACAGATCTACTCAACTTCCTGTTGCGCAAAATAGAACTAATTATATTGTGGTTGGCAGCCGCTCTCATATGAGTGAAGAAACCGAAGCGTTTATTAATGAACAAAAAGAAAAGCACCAAAAAGTAGATATTCTTTCTAAGGGAAGTTCTTTAAAATTGTGTATGGTTGCTGAAGGGAAAGCAGATGCTTACCCCCGTTTTGCTCCTACTATGGAATGGGATACCGCAGCAGGTCAAGCAATTGTAAATGGGTCTGGAGCTCAAGTGATTAATTGGGAAACACAAGAACCTATGCTTTATAATAAAGAGAATTTATTAAACTCCTGGTTTTTAGTGAAACGTTAGTTTATTAACTAAAATAAAAAAAGGGAACTAAGCTTCCCTTTTTTTATTTTAACACGTTGATATTAAATAAACACCCAATTAAGGGTTTTTATTTTTCAGCAACTACTTCAAACTTAATGGTAGCAGCAACATCTTTATGTAGTCTAACATCTGCTTCGTAGTTCCCTAATGATTTGATTTGCTCACCTCTAATTTTAATATATTTTCTATCAACAGTATGACCTAGCTTTTCAACTGCTTCTGCAATTTGAATAGTGTTAATAGATCCAAAGATTTTTCCTTTTTCTCCTGCTTTCGCTTCCACCTTAACAACCATCTCATTTAAAGCTGCTGCTGTTTTTAAAGCTGCATCTTTTGTTTTTGCGTCTTTAACAGCTCTTTGTTTTAAGTTTTCTTCTAAAACCTTAACTGCTGATTTAGTAGCCAAACTAGCTACACCTCTAGGAATTAAAAAATTTCTACCGTATCCGTTCTTAACTTCAACAATTTCATCCTTAAATCCTAAATTCTCTATATTTTCTTTTAATATTATTTTCATCTCTAAGTCCTCCTAATTATTTAAGCATATCTGCCACATATGGCATTAAAGCTAAGTGCCTTGCTCTTTTAACAGCCTGAGCTACTTTTCTTTGGTATTTTAATGATGTACCAGTAATTCTTCTTGGTAATAATTTCCCTTGCTCGTTAACAAATTGTAATAAGAATTTTTCGTCTTTATAATCGATGTACTTAATTCTATTTTTTTGGAATCTACAATATTTCTCTCTTGCCAATTCAATATTAGGGGGAGTTAAATATCTAATTTCTGATGTATTCTCAGCCATGATTTCTGAATTTTAATGTGTTTAACTTAATCTTTTTTAGTTCTGTTCTTTCTAGATTCTACGAAAGCGATTGCGTGCTTGTCTAAAGAAACAGTTAAGAAACGCATTACCTTCTCGTCTCTTTTTAAGTTTATTTCCATATTAGCAATTAAATCCCCTTCTGCTTCATACTCAAACAAATGGTAAAAACCAGTTGATTTTTTTTGAATTGGGTAGGCCAATTTCTTTAATCCCCAATCTTCTTCATGCATGAGTTTAGCCCCACCATCTTTCAAAGACTTTTTAAATTTTACAACTGTCTCCTTTACCTGATCTGCAGATAAAACGGGAGTTAAAATGAAGACAGTTTCATAACGTTTTGTCATTTCCAATTAATTTTTAATTAAACAATTTTCCTTAAAAAAGGACGGCAAATGTAGTGAAAATAAATTGATTAGCAAATACTTATTTAACTGTTATAACAATTCTTTAACAAATATTCTTTTCCCTTTACTCCATCATTAATTTTTACCTGTTAATTGAAGCACTTATTTTGTTGAAATTATATCAATTATTACAAAAATTTGCTAACCAAAATCCATTATATTTGTTACTCTTTAATAAACAGTTGAGTCGCTAATGGAAAATTTTATTGTTTCTGCACGGAAATACAGGCCCACCACATTTGATACTGTGGTTGGTCAGAAATCAATTACAGAAACATTAAAAAATGCCATTAAAAGTAATCATGTAGCACAAGCTTTTTTATTTACAGGACCGAGAGGAGTTGGTAAAACCACTTGTGCACGAATTTTAGCAAAAACAATCAATTGCTTCAGTATTACCGAAAACATTGAAGCTTGTAACGAGTGTGAATCTTGTAAATCCTTTAATGAAGGTCGCTCACTAAATATTTATGAATTAGATGCTGCATCCAATAATTCTGTTGATGACATTAGAGGCTTAATTGAACAAGTGCGATTTGCACCTCAAATAGGTACACATAAAGTTTACATTATTGATGAGGTACACATGTTGTCTCAAGCTGCATTTAATGCATTTCTTAAAACACTTGAAGAACCCCCTAAACATGCTATTTTTATTTTAGCAACCACAGAAAAACATAAAATTATTCCTACTATACTCTCTCGTTGTCAGGTTTTTGATTTTAATCGAATTCAAATTGATGACATAGCAAACCTTCTTGCTCAAATTGCAACTAAAGAGAATATTACTGCGGAAATAGATGGGTTGCATATTATTGCACAAAAAGCAGATGGAGCACTGAGAGATGCGCTTTCTATGTTTGATCAAATAGTTAGCTTCTCAGGAAATAATATTGCTTACCAACAGGTAATAGACAATTTAAATATTTTAGATTATGATTATTACTTTAATATTACGGATGCTATCTTAAAACAAGATATATCTTCTTCTCTTTTAACTTTTAATGAAATTTTAGACCATGGTTTTGATGGACACAATTTTATTAATGGGTTAGCGGAACATTTCAGAAACTTATTGGTTTGTCAAGACCAAGCTACTATAAAACTCATAGAAGTTGGCGCTAATATTAAAGAAAGATACTTACAACAAGCAAAAGGAGCTGATATTAACAATTTAGTTCAAGCGTTAGATATAACTGCTAAAACTGACGTACAATATAAAAGCAGTAAAAATCAACGCTTATTAGTAGAGGTAATGTTAATGCAATTATGTTCTTTAGGAAATTCCTTAGAAAAAAAAAAGCCCATAATTAATCTTCCTTTTAATTCTCCTAGCAAAATTGAACCTCAGCAAGGAATTCCTGTTTATAAAAAACAATCTGCTGCTGTTACTACTCTAAAAGAGCCCAAAGAAATTATCAAGACTTCCTCTAAAACAACTGAACAACCTCCGAAAGATGAAGTTAAACCAACAAAAGAGAGCAAAACAGACACAGTTATTGCTCCGCTGTTAACTCCTGAAAATTTAATTTTAGCTAATTCCATTTCGATTAATAAAGAAATCATTACTCAAAAGAAAAACAATGAGCCTTCTAAAGACCAACCACAAAAATTATTTGAGCCTTTTACCATTTCTCAATTTGAGAAAAAATGGCATGCATATAAACTCACATTAAGAGAAAAAGGAAAAGCAAGCTTAGTTACCGTTTTTGAAGAAACCCCAAATATTGAGGATAATACCATCCGATTATTAATTGAAAACAAAGCGCTAGAAGACGAATTCAATTACTATAAAGCTGATTTCTTAGAATTTATTCGAAAAGAATTAAAAAACTATGCCATTCAAGTTGAAACCCAAATCAATAAAAATTTTAAAGCGAAAAAAGCATACACCCCTCAAGAAAAATTTGCGAAAATGAGTGAGAAAAATCCCAGTTTGGTAACACTCAAACAAAAATTGGATATGGATATTGGCTACTCTTAATCTGTCTATTTAATTACAGTAACCCTTCCAATGTACTGGTGATCTACCCCATAAATATCTTTTAATTCAACCTTCCATACATATACATCTTCCTGCACAATATTTCCATTTTTCCCGCCATTCCAACCAGCAAAATAATCATGTGTTTTGTAAATCATTTCTCCCCATCTATCGAATATATACAAAGTGTAGTGGTCATAATCAATTGCATAACCTTGTGGGATAAAAGCTTCATTTATTCCATCATCATCTGGTGTAAAAGCATTAGGAGCATAAAAGGAGTAAACATCTCTTATTACAATAGGTTTAGAAATAGAATCTGTACACCCATATATATTTTCTACTCTTAACCAAACCAAATAACTCCCTGTATCGGTATACTCATGTCTTGGGTGCTGTTCTATTGAGCCTGTAGCATCTCCAAAGTTCCAAAACCATTGATCCGCTCCAAGAGACCTATCAGTAAAAGAAATTAAGGGGGCATAAATATTTGTTATTGATGGAGTTGCTATGAAGTTCGCATCTGGCATTGGATAAATCTCAACATACGCTATTTTAGTCAATTCGTTAGGGCATCCCTCTGGAGTTAATACTCGTAATGTTACGTCATATATTCCCGGTTTTGTATAAGTATATGTTATAGATGTATCGTTAGATGTAACTGATCGTCCATCTCCAAAAATCCATGTATAGGTATAATTAGAATTATAATCCAATGAGGTATTCCTAAAAGTAGATGTTACAGGAGGACATCCTGGCTGACCTCCGTTAAATGTAGGTTGTGGAACATAATTAACTCTTACGTTTCTAGTGGTCGTATCAGCGCAGCCTATCGATGTACTCACTATGAGTGTTACCAAATAAGTCCCAGAGTCCTGGTAAAAATGTAACGGACTAAATACCATAGATGTGTTTGAAGAACTTGTAGGGTCCCCAAAATTCCAACTATAATTAGCTCCCCCTATAGATGTATTATTAAACACCATAGAATTTCCTTCACAAATGCTTCCTGCAGAAAATTTAGCAACAGGTGTTGGATCAACAGTCACCATTACAGTGTCCCAAGAAATACAACCTGCTGCATCCGTTCCTCTTAAAACATACTCAACGGTAGAGCTTGGTGTAACATTAAAAGTCGTTCCAGAAGAAACTGGCACCGGATTGCCTTTAACAAACCAATCATAAGTAATAGCATTTCCTCCTGCTTGCAGTTGTGCAGTAACTCCGCTACATATTACCTGATCATTTCCTGCTAAAACAGTTGGAAGAGGATTTAAAGTAATCAAGACGTCATCCGTATTTACACAACCATTGACATCTGTTACTGTTACTGTATAGGTTGTTGTTGCTGTTGGTGTAACTACTGGATTTGCAATATTAGGATTATTCAACCCTGTAATTGGAGACCAGCTATAAGTTACTCCTCCTGTAGCATTTAGGTTTTTAGAGCTTCCCGTACAAATAAAATCGTCTGGCCCTGCACTTGCGTTAGGTAGAGGGTTTACGGTTACTGTTACATTAGCTGTGTTGATACATCCTTTAGCATCTGTTCCTGTTACTGTGTATGTTGTGGTAGCTGTTGGCGAAGCTACTGGATTAGCTATATTAGGATTGCTCAAGTTAGTAGTAGGTGTCCACGTGTAAGACACTCCTCCAGAAGCTCCAAGTGTAGTACTTGTTCCTATACAAATAGATGCATTATTCCCTGCATTAATATTAGGCAAAGGATTTACTGTAACAAGGATATCGTCTGTATCTATACACCCATTAGCGTCTGTTACTGTTACTGTATAAGTTGTTGTTGCTGTAGGAGAAGCTATAGGGTTTCCTATACTAGGGTTGTTTAAGCCTGTGATAGGAGACCAAGCATAACTAACACCACCTAATGCATTTAGGCCTATATTTCCTGCTGGACATATCTCCACATCAGTTCCCGCATTTGCTACTGCTGGTGGATAAACAGTAACAGTAACCATCCCTGTATCTTGGCACCCTCCAGCATTGCTTGATATTACCGTATATTGTGTAGTAACAGCAGGAGAAGCTACAGGGTTTCCTATATTAGGATTATTCAGCCCCGTAGTAGGGGTCCATGAGTACGTTGTTCCTCCGGTAGCAGAAAGGGTAGTATTCGTTCCTGGACAAATACCTACATCAGGTCCTACAGTAAGAAAATTAGCCGCATTTACCGTAATATTAATATCATCTGAAGCAACACATCCGTTAGCATCAGTAGCTGTTACCGTATATAATGTAGTGGCTGGAGGTGTTGCAATAGGATTAGCAATATTAGGGTTATTTAACCCTGTTGTTGGAGACCAAGAATAACTAATTCCTCCTGTTGCATTCAATTGTAAGTTTCCCCCTGAACAAACTGATGCATCATTTCCAGCAAACACTGTTGGCAAAGGGTTTACAGTAACAGTAACATTGTCTGTGTTTGAACAACCTGTAGCAACATCTGTAACAGTAACAGTATATACTCTTGTAATCGTTGCTGATGAAATTGGGTTTGGAATATTGGGGTTATTCAATTCAGAAACTGGTGACCATACGTATTGATTTCCTCCCGAAGCGGATAGTTGTACATTAGATCCTATGCACAAGGAAACATCTGGTCCAGCATTTGCATTAGGTAACGGGTCAACCGTAATAATAGCATCTGCAGAGTCTTTACAGCCATTTCCATCGACTACCAACACTGTATATGTTGTAGTTGTAGTAGGAAATACAGAGTGAGGCCCTGCTCCGTTAAGAGCTCCGCCATTCCATGAGAAAGTATAGTTTCCATCCCCTCCAACAGCAGTGGCGTTTATTGGAGTAGCATCTCCATCACAAATTGAAGTGGTTCCTGTTGATGTGACTGTTGGTGAACCAGGCAAAACTAGAGTAACTGCTGTATCAGCGGTACACCCATTGTTATCCCTTACCACGATTGTGTAGGGTCCTTGCGCAAGTCCTGTAAACAAACTGGAAGCCTGGTAGGTAGCTCCATTATCAACACTATACAACAGCGAAGGAGTTCCTCCAGATGCAGCAATATCAATAGATCCTGATGGCGATCCACATGTAGGGTGTGATAACGTAACCCCATCAATGGTTAACAGTGGGGGCTCATATATGGTTACAACAGCTGAATCTTGACATCCTAAACTGTCTGTAACAATAAGTGTATGACTGTCTGTCCCAGCGCATAAACTTGATGCTGTAACTGTGCTCTCACCACTACTCCACAAGTAGGTATATGCACCTGTTCCGCCTGTAACAATTGCATCAGCACCACCATCGCACACACCATTACAAGAAACGCTATCCGTTAGTATGTTTATTGATGGATCAGGAATTTCCCTAACGGGTGGGCTACTACTTCTTGTTACTGTTAAACAAGATGCATCTTGAACGGTAACCGTATAAGTTGTTGGTACAGCTGCTGTTGGACAAAACTGGTGTCTCCCAGGTCCTGTAGCTCCAGTAGCGTCATCTGACCAAGTATATATAAAAGGGCCTCCTCCTGTACTTTGGTCAATAACCCCGACCACTCCTTGATCAGGGCATCCATAACAACCTCCTACCCATATTTCTATACACTCATTATTACAGATATAAAAATAGTCATCTTGAGTAGTATTAGGATCTCCTTGAGGAATACGGTGCGTGTAATTCGTCCACAACGTAAAACTTAGAAAGTCATTAACCCCAATCACACTATTTCCATCTAAAACAGGGCTTTGATAAGAATAAGTGTAAGGGTTTCCTAAATCCGTAACAACAACATGGACTAGTGTATCTGCACATAACCCAGTAATAGAAGGGTTAGTCTCTCCTGGTATAGGATTGTTATTTCCATTAGGCCCCCAATGCCATTGATAGGTAAAAGGACCTGTCCCGCCATTAGTAATCGCTGTTAATCCTCCATCACAAACACCACAACTTGCATTTTGATAAGTTAAAGAAACAGTAAAAGCCTTATCTTTTTGAACTTTTTTCCCATCCAAACGTGTTATTTCTGTAGCTACACCTGTATTTTCTTTGGTAACATTAACAATTTCAGGTTGAGCATATTTAGAGTTAATTGTATTTAGGGTATTTACTCCTTGCGTATTAATAGTGTTATCATTTTGAGAAAAAACAGTATTTCCCAAAAAAAACACAGACGCAACTAGAAAGAGTATTAGTATTTTTTTCAGATTAAAAATCATTGTGTCCACAAAATTTAACATTTAATGTTAGTTAAGACTGTTTTTCTAACAATATGGTTGCCTTTTACATTAAAAAATTTATTATTCCATCGTAAAAAACTATATGTTTTAACATAAAAAAGAGGCATCAGCTAATTGGGAACCTACCTATTTTACTGTATCCTACCAAAAATAAATTATTTTAAGGGGTAACCTATTCCTAATTATTAAAAAAATGAGCTTTCTAAGCTCGTTTTTATTTCGATAACTACCTGATTAAATGATATTTAATTCTATTTAATTTACGTTTAGAAATATTACCTAGTAAACCTTACAGCCCTACTGCAGTTATAACCATATTATTATTAATAACCATAGTTCTAAAACTTCTTCTTTAAAATTTCTAACCTATTAATTGTAAATCATTAACATTTTTGTACATTTGCTGCCCGATAAAAAAATCGGATTAGTATAATTTAAATAAAAAACAATGCCTACAAAGATTAGATTACAAAGACATGGTAAGAAAAAATATGCTTACTATCATGTTGTTGTAGCGGATGCTCGTGCCCCACGTGATGGGAAGTTTATTGAAAAACTAGGTACTTACAATCCAAACAACGACCCAGCAATAGTCGATATTAATTTCGATAGAGCCCTATATTGGGTAAAAGAAGGTGCACAACCTACAGACACCTGTCGCGCTCTACTTTCCTATAGAGGAATAATGCATAAAGATCACCTTGACAGAGGGGTATTAAAGGGTGCTTTAACTCAAGAACAAGCAGATAAAAAATTTGAAGCTTGGTTAAAAGAAAAAGAAACTAAAATTAATAGTAAAAAGGACAACTTATCTAAAGTATCTAGTGATGCTGAAAAAGCTAGGTTAACAGCTGAAAAAGAAGCTAATGCTAAAAAAGCTGCCGCTATTCTAGCAAAAACTTCTGAACTAGCTGCTGCTGCCGAAGTTGAAACAACAGAATCTGCAACAGAAGAAGCTCCAGCTACTGCAACAGAAGAAGTTGTTGCGGTTGAAACTCCCGAAGTACCAGCTACTGAAGAAAAAGAGGAAGAAGCTACGGCTGAAGAATCTCCTGCTTCCGAAGAAAAAACAGAAGAACCTATTGCTGAAGTAAAGGAAGAAGGTCCATCTGAGGAAGAAGAGAAAAAAGCGGAATAATACAAATGAATTTAGATGCGTGTTATTATTTAGGTTACACCGCTAAAGTTCATGGAAAAAATGGAGAACTCATTGTCAAACTCAATGTAGATTTTCCTGAAGAGTATCAAAATTTGGAATCAGTGTTTATCCAACTAAATGAAAAGGATAAAACATTGATTCCTTTTTTTTTGACCTCAGCACAAATTCAAAACTCAGGGAACCTGCAAATTAAAATAGAAGGCATAGATAATTTAGATGAAGCAAAAAAAATGATAGGAAAATCGCTTTATCTTCCTCTCAACACGCTTCCAGAATTAACAGGAAATCAATTTTACTACCATGAAGTAATTGGCTTCAAAGTAATTGATGCTGAAAAAGGAAATATAGGGCAAATCACTCAAGTACTTGATTATCCTACTCAAGCTATTTTTGAAATTCAACATCCTACTTCAAAAGAAATTCTTGTGCCTATAACTGATGAAATTATTACCAAACTAGATAGAACAAACCAAACTATTTTTGTTACATCTCCAGAGGGGTTAATTGATTTATATCTTACTTAATTTTTTCTTTTTACATTTTCGTTAATTTAGAATGATTACAAATTGCGTAAATTTGTCCCAAACATAATGGATATGAATATTACCACAGATAAAATCAGAGAAGCATTAAGTTTTGTAATTGAGCCTGATTTAAAAAAGGACATCATAGAACTAAACCTAGTATCTAATATTAAATCTGATGCTAATAAAATTAGCTTTGATTTACAAATTAATAATCCTGCAATGCACAACAAAAAAAGAGTTACTGAAGCCTGTGAATTGCACTTGAATCGAATTCTTAAAACCCCTATCGATTTAGATATTAATATTACACCTATAACTAAAGCCCCTGAAACTCCAAAAAGCAATAAAGCTTTACCCAATGTTAAAAATATTATTGCAATAGCATCTGGTAAAGGAGGTGTTGGAAAATCAACAGTAACTGCAAACTTAGCAGTAGCTTTAGCAAAAAAAGGATACAAAGTGGGATTAATAGATGCGGATATTTATGGTCCTTCTATGCCATTAATGTTTAATGTAGAGAACGAAAAACCAATGCCTATTGAAATAAATGGAAAAAACCTAATCAATCCCATTGAAAGTTATGGCGTAAAATTATTGTCTATCGGTTTCTTTGCCGATACTAATCAAGCCGTAGTTTGGAGAGGTCCTATGGCAACAAGAGCATTAACACAATTGTTCACTGAAGCCAATTGGGGTGAGTTAGATTATATGCTCATCGATTTACCTCCTGGGACAGGAGATATTCATTTATCATTGGTACAAACTGTTTCCGTTACAGGAGCAATTATTGTGAGTACACCTCAAAAAGTAGCTTTAATTGATGCTCGAAAAGCAGTTGGCATGTTCAAGCTCGAACAAATAAATGTACCTGTTTTAGGAATGATAGAAAACATGGCATACTTTACTCCTGAAGAATTACCGAATAACAAATATTATATTTTTGGAAAAGAGGGATTAAAAAAATTAGCTGAAGAATATAATTTACCCCTTTTAGGAGAAATACCTTTAGTACAAAGCATAAGAGAAGCAGGAGATGCTGGAAGACCAGCTATACTACAAGAGACAACTCCTCAAGCAATTGCGTTCAGTGGTTTTGCAGATAATGTGATTGAAGCCACCAAAAAAAGGAACAATCAAATAGCTCCTACTCAAAAAGTAGAAATAACAAATATGAATGGTTGTTCAAGTAATTAATAATTTTACTAAATTGCAATAATGTAATTGTTGATAAAATGAACCAACAAACATCAATAGAAAAAATAGAAATCGCATTAGATCAGATTCGTCCCTTTTTAAGGGATGACGAGGGTGATATTGAATTTGTTGAGTTAACGGATGATCTGGTAGTGAAAGTAAAATTTCTTGGTGCCTGTAAGTCCTGCTCAATGAATCCTTCTACATTAAAAGGAGGAGTTGAAGAAGCTATAAAAAAAGTACTACCAGAAGTTAAATCAGTAATTGCTATTGACGAAATAATAGAGGCTTAAGATAACTTTGCTGCTAATAATTTCATCTCCATAATCGGTGAAATTTTCTCATACAGAATATTATATACTGCTTCCATAATCGGCATTTTTACTTGAAATTTCTTATTGATTTCGTAGATCCCTTTAGCCGCATAATATCCTTCTGCAACCATGTTCATTTCTATTTGTGCTGATCGAACGGAATAACCTTTTCCCACCATACTGCCAAAATTTCTGTTCCTAGAAAATTGCGAATAAGCTGTAACTAATAAATCTCCCATATAAGCTGATGATTTCACATCACGATGAATAGGGTGAACAACATCTATAAATTCTTTCGTTTCCCTTAGCGCTGCCGAAATTAAAACGGCTTGGAAATTATCCCCATATCCCAATCCATGGTAAATCCCACTAGCCACCGCATAAACATTCTTTAAAATGGCTGAAAATTCGGTTCCAAATAGGTCGTCAGAAGTTGATGTGTGAATGTATCTGCACGACATAGCATTTGCCATTATTTTTGCAATTTCGATATCTTCACACGCCATAGTTAAGTATGACAATCGTTCCATGGCTACTTCCTCAGCATGACAAGGCCCTGCTATCATTCCTATTTTTTCATAGGGCACATTAAATTGTTTATGAAAGTATCTTGCAGGAATTCTGTTAGGCTCCCCCAAAACAACTCCCTTTGTTGCTGAAATAATAATTTTTTTGTCTATTCCCGTCACCTCTACCTCATCAAATGCTTTTGCTAAATATGGAGATGGAATAGCAATAATCAAAATATCAGAAACATCAACTATTTTCTGTATTTCAGTATTAATATTCAACTTATCGATATCAAATTGAATAGCTTGAATGTAGCGAGGATTGTGTTTAAATTGCATAATATGATTAGCACACTCTTTGTCGCGCATCCACCAATTCACCTGCTCTAAATTTTCTGTAAGAATTTTAACGATAGCCGTAGCCCAACTACCACCTCCTAACACTGCTATTCTCGGTTTCGTTTCCATATCTTCACAAATATAACTATTCTAAGATTGTAATACACATATCTTACTATCGCCATCAACTTCCACTTTTATTAACCCGTGTTTAGATAGCCCTTTCATTCCTTTATCCCACTGCTTTCCGCTTAATTCTGCAGCAGATTTCAACTCTCCTAAATCCATCGTGTTGTTAGCCTTCATTAAATTGAGTATTGTTTTTTCTGCATCACTTAATTCTAACGCCTTTTTTTCTGGCTTCATTTGCGGAAACAGCAATACTTCTTGTATCGACTGATTATTCGTTAAATACATTACCAGCCGATCTATCCCTATTCCCAAACCAGAAGTTGGAGGCATCCCATACTCCAGTGCTCTTAAAAAATCATAATCAATAAATTGACTTGCTTCATCATCCCCTTTTGCAGCCAATTTTAATTGTTCTTCAAACCGTTCTCTTTGATCTATAGGATCGTTTAATTCCGTATAAGCGTTAGCCACCTCTTTACCACAAATCATCAATTCAAATCGTTCCGTTAGTTCTGGATTGTCTCTATGCTCTTTACATAACGGTGACATCTCTTTAGGGTAATCAATAATAAAAGTAGGCTGTATGTAATTCCCTTCACATTTTTCCCCAAAAATTTCATCAATCAACTTTCCTTTCCCCATCGTTTCATCTACATCTACATCATTGGATTTGCACCAATTCGCTAATTCTTTTTCTGTTTTCCCATCAATATCAAACCCTGTGAAGTCGATAATTGATTGCCGCATAGTAACTCTTTTATAAGGTGCTTTAAAATCAATTTGATGTTCTCCAAAAGTGGCTTTGGTGGTTCCATTTACCTCAACAGCACAATATTCTAATAACTGTTCTGTAAACTCCATCATCCAATTGTAATCTTTATAAGCTACATAAATCTCCATAGCTGTAAACTCTGGATTATGTGTTCTGTCCATTCCTTCATTTCTAAAGTTTTTAGAAAATTCATACACTCCTTCAAAACCACCAACTATTAATCTTTTTAAATACAACTCATTGGCAATTCGCATGTACAAAGTCATATCTAAAGTATTATGATGCGTCATAAAAGGACGAGCAGCAGCACCCCCTGCAATTGGTTGCAGTACCGGAGTTTCTACTTCCATATACTCTCTTTCATTAAAAAAAGTACGCATGGCATTAAACAACTTCGTTCTTTTAACAAACACTTCTTTTACATGGGGGTTTACCACTAAATCAGCATATCGCTGCCTATATCTCATCTCAGGGTCAGTAAATGCATCGTGGACATTTCCTTCACTATCCGTTTTAGGTAACGGTAATGGTTTTAGGGATTTACTTAACAAAGAAAATCGCTTTACACGCACACTTATCTCCCCAACTTGAGTTTTAAACAATGTTCCTTCCACACCTATAAAATCTCCAATATCTAACAACTTTTTATACACCTCATTATACAAAGTAGTATCCTCTCCCTCGCAAATTTCATCTCTATTAAAATATACTTGTATTCTTCCTGCACTATCTTGTAACTCAGCAAAAGAAGCTTTTCCTTGATTTCTTCTAGACATCAACCTTCCAGCAATGACCACCTTTCTCCCTTCTTCAAAATTGGATTTTATTTCCTTGGATAAAGCATTAACGGGGTATAATGCTTGTGGATAAGGATTAATCCCTAAATCTCTTAACTTGTTTAACGACTCTCTTCTAACAAGCTCTTGTTCTGATAATTGGTTACTCATTGATTTGCGCTTTTTTAAGTCGGCAAAGATAATAAAGATTTAGCTACTTTTGCCCCAATGATTTTAACAGATACACATACCCATTTATATTCCGAACAATTTAATGAAGACATTGATGTTGTAATTAATAAATGTATTGAAAAAGGGATTGATCGGTTATTTCTTCCTAACATCGATTCTACTTCTATCTCTGTAATGATGGAATTAGCAAAAAAATACCCCAATAACTGTTTCCCTATGATGGGTTTACATCCTACATCAGTAAAGGAAAATTACAAGGAAGAATTACAACTAATAGAAGAATGGTTAAACAAACAACAGTTTTGTGCCATTGGAGAAATAGGCATTGATTTATATTGGGATAAATCTACTTTAGCAATTCAACAAGATGCTTTTAGAACTCAAATTAATTGGGCAAAAGAAAGAAATCTTCCTTTCGTTATCCATTGCAGAGATGCATTCAATGAAATTTTTGATATCCTAGATGAATTAAACGATGAAAAAATGAAAGGAATTTTTCATTGTTTTACTGGAACCCTTGAGCAAGCACAACATATTATTAACTATGGCAATTTCAAAATTGGAATAGGAGGAGTTGTTACTTTTAAGAATGCTGGTCTGGATAAAGTGGTAGAACAATTGGATATTAACCACCTCGTTTTAGAAACAGATTCTCCATACTTAGCACCTGCACCATACAGAGGAAAAAGAAACGAAAGTACTTACCTGTATGAAATTGCTAATAAAATAGCCGAAATTTATCATCTTCCCATTGAAGAAATTGCCAAAATAACAACCCACAACTCGAAAGAAATATTTGGTTTTTAAGCCCTATATTTGTTTCATAAATTTTAAGAATGAACTCCATATTAATTATATATACAGGAGGGACAATTGGTATGATTCAAGATGAAAAGACTGGTTCATTAAAGTCTTTTGATTTTGATTCCCTATTAAAAGAAGTCCCTGAATTAAAAAAAATTAATGCTACCATTGATTCTATCTCTTTTGAAAACCCTATTGATTCTTCAGATATGGGGCCTGAAAATTGGTTAGAGATTGCTCAAATTATTTTTGACAATTACAATCAACATGATGGTTTTGTAGTACTTCATGGTTCCGATACTATGTCTTACACTGCTTCAGCACTAAGTTTTATTTTAGAGAATTTAAACAAACCTGTAATTTTAACAGGATCTCAACTGCCCATTGGATCTATTAGAACGGATGCTAAAGAAAATTTACTTACAGCCATTGAAATAGCCAATACAAAGATTAATAATATTCCAACAGTACCAGAAGTTGCCGTTTATTTTGAGTACAGTCTATATCGAGGTAATCGATCCATAAAGGTTAGCGCAGAAGAATTTGAAGCATTTAAATCCCCCAATTATCCACTACTAGCTGAAGCAGGTGTTAACTTGAAATTCAATAAATCGGTTATTCATCAAACAAATGGTAAAGATTTATTTCTAAATAAAAAACTAGATAATCATATTGCTACACTTAAAATGTTTCCTGGAATTACTCAACAACAAGTAAATGCTACCTTAAGTATTCCAAATTTAAGAGCAGTTGTATTAGAGACTTTTGGTGCAGGAAACGCAACTACTGAATCTTGGTTTATCAACCTAATTGATGAAGCTATTCAAAAAGGTATTATTGTTTTAAATATCTCACAATGTATAGGAGGAAGTGTAGATTTAGGTAAATATGCTACCAGTTCTGATTTTTTGAGAATAGGTGTAATAAATGGAAAAGATATGACTTTTGAAGCTGCTGTAACGAAGTTGATGTATCTATTGGGGACTAATTACTCTATTTCTCAAATAAAAGAGTTATTGCAACAATCCTTAAGAGGAGAAATTACTCTTTAAACCCTACTAATAAAGAAACACAGCCTTGCGCTACCATTTCAGTCATCTTAGTGGTCTTTTCTTTTTCAGGGATAGTAATGTGAATAAACAGTTGTTGGGTATTTGTCACCTTAAAGTCCCAAAAAGGATTAACATCATCTTCCTCACTAGTATAAAGCACTTTCTTTTTTTTATCTAAAACTTTAAACTGAACATTTCCAATCATTTCTTGAGAACAAATTAAAATTCGATATTCTTTCCCTGCGTTAAAAGTCATCAACACTTCGGCTGAATCCCCCTGAATCATATATGTGCTGGTTAATTGTCCGTTATGAATATATGGAGCTAAAGATGGCAAACAGTATTTTTTAGTAAACCTTTTACACTGTGCAGCACTATCAAGCGTACTTAATAGCAGCAAACTACCTATAAATACTAGAAATAATTTATTGAATAATTTCATATCGAATTTTTTCTATTTCTTCTACTATTTCAAATATCACCTCGTTTTCATAAGACAATGTCGCTCCTCCTTCAATAGTTGCTACACCAGCACTATTATTAACGGTAACCTCATCTTCCGTCTCTTTCACTTTCTCAAACAAAATCCTTAAACTTTCTAATCGAATTGACAGTTTTTTTACATCCTCGTTTTCATAAGTAGAAAGTAATTCCATTAAACTCGCTAGTGAAAATTTTTGCTCTGCAATTTTTCGCATCAATTCTTCCTCTGGATTAGCTTTATTTAATGTTTTTGCCCCTATATACAATCCTTCTATCCACCCTCCAATAATGATCAATGCCGAAAGGTTATCTTGTCCATTTTCTTTCAAGTGGGCATCAACATCCCAAAAAGCATCGTTTGTAAGCCTCATTAGTGAATCTCTATTATTAATATTTTCTTCCATGCGCTCCATCGTTTCAGCATCAAAAGCAGAAGTTATTCCTAATTCATCCGCCAATGTTTTAACACAATTCATATAAAACATAGCGTCTTGTGACTGGTCAAATATATTCACATAGCTCAAGTCTGCACCATAGACCCCAAAGTTGATTGCTTTTTGAGAACTCGTTGAATAATTACCAACATTCTGTATAGCATTTAAAATTTCTCCATTATAATTTGCTCCTGCTTGATGAAAGATGGATGCCGTTTCCATTGGTGACGGAACTGTTTGAAAAACTGTTTGCGCTTTTCCCTGTCTTTCTGATATAATATCATTTTCCCCCAATGTTGTTTCTGTTGCTGATTTTTGTTCTGTATTATTAGTACAAGCTACTAGTATACTCACTAGGAAAAAAACTGGGAAATATTTATTCATCTAATTTATTATTATTTTATTATTCCAAATATACTGATTCTTATCAGCTCTACATAAGAAATACAACTACATTATAACGATTTATTTAACCAATACTAACAGCCATGCTCCCTTAGTTGCTTTCAAGCGAGATTCTTCCAATTTGGTTAATGCTTGCTCTTTTGTGTCAAATTTATATGTGTATACATAATTATATTTAGATTCTTCCGAATAAACCCAGTTCGTTTGAGAGAATCCTTTTGCGGCAATTGTTTTTACGTACTCTATCGCAAAGCCTCTCTCTAGAAAAGATCCTACAACAATATATACCCCTTTTTCAGGAAGGTGAGAATCAACATCTTTAAAATCTTCTACCGGGTTTGTAATAACTGTTATTCCATTCTCAACCACTTTACTGTACTTGCTTTCTTCTTTCGGTTTTTCTTCTTCCACTTTCTTTTCTTCAACTTTTTCCTCCTCTATTGATTCTTCAACCTCTTCTTTTGGCTTCTCTTTCTTAACCTTTTCTGGTTTTTCTTTTTTCTCTTTTTGAGCTGAATTAGCAAACTTGAAATTAAGCATGAGCTCATGGCTTATTCCTGAATATTGGCCTATATCACTCGTAATAATATCATAAGAGTAACCGATGTCAAATCTTTTTAATAAGCTTATTCCTGCGTGAGCACTAACAGCATATTCATTTTTATAAGCTGCTCCCATCCAAAATTTTTTATTCCAATCTAATGTTGCACTTGCTTCATATTGCAATGGCGCATTTGGTACATACCGAATCAATGCTTGTGGTACAACAAATACATTTTTTTCTTTAATAAGTAAAGCTCGATATTTGATAGAATTCATAAAGTGATGTGATTGAGTATAAGAAACATCTGTTCCTCCTTCATTTAAAAATGAGGCTTTATTTTGTAATATTTGGTCAACTGCAACACCAACTTGTAGTTCTCTCCATGTGAAAGATACCCCCACATTTCCATCAAAATTAGTTTTACTTTGATCCATGGTAAGTATCGTTGGATCAGTTATTTCTTGGACAACAGTTTTAGAAAAATCCATGTTATGATTAAGAAAACGAAATGAAGCTCCAAACCTTAAATGACTGTCGTCACTAATCGTTACTTTATATGAAGATAAAACTGATCCTCCTATTCTTTCGTTAATTCCCTTTTTATCACTAATAAATACAGCTCCTATTCCCAGTTTTTTATTAAAGAGATTGCCATCAGCGGCTACCATATTGAGTTTAGGAGCTCCTTCAAACCCAGTCCACTGAGCCCTAGAGAGCAACATGATATTAGTAAAACCCTTATCTCCGGTAAAAGCGGGGTTGTAAGTTATCGGATTGTAGAAATAATGATCATAAAGCCCAATCTGTTGCGCTCGAATGTTAGTCAGCAAAAACCCTAAAAATATGATTAATATACTTTTCTTCATCTAATCAACCTTCTTCTGTATCACCGCAATATTTCTAATGGCCCCTTAATTACTTCAAAATCATCTGATTTTATAATGTAATAATACGTTCCATCAGGCAACTGACCACCTCCCCAATCATTAAGATAATCCTTTTTTGAAAAAACCAAATTGCCATAAATATTGTATACATAAACTTCTACATTTTTATACTTATCAATGTTTTCAATATACCAATAATCATTGATTCCATCTCCATTAGGAGTAAATAAATTCGTAATCACAAGGGCTGTCTCGTTCGTTGTTGTATCAGAAACAAACACATTAACAGTATCCACATTAATACATCCATTAACATCAGTTACCATCAATATATACTCAATAGTATCTGTAGGTGAAGCAGTAGGATTAAAAATATTGGGATCATCAAGATAAGTAGGAGGTGACCAACTTGGTGTTCCCATTCCCGTTCCATTCAATACAACAGTCTCTCCTAAAACAATTGAAACATCGTTTCCTGCCGTAACAGGAGCAACATTAAACATAGTAACTGTAATACTATTTGAAGTAAGAATGCTACATCTTCCGCTTTGAACGGTAACTCGATATTGCGTTGTTTGAGTTAAGCCACTAAACATATATGTTCCTGATGAATTATTAATTATCGACCAATTTAGCCCATTATCAGTAGAATACTCCCAATAAAGTACATTCCCTACATAACCTGTTAAGGTTAAAGTTCCTTGATTCAATACAGGGCAAACAGTAGTGTCTTGAGTAAGGGTTCCTGCAATAGTTTCTGGGTCTGCAAAAACCGTATCAATGTTTGTGTATGCAACAGGACAAACACCACTCTGAACTCTTACTCTATACAACCTGGTTTGCAGAAGACTTGAATAATTTTCTGTGGTAGTGGAGTTTGCTATCTTTACCCATGTTGTTCCTCCATCAACAGAATACTCCCAATCAATTATTCCTCCCACATTTCCTGTTAAAGTTAAGGTTCCTGAAGCAACGTTAGGAGAACAATAAACTCCTCCGCCAGATATAGTTCCTGCAACTGTTCCTTGATCTACCATTATTGTTTTTATTGCCGTTGTATCATCACAATTTGAGTTTCCAACTATAGCTCGATACCACGTTTCTTGTGTTAAATTGGAGTATGATAGAGTTGTACTAGTATTAGAAATTGGAACCCATGTACTTCCGCTATTAATAGAATATAACCATCCTAAAACAGGGGCATTATTTCCCGTAAGTGTTAATGTTCCCGAATTATTTCCAGCGCAAACAGCTCCTGATCCATTAATTATGCCTGCTATTATAGGCCCATCTACCACCACAGTATCTACATTAGAAACGGCTTGTGGGCAGGTACCACTTTGCACTACCGCTCGGTACTGTGTAGTTTGTGTAATACCTGAATAATTATGTGTAGTAGTTGTGTTAGAAATAGAATACCACATCGCTCCTCCATCGGTAGAGTACTCCCAGTAAAGTATATTTCCAACACTTCCAGATAATGTTAAAGTTCCAGACACAGGTGATGTACAATAAATTCCTCCGCCATTTAATGTTCCTGGAACGGTAGGAGAATATATATTTATACATGCTATAGTAGATGTGTCTGGAGGAAAAGATCCGTCTTTTACTATCGCTCTATAACACGTTGTTTGACTTAAATTAAAATAGGTTTGTACGGCATTTGTGTTGGGAATATTAATCCAACTCAACCCTCCATTGGTAGAAAGCTCCCAGTTTAAGATAGAACCATTATGTCCTGTTAAATTTAAAAACCCTGAATTAGTCGTAGAACAATAACTGGTACCTCCATTAGTAGTTCCCCCTACAGATACTGAAAAAACACTAAAAGGAAGTACTAGAAAGATAAAGAGTAATGAAATAATTTTTATACGCTTTTCCATAATTAATGAAGTAAAAATATTAATTTTTTGTGGGGAAAATAATATTGCTTATTTCTTTATGAATTAAAGAAGTTATTTTATCAGCGTAACACGACCAATCTTCGCATGATCCTCTCCATGGACATCTCTAAAAAATAAATGCCAAACATATACTTCTTCCTCCACTATTGACCCCTTATAAGTTCCGTCCCAAGGTTCAAATTTAGTATGTGTTTCAAAAAACAATTCTCCCCAACGATCAAATATTAAGAAGGTATAATTATCATCTAATATTCCATACCCTTTTGGTCCAAACCCATCATTTATTCCATCTCCGTCTGGTGTAAAAGAATTAGGAATAAATAATGCCCAATCTTCTTTTATCATTAACAATTTCGTAATGGTGTCTTTACATCCATTGATGTCCACTACTTCTAACTGTATCACGTGTGTCCCAGCAACAACAGGAAAAGTATATTCTGGATGTTGTTTTAGACTTATAGCTAATCCTCCAAAATCCCACTCCCATGATACAATATTAAATGAGGTTCCTATTTCAAAATAAGATTTATCCTTAAATTGAATAGTATTATCAACTATTGTTGTTGGGTTAGGTGTCATAACGAAATCTGCAATAGGTTGAGGAAAAACATGTATATAATCCATGCTATCAACTATAGTTGAGCATCCATCCAAACTAACGATTAATAAACTTACATCAAACCATCCATGTTTAATATAGGTGTGATGTACAGAATCAAGAGCTGTGCTACTAATAGGGGTGTTGTCTCCAAAATTCCAATAATACCTGCTAACATTAGAGCTAACAGCCTCAAACAAAACATCTAAAGGGCTACACCCTTCTTTAGGGTAAGCAAGAATTGCTCCTGATGGGGCTGGTTTAACAAAAACATAAGCTGTATCATAAGCAGGACTTGAACAACCATCATTTAAAGTAATAATAAATGTAAGTAAGGAATCGTTAAGATTCGTACTTACCGTTTGCCCTTGCGTATTCACGCCATTATCCCAACTATAAGTATATGTGCCACTTCCTCCTTGAGGAATTGCGTTGATCAATGCATTGTCACCACCACAAACTGTTGCATCAGATGCTGTTATAGACAATGGCGGTCCTACTTTCACCCTAACATTTTGAGGAGCAACATTACAGCCATTTGCATCTACAGCTCCAACAGAATAAAAAGTTGTTATCGTTGGAGATACCTGATGAGGTCCTGGCCCAGTTGCAGTTACCCCCCCCCAACTATAAGTATAAGGAGATATTCCTCCTATCACACTGGCTGACATTGTAGCTGTATCTCCATAACAGATAGAATCACCAAAAACGGTCAACACCATTAAATCAGGTTCGTTAACAGTAATGCTATCTGTTACAGAACAACCGTTATTGTCTGTAACTACAACCGAATAGTTCCCTTTCATTAAACCCGTAATTGTTGTATTTCCTTGAGAAACAAAACCCCAATCGTAAATGTACGGAGCTTGTCCTACTGTTGTATTCATATAAACATTGGCTCTTCCTGTATTTCCTCCATAACAGAGAACGTCCACTACAGAAATACTATCTATAATTGGGTTATTATAAACAGTAACATAAGAAGTATCATATGCTGGAGATGAGCATCCATCATTTACAGTAACAACATATTTGATAGGTAGCGGAGAAAAAGATGGACCAACTAATTGAGAGGCCGTATTAACTCCATTATCCCAACTATAAGTATGTGGATCACCATTGCCTCCTAAAGAACTAGCGCTAATTGTTCCGCTATCTCCATCACAAATAGCTATATCTGTTGCTGCAACAACTAATGGATCTGTTACAGTTACCGTTATACTTAATGGTCCTGCAGCACAATTATTAGCATCGGTAACATCTACTATATAAGTAGTGGTTGTAGTTGGAAACACATCATGCACACCTGGTCCAGACAAAGGTGGGCCTCCTGTCCATGTATAGGTATACGGAAGAGTACCTCCTGTAGCTTGTCCATAGATTTGTGCAGTATCTCCATGACAAATTGTAATTCCATCACTCACCTCTAATTCAAGTAACACTGGTTCATCAACAGCAATGTTCCCACCAGCTGTACAGCCATTACTATCTGTTACAATAACTGAATAAATACCCTTTGATAAACCACTTATATTCTGAAATATTTGTGAAGTTGGTGCCCAAGCATAAGTAAAAGGAGGTGTACCAGTTCCATTTGTTAAGTAAACAGATGCTGTACCTGTACTCCCTCCATAACATAATACAGGTGTAGATGTTACACTATCAATTTCAGGCCCTGGACTATCTGTAATTGTATAATTTTCAGTAATACTACAGCCATTATTATCTACTACATTGACCGTATAATTACCTGCAAATAAACTTGCTGCAACAGCGGTTGTTTGTAGTCCTGGATCATTCCATTGATAACTATATGGCAACGTTCCTCCTGACACAGTAATTGATGCATTCCCATTATTCATACTACATGTCGCATCCTCAAATGAAGGATTTCCTGTTAACAATGGTGGTTCTGTTAATACCCAGTTTTCATCTGTTGTACAACCATTTTGATCTACTACCTGTAGCGCGTAATTTCCAGCTGCTAAAGTATTTGCTGTAGGTGCCGAACTAACATTTGGCGTCCAGTTAAAAATGTAAAATGGTGTTCCTCCTGTAACACTCACAAAGATGCTTCCCGTGTTATCCTGAAAACATTTTAAGTGTTCAAAACTATTACTATCTATTACTAATTCATCAGGTTGAGTAATAATTACGGAATCCTTTACTTGGCAATTATTATCATCGGTTACAGTAACCATATAATCTCCATCACATAGATCAATAGCATTTGCAGTGCTCTGAGTTAATGGGTCATCCCATAAAAAAGAAAGTGCACCTGTTCCTCCAATAGCTGAGGCATTAGTTGTACCATCACAAGCATTAAAACAACTCACATCAGTATGTGATGTAATCACTAAATTAATTTTTGGCGGTTCTAAAACAGTAACAGATTGGGAAACACTACATCCTGCAGAATCTATTACAGTCATAGTATGAGTTCCTCCTTTTAAATTAGTTGGATTCTGAACAGTTTGATTATCAGGAGTCCATAGTATAGTATACGGTGTAACCCCTCCTGTAATAGTTGTAGTTGCCGTACCATTAGTATCTCCATAACATAATAAATCTGTATGCCCGTCAATAGTTAATGTTGGAGCAGAAAGATCATTAATATTGACCACTTCTGTTCTTAAACAACCTACGGCATCGGTGACATCAACAGAATAAGTTCCCGCTAACACATTAGCAATACAAGATGTGTTAGAAACCGCAGAATCATTCCAAACATAAGAATATGGAGGTAAACCTCCTGAAGGAGTAACACAAGCACCCCCATTTGCTTGTCCACAGTTAGAAACGTTAGTAGATTGAACAGTTATTAAAATTGGCAAAGATTCAATAAGGGTAATAGTATCTGTTACTGAACAACCATTAGCATCAGTTATTTCAGCAATATTTTGTCCTGGACATAAATCTACAGGGTTATTGGTAGTTTGAAGTCCAGGCATCCATACAAATGAATAAGGAGCTGTTCCGCCACTAAAGGCAATATTTCCTGTTCCATCACAAATTCCATTACACTTAATATCTGTCCCAGTCACTGTCGCAATAAGTTCAGTGGGTTGTGTAATAATTACGTTAATAATAGAGGTACACCCGTTAGCGTCAGTAACTGTGGAAGTGTATGTACCTGCGCACAAATTAGTAGCAGTAGTCACTGTATCTCCGTTACTCCAACTATATGAATAAGGTGCTGTTCCTCCAGAAGCCGTTACTTGAGCAAAACCTATACATTCCTGATAACACACTAAGTTCCCTTTAGAAGAAATATTACTTACTAGTTGAGTGGGTTCATTAATTGTAGTTACAGCTTGTGATGTACAACCATTATTATCTACAATATTAACAGTATATGTTCCCGCACATAAAAATTTAGCGGTGTCTCTTGTTTGGTTTAATGGGTCATTCCAAGTATAAGTATATGGAGCCTGCCCATTCCCAACGATAGCAACAGCAACTCCATCACATGAACCTTGACATAAAGCATTCGTTTTCGCTATAGTTGTTGTTACTGTTGGTGGATTATTTAATGTTACTGAACGATTGATATTACACCCATTTGCATCCGTAACAGTAACGGTGTACGTTCCTGCTGTTAAATTGTTCACCGAAGCCGTTGTTGGATTCCCAGGTATGGCCCACAAATAAGTATAAGGAGGAACTCCTCCAACAGGATTCATAGAAACAGAACCGGTGCTTCCTCCAAAACATATAGGGTTTGTTCCTATGATATTTCCATTTAAAAGTGGTGGCTCTGTAATTGTAGTATCAACAACAGCAGAACATCCATTTGCATCAGTTACTGTAAGAGAGTAAACTCCTATTGGTAAATTAACAGCCGTTGGTGTAGTTTGTCCATTACTCCATAGATAGGTATACGGTGTTGTACCCCCAGAAATCGTAGTGTAAATATTACCATTACTTCCTCCTGAACAAGAAACATTATTAACTATTTTTAGTCCAGCAACAGGACCAGCATTATCAGTGATAGTTACTGGAGCCGTTTTAGTACAGAAGTTTAAATCCGTAATAGTCACTATGTATGTTCCTGATGCTAAATTACTCGCATTAGGTCCTGTTTGCCCATCAGACCATGACCACGAATAAGTAGGAAATCCTCCTGAACCTGTTACTGAAGCAGAGCCGTCAGCCTGTCCACAATTAGCATTCACAACAGTACTGGATATTTGCAATTCATCAGGCTGATCAATTACAGCAGAACCAGATGTAGTACAGCCATTATCGTCCGTTACTGTTACTGTGTAAGTCCCTACAGGTAATGAAGATATATTATCTGAAGTATACCCTCCTGGCATCCATAAATAAGTATAAGGAGCAGTTCCACCTATTCCTATTGCAGAAACAGATCCTGTGGAAGCCCCAAAACAACCCACGTGAATAGGGGTAACACTTGTTGATAATGGTGTTGGTTCCGTAATCGTTTGTGAAATGGTGTCAGAACACCCTTGGCTATCAGTTATTTCTACTAAGTAGGTTCCTGGAGCAAGCCCACTAGCAGTGGGTGTATTTCCTGCAACTGCAGGTGTCCATATGTAAGTGAAAGGAGGAACAATAGCTGGTCCAGTTAGTGCGGCAGTTATCTTTCCATCATTAGCTCCATTGCAAAGAACATCTGTATATGAGGTAATTCTAGCGTTTCCTCCAGGATTAACCCCTACAATAATTGTATCCGTCACTGAACAACCAAGAGAATCTGTTGTAGTTACATTGTAACTACCACCTGATAGTCCATTTTGCCAGTCAGTTGTTCCTCCAGTACTCCATAGATAAGTAAAAGGGCCTATACCGCTTGTAACAAGAACATCTGCTCTCCCATTCGAAGCATTACAATTAGCGTTACTCGAAGTTGTTGTAGTTGTTACCCCTCCAACAGTAATACAAAATGCATAGGTTTGAGATCCTTGGTAAGGACAATTATCATCTTGCACTGTTACTGTAAAGCAATGAGGAGTAGACCGAATATCTGCTTGCGTGGGTGTCCATGAAAAATTAGCTGTTGGCCGATTTCCTGTACCAGGCGTAAAAGTACCTCCAGCAATTCCATTATTCCATGTCAATGTTAAATTATCCCCTGCATCTGCGTCAAAAGAAGGAATGTCAAAATTAATAGGGTTTCCTACACACTCAGACAAAGAGTAGCTTCCTGTATTGTTAATCCCATTTAAATAAGGGTTGTTGTTAGAACAAGGAATTGTTCTGACTTGTATATCTCTTCTTATAGAGCCTATTAATACCCCATTTCTATATTCTTGAACTAATACGGCAAATACGGTCACTTGAATTTGATCTGGAGTTACACAAATATCTCCAGTTGCTGGATTAAAGGTTATTGGAAGACTAGTTGATAGAGGGTTAGTAGAAGAATAGGGAACAGTATATGTAACTGGCACACCCACATTATGCAAAGGTTCAGTCATCGAATAATATAAAGAATCTCCATCTATGTCTAAAGCCCCATTATTAAAACAGTAAGGTTGTCCCACACAAATAAAAGGAACTGGTTTATTCGTAAATGTAGGTGTGTTATTACAAGGAAAATCAAGTGTATTTATTGTTGACTGAATGTACATGTTTTGTCCGCCAGGGTTATTAATTGTTTGAATAGCATTATTCCTACAACACAAGCGATAACCTACAACCCAATCGTTACAAGGCTGAAGTGTTACTATCGCAGAATAAATGTATTCTTGAACACCAGGATTAGAACCTCCTGTGCATCTACTTGATGCACTTGGGCAAATCGGTGTTACTTCTACCCCAGTACCAGGTATTTTATTTAGTGTTACATTTTGGTTAATTCCACAAGACGCTGAGGAATAAGTCACGCTCGCAGAGTTGGGAGCGTTAACTCCAGCACAATCTCGATACAGAGACAATCTTATTTCGTATTGATTTCCACCTAAGCATTTTATCGTAATATCTCCTCCTTGTACGTGTGTTGCGTATGAGTTAACGCTTAGAAGCCCTAAAAAAAGAAATAAAAATGCTTTAAACAGTAATGAATAAAATATTTTTAGTTTATGGGGCATAATGGGGTAAAATTTAATTATTTCAAAAACGCCTACAAATGTAAAACATTAACCTAGAAACCACAATTATTCCACGGAATCTCTATACTATTTAGACGGAAAATTCACAATAAAGTTGCCAAAAGCATAAAAAATAATACCTCAATAACTTCCCTTTATAAAAAATTAGGAATTGATTAATGAACAAGAACCCTTATTGATAAAGTTCTTTGTCAGCGGCACTCCAGGCTGTAATTCCTCCCAACAAATTATAGACTTGTAGAAAACCCTCCGCTTGCAATTGTTTAGCCGCTTCTGAACTTCTTCCTCCAGCTTTGCAATACACATAAACCGGTTTTTGCTTATCTAGCTTACTAATCTGACTTTTAAAATCTTGATCATAAAAATTAATTTTTATAGCTCCTTTGATTATTCCAGAACTCCATTCTTCTGGAGTTCTTACATCCAACACTTGCCCTTCTCCCTTTTCAATAAGAGCTGCAAATTTTTCAACATCAACATTTTCAATTTTTGCATCAATTTGCTTTGGTGAATTATTTGATATGCTAGTTGTGTGCTCTGTGTCTTTTTGTTTGTTGGTATTTGAGCAACCCATTATTGAGATTGACCCTGCTAGTAGAATAATAAAAAATATTTCTTTCATGTTAAAATCGTAATTATTAATGTTGGTAACTTCTTTTTTTTGAATTTTAAGCTTGGCTTCATCGCAAAAATAAGAAAAAAGTATAGTTAATTCGATATGTTCAACAATCTCTAAGTTAGTTGTACAGGACATATTATTTATTTTTGTATTAGACTTATAATCAATATGTTAATCCAGGTTTGTTTTTCTTAGAAAACAAACCTTAATAGCAAATGAGGTTTGTAAACATATCGTGGTTCTGTTATCTTCGGATAGACTAAAGCTTTTGCTATGAAGAATTTAATTCCCCAATGGATCCTTTTTTTTACTCTCACTGTTTTACAAGTTTCAAGTTTTGCACAATCTTCAAAAGAACATGAAGCACAATCAAATATGGACACCACAGCAAAACATCATTGCACTGTTGGATATGCAATGGGAAATGCTGTAAATGATGGAAGAGCCATCATTTGGAGAAATTACGATTGGGACAACGCTCCCCATGTTACCAACTTAATAGACAACAATTATGAAACTTGGTTAAACAACTGGGGAACTTATAGATGGATTGGTACTTCTCAAGAATCGTGGTTTGTCTTCGGAGGACTTAATGAAAAAGGGTTAGGTTGCTTTAACTCACTATTACTTGATTTTGCGACTGAAGGAAATTATAACATGGGAAACTACCGGCCACAGGCATGGATATTGGCTAACTGTAAAACAATTGCAGAAGTAAGACAAGGCATTCAAGAACAAATTGACTTTAATAATGGAGCTGGAGGAGTTGATCATGGCTGGAACTGGGGCCCAACAAACAACAGTCCAGCATTAAGCTTAGTGGTAATTGACGCTAACGGACAAACATCCTTGTTTGAAATAGCAAAAACATTTTATTATGAATATGATCCTACAACAACTAACAGGCTCAATCAGTTTCCAATTCAAGTAGGAGCCAGGGCTAATGAACCACATCGAAACACAGACCATACAGACACTCCTGGAACAGATTATCAGGCAACAGGAGGAAGACGTTATTATGAGGCTAGAGATCATTTATTACAAGAAGCAACAGATGGAGATTTTCTCAGTATACAGGAAGTAATGGATACTGTCTCCCGATGGGGAAATCCAGGGTATGATGGTTCATATACAAACTGTTTAAACAGTAATTACTCAACAATGGATGCTACCATTATATGGGGTGCAGCAGCTGGAGAAGATCCAAGAACCGCAACTCTTTTTATTGCTCTAGGCAATCCTGATTACAGTGCTTTTGTTCCTGTGTGGCCAACCACAGGAAGTATGTTAAGTGATCGTCTCAATAAAACCACTTCACAAGGAATAGGTAGTAAGGCGACCGACCTTTACGGAAAACGTGTTGACATCAATTATGATGATTATATCAATACATTTTTTACAGGTATGGAAGAAAACTTTCGAGAAGTAGTGACAGATGTTCGTGAGTATTGGAACACCAATGGTTTTGATGTGAATATGGCAGATGCGATTACAGATGAAGCAGCAGAGACCGTATATCAAGCACTAGTTAGTTTAAATGTTGGAAGCGGATACAATCTAAATCCTACACCAACGTTAACTGCAATTAATACCACTATAACTAACTTTGATGTTGATTTTACCGCAACAAGTAGTGATGATGGAGCCATAACATCCTTTTCTTGGGATTTTGGTGATGGAACAACGAGCTCCCTTTCTTCTCCGAGCCATATGTATACTAATGCTGGCTCTTACTTGGTTCGAGTTACAGTAGAAGATAATGACGGCTCTAGAAATACCAAATGGAAATTCATAGATGTTCCAAATACAACAACTTGTAGTGCCCCAACTGTACCAACAATAACTTATGATCCCACAACAATATGTAATGGAAATGATGCAACATTATCCATTTCAGGAAACTTAAATGATGCCACAGAATGGAAAATATATACAGGATTATGCGGAGAAACAGAAGTAGGGTCAACTACTAATGATAGCATAATTGTTTCACCTGCTTCTCCAAGCACAACTTATTATGTTCGAGGAGAGGGTGGTTGTGTAACACCAAGTTCTTGTGGTAATGTTACTCTTAATGTTCTTTCTGCATTAACAGGCACAGATGTACAAACCGGCTGTAATAATTATATATGGATAGACGGAAATACATACACCTCAAGTAATAATACAGCAACTCATATCTTAACAGCAACTAATGGTTGTGATTCGGTAGTTACATTAAATTTAACAATTACTACAGTTGACACATTGGTTACAAATACATCACCTCCCACTTTAACTGCCAATCAATCTGGAGCCAATTACCATTGGTTGGACTGTAATAACAATAATGCTGTAATTTTTGGAGAAACCAACCAAAATTATACTCCAACAAGTAGTGGAAGTTATGCAGTAGAAGTTACCAATGGAAGTTGTATCGATTCTTCAGCTTGTTACAATGTTGTTGTTTCAAGTGTTGTAGTCCCTAGTTTATCTAAACCAGATGTTCATCCAAATCCAACGAAAAGCGTGATTAATATTACCCTAAACAGCCGTAGCGGGAATGTAAACTACCTGCTGTCCACAATTGAAGGGAAAATAATTAAGCAAGAACAAGGTATAACCGATGATTATTTTGTTATTGATTTAAGTAAAGAAAGTAAAGGAGTTTATTTGTTGCAAATAAGAGATAACCAATCAAAGAAAATATACAAGATTATTAAAGAATAACATTTGGGTATATATAATGAGGAACAATACAGCTTATCTATTTTTAAGTTAGGAATGCAACAATAACTCTGTTTTGTTGTCAGAAAATTAACAAAATATGAAGATTTTTTTGTAAATTGTGCTTCTACACTGCTAACTAAACTACATTAACATGAAAAAAATCTATCTAACTTTATTTTTAATTACTTCCTTTTTTACGTCTCAGCTATATAGCCAATGTATGGAAGTTCCTGTTTCTCAACAAGAAATGATAAATACCTCTCATGCAATTATTGAAGGAGAAGTTATTTCAAAAACTTCTTTCTGGGATAGTAGTCATGGAAATATTTATACTGAAAATACCGTTAAAGTTTATAAGGTGTTTAAAGGAAATATTAATAGTTCTACTATTAATATCCTCACTTTAGGAGGACAAGTAGATGACGTTCTTCAAAAAGTGGAACCAAGTCTTCAGTTAAGAAGTGAAGCACTTGGAGTATTCTACCTTCAACAAGAGCCTGCCTCAAGCAACATAATATCTACTCCATACACCCCTACTAACGGATCGCAAAGTTTCATTAAGTATAATTTAGAGGAAGAGACTGCTTCAACAGCATTTGTATCCTACCAAAGTATTGAAGATGTATATAATACTATACAAAATATCACCAACACTCCATTTCAAACAATTCAAAAATTGAAGAAGGATAACTCTACCCCAACAGAAACAAAAGCTGCTCCATCTATAAGTAACTTTACTCCCACTACAATTACTGCAGGAACAAAAAGCGTTCTTACTATTAACGGAAGTGGTTTTGGCGCTACAAGAGGTAGTGGCGACTATGTTTCCTTTTATGATGCTGATGACGGAGGAAGTACTTGGTTAAACGTTACTGATGCATGGCATTATGTATCTTGGTCTGATAGTCAAATAAAAATATACGTGCCTAATGGTGCTGGAACGGGAAAAGTAAGAGTAAGAAACACTACCAACGTCACAAGTGCTGCAACCTTAACTATAAGATATAATAAAATGACAGCCGACCAAGAAAGTAATTCATGGGAAACAGATCTAATTAATAACAATGGATCTGGAGGGTACCAGCTACTATTGCATCCTGAAATAGAGAATGTTAGTTCTAAAAAAAATTCATTTATGAGAGCTCTAGAAAAATGGAGATGTGCAACTTACGTTAATTTTTCTTTAGGCACTACTTCTGTGGATGTTGTTTCTAGAGACGGGGTTGATGTGGTGCGATTTGATAACGGTAGTGAACTTCCTTCATCAACATTGGCTAGAACCAACTCTTGGTGGAGCGGATGTAAATCAGGAGGTGTATGGAATTGGTATTTGGATGAAGTGGATATGTCCTTTAACGATAATATTAACTGGGAATATGGCCCTGCCAACCCATCGGGTAGTGAATACGATTTTGAATCCGTTGCTCTTCACGAATTAGGTCATGCTCATCAATTAGGGCACACTATTGGAAACAGCCTTGTAATGCATTGGAGTACTAGTACCGGACAAACACGAAGAAATTTAAATACTGAGGCTATTGACGGGGGGAATTATGTTATGAACCTTAGTACTGCTAATGGAATTTGTGGTCCCACTGAAATGGTTCCCTTAAATTCATCAAATTGCACATTTGCAACAGCTGTTCCTGTTGCCAATTTTGTGGCTGATAAAACAACCGCATACACGGGAGAATGGATTACTTTTACTGATTTAAGTACAAACTCTCCAACTTCTTGGGCTTGGACTACAGGAGGAGCTGTTCCTTCTGCTCCTGCAACACAAAATCCTCAAGTACGTTATTTTACAACTGGTTTAAAAACGGTGACTTTGTGCGCGTCTAATTCTTTAGGACAAGATTGCATGACTAAAACCAATTATATAAATATTATTAATAACACTACTGATGTAGCAATTATTACCAACGATTTACATATTAACTTGTTCCCTAATCCTATGCGTGATCAACTAACACTTAGTTTTAATAATAAATCATCAAAAAATGTGGTAGTTAATGTATTAAATGTAATAGGGGAAACAATCTATCAAGAGAACTTAAATAACATAATGAATGGTGATTATAAAATAGACCTTAGCACACAACCAAATGGTGTTTATTTTGTAATGCTAACTATTGATCAAGAATTGTACACCAAAAAAATTGTATTAAGTAAATAACCTAAAAAACTCTTAGGTAAAAGAAAAGGCATTCTTGCAAACAAGAATGCCTTTTTCGTAATCTTATAAATTATTTGACTACACTAAATCTACGAACTGTTTTTTGATTATCGAATTCCATTTCTAGAAAATAGAACCCCTGCTTAAAACTAGATGCATCTATCTTAATGCTAGAATTTTTACTAACTTCCGAATGAAACTGATGGATGTTTTCTCCAAGAGTATTATACACTGTAAATAAAACTTGTTGAGTTCTTACCTCATCAAATTTAATAGTAAGAGATTCATTTGTTGGATTAGGATAAACCGAAATATCATTATTTAAGTCTCTTTCCTCTATTGAAACCCCCTTTATCACAAAAATAGTATGGTAAATAGTATCTGAACATCCTCCATTCGTAGCAACTAACATAACTGTAAAATCATCTCCTGATTTATAGGTGTGTATCGGATTAGGAACGTTATCAGTCCCTCCATCATCAAAATCCCAGTAAAATCCCAAAGCATTAGTACTCAAAGTAGAGAAAAACTGAATGTCTCCTCCTTGAGGCAGGTTTAAATTCAACGTATCATTGGTTGTTGAATTAGACATTTTTGCAACAGGAGAAACGCTGATTGCAATATGTATTGTATCAAAATTCTTACACCCATTAACATCTTCTCCAACAACCCAATAATTAGTTGGTGTTTTTGGATAAGCAAGTGGGTTTGCAATAGTAGAATCTGTTAATCGATTTTGAGTATTCCAATTATATATGATTGCACCTGTGGCATTTAATTGTACAGAATCTCCATTACAAACATTTAAATCTGGTCCCACACTTACATTAGGTAGCGGATTAACGGTTACTGTTTGTTGCCCACTATTAGTACATCCATTAGAATCAATAATAGCTACTGTGTGTGTACCAGTGCTAAAAACTTTAATAGACCTAGAAGTATCTGTAGATGGTGACCAAGTATAAGTTCCTAAATTAGTTGCTGTTAAAGTTACCGAATCTCCTGCACAAAAAGTAGTTGGACCACTAGCTGATATGGTATTTACGGGTAATGGGTTTACAGTAACAATAATAGTATCATAATCCATACACCCTAAACTATTTTCTGCCGAAACAACATAAGTGGTGGTAACAGTAGGATTGGCTATCGGATTAGAAATTCCTGTGCTACTTAACCCAGTTGATGGAGACCATTGGTAATTAAACCCTCCTGTAGCAGATGCATTAAGCTGAACACTTTCTCCAAAGCAAATAATTTCATCTGTTCCAGCATCCACTTCTAACTGACACCATTTAATGGTAGAAAAGTCTTGATTAGATGCAGGATCCTTACTCGCTCCTGTTACATATACACTTTCAAGTGCATCAATTTCCATAGCTAGTGCTTGATCACTATTACTCGCAGGCCCGTCAAACCTTGCTTCCCACAACACACTTCCATTTAGAGTGTCATATTTTAGTGTTAAATAATCATTATTTGTCCCATTTCCAGCACTATAGCCTGTTACATACAACGCGCCTGAATTGCCTAACCTCATTTGTTGCGCTTCATCATACCCATTTGATGGCCCATTATACGTGTCTTGCCAAATAAGATTCCCATTCAAATCGTATTTGATAGTCAGCATATTTTCTGCTGTTCCTCCTGCACCCATACTTCTTCCTGTAACATATACGTTTTGATTTTGATCCACAACGACATCAAATGCTTTGTCTTCATCATTTAATGGCCCATCAAAAATTTTAGACCATTGAAGAGTCCCCGAACTATTATATTTCACAGTTGCATAATCATTTTCAGTAGCTATACCACCATAAGAAGCTCCAACAACATAGACATTATTTAAATTATCAACAAAAATGCCCTCTGGAACATCAAAAAAATTGAGCGCACCATCAAACCTCCTCACCCATTGTTGGGTACCACTGTTGTTATACTTAATTGTTGCAAAGTCTAAATCAGTTCCACTACCAAAACTATGTCCTGCCACATATACATTAAACTGATTATCTAAAGTAATTTGAGTTGCCGCATCAATACTATTCCCAGAACCATTATAGGATGATAGCCATTGCTGAGTTCCTCCTGTGTTGTATTTAATTGTAACAAAGTTCGTTCCTTGCCCTCCTGCATCGCTCCCTCCTGTAATGTAAACATTACTATTTGTATCAACTACAATAGCATAAGCCTCATCAAACCCATTCCCTGTTCCATTGTATGTTCTCACCCATTGCTGAGCGCCTGAAGTATTGTATTTAATGGTAACATAATCATAATTACCCCCTGTTGATGCTGTATATCCTGTCACATATACATTCCCATTTTTATCTAAAGCAATATCTCTTCCCTCATCCAATGAACTACCTGTACCATTAAAAGTACTTACCCATTGTTCAACCCCGTTAGCATCATATTTAATCGTAACAATATCATATCCATTTGTAACACTTGTATATGAGGTTCCTACGACATAAACATTTCCATTTGCATCAATCTCTATTTCTTTTCCTTTATCTACATTTTGTCCCGAACTAGTATATCTGCTTTCCCAAAGCACATTTATTTGTGCATCTGCACTTTGATATAGGAATACAACGCCTATAACAATAAGCTTAAGGATAGCTTTATTGGTCAATTGATGTCTCATAATAGATGAATCATATTAGTTAGTTGTAGTAACAAAGATAAGTAAATAATCATTCCCAACAAGTTTAAAACACTTATTGAATAGATTAACCTTTTCATTTCTTCGATAAATTAGGTTCTTAGTTCTTATTTTTATATTTTTGTTTACCAAATTTGGACTTACTCAAATGAGATTGAAAAATATACTACTAACTATTGTTTTATTCTCGCTTCCTTTATGGTCTATTGCTACCCACGTTGTTGGTGGATCATTGACCTATGAACACCTTGGTGGAGCTACTTACCGTCTTACATTTAAAATGTATAGAGATTGCGGTGCAGGAAGTGTTGATTTACCAAATAGTGTTCGGATAGAAATAAGACAACCCAATGGATCAAGTTTTTCGCCAGATAAAGATGTTGTTATTCCTAAAACACAAGTAGTTGTTTTAAACCCTCCAATAGATACCTGTGCTTTTGATCCTGGTATTTGTGTGGAAGAAGGGATTTACTCTGTTATTGTAAATAATTTGCCTCCAAACCCTGGAGGATATCATCTTTTTTATCAATACTGTTGTAGAAACTCTAGTATTGTTAACATCCCTGTAGATCCAACTTCTCCTGGAACTGGTTCTTCTTATTACACACACATTCCCGATAATAGTGTTCTTTTGACTAATTCTAGTCCGCAATGGAAAAACTTTACTCCTATCTTTATTTGCCAAGGAGTTCCTTTAAACTTTGACCATGGAGCAACAGATAAAGACGGAGATTCATTATCTTACTCATTTTACAATCCTTTTGAAGATGACGGTGTAACATTCCCAGGAAATATAGCTACCATACCTCCTGTTATATATAATGGAGGTTATGGTTTTACAGACCCTCTAGGTGGTGGTAGTTTAACTATAAATCCTACTACTGGACTCATCTCTGGAATTCCTCCTGCTTTGGGTCAATACGTTGTAGGGGTGAAGGTTAATGAATATCGAAATGGTGTATTAATCAATACTGTATATCGGGATTTTCAATTTAATGTAATCAATTGTCCTCCATTGCCTTTTCCAGGTATTGGACCTGTAACAGGTTGTGCTGGTTTGAACATCAATTTCACTAACACAAGTACTCCTCTTACAGGCAATTCTTTTTATTGGGATTTTGGTGACCCTTCTTCAACTACTGATAATTCAACCGCAATTCACCCTTCATATGCTTATCCATCAATTGGATCATATGCTGTAATGTTAGTGGCTCAGGCTGGAACACCATGTGCTGACACGATCTACGACACCTTAATTGTATCAGGGGTTACTCCTGATTTCACCTATACTGATTCTGTTTGCGTAAATACTCCTGCTAATTTTAATGACATGTCTGTTCCTACAGCAAACACAACCGTCACAAAATGGTTATGGAAATTTGGAGATGGAGGAACTGCTGTAACACCTACACCAACTCACACTTATACCTCCCCAGGCACATATATGGTCAAATTAATTGCAGGTACCGCAACAGGGTGCTTTGATTCCATTACCAAAAACATATATGTACAAGCTTTACCTCAAGCAATTGCAACTGATACCTTTGCGTGCGTCAGCAACCCTGTTACTAATTTAAATGGTGCTGTTATTGGTGCGACAGGAGGTATATGGGCTGGAAACGGAACCTTCTCATCCATTACAAATTTAAACGCTGCCTACACCCCAGACTCTGCAGAATTAGCAAATGGATATGCTACATTAATTCTTTCTACTACTGGAAATGGGTTTTGCCCTTCTACATCTGACACTATGATCATAAACTTTTCAACTGGAATTACGGCTAATGCTGGAAATGATATTTCTGTTTGTAAAGATATTGATTCCATTCAAATGACAGGAACTATTATTACTGCATCTGGTGGTCAATGGGTTACAAGTGGCTCAGGATTATTTTATCCCAATCCATTTGATTTAAATGCTATGTATGTCCCTGATCCATTAGACACTGCTGCCGGGACAGTAGATATTTACTTAAATTCGATAGGTAATGGAAATTGTTTGCCAGATTCAGACACCATAACTATTACATTTACGAGCATCCCTTCTGTTGCTATTTTATCCAACGATACTGCTTGCTCAGGAAGTGTTCTTGTCCCTATTTCAGCTTCTTCAACAACAGGTTCTGGCTATTGGAGAACTTTAGGAAGTGGATTCTTTACGCCTAGTGATTCTTTAAATTCCACCAACTACTCTGCGGATTCATTAGACAATTTTAATGGGTCGGTTCAATTAATCTATACTTCAACAAATAACGGTGGTTGTCAAAGTTATTCTGACACATTAACTATTTACTTAATTCCTGCTCCAAACATTAACTTTAACTTCACTTCCGTTTGTCCAAAGGATACTTTATTTTTTAATGACTTATCTACCTCTGTAGATCCTATTGTTTCTTGGCAGTGGGATTTTGGTAATGGAAATACAGATAGCATTCAAAATCCGTCTCCTATTTTTGATAGTGCAGGAACTTACAATGTCAATCTAGTTGTTACTTCATCAAACGGATGCACAAACACGTTAACTCGGCCTGTTTTAGTACATGCCATTCCTGTTGCAAATTTTTATACTGACAGGGTTTGTGAAGGAATGGATGGCTTTTTTATAGACTCTTCAACTGTTCAAGGTTCAACTATTAATTTTTGGGATTGGGACTTTAATGACGGAGGAACAGATAGTGTACAAAATCCCACTTATGTATATGTAAATAGTGGTAATTATAATGTAACCTTAATTGTACAATCCGCACAAGGGTGTTCCGATACTATTACTAAAATAATTCCTGTGCAGTCGCCTCCAACCGCTAATTTTAATAGTGCCCCTTTTTCTGCAAAAGTAGGAGAGCCTTTTAGTTTTACTGACTTATCTTTTACCAGCATTGTTGATTGGCAATGGGATTTTGGGGATTCTCTAGGCACTTCAACGGAACAACACCCAATTTATAGTTACGATGTAAGAGGAAATTATACTGTTTGTTTAACCGTTACCGACAATATGACTTGTGTGGATTCTACTTGTCAAATTGTAATTGTGTTTCTTCCTCCTCTTGTTCCTAATGCTTTTTCTCCCGATGGGACAGGAGCAAACAATGTATTTTATGTTTTAGGAGGGCCTTATAAAGAATTAATTTTTAAGATTTACAACAATTGGGGAGAAGTTATTTTTGAATCTCGCGATCAAGCACATGGATGGGACGGAAAAAGGGACGGAGTCGATCAACCCGTAGGAGTTTATGTATATACTGTAGAAGCTACCACACTAGACGATGTTCAACACACGATAAAAGGAGATGTTACTTTATTAAGATAATGAAAACTATTTGTAAATATTATCTAGTTCTTGTACTTGTACTTCTTTTTGGCGCAACAAAAGCACAAGATTTTCATCTGTCTCAATATGATGCTGCCCCATTGTATTTAAATCCTGCACTAGTAGGTCAATTTGATGGTTATTACAGACTTCATGGCCACTACAGAACTCAATGGGGAAGTGTTTCTTCTAAGCCTTTTAATACTGCTGCTATTTCTTTCGATATGCCCTATAAAAAAATTGCTATTGGAGCACAAATTTTGAATTACAGGGCTGGAGCCGGGAACTATAACGCATTATCGATAGGGTTAAATCTTGGATACAGTTTTACTGTTGATAAAAAGAAAGTTCATAAAATCTCTTTGGGGATTCAAGGTGGTATGATTCAAAAAAGTGTTGATTTCAGCAAATTATATTTTGAAAATCAATACAACACAAGTAATGGTGGCACCTTTGACCGCTCTTCACCTACAGGAGAAACTTTTGGATCTTCTAGCTTTTGGTTGCCTGATTTGAATGCTGGGTTTGTTTACTATTATGGAGAGGAGAAAAAAAGATTAAACCCTTTTATTGGAAGCTCTGTTTTCCACATCACTCAACCTCAAGAAACTTTTTATGATAAAGACAACAATCTGCCTATGCGATTGATGGTTCATACTGGTGTTAAAGTGAATGCTTCTGATAGAGTACAATTCATCCCAAAAGTAATTTTGATGCGTCAAGAAAATGCACAAGAAATTAATTATGGATTAATGACGCATTATCATTTACAAGGAAGTACTGGTGCCATACTCCTTTTTCAACCAACATATAGATCTGCAGATGCATTTATCCTTGAAGGAGGGGTTAAATACGGAAATTATGAAGTTCGTCTAGGATATGATTACAATACCTCCTCTTTAAATGATTATTCTAACGGTAAAGGTGGTTTTGAAATATCTATTACTTATATTCCTAGAATTCTTAAGCCAAACCCTATAAATAATTGTCCACGAATATGAAAGGGAAGATAATTTTAGCATTGTTTTTAGGTTTGCTTTTTAGCCAAGGGGCTTTTACTCAAAGTAAAAGCGAACTTATTGAGCTTGGGGACAACGCTTATAAAAATGAAAATTATGCTTCTGCTATTTATTTCTACAAAAAAATAATCGAAAATAGAGGTTTAGCTGGAGGAAACTTGGTTCATCCTTATGAAGCTAGAACATGGACTGCTCCTCCTGCAAAAAGGAAATCAGATACACTAAAAGTATCTAAAAAAGACTCTTCTGATTTCCGTGACGATGCGTTAACTGTACATAAATTAGCCAATTCTTACCGTCAGAATTTTGAGTATCAACATGCAGAACATTGGTACAGCATTGCTGTTAATTACCCTACTGTAGATGTAGAGTCTGATGTAGAATTTTCCACATTTTGGTATGGAGAAGCTTTAATGAAAAACGAAAAATATGAGCAAGCCATTGCTCAATTTGAGGAGTTCAAACAACAATCTGCCAATCAACACATGAACAAGAGGGCTGACCAAAACATACTGGGGTGTTATTTTGCTACTGATCCTGGATCGCTAAACCCTGGAGTTAAACTAAATTTATCGGATAGTAACCTTAATTTTGGTACTTCTAGTTATGGATTAAACTACTTTGGAGATGATTTAAATGTTATTTTTTCTGCTGCTGGTCCTGAAGGAACTGTAACAGATGAAAAAAACCAAAATAGTTCTTACCTGAGTGATTTTTATTTGAGTCAAAGAATGATTGATCGATCTTGGGGTGAAGCAACTAACCTGAACACTCCTATCAATTCTGAAAACAATGAAGGTGGTGGTGTTTTATCGATTGACCAAACAACGTTATATTTTACAAGAAAATCAGGCGTAAATAATAAAGATGTTGCTATTTACATCAGTAAATATTTTAACAACCAATGGTTAACCCCTTTAAAAATTGATGCTAAGGTAAATGTTGAAGGATATAAATCAATGCATCCTGCACTATCCTTAGAAGGAGATGTGTTGTATTTTTCCTCTGATCGACCAGGAGGAAAGGGAGGAATGGATATTTGGTACTGTAAAATAGATGACTTTGATAGACTAAGTGAGCCTATTAATTTAGCAGCCGTCAATACTGCTGGTGATGAAGTTACTCCTTTCTTTCATTATTTTACTAAAACCCTTTATTACTCATCAAATGCTTCTGGAGGTATAGGCGGGTTAGACATTTATAAGTCTCATTACAACGAAGATGAGCAGAATTGGGGTGCTCCAAAAAATATTGGTAAACCTTTTAATTCCAGTAAAGATGATGCTTATTTTGTAATTGACAAAGATCAAAAAGAAGGTTTTTTATCTTCTGACAGAATGCCTTGTAGCGACTGTGAAGAAGATTATGATGGCACTCAATATTGTTACAAAATATATGAATTTGGACAGCCCGATATAAAGGTAAGTATTAGTGGAACTGTTTTTGACGCAGAAACAAATGAAATTATCCCTAATGCTTTAGTTAGTTTTAAAGATATTAGAGGGAAAATGGAGCCTGTGTTTATTACAACAGATGAAAATGGTAATTATAAAAGAGATTTAGAGGTTGGCTGGGAGTTATTTATGAAAGCCCAAAAAACTCGATTCTTTGGAGATGCCGCATCTGTTTCAACAACCGATATTACTGAATCTACACATCTCTTACAAGATTTTTTCCTATCACGTATTCCTACAGGAGAAGTTGAAATTCCAGGTATTGAATACGATTTTGATGCCGCTACATTACGACCTAAATCAAAAGAAATATTGGATAAGTTGGTTGATTTCTTAGAATTGAATGATAACCTTACCATTGAAATTCGTTCTCATACTGATTCTAGAGGAAATGATGCTTACAACTTAAAATTGTCTGACCGTAGAGCGGCTTCTGTTGTAACCTATCTTGTTGCTCATGGTATTGATAAAGATAGATTAACCTCTAAAGGAATGGGCGAAACAGAACCACTCAATGATTGTAGTGAATACAAAGACTGTGGTGATACTGCAGCTGAAGATTGTGATTGTCATCAACGAAATAGAAGAACTGCATTCAAAACAACCAGTGAAGAGTTTAAAGATGTATTCAAGAGTAAGTAATAATCTTTGCACAAAATATCACAACATATCTTTCTCAATATTTCTCACTTTGAAAAGAAGTTATGATATTGTATATTTTAAATAGAACTCCTTTAAAAAAGTTATATTTCAGGAAATGGGGCAAAAAATGGGTAAAGAATAAAGTAACTCCATTCCTAGAATGGATAGATAAAGATAGCTCCATTCTTGATGTTGGTTCTGGAAATGGGTTAGTTTCATGGAAACTTAAGCAACTAGGCTATAAAGTAACCCCTATAGACATAACTAGCCAAGCATTTGATTCATCCGTTAAACCAATTATATATAATGGAAGAAGTATTCCTTTTAAGGATAAGGAGTTTGATGTTGCCTTATTATTGTCCGTATTACATCACACTAATAGCCCTGAAGAAGTCTTAAGGGAAACAGAAAGAGTTGCAAAAAGAGTTATAATTAATGAAGATATTTATGACAATACTTTTCAAAAATATTTAACTCTATTTTTAGATTCTTTCGTTAATTTAGGTTACTCTCCTTGTCCCAGGACTAATAAAAATGATAAAGAGTGGAAAAGAACATTTAAAAATCTAGAATGGAAATTATTAAATAGTAAATATGTTCGGGTTCTTTTTTTTTTCAAACAAGGAATTTATCATCTTGATACAAATCCTAAAAAAACAAATATATAGTCTTTTGTAAAAACTCCTTTTGCGTATAAATACCTATTTCTATTTTAGGTATTTAGCCATATAGTATCCTTAAATAAAATTTGTAGTATTACAAAAATTAAATTCTGAAATAATTACAAATAAAATGATATCATAATGACAAAAGCAATAGCAATATTAGGAGTTTTAGTTGGGTTAGCCAATGTAAGTTTTGGGCAGTGGATAGATTTAGGGAATGTTATAAATACATCCGATTATGTTCAAGTGATGGATAAAATATATCTTCCTTATGAATATAATGACAATAACTATATTAGACCGAAAACACCCTCTGGATTTACTTATTTTGATCAAGGAGGGGTAGGTATCGGTCACCAAGGGCAATATTCAGGGTTTAAGTTGCACGTAAATGGAATGACGAACTTAAATGGAGACGTAGGGATTGGAATAGGAAACACTGCGCCTTCTGCAAAATTACATGTAAATGGATCTGTTAGAATTAATGATAACCCTATTTTATTAAGGAGTGGGAGTGATGATAATCACGGGTTAGGCTTTTTTTCAAATCATGACAATGCAACTATTGACGGCCCCGTACTTTACGGTTATAGCGGTGGTGCACTGGGTTCAAACCAATCAGGAGTACGAAAACACGCGTTAATATGGAAAAGAAATGGAAATATTCTAATTGGGACTAATGATAATCCGCTAGATGATGTAAGACTTTGGGTAGAAACGGCTTCTGACTATACAGGAAAAGTGGGGGTGTTATCTAAATCAAATTATTCAACTCCTTGGGGATATGGTTTTTTATCAGCCTTCCCTTCGAGTCAATTTAAAGCCTTTGTTGCCACGGACTTAAGTACAAATAAAGAAGTATTTGTTGTACATGGAAACGGTCATGTATTTGCTCAAGAAATAACTGTTCAATTAGCTCCTTTCCCTGATTATGTTTTTGCAAAAGATTACGAATTAATGACTATCTCTGAATTAGGGGATTATATTAATGAAAATAATCATCTCCCCAATATGCCTAGTGCTATTGAAGTGGAAAAAAATGGAATGGGAGTTGGAGAATTGCAGGTCAAATTAGTTGAAAAAGTTGAAGAACTTACACTTTATATTATTGAATTAGAAAACAGATTAGCAAAACTTGAACGCGAGAAAAAATAATATTTTAAAACTATATCTTTTTATCATATGCTTTTTGATTTTTTCAGATTTTTTCTCTCAAGAAAAGTCACTTGGAATCAATATAGGATACGGAAGTACTAAATTTAAAGAAGCTAGAGGAAATATAAACTTAGAAAATCCATTTAATGATAATAGATATTCTTCCTTAGAATTAATTTATTATCACAAACCTAAAAAAACATCTTTTATGATCAAGTCAGGTTTAATTTATGATAAAAGAAAAAACATAAAAGAAGATTATAGTCTTAGTTATTTGAGAGTTCCAGCAGGTTTAGATTTTGTTTTGGGAAATAAATTAAAACTTGTTTTGGGTGGAGGGGTTAACATTGGCTATGTAATTGCTAATAAAGGAATTGAAAAAAATGTAGATTTAAAAAAGTTTCAAATTGGAGGAGAGATTAACTTGGGCTTTACTTTTGGTTTAAGCGATAAAATAAGTTTATTATCTTCATATCAATCTAATTTTGATTTCTTAAAGATATACAAGATAGAATCGAGCTCTCCATCTGGAGCTATATTTTACGAAAAAATTAAAGGAACCGATGGGTTCATTAAAGTTGGATTAACATATACATTTCTTAATAATTAATAGAATGAGAAAACTAATTACAATTTTTATACTTATCACAATATCTATAAATAGTTATGGTCAAATATGTCAAGCAGAGACAGTCGTTTTATCTTCATCTGGATCATGTAACTATAATGGGTGGATCTTGGAATTTGAAGATAATTTTAATGGTAATTCACTAGACCTTACTAAATGGAACCCTTGGACTGGAGTGCCAAGAGATTATGATTTCGTTCATCAAAAAGCTTGGCATCAGCCTGAAAATATTGAAGTTAGTAATGGAACACTTAAAATAATTTCTAAAAAACTCTCTACCCCTTATACTGGAACATGGGTAACTGATTACTCTACAAATCCCCCGACTACAAAAACAGCAACCTTCGATTATACCACAGGTGAAATTAGGAGTAGCCTAGCTTTTGGTTATGGAAAATTTGAAATAAAATGTAAAATTCCTGACGGCAAAGGATTTTGGTCTGCATTTTGGACTTTTGGTGGAGCAAAGTGGAATGAAATAGATGCTTTTGAAATATATGGTTCAAATATAGTTGATCATAATATGAATGCTCATTATGATTATGATGGAGATGGAGGTAGTGAGAATTGTCCTACAGATTACAATGGTCCTGATTTTTCTCAATCGTTTCATACATTTACTATAATTTGGGATAATTATAAGATAGAATGGTATGTAGATGGACAATTAAAAAGAAGATCAACAAAGTTTTATACCTTATTGGGGCAACAGGTAGATTGTAATGGTCTAACGGCTTTTAATTCTTATTTGTTAGATAAAGCTTTTCCAAGAGACCCCATGAATATTATTGCAAATGTCGCAATAGAATCAGGAAATAAAGCTCCTGATGCTTCAACTCCTTTTCCAAGTGCTTTAGAAGTTGATTACATAAGGTACTGGAAAAAAGAACCTACGCCACATTATTGTGGCTATATTACCTCAAAGATTTTTCCTTTTTCAGGGGTAGTAATAGGAGATAATGTTAATTTACTAGGGTACGCAAGTGTTGATCAACAAGCAGTGGTTATAGCTAGAAATGAAATACACATATCTCCTAATTTTCATGCTTCAGCAGGCAGTGTTTTTTATGCTAAAATAGACCCTGATGTTTGTTCATCTCAACGTATAAATGAAACTAATATAGATAATGACTTAACGTATGATATATCTTTATCTGAAACAACAAATACTTTAAATAATAAATTAATAAACCCAAAACTTAGTGTTTACCCTAACCCTAACTCTGGGAAATTTAATGTAATTATTAATAGCCTTGAAGAAAATGTTGAACTAGAATTAACAGATTTGTTTGGTAAAACTGTTCTTAAAGAAGAGGGTATTAAAAAGATTTATACTATTGATTTATCAAACTATTCAAAAGGCATCTATTTACTTAAAACTACCATAAATTCAGAAGTAATTATAAATAAAGTTATCTATAAATAATAGATATTTTTAGTTTTTAAAAAGCCTTTTATTCTTAATTAATTCATAAAATAGCCATCCTATAATAAAAAGATATTCTACCCAAATTAATAGATAATTCTCTTGGTATTCCGAAGTTCGGTAGACAGCATAACTCAACACAATTAATGCTGACCACAAAATGGCGTATTTATATTCAGGGATGAACACACTTAAAGCTATTAAACTCACCATGTACCATGGGCATACTGTTGTAGCCATTAATAAATATATTGTGTAAGCAAATAACATTTTTTTTAAAACTACTAACCAAGAATCATTTTTGTAAAACGATACCCCCATAATTAGCATAAATGTAATTATGGATAAAATTGGTCCTGCGGTTTGAATAATGTTGTATCCTACACTTTTAAAACCCAGCCATCTTATTATGTAATAAATACTTGCATTAAACTCAAAGGTTCTAAAATACAAATCAATACTTGAGGTAATATGATAGATTAACTGTTCATCTAGAAAGGGAAGGAAAGTAAATAAGAGTGCTAACCCTGTTATGATATAAAACCAAACACTTTTAACGATTCCTATACGAGGAAGCAAGAGTGGTAAAAACAACAGCGGAATTAATTTGATACTTATTGCCATAGCCCACCATATAGCTGCCCCAGCCCATTTGTGACGCATTAACCAATATATAGCAATCACAATACAGAGCATCATCATCCCTTCGTAATGTAAATTGCCTGATAATTCAACTATTACTAATGGGTTTAATGCATACCATAATACATTACTTTGTGGCAGTTTCAGCATTTCTAATAACCTCCTGATGTATTTAATGGTAAAAAATTCAGCTATTAATATGGGAACTCGAAGAGCAATTATCCCCGCCAACATTCCATATTTTGAAAAGAACCCTCCTAAAGAAAATAGTAGTTGATTTATTGGAGGATAAACAGAGTAATAATTGGGAGAGTTTAATCCTTTGTATAATTCTTGAGTTAAACCTGCTGATGATCCCATATCAGTATGAATAATTTCTGAAGGAATAAACAAATAAGGGTTATATCCATGAACAAAGAGCTTTCCATCCCATAAAAAGCGATAAAAATCATCCGACAAACATGGTATAGCAATAATAAAGATTGCCCGAAACCCCATAGAAACCCACAATAAAAAATCTGTTTCTTCAACATCATGTGTTGTAAAAACCAGGTAGAAGTAAAAAACAAAAGCACTACCAAATAAAATAACGAGTGATGTGAAATCGGTTCTGTCCAAAAAATAGCCAAAGCAAACGTAAATAGCGGCAAGTATTACAGCCAATATGTATTTTAGGATGGGCATTTATTTGAATAATTTCCAAGAGTGAAATAGCGAATAAAAACTCACATATCCAAATCCTATAAATAACATCATATGAAAAAGAAGCATCCCAAAATCATTGTATTGAAAAGCGGCAAAAATCCCATAAAGAAAATAGAGGGTTAATAACATTTCGAAAACAGTTAAAAAGCTCAAAGTGCTTACTATATATTTCTTCCCCTTCCATACATCAGTGTTCTTTTTTAAATTAAACTTAGGTGTTCTTACAAAAGGTGTCTTTTTACCCATATATCCTTCTATAACAGCCAAAGCATTGTGTAGCGAAAGCCCCATAGATACAGATAAAAACAAAGGAAATAAAAACAAAAAATGAAAGAATGCTTTTGATTTTTTGGTGTATTCATTCAAAAGAGAAACGAAGTAATAGACACTCAAAAAAACCAAACTCAAAATAAAAAAACTGCCATACCTGAACAACAATTTATACTCCACAAAATTATTTTTAATCATTAGCATTGGAATACTCAATACAGCAATTAACACAATACAAATAAAAATGGAGCTATTCATCAAATGAAACAGCGCATGTAGTTTTGTTTTAAACGAAATGGTTTTACTTTGAAGTACTTTCAATAAATTTTTACGCGCACATTCAGCTGCTCCTTTTGTCCAGCGAAACTGTTGTGTTTTTAATGCACTCATTGCTGCAGGTAACTCTGCTGGAGATCCTAATTCTTGTAAATATTTAAACTCCCAACCTCTTAGCTGAGCTCTGTAACTTAAATCTAAATCTTCAGTAAGTGTATCTGATTGCCACCCGCCAGCATCTTCAATACAAGATTTTCTCCAAATACCAGCTGTACCATTAAAATTAATAAAGTGGTTCCCTGTATTTCTTCCCGTTTGTTCTACTGTAAAGTGAGCATCTAAACCGAATGCTTGAAGGCGAGTTAATAAAGAATAGTTTTTGTTGATGTGCTCCCATTTTGTTTGTACTACACCTATTTTTTTATTTTGAAAATAAGGCAACGTCTTTCTTAGAAATTGGGGATCAGGTAAAAAATCTGCATCAAAAATAGCGATGAATTCCCCTTTAGCAATCTTAGTTCCTTCTATTAAAGCTCCTGCTTTAAACCCTGTTCTGCTAGTCCTTTTATATTGGTAAATATGAAACCCTTTAGATTGGTATTCTTTTACTTTGCTCGCAACAATATTGATGGTCTCATCATTAGAATCATCTAGCAATTGTATTTCGAGTTTATCTTTTGGGTAATCAAATTGAGCTACAGCATCAATTAGCCGTTCTACCACATACAGCTCATTATATAATGGCAACTGAACAGTAACCAATGGCAAGTCTTCTTCTTTAAAAGCATTGGGTATAATTTTTTTTGGTTGTGTGAGGTAGTTATACACCAAGTTAATTTGTACAATGCTATATAAAAAAACAAAGGACAACGCTAAAGTATATATAACGACAAGGATCAATTCCATTAGATGTATTTAATAATGGTGGTAATAATTTTATATCCAGCTCCTATTGTTCCTTTTACAGTTCCCGAAACTTTGGAAAACCCAATTCGATTTCGGTAATTGACCGGAACCTCACATGTTTTCATTTTTTGTTTCGCTGCTTTCAACTGCATTTCAACTGTCCATCCATACGTTTTATCTTTCATGTTCAATGCTAGCAGACTTTTATATTTTATCGCTCTAAAGGGACCTAAATCAGTATAATGAACTCCGTAAAAAAGTTTCATTAAAAAAGTGGTCAGCCAATTCCCAAAAATTTGTTGCGGAGTCATCGCTCCTTTTTCTCTATTCCCTAAAGCTCGAGAACCAATTACCATATCCATTTCTTGAGCAATAATTGGCTCAATCAAATATTTTATTTCTTGAGGATAATCAGAGTAGTCTGCATCTAAAAACACAATAATGTCTGGAGCAGTTGCTTTTTGCTTAATGTATTCTATGCCTTTCAAACACGCATTTCCATAACCCTTTGACGGTTCATCTAACACCGTTGCTCCAGCTGCCTTCGCATTAATTGCCGTTTCATCAGTTGAATTATTATTGACCACAATAATCTCTCGCACCAACTCCTTGGGAATATCGTTAACCACCTTTCCAACAGCATTTTCCTCGTTAAAAGCCGGAATAATTACATCTACAATCAGCTTAATCTCCATATTCTATTACTTCTACAACCGCTTTTTTTTCATTTAATTTAAACCACGTGCCCACCTTTATGTCATTTTTAAAGTGCCCCACATATTTTAACTTACCATTTTCATAAAGATGATGAAACCCTTCTTTAATAGCTCCATTGTAATGCCCTTCTGCTGTTTTCTCTCCTTTCTCATTATACATAATCCACCAATCTGTTGCTATACCATTAAAAAAATGTCCTTCTTTTTTTTTATTCCCATTCGTGTAATAATATTTCCAATAGCCGTGTTGTTTTTTTAACTGAAATTCTCCTTGGCTTTCTAAAACCCCATTTTTATAATAATTCTTTTTGTATGATTTCGGATTTCCTTGTTGATACAAGTATTCTGATTTCAAAGAATTATCGGAATAAAATTCTTTCTTCACTTTAATTTCTTGGGCTAAAAAAACAGACGAAGAAAAAAATAGTGTTAATAAAATAAACAACCTCATCCTACGTCCATTTTAATTTCTTCTTTCCCTATTAAAATTGGATTGTCCTTCACCCTTACTTCTTCTGGTCCGTTTTCTAACTTTAGGACTCCTCGTGGACAAACCGCAGAACAAACACCACAACCTACACAAGATGCTCTAACTATGTTTTGTCCTTTCTGTGCATAAGCCCTAACATCTATCCCCATTTCACAATAAGTAGAGCAATTACCACAAGAAATACATTGTCCTCCATTGGTGGTAATTCTAAATCGAGATTTGAAACGTTGGATAATTCCCATGTATCCCGCCATCGGACAACCAAAACGACACCAAACTCTATTTCCTAATAATGGATAAAACCCTACTCCAACCACTCCAGAAAAAGCAGCTCCAATTAAAAATCCGTAGGGCCGTTGAAAATAAGCGTAAATCTCTAAGCCCAAAAATGTTACACTATTCGTAAAATAGCCATATAGAGAGGCAAACGTCATTAAAAACACCAACACCATTACTCCATGTATCATCCAGCGCTCCAACTTCCACACGCTTATTTTTTTAGACGATAAATGTCGATAAGGATCTCCGGCAGTTTCTGCTAATCCACCACAACCACATACCCAACTGCAATACCACCTTTTACCGACATAATAAGTAATAATGGGGGTGAAAACTAAAAATAGAAAGAGTCCTACTACAAAATAAAACATCCCTAAATTTCCGCCATGTTCCAACATATTGTTTAAATGCCAATCTTGAAAGAAGTAATAATTTAATGGCCACACGTTCTTAATGTCTTTTGCAAAATAATGGTTGGAATCAGAAAACCCTTCTAATATTTCAGGAATTAAATACGCCAAAAACAATTGGGAAACAATCACTACTAATGTTCTGATGGCCTGATAACGGTTGTCTCTGTATTTCAACATAAACTTAATTCCCAGAGAACAAATGAGCAAAGTATAAATGGTTCCGTACATAAACCATTGGCTAGCGGGTTGTCCTTTAAAAAATTGACTTAGCGGATCAAACAAAGCTACTAAGCCTTTATTCTGTTCACCATTTTGTGCCAATCCTAAGTACTGTGGATACCAATACAGCAACACATAAAACCCTGTTAACACAATACCTACTAACCATCCCCACATGCCTCTATTGGTAAATGATTTTTGCCAAATTCCATTGTTGTGAATTCCTGCGGGTTGTGTCAAATAAGTTCTCGCTGCATAAATAACCGTTCCTAAAAAAATGGTGCCTAACGATAGACTTAAAAACAACCCATTTTGCTGAAAAGTATAGCCTCCCCAAGCTACCAACAGTATCAAAATTCCTATTGCAGAAATAACCAACCCTAATTTTTGGATAAAGTCTATCCCTTTAGGGTGTGGCTGTGCTATAGATAAACTATCTTGATCTTTCATGAACTAAAAATTCTTTTCCAATCTCGCTTTTTAACCGAAACACTTGTTCCGTTTTCTTGATTATACTGCTTAACTATTTCATCTTCGTACTGTTTGTAAAACTCAGGGTCAAAATTGGCATCTTTCAAATACGTCATTACCTCATCCATTTTTCTGCCTTCTTTTATCCATTTTTCGCATACTTCATGACGCATACGAATACCAAAAGTATTCATCCCTAAAAGCTGCTTTGTGGTTTTATCATAAACTAAATGCAAGCATTTCTTCCCATCTTCATGTTCCCAATAAAAATCCGTTTCGTTTTCTTTTAACTCGTTGTGCACCCATCCATAGGTTTGGTATTCTATATCAAAAAACTTAGCCGAATTAAACCATACTCCTGGTTGATATGCTGTTTTATTTCCACAAACAGTTTGAGCAACTGTTTCTCCCATCATTCTTCCTGTGTACCACACTTGCTCAATGTTTTTTCGTCCTGTTGGATGTTCACAAAATTCTGCACAATCGCCAATCGCATAAATATTTTCAATATTGGTTGCTAAAAATTCATTCACTAAAACTCCTCTGTTAATTTGAATTTCTCCTCCCTTCAAAAATTGAATGTTTGGACTTACCCCTGCTGTTAATCCTACAAATTGACACCCTATTTCTTCTCCTTCTTTTGTAACAATAGCTTTTACTCTGCCATTTTTATCCGATAAAATTTCTTGCAATTCGGTGTTAAAACGCAAATCAACACCATGTTGTCTGATGTGTCGGGCAACCAACTCCCCCTCTTGCTTTGGCAATACTCCTCCCCAAAAACGATCTTCACGAACTAAAAAAGTAACTGCTATTCCACGAGATAAAAACATCTCTGCCATTTCTACTCCTATCAATCCTCCTCCAACAATTACTGCTCGTTGAGTAGTTGCAGAATATTTTTCCATGCTTTCTAAATCCTGATAAGAGTATAAACCTTGTACTGCTTTTAAATCTTGACCAGGCCATCCAAACTTATTGGATTGAGAACCCGTTGCAATAATGAGTTGATCGTATGCTAAAAAATTCCCATTATCCAGCCTCAACTGTTTATTCGATGTATCAATTTGTTGCACATAAGCTTTTAATAAGTCTATCCTGTTTTTTTTCCAAAAATCATTCTCATAAGGTTGAGTGTGCTCAAATTTCATGTGTCCCATGTACACATACATCAATGCTGTTCTAGAAAAAAAGTACTCCGTTTCCGCTGAAATTACAGTGATTTTCTTGTTGCTTAACTTTCTGATATGACGTGCTGCAGTAATCCCTGACACTCCATTTCCGATAATAACAACATGCTCCATAAATTAAAATTGTATCACAAAGTAACAAAGAATTAAAAGGATTTATTGTCTTTCTTGAGACATATCAAATCAAAAAGTAAATGCTTTATTTTGTGTTTTTAAAGTTAGGACAAAGTATGATAAAAAGTTCCATTTCCTTGCTGTTTTTTACCCTCCTGTTCTCCATTATGGTAAATGGGCAAGAAGAAGTGACCTCAAGAAACGTACAAAGTTACACTCCGTCAGTGTTAATTGGTAAAGGAGCTACCGAATTTAAATTGTTTAATAATTTATATACCCAAACCCAATTTTTTGATGCGTCCAAAAATAAAATTAACGACAACAATAGAAGTACTTATTTTACAGCTATTACTGAAGTTAATTATGGGGTTTCATCTAAAGTTACGCTTGGCGGTGAATTGTGGTTTAAGTCGGTTAAAATTGATAATAAAAATAGTAACCCTCTTGGTGTGCTCACTTTTACCAATTCAAGCACTGCTAGAACAGCAGTATCTGGTTTAGGACTAAAAGTAAAGTTTAATCCCATTAAAAAATGGGCTCGATTAAGTATTCAAACAGTATTGATAGCTAATGTATTAAAAGACCCTGAAAGTAAAAAAATCAATCAACCTTTTTTAGACAATAACCGCCACCAGTGGGTAACTAAAATCTATTATGATAAAAAGTTCGGTGAAAAATTTAACCTCTTCACTCAGTTTTCCACTTGGGTAAACATTGATAAAGAATTAGGAAAAGAAGATACTGGTGTAGCCATTCCTTTGGATGTTTTTGCGAGTTACTTCGCTACGTCTAAGTTGACCTTTTATATTCAAAATCAACTCTGGCCATCTCTGGGTAATGATGGATTGTCTTCTTACTTTTTACAAGAAGGACTGGGAATTAAATACCAATTGTTTTCTGGGGTAGAACTTGAAGGATTATATACTCAGTTTTTACTAGGAAAAAATAGCGGAGCAGGACAAACATTTAACCTCGGAGTTCGTATCTTAAATTAAAAAGCCCACACTTATATTATTTACTTCCCCTTCATTTTTTTATATTTGGCTTAGTCTTTGAAAAGACTATCGCAAAAATAAAATTTAGATATATGAAAAAAATAATTACCGTATTTATTGCTATCACATTTTTAGTTGCCTGTAAATCGTCTAGTAAACAATTAGAAACAGGAAACTACGATGCCGCCCTAGAAAAATCAGCCAAAAAAATAAAAAAGAATCCCGGAAAATTTGAGGAGGTAGATACCTTTAATGAAGCTTACCGTTTGGCTTACCAAAGAGACAACACCCAAATTACCCGATTAAAACAAGAGGGGAATCCTGCTAACTGGGGGAAGATTTATGCTCTTTATATGCAAATGAGGAAACGACAAGATTTAGCCGAATCTTTACCACCTGTAGGCATCAATTACGAAAAAAGAGACTTTAGTGCAGATATTGCTACTGCTAAAACAAATGCAACAGAATATGCTTATGCTAAAGGAACAGAATTGCTCAATAAAAACAATCGTTTTGATGCTAGAAAAGCTTATGAACGATTTCTAGAAACGAAAGGTTATAATTCTGCATACAAGGATATAGACGATAAACTAAGAGAAGCCCAATGGAAAGGGACAACTAACGTCTTTTTTAAAATTGAAGACAACGCTAAAGTGGTTGCCCCTCAGGCAATGATGAATATTATTCAAAGCATCAACATCGATGAGCTAGATAAAGGTTGGAAAAACTATGATACTTATATAGACACCAACAGGCAATATCATTATTCTATCATTTTAAACTTACAGCTCATTGAGGTTTCTCCTGAGCAATTGAAAGAAACCGTAACTACCGAAAGTAAGGATGTGCCTGATGGTTTTGATTACGTGCTAGATGCCAATGGAAATGTAACCAAAGATACCTTGGGCAATGACATAAAGATTCCTCGATTTAAAACCATCACTTGCCAGGTAGTTGATTTTCATCAAAACAAAACGGCTCGTCTTTCTGGTACAATAGAGTATTATGATAACAGTACCGACCAATTGTTAAAAACAGAACCCATTACTTCTGATGCGCACTTTGAACACCATTATGCCATTGCTCAAGGAGATGTTGATGCTTTAAAGCCAGAAACTCACCAACGGTTAAGCGTTAAGCCTTTGCCCTTTCCTCCAGATGAGCCGATGCTTATACAAGCAGGAGAAATTATGAAGCAAATGACCAAAGACATTATTGTACGAAACGAAAGCTTTTTGAAATAAATACATAATGCGAATAAAGAACACTAGTGTTCTTTATTAGGTTGTTATGTTCAATAGCCGCCAAGACACTTTAGTACACCTAAACGAGCGACAGAAAAAATAAAATAAAAATGACTGACCTGTTTTCCATAGGACAATTCACGGTTGACAAAGAAGAAAGAAAAAAAAGCCCTCGCTTCGCATTTTTGAAAATTTCTGCAACCACACATTTGGCACATTTGAGGTTGCTCCAACACCACTATACAACACAACTGCAACCTCAAAAGAGCCAAATTCTACCAATCTTAAAAAAATAACCAGTTATGACCTGTATATTTGCACTTTAATTAAAGCATGAACACAGAAAAACATAAAATTCTTGTCGTTGAAGACGAACCTGATGTATTGCAGTTTATCAAACAGGGCTTGGAAGAGAATGGCTTTGATGTTGACTATGCTTATGACGGCGATTGCGGAAAAAAATTAGCTCTTTCGAACCATTATGATGTTATTATTCTTGATATTATTATTCCGCAATTAAACGGCATCGAATTATGCAAAAAAATACGCAACCAAAAAAATACAGCAAAAATTTTGCTGCTCACAGCCTTAGGCTCTCTTGACGACAAGTTGGAAGGGTTTGAAGCAGGGGCTGACGATTATTTAGTAAAACCTTTTGATTTTCCTGAGTTGCTTGCTCGAGTGAATGTATTGACAAAAAGAATAACACAAACACCCTATAATACTCCAACTCAAGAACATATTATAAAAGTAGCTGATTTAGCACTCAACTTGAACAATAAGCGAGTAAAAAGAGGCGGAAAAGAAATTACTTTAACTGCTAAAGAATTTGCTTTACTCGAATTGCTGGTCCTAAATAAAAACAGAGTATTAAGCAAAGCTGAGATTGCCGAAAAAATATGGGACATTAATTTTGACAGAGGTACAAATGTAATTGAGGTATATATCAATTTTCTAAGAAAAAAGATTGATAATGATTACTCTGTAAAGCTATTGCATACCATGGTGGGAATGGGTTACATCTTGAAAGACGAATAAAAATGAAAATCAGAACCCGGTTTACCCTAGTTTTTGCATTGATTGTAGGTATAATGCTCTCATTCTTTTCTTATGCTATCTTTTACTTATCGGAAGATTACAGGCAGGAAGATTTTCATACACGATTAAAAAGCAGAGCGATAGAGAAGCTTGAATTGTTGACAAAGGATGACGGAAAAACAAAAGAAATTTTCGCAGACCGGATTAAAGAAAATAATTTGCACGCACTTACCAATGAACAAATTACTATTTATGACGAGAATAAAAAATCTGTCTATAGCGACAATAGTGTTTCTGCTCCCAATCCTGATTTAATTAAATCTACATCAAAACAAAATATCTATTCATGGTCAGAAAAGGGTAGAGAAGGTATAGGTTTCACGCATTCATACAAAGGAAATACATATATACTTTTTATTTCTGCGACTGATAAACATGGTACAAGTTATATCAATAACCTAAAAAAAATACTGACCGTAAGGTTATTCATCATTATGCTGATTATTTTTATCAGTGGTTGGCTCTTTGCCGGATATTTTATAAGACCGATTATCAATATTGTTAAACAAGCCGATAATATCACTTCCAAAAATCTAAGCTACAGGTTGAAGTCAAGGCATGTGAAGGATGAAATCGGGAAATTAACCACCACATTCAATAATATGCTCGATAGATTGGAAACTGCGTTTACCATACAAAAGCGTTTCGTTTCAAATGCTTCCCACGAATTACGTAATCCACTTACGGCAATTAGCGGACAAATAGACGTGGCTTTAATGAAGGATAGGAAAAAAGAAGAATATCGTGCTACTTTAGAATCGGTTTCAGCACACATTAGAAACTTAAGAATGCTTACCAATAGCTTATTGGAACTGGCAAATAGTGATGTTGATACGCTGTTTCAGAATTTTGATGAAATAAGAATAGATGAGATATTATGGAATATGCGTGACGAAATACTAAAACAAAGACCTAACTGCAACATTAATATCAATTTTGAAAAAATTACCGATAATGAAAAAATACTCACCTGCAAAGGCAAAGCAAAATTATTGGAAACTGCCTTTATTAATATTATTGATAATGCCTGTAAATTTTCAGAAAATAAAACGGTAGAAATTAAAGTGGTGTCGGAGAAAAAAAATATCATTGTTCTATTTACAGATAAAGGGATTGGGATGCCCGAAACTTATTTGAACCATATTTTTGAACCTTTTTACAGGGGAGATAACACGCATGGCATTCCCGGAAAAGGAATTGGTTTATCATTGGTTCGTGGCATTATCAAACTACATTCCGGCAAGATTTTTATTCGGTCTAAAGTAAACGAAGGCACAACTGTAGAAATAGTGTTGCCGAATTTAAGCTGATTTTAATCTTGTTGAACTTTTTTAAGTTCATTTTAATTTTACCCTCCCAAAAAGCACCTCGAACCCCTCTAAAAATTAATTCTTTTTAATTTCATTCTAACCTCGTTTTAAGGTTGTTAGCTGACATTTGCTATTATAAATAAAGCATTTAATGTCAGTTGTTTTAATAGATAATCTTAAAAATGGAGCGGCTAATTTGTTTCCCGGTTACTTTGCCTTAACAATGGCAACAGGAATCGTTTCTATTGCTGCATTCCTGTTGAAAATTCCTTTTATACCCGAAGCTCTGCTGTATTTTAATGGTATCGCTTATTGTATATTATGGATATTTCTGTTGGGTAGGTTACTGTTCTATTTCCAAAATTTTCTCAAAGATATTTCTAACCATTCCAGAAGCCCCGGTTTTCTGACCATCGTAGCCGGAACAAATGTGCTTGGTGGTCAATTTGCTATCATACAACAAAATTATCTGATAGCGACCACCCTGTTTTATTTAGGCTTAATACTATGGGTTGTTCTGATCTACTTCTTTTTCATAATGATAACGGTAAAGAGGAACAAACCTACACTTGATAACGGCATCAATGGAATATGGCTGCTCATGGTTGTTGCTACACAATCTGTATCCGTTCTGGGAGTGCAGTTGGCTGAATATTTACCCATCTCACAGGAAATAACGCTTTTTTTCTCTCTGGTGCTGTTCTTTATAGGATGTATGTTGTACGTAATTATCATTACTTTAATCTTTTATCGCCTTACATTTTTTGAGCTTAGAGCAGAAGAGTTTGCTCCACCCTACTGGATAAATATGGGAGCTGTTGCTATAACCACACTTGCAGGAGCTTCACTTATCTTGATTGCAAATGAATGGCAATTTCTTAATTCATTGCGTCAATTTCTTATCGGCTTTACGCTTTTATTTTGGGGCTTTGGTACATGGTGGATACCCATTATCATCATTCTCGGTGCATGGCGACATTTTTACCTGCTTATTCCTATTGTTTATCATCCCCAATACTGGGGCATGGTTTTCCCTCTGGGGATGTACACCGTTTGTACCTACCGGCTGGCACAGGCAACAGAGCTCAATTTCTTATTTAACATCTCATCGGTATTTATCTATACAGCACTGTTTGCATGGACTGTAACCGCAAGTGGACTACTATATGCCGTAATTGGCAACTCTTTTTCAGCAAGAAGAATAAAACCTCTTAAAACCCCAACATCATGAACTCAAAAGCAATTACCATAGAGACACTACAAGCTCCTAATGAATTGGTGAGTAAGTTAAAAGAAATGACGGTTTCAGATTTTGACATGATTCGTCATTCGCCCGATGCCGTTTATTACGGTGATATCACTTCACACTCCTTTAATATCAGGCATGTGCGATATGGATCAATGAGCCACGCCCCCTACATTCAGGGTGAAATTCTGGAAGGCGTAAACAACCGTACGGTTGTTAAAGTAGCAATGGACATCAAAGAACCTTATGAGTTAGTTCGTAAAATGTACTTCAGCACCTTATTGCCAATAGGTGTTATTATTATGCTTCTCAGCATATTGGTCATGTGGGGTACGGAGTTTCAATGGCAAAGTCTATTGCTATCAAGTTCTTTTATAGTAGTTGCTTTATTGGTGGTTGCATTGGAAAGAGTAACACTCATCAGTACGAAAAAGAAAGAACTTGCAGTATTTGTTTCCCGGATTGATGGGCAAATCATCTCAGATTCAGATTAAATAACCGCCTGAAAGTGAACTTATAATCAAATTATTAAACAGTAGAACTATGAAAACAAAAGAATCAAAAATATTCATGGCACAATCTAACCTGCCTGTTTCAAAATTAATTAACAAACTTCATCAAGTTACTGCCGAAGAATTTGATGTTGCTAAAAAGAGCAATGTATTTCAATATTATGGTAAAATAAACCATCGGGAATTTGATATCCGTAATGTAAAATACAGCCATTATAGCACGGGACCATCAATTCAGGGAGAATTGGATGACATTACAGATAATAATACTTTGTTGAAAATTAATATCGATACTGATGAACACAGCAGTTATTCGAATACTATTTTGACATTAACCATTTTGGTTATTGCTATTGCTGCCACTTTATTTTCTCTCTCGGCAGAGGTCGATAAGTTTATTGTGCTTTCTGTTTTTGGCGTGATGGCAATTTTTGCTTCGCTCTATGTAATGTTGATAAAAATCATACTGAAATCCACCAAGAAAAACGAATTAAAAAAGTTTTTGGAAATCACTGAAAGTAAATTAATCTAACCACATTATGGAACAAAACACCTGCATTCAGTGCAAAAACACCAATTGTCTTTTCAAATTTAGCCTTAGTCAATCTCCAAAGGTGATTGAAAATTTCAATATTGAAAGTGAACTAAATGTTTACCTTGAAGATATGCCTGTTCAAGGACTGTACGTTGTTCAAAGCGGCAGCATCCAAGAATATTTTATCAATAGGAAAGGACGTAAAGAAATAAGCAACTCGGTAAAAACCGGTGAAATTTTCGGGCACAAAGATTTTAATGCCACAAAGCATTTATTTAGTGCCGTTGCTATTGAAAAATCTTCAATTTGTCTGATTGATAAAAGTACCCTGATGGAGGCTTGTAAAATCAACCCTGAACTATCAATAAAACTGATATATTTCTTTTCTGATGAATTGAATAAATCAGACAAAAAATATTCAATCATATAGAAAAGAATGGATAATATAAAACCGGACAAAATTGTAGCAGACCTTGTTGAATCAGGTGCATACAAATCAAAATTAACGACAAAACACATTTTAATTCGTGGCTTCTTATCAGGTGCTTTACTTGGATTTGCAACTGTTCTGGCATTCATTACTGCGAATCAAACAGGGATAGGAGTGCTTGGAGCATTGGCATTTCCAGTTGGGTTTGTCATGATTATTTTATTGGGGTTGGAACTGGTAACAGGAAACTTTGCAACTATTCCAATGGCAGTTATGGGGCGTAAAACGTCTATCAAAAATCTTTTTTACAACTGGACATTTGCCTTTACCGGAAACCTGATTGGCAGCGTATTTTTTGGAGCTTTATTTTTTATTGTAGCCACCAAATTCGGTCATTATTATGATACCGATATTGCTAAAAAAATTACTGACATTGCCATAAGTAAAACGCTTGCCTATAAAGAATTAGGAGGCGAGGGTGTTGTTGTTTGTTTCGTTAAAGCCATGCTTTGCAACTGGATGGTAACATTAGGTGTAGTAATGGGATTGGTGTCTTCATCCACATCCGGTAAAATCTTCGCTATCTGGCTTCCGATATTTACCTTTTTCGCGCTTGGATTAGAACACTGCGTTGTAAATATGTTCGTAATGCCAACAGCCATAATGCTTGATGCACCCATTACTGTTACTGATTGGTGGCTCTGGAATCAAATCCCTGCGACAATAGGGAATATTGTTGGTGGGTTTTTCTTCACAGGAGTATTACTTTACTTAACTCACTACAAAAAGGAAATACCAGATGAAAATCTCCAATCAGAACAAATAGATTAATGCCAACACAACAGTCACACACATTGGCTGGCTGCTCAATGCTACCCTCCGACCAAAGCCAGTCAAAGAGTGTGCCTGCCTAGCCCGGAAAAAGAAATTTTCAAAAATGCCCTACGCACGACTAAAAAAAGGACAAAGTGCTATAAGGAAACATTGGGGAAGGCGGCTACTCAAACATAACATGGGCTAAAAGCAAGTGGGCGGAAAGTGCTAAATGAAACTTCCTTGCTTTTTATTTATTTTTGTGGTGGTGGACAGGAAAGTACTTTTTAATGCCCACCAGCTTTTAGCCCAAGCCCGTTAAGCGACCAACAAAAAATGAAAAAAACAATATTACTCCTGCTGCTACTAATTTCGGTCTTTGTACAAAGCCAGAACATTTATGTTTACAGAAATAAAAATTTTGGAGGGTCTTTACAAAAATTAAAGGTGTTTATAAATGAATTACAAATTGGCACTTTATCCATTGGAGAAATTTTACCCTACAAAATAGCCGCCAATGGCGTTTATCAGCTCCGCATCAATACATTTGCTATTTCTGGCAACAAAAGTACGACCGTAGATGCACGAACTGATAAGAACTATTACTTTGAAACCGGATTTCGTACAATGGGTGGGTTATATCTTAAACCAATCACTTACGAAGAATTACCTGATGATATTAAACCCCAAATTATTACCGGAAACAATACCCCAATTACTGGGCTCCCCGACACAAAGCAAAGTACCCCTACTGAAACTATTCGTGTAAAACCCCAAGAAAATGTAGCTCCTAATAACACCATTCCAGATAAAGAGCCATTTAGTAATACCGGAAAATATTACGCCCTAATTATTGGAAATAATGATTACCACGACCCTGCTATTAGCTCCTTGGATGAACCCATTAAAGACGCAACTAAACTATTTAATGTGCTCACCACTCAATATACATTTGATGTAAATAATGTCATCTTTCTAAAAAATGCCTCCTACGTTAAAATGATTGAAGCTTTTGATAATCTGAGTGAAAATATTACTCCCAACGATAATTTATTGGTTTTTTATGCCGGTCACGGTTGGTGGGATGAAGACAAAAATTTAGGTTACTGGTTACCAACAGATGCCAAAAAAAGCAACACCGCATTTTGGATTGCCAACAGTAGAATTAGTGACTACATGAGTAGTATCCATTCCAAACACACCCTGCTAATTGCAGATGCTTGCTTTAGTGGAAGTATTTTTAAAACACGTAGCGCATTTGCAGATGCACAACCAGCAATAAATAAACTTTATGATTTGCCTAGTAAAAAAGCCATGACCAGTGGAAATTTAAAAGAAGTGCCTGATAAAAGTGTGTTTCTTCAGTTCTTGGTAAAAAGATTGGCCGATAATACCGATAAATACATTTCATCGGATGTGCTTTTTTCGAGTTTTCGCCAAGCTGTTTTAAATAACAGCCCCACAGAACCTCAATATGGCACCATACAAAATGCAGGAGATGAAGGTGGTGAATTTATTTTTATTCGGAAATAAACATAACTAAACCTAATGAACCTAAAAGATAAATTCAACAACGTAACAGACTACTTTTCTCCTAAGGTAATAGGAGAAGTAAATGATGTGTACGTAAAGATTGCCAAAATAAAAGGAGAAAAAGTGCCTTGGCACAACCACAAAAAGGAAGATGAATTGTTTTACATTGTGGAAGGATCTTTGCTATTTGAAGAGGAAGGAAAACCGAGTTTTACCATGCAACAAGGAGATATGTATATCGTTAAAAAAGGAATTAACCACCGAGTATCTTCTACCGAAGAATGTAAAATTATGCTCATTGAAAATAAAACCACTGCCCATACAGGTGAAGTAGAAACGGATATTACCAAGAGCATTGACCAACAACTAAAATAAACCCTATGAAACAATTATTTATCCTACTCTTCATTATTACAACAATAGCTTGTAATAGCAGCGAAAAAGTAATCCACAGTAACGGTACTTCAAAAACTCCTTCTCTTATGGGAAAGTGGGAAGTGGTTGAAGCCAATATTATTCCCTTCGAACACATTTCTTATTGTGAAAAATTGGATTTAGGAACTGTTTTTGAATTTCAAAAAGATAGCGCTTTACACGTTTATCCTAAAGCAGGAGAAAAAGCTTGCACTACTGATCAAGTATATCGGATATCGAAAGGAAACCTCCAAATTACAGAAATAGACATGGTATTTATTTATAATATTGAAACACTCACCTCTGATACCTTAAAACTAAAAATGAACAGAGTTCCTTCTTATTTTGATACTATGAAACACCCAGAAAGTGTAGATGTAGCACAACTCAAAAAAGAGGGAGTGAAGCTAACGCTCGTTAAACGGTAATTTAAATATCAACTTGATTTAAAGTATTTAACACCTCCCTAACCCTCTAATCCCGATAGCTATCGGGAGGGATTAAGGGGTGTGTCCCAAATAAATTTGGAAGATTAAAAAAATTCTTCCTATTTTTGTCGAGTAAATTATTTACACCATAAATGAACACAAATAAATTACATCATCATCATTTTCTTCTTTGCTTTCAGGCGAACAGGAAGTGATATGTGTAAATTAAAATATATCTTTAACCCGTCTGATGTAAATTTAGACGGGTTTTTTTGTTCCTTCCCTAATTTGCAGCAGACCTAAAAAAATTAAAATGAGTACATTAAAAATAGCCATTCAAAAAAGTGGGAGACTCAACGAAGATTCTCTCCAACTATTAAAAGACTGCGGTATTTCTGTGAATAATGGAAGAGACCAATTAAAAGTTACCGTGCCTAATTTTCCTATGGAAATTATGTATTTACGTAATTCTGATATTCCTCAATATTTAGAGGATGGAGTGGTAGATATTGCCATTGTAGGAGAAAACTTACTGATTGAAAAAGATAAAAAGGTAGAAATAGTTGAGCAACTGGGATTCTCTAAATGTAAAGTTTCTCTAGCTGTTCCTAAAGAAGTGAAAAGCGATGAGCTTTCTTATTTTGAAGGGAAAAAAATAGCTACTTCTTACCCTAATACGTTAAACGCTTTCTTAAAAAAGAACAACATCAATTCAGAAATTCACGTAATTTCTGGTTCAGTAGAAATTGCCCCAAACATTGGGTTGGCAGATGGTATTTGTGACATTGTAAGTTCAGGTAGCACTTTGTTTAAAAATGGGTTAAGAGAGACCCAAGTCATCTTACGCTCTGAAGCCGTGTTAGCTAAATCGTTAACTTTAAGTGAAGAAAAACAAGCCCTCTTAGATAAATTATTGTTTAGGATAAAGGCTGTGTTGCGATCAAAAAACACCAAGTACATTTTAATGAATGTGCCTAACGATAAAATCAATGAAGTAACCAATATTTTACCTGTGTTAAAAAGCCCAACTGTATTACCTTTAGCAGAAGAAGGGTGGAGCTCGTTACATTCAGTAATTGAAGAGAATCAATTTTGGGAAGTCATTGACGAATTAAAAAGTGCTGGAGCAGAAGGTATTTTAATTGTTCCTATTGATAAAATAGTATTGTGATGAAGGTTTTTAAATATCCTACACAACAAGAGTGGTTAGAAATAGCTAAACGTCCGGAGTTTGATAAAAACGCTTTAGACAATTTAGTGAAAGACATTTTAAATGAGGTGAAGTTGAATGGAGATTCAGCCTTAAAAACCTATGCCCAAAAATTTGATGGTGTTACGTTAAATAAGTTAACTGTGAGCACTACTGAAATAACAACTGCTAACAACTTAGTATCTGACGAATTAAAAGCAGCCATTAAAATCGCTCAACAAAACATTGAAAAATTTCACGCTGCGCAAATCAAGGAAGAAGCTGTTGTAGAAACTTCTATAGGAGTAAATTGTTGGAGAAAAAGTGTGGGTATCGAAAAAGTAGGGCTGTACATTCCTGGAGGTTCTGCTCCTTTGTTTTCTACCATTTTAATGTTAGGCATTCCTGCAAAATTAGCCGGATGCAAAGAAATTGTGTTGTGTACCCCTCCAAATAAAGAAGGAAAAATTAATCCTGCTATTTTATACACTGCTAACTTAATAGGCATTACTAAAATATATAAAGTTGGAGGAGCTCAGGCAATTGCTGCTATGGCTTACGGAACCAAGTCTATTCCTAATGTGTACAAAATATTTGGGCCTGGAAATCAATTTGTAACCAAAGCAAAAGAATTAGTTCAATTAGACGGCTTAGCCATCGACATGCCTGCTGGCCCGAGCGAAGTTTTGGTGATTGCAGATAAAACAGGAAATCCTGAATTTATTGCTGCAGATTTATTATCACAAGCAGAACACGGAGCCGATAGTCAGGTAATTTTATTATCCGATAATGAAGCTATAATTGATACTACTAATGAAGAGTTGGTAAAACAATTAGCACAATTACCTAGAAAGGAAATTGCGGCTAAAGCATTAGAAAATAGTGCTGCTGTTTTGTTAAAAGACATGAATGCATGCATTGAGCTGAGCAACAATTATGCGCCAGAGCATTTAATATTAGCTTCAGAAAATGCAGATAATTTTACGGATAAAATAAGCAATGCAGGATCTGTTTTTATAGGTAATTACAGTTGTGAAAGTGCGGGTGACTACGCAAGTGGAACCAATCACACGTTACCAACTAACGGTTACGCTAAAAATTATAGCGGTGTTTCTATCGATAGTTTTATACGAAAAATTACTTTCCAACAACTAAGTAAAGAAGGCATTAATAATATTGGACCAGCCATTGAATTAATGGCAGAGGCAGAAGAATTGTTTGCACATAAAAATGCAGTAACGTTAAGGTTAAAAAAGAAAATTTAAAAATAGTTTTGTCACTCTGAGTTGAGCTTGTATCGAGCTTGCCGAGATATCGAAGAGTCTATTAAAAAAGCAATGTTTAATTTAAAAAATATAGTACGAAAAAACATATTAGAGCTTAAGCCCTACTCTAGCGCTAGAGATGAATATACTGGTGATGCGAGCATATTTTTGGATGCGAATGAAAACCCTTATGGGGAGTTGAATCGTTATCCTGATCCTCAACAAAAAGAATTAAAACAATTGTTGGGGAAAGTTAAAAATATAGCTCCTGAGAAAATATTTATCGGCAATGGAAGTGATGAGGTAATTGATTTAGCTTACAGAATATTTTGTAACCCAGGAGAAGATAAAGCAATCACTTTTTCTCCAACCTATGGGATGTATGATGTTTCTGCAGCCATCAATAACATTGAATTAATTAAAATTCCGCTAACTACCAATTTTCAGATAGATCTTCCATCAACAATGGAATATCTAAAGGATAATAAAGTTAAATTGATTTTTATCTGTTCTCCGAATAACCCCACAGGAAATTCCATTGACAACGAAGCAACTCAATTCATTCTTAAAAATTTTGATGGCATTGTTATTATTGATGAAGCTTATATTGATTTTAGTCCACAAAAATCGTGGATAAGTGAAATTGAAAACTATCCTAATTTAATTGTTAGTCAGACATTTAGTAAAGCTTGGGGATTAGCTGCGGCAAGGGTTGGTATTGCTTTTATGAATAACGACATATTACAACTCTATAATAAGGTGAAACCACCCTATAATGTAAGTGAACTAAACCAGCAAGCTGCTATTAATGCTTTATCTGATGTGGAGAATTTTGAAAAAAACAAACAAATTCTGCTCACAGAAAAAGAAAAACTCAAAACCGCTTTATTAGAAATTGAACAAGTGGTAAAAGTGTATCCCTCGGATGCTAATTTTTTATTGGTTGAGGTAACCAACGCGAATCAACTATATGCTGATTTAGTCAATCAAAAAATTATTACTCGAAACAGAAATAGTGTTATTAATAATTGTATTCGAATAACTGTGGGAACGCCTGAAGAAAATAAGAACTTAATTACGTCATTACGATAAATGAGTTCCGATAGCTATCGGAATGAATGACGAAAAATAGAATAAAATGAAAAAAGTACTTTTTATAGATAGAGACGGGACAATAGTAATAGAGCCTCCTGTAGATTACCAATTGGATAGTTTGGAGAAGCTAGAATACTACCCTGGAGTATTTCAATGGCTAGCAAAAATTGCTAGAGAATTGGATTATGAATTGGTGATGGTAACTAATCAAGATGGTTTAGGGACGAATTCATTTCCTGAAGATACCTTCTGGCCAGCTCAAAATAAAATTATTCAAGCCTTCAAAAATGAAGGTGTTGTATTTTCTGAAATTCTAATAGACAAAAGTTTTCCAGAAGATAATGCCCCAACCAGAAAACCTAGAACTGGTCTATTAAACAAATACATACACGGTAATTATGATTTGGAAAATTCTTATGTAATTGGCGATAGAGCTACAGATATAGAGTTAGCACAAAACTTAAAGTGTCAAGGTATTTTTATTAGTGAAGATAAAAATGAGTATGCGGCTTTAATCACAAAAAGCTGGGAAGAAATTTATAATTACCTAAAAGCTAAACCAAGAAAAGCAACAGTTGTTCGTAAAACGAATGAAACAAATATCACTATTGAAGTTAACTTAGATGGTAACGGGAAGAGCAACATCTCAACTGGGTTGGGTTTTTATGATCACATGTTGGAACAAATTTCTAAACACGGAAACATTGACTTAACCGTACATGTAAAAGGTGATTTAGAAATTGATGAACACCACACCATTGAAGATGTGGCTATTACCTTAGGTGAAGCTTTTATCAAAGCTTTAGGAAGTAAAAAAGCCATTGAGCGTTATGGCTTCTTATTACCTATGGACGATTGTTTAGCACAAGTAGCTATCGATTTTGGTGGTAGACCATGGCTAGTTTGGGATGCTGATTTTAAAAGAGAAATGATTGGCGAAATGCCAAGTGAGATGTTTATGCACTTTTTTAAATCATTTAGCGATGCAGCTAAGTGTAACTTAAACATTAAAGCTGAAGGTGATAACGAGCACCACAAAATTGAAGCTATTTTTAAAGGGTTTGCTAAAGCAATAAAAATGGCGGTAAGCAAAACAAATAACTACTCCATACCGAGTACAAAGGGAAGTTTGTAGCAATGATAGAATGTGTTAATGAAGGAATGATTGAGTTTGTGAATGATTGAATACCTTGTGTATCGATGGTTTCATTAGTCCATTCTATCATTAAATCATTCTCTCATTGACCACTATAAAAAGAAAAAATGATTGCAATAATAAAATACAACGCTGGTAACATCAGGTCGGTACAAAACGCTTTAACCCGTTTAGGTTATGAAAGTGTAATTACGGATGACCCCGAGACCATATTGAGTGCTGATAAAGTAATTTTTCCTGGAGTGGGAGAAGCAAGCTCTGCTATGAAATATTTGCGAGAAAAAGGCTTGGATAAAGTACTTCGGTCCGTTAAAAAACCGATGTTGGGAATATGTTTAGGCTTACAATTAATGTGCGACCATAGTGAAGAAGGAGACACCAAATGTTTGGGTATTTTTAATGCTGCAGTTAAAAAATTTCCTCCATTGGATAAAGTGCCTCACATGGGATGGAACAATTTTACTAACATTAAAGGAGAGCTTTTTAACGGAATTGACATAAATAATGATGTGTATTATGTTCATAGCTATTATGCAGAATTGAGTGATGAAACCATTGCTACTTGTAATTACATACAACCCTTTAGTGCTGCTATGCAAAAGAATAATTTTTATGCTACGCAATTTCACCCTGAAAAATCAGCTGACGTTGGTGCTCAAATTTTAAAAAACTTCTTATCGTTATGAGAATAATACCTGCTATTGACATTATTGATGGAAAATGTGTTCGTCTTTCTAAAGGAGATTATAACACCAAAAAAATATACAATGAAAATCCCTTAGAAGTAGCTAAAGAGTTTGAGGATAATGGAATTCAATATTTGCACTTGGTAGATTTGGATGGTGCCAAATCTAAACACATTGTCAATTATAAAATTTTAGAAAGCATTACTAAAAACACCCAATTAAAAGTTGATTTTGGAGGAGGGTTAAAGTCGGATGAAGATTTAAAAATTGCTTTTGAAAGTGGGGCCCATCAAATTACAGGGGGAAGTATTGCAGCAAATAACCCCGAAGCGTTTATAAAGTGGTTAAATCATTACGGTAGTGAAAAAATTATTTTAGGTGCCGATTGCATGAATAGAAAAATAGCAACCAATGGATGGTTAGAAAGTTCTGAATTGGACGTAGTTGATTTTATAAAAGATTATCAAACTAAAGGAATTGATTATGTTATCTGTACCGATATCGCTAAAGATGGAATGCTACAAGGAACTTCAAATGAACTGTATAAAGAAATTATAAGTGAAACAAATGTAAAGCTAATTGCCTCTGGAGGAGTCGCTACTATAGACGATTTAATAAAAGTGGAGGAGTTAGGTTGTGAAGGCGCTATTGTTGGAAAGGCTATTTACGAAGGAAACATAACATTAAAAGAATTACAAAAGCTATGTTAAAGAAAAGAATAATTCCTTGTTTGGATATTCAAGACGGTAGAACAGTTAAGGGAATCAATTTTGTTGATATTCAAGATGCTGGAGACCCCATTGAATTAGCTAAACGATATGTGGAAGAAGGTGCTGATGAGTTGGTTTTTTTAGACATTACTGCTACTGTAGAAAAACGAAAAACATTGGTTGAATTAGTCACTAGAATTGCCGCAGAAATTAACATCCCTTTCACAGTAGGTGGAGGAATTAATACCATAGAAGATGTTATTGATATTATTAAAGCAGGTGCTGACAAGGTAAGTGTAAACTCTTCAGCCGTTAAAAATCCAAAATTGATTTCCGAAATTGCTAATGAATTTGGCAATCAGTGTGTAGTTGTTGCAATTGATACTAAATTTGATGGCAACGAATGGATCGTATTTGTTCATGGAGGCAGAACTCCAACCCCATTAAAAACGATTGAATGGGCAAAAGAAGTAGAAAGACTAGGAGCAGGAGAAATATTATTAACCTCTATGAACAATGATGGCACAAAGTCCGGATTTGCGATGGATATTACTGATGCCGTGAGCAGAGCCGTTAACATACCTGTTATTGCTTCTGGTGGTGCTGGAACTAAAGATCACTTTGTTACACTTTTTAAACAAACACATGCTAGTGCTGGATTAGCAGCAAGTATTTTTCATTACGGAGAAATTCCTATTCCAGAACTTAAAGCACATTTACAAAACGAAAAAATTTCAATCAGACAGTGTCTGTGAACCTATAAAATTAGTTAACCATGAATATTGATTTCACAAAAGGAGATGGACTAGTTCCAGTTATCATTCAAAACAATACTACCTTACAAGTACTAATGCTAGGGTATATGAATAAAGAAGCTTTTGAAAAAACGCAAGCAGAAGAAAAAGTTACTTTTTACAGCCGTAGCAAAAACAGACTATGGACCAAAGGAGAAGAATCTGGCAACTTTTTATTTGTTAAAGACATCAAAATAGATTGTGACAATGACACCATTCTAATCAAAGTTGACCCCACAGGTACTACTTGTCATACAGGTACAACATCTTGTTTTAAAGAAGAAACTCCTCGTGGTTTTATTTATGAATTGGAGAAAACCATTTCTCAACGAATTGATGATAATGATGACTCTTCATACACCAATCAACTGTACCGAAGAGGCATTAATAAAGTGGCTCAAAAGGTAGGTGAAGAGGCTGTAGAGTTAGTTATCGAAGCAAAAGATAACGATAGCTATTTATTTAAGAATGAAGCAGCCGACTTAATGTATCATTATTTAATATTGCTAAAAGCTAAAGGATATAAAATGGAAGATGTTGAAGCCATTTTAAAAGAAAGAGCTAAAAAATAATAGTCAATTATTGGTACCTTATAGTTTTAGTAGAATCAAATAAAATTCTTTTTTGATTTTTATCAATATTATATTTTTATTAATTTACTTTATTTAGATTTAAATTTGTATAAATCCTATTGATTAAAATATATTATTTCGTTTTTATTGTTTTTTCAAAATTTAACGAAACATTATTAGTGTTATTAGAGTATTACTATACAGAGCTCCAGACTAGTTTGTTTTTTCGTTCTTTGAAACACATCATAAACAACATTTGAATAAAATCTTGTAGCAAATTTTTACTAACTAAACCTAACTAACCATGAAAACAATACATACATACACCGCAATTATTGCTCTTTTATTATGTAATTTAATCTCTAGAGCCAATGACGCTAATTTACCAAAAGGAATTATCTATCAATTAGTTATTCAAAGTTCAGACATACAAAAATCCAATGCTGTGATTACTGAATATCATTACTTGAGAAAAGTAATGACCAAAGGAAAGTTTCAATATCAATTTGGCAAATTCGAAACATTTAAAGAAGTAAGTGAGACTAAAGATAAATTAATAACTGTAGGCTGTAAAAATGTTGAAATATTAGCTTACAACAACCATATTTTAATCCCTGTATCAGAAGCTATTTCTTTACAGTATAAAGAAAATATTATGGAAGAAAGAGCTGAAGGAAACCGAAGTCCAAAAACAATTACCACGAAAGAAGTGAACTACTTATTGCAAGTACAACAGTCTGGATTAAAGCATTATTTTTCTCTTGCGATACCAATCCATTCCGTAGAAACAGTTGATCGAATTCTAGAAGAAATAGATAATGAACAAATCATTGAAATTAGTGTTGATGATAAGCTATACTCTATCGGAAAATATGAAAATTTTGAAGAAGTAATTGCTGCTCGAAAACAATTTATAGAGGATAAAATTTATGATGTCTTTATTATGGCGCAAATTACCGATGATAGAATTAACCTTGAAGACACCCAAAATTTAGCTTTAAAAATTCAATCTGTAGTAAATGAGTTGGCAGAGAAATAAAAAACAAAGGGCAATCTTTTCTGTATCTTTGCTTTACTTATGCAACAAAAAAGATCAATAACCGAATGGCTGCCTACCACAAAAAAAGAGGTTGAAAAAAGAGGGTGGGATGAACTAGACATTATCCTCTTTAGCGGAGATGCCTACGTAGATCATCCAGCGTTTGGTTCGGCAGTAATAGGAAGAATTATTGAAAGCATGGGATTGAAGATTGCCATTGTGCCTCAACCCAATTGGAAAGATGATTTGAGGGATTTCAAAAAATTAGGAATCCCTAAATTATTTTTTGGAGTTACCGCTGGCTGTATGGATCCTATGATTAATCACTACACTGCTAGTAAAAGATTACGATCAGATGATGCATATACCCCTGGAGGTAAAAATGGTTTCCGGCCAGACTATGCAACAACTGTTTACAGTAACATTTTAAAATCATTATTCCCTGATATTCCTGTTGTAATAGGAGGTATAGAAGCTTCTTTAAGAAGAGTAACTCATTATGACTATTGGAGTGACCAATTGAAACCTACTATTCTTCACGATTCCAAAGCAGACCTTTTAGTGTATGGAATGGGGGAACAACCATTGAGAGAATTAATTATTTTACTTCAAAAAGGCATTCCGTTTGACTCTCTAACCACCATCAAACAAACTGCTTTCTTACAATCAGCAGATACTCCTCTCCCAAAAAACAAACAATGGAAAGATAGAACGCTTGTTTCTCACGAAGAATGTCTAAAAGACAAAAAAGCATTTGCTTCCAACTTCAAATACATTGAACAAGAATCTAATAAACTCAATGCAGACCGATTGATTCAAAAGGTTGGGGAAAATAACCTCATCATCAATCCTCCATTTGTTACCATGACAGAAAAAGAGATTGATGCTTCTTTTGATTTGCCTTATACTCGATTGCCTCATCCAAAATACGAGAAAAGAGGAACAATTCCTGCTTTTGAAATGATTAAGTTTTCTGTAAATATGCACCGTGGTTGTTTTGGTGGATGTAGTTTCTGTACTATTTCTGCTCACCAAGGAAAGTTTATCGCCAGTCGATCAAAGAAATCCATTTTAAAAGAAGTAGAAAACGTTACTGAAATGCCTGGATTTAAAGGGTATATCAGTGACTTAGGAGGGCCTTCAGCCAATATGTATAAAATGAAAGGAAAAGTGCAAGAGATTTGCGATAAATGCATCAGTCCTTCATGCATCTCTCCTGTAATTTGTCATAACCTAGATACTTCGCATCAACCACTTACTGATATTTATAAAAGTGTAGCTGAAAATCCAAAAGTTAAAAAAGCATTTGTAGGAAGTGGAATTAGATATGATATGTTGGTTCCAGAATTTAATAAAAATGCTGATAAAAAAGATTTGGAAGATTATACCGAACAAGTGATTAAGAATCACGTTTCTGGTCGATTAAAAGTTGCCCCTGAGCACACTTCAGATGAAGTATTAAAAATTATGAGAAAACCTTCTTTTAAAAATTTCCATCTTTTCAAAAAAACATTTGATAGAATAAATGCGAAATACAAATTAAATCAACAATTAATCCCTTATTTTATTTCCAGTCACCCTGCCTGTAAATTAGAAGATATGGCCAATCTAGCTGTAGAAACTAAAGATATGGGATTTCAATTAGAGCAGGTAAACGATTTTACGCCTACACCCATGACTGTCGCAACCGTTATTTATTATTCAGGATACCATCCTTATACTCTAAAACCTGTTTTTACCCCTAAGTCTAAAAAAGAAAAACAAGACCAGAACCGATTTTTCTTTTGGTACAAAAAAGAAAACCATCAATGGATAAAAGATGTGTTAATGAATGCTAATCGAACTGATTTGTTAAACAAGCTGCTTACTTTTTCTAACAAGAAAAAATCGCTTCGTCACAAATAAAGGGGACCCTTTAGATAAAATAATTAATAATAAGCCGCACAAGCTTTTTTCTCTGAACCACCACCTGTTCCTGCGCCATCTCCCCCGCATTGACTAAATCCTAACATTACTTCGTGTCCGTAATTACCATAAATTTTGTTCAATGGAAAATCAAATGCATAGGTTAATGTTATTGCTTTAGCTAATCTAAATTTAATATTCGCAATAGCTGATTCGCCTACCCTATAACCTAACCCCATTGTGAAATTTTGCTGATACACCCATGCTACATTCAAATCTATAGCTGGTGGTGCCATAACATTCCATTTCAACAAAAACGATTTAAATATTGTCCAATTGTTAACTACCGATTTATGTCCATACCCTAAATAATATTGATTAATCTGTTTTTCTTCTACCCCTAAATTTATATTTTTAAAATACAGTTGATTAATAGAAAAACTCCAATAAGCCTTTTTACTATAAAACAAAATTCCAGGCATAATGTCTGGGTATCTTAATTTCGATCCTGATGCTGCTGCTAAAACTGGATCAGGATCATTTTCAAGAAACACATTATCTGTTGCATATTGTTGTATCCCTGCAAAAACACCTACCCCCATTGTGTATTTAGGTGATATTTTGGTATGATAGGCATATGCTAATTTTACATACGTTCTAGTAGTTAAATGTACTTGGTCTTGTTCTACATATAGTCCAACAGCATGTTTTCCATTATTATTAAAATGTTTTTTCCCTAATCCTTTATGTATACTCGCAAATGAAGTCCATGGAGCACCTTTAAAACCTACCCATTGCAAACGAGTTCCCATCCTGAAATCAAGACAAGGTGTAGTCCCGGCAAAAGCAGGGTTGTAACCAAAATTATTAAAAGAATATTGAGAATACTGCGGAGATTGTTGACCAGTAACCATCAAACTTAAAATCATGAATATTATGACAACACTTTTTCTCATCTATCTAAATACCGAAATAGCTCCTTTTAATACAAAATCATCCCCTTTTTCTAGTACTACCTTTAACACATAATAATAGGTAGAAACAGGTAAGTCCACCGCTAAATATGTAACATCCCAAGCTTCTACATTGTCATAATTTTTTTTATGATAAACTCGCTGGCCCCATCTATCAAAAACAAAGACCTCATTATTAGGATAGTCCTGAATATTTGCAATAATCCAAGTATCGTTATGTCCATCGCCATTAGGTGTAATTACCTCCGATGGATACGGAGGATCACAAGGGTTTTGATCCATAACCACCCATACTGTATCCCCACAACCTTGGTTATCCTCTACATATACCTGGTAATTTCCAACAGGCAATTCTGGGTATAATTCTTTTTGTCCTTCAGTCCCTTCTCCATTCAATAAATCATAACTGTATGGAGGCTCTCCTCCAATACCTATCACTTCAATAATACGAAGATCTGCTACTTTCTGATTACATTCTTCAATAATCGTTTCAGTGGTAATTTCATAAGTTACCGCTTGGTGATAAATGTTGTTCGTGAAAAATGTATCTGGAACTGAACAAGAAGAGTCTGTCATGTAAAGCCGTAGATCCACAATATTCATATCACTCAAAGTTACAGTGCTATCCATTCCAACTGTATCTCCATTCACTACCCATACATATTGAGGATTTGGTGGGTTTCCTGTAGGCTGTGCTGTGTATTTTATGGGAACATCTTTACATACAAAACCTGTTGGATTTCTATCTATTCCCACACCTAGATTGCACTGAGCTCGTAATCCAGTATTGATTAATAATGGTAAAAAAATAACGCTTAATAATAGTCGTTTTTTCATGCGGCTAAATTACTATTATTTTTTCAGAATAAATTACCCTTTCCGCTATCCTGCCCAGCCCTCTCTATCTAAACTTCTATACTGAATGGCTTCTGCCAAATGGTTCGTTTCAATATTTTCTGCTCCTTCTAAATCTGCTATTGTTCGAGCCACTTTTAATATCCTATCATAGGCTCTAGCTGATAATCCTAACTTATTCATCGCTGTTTTTAATAAATCTCTTCCTGACTGATCTATTTGACATATTTCTTTTAATACTTTAGATGATATTTGAGCGTTTGCATGTGTTCCTTTATTACTTTTGAATCGTTCTTCTTGAATTTTTCTCGCAGCAATAACCCTTTTTCTAATTAACGTACTTGATTCTCCTACCTCTTTATTGCTCAATTCATTAAATGATACTGGAGTCACTTCTACATGCAAGTCAATTCTATCTAACAACGGTCCTGATATTTTACTTAAATACTTTTGTACTACTCCTGGAGAACACACACAATCCTTTTCTGGATGATTATAGTACCCACAAGGACATGGGTTCATTGATGCTACCATCATAAAACTCGCTGGATAATCTACCGTAAACTTTGCCCTTGAAATAGAAATTCTTCTATCCTCCAGTGGTTGTCGAAGCACTTCTAATACTGTTCTTTTAAATTCAGGTAATTCATCTAAAAACAATACTCCGTTATGTGCTAAAGAAATTTCCCCTGGCTGAGGAAATCCTCCTCCTCCAACAAGAGCTACATCAGAAATAGTGTGATGTGGAGCCCTAAATGGTCTTACACTTATTAAGGAGGTTTCCTTTCCTAGTTTTCCTCCGACAGAATGAATTTTTGTGGTTTCTAAAGCTTCTTGTAATGACAAAGGAGGAAGTATGGTTGGTAAACGTTTTGCTAACATTGTTTTCCCTGCTCCTGGGGGACCAATTAAAATTACATTATGTCCTCCTGCTGCTGCAATTTCCAACGCTCTTTTTATGTTCTCTTGACCTTTAACATCTTCAAAATCGAAATCAACACTTTTTAAATTTTCATAAAATTCTTTACGAGTATCTACTTCTATTTTTGTTAATTCTACTTCTCCGTTGAAAAAATCAATCACCTCTTTAATGTTATTGATTCCATAAACTGCTAGCCCATCAACAATTGCAGCTTCTTTAGCATTTTCTCTGGGTAAAATAAACCCTTTAAACCCCTCTTTTTGAGCTTGTATCGCTATTGGCAAAGCTCCTTTTATGGGTTGTAAACTTCCATCCAACGAAAGTTCTCCAACAATTACATAATCTCCAATATTCGTTTCTTGCATTTGCCCTGAAGCTGCTAAAATTCCAATGGCTATTGTTAAATCATAAGCGGAACCTTCTTTACGGATATCTGCAGGAGCCATGTTGACCACCGTTTTCTTTCCTGGCATTTTATATCCTACATTCTTTAATGCAGATTCTATTCGTTGCTGACTTTCTTTTACGGCATTATCAGGTAATCCCACCATAAAGAATTTCATTCCTCGATCTACATTTACCTCAACCGTAATGGTTATAGCATCCACGCCTACAACAGCACTTCCAAAAGTTTTTACCAACATAACTTACAGGTGCTCTTCAATATAATGTATTAATGAATGGATAACTTTAATATGAATCTCCTGAGCTCTGTCAGAGTACTCGGAAAAAGGAGCTTTAATCTCTATGTCACACGCTTCCGAAAGTTGACCTCCTGATTTACCTGTTAACCCTATTACTACAATCCCTTTTTCTTTAGCAACATTCACTGCCTTCATAATATTAGGAGAATTTCCACTTGTACTGATAGCTAACAAAATATCCCCTTCTTTCCCTAAGGCATCCACATAACGAGAAAAAATTTCATCATAACCATAGTCATTTCCAACACAACTCATATGAGATGCATCCGAAATAGAAACTGCAGGCAACGCTTTTCTGTTTTCTCTGAAGCGTCCTGTTAGTTCTTCTGCAAAATGCATTGCATCACACATCGACCCTCCATTACCACATGACATTACTTTTCCTCCTTTCCGAAATGAATTGACTAACGCTTTTCCAGCCAACTCTATATTCATTAGATTTTCTTCATCGTTAATAAATTGGTCTAATATTTGTTTTGCCTCTGTAAAATTGTTTTTAATTAACTCTAAACTCATGCTTCTTATAATGTTTTAGATGATTAAAGTATAAAATAATAGCAATCAAATTTAGATAATAAATAAAGTATATTTATTTTTATAACCAATAAACATTTAACCTTATGAAAAAAGTTTTACTTAGTTTAATCGTATTAGCAGCTTTTAGTAGTGTTAGTGCTCAGGAAAATGATGGAGAGGCAATTGTAACTTGCCACCAAAAATATGCTAAAGTATTTGAAAACAGAGGGGCTTATCCAATCACTGATGGTGTTTATGATAACGTAATCATTACTTTTAGAAAAGGCAGTATGGCCGACTGTTTGTATGGGAAAGTAAAAGTGCAAAACGAAGAAATAAATACTTATGAAATGTATTTAAAATTCGAAGATGACTCTTATGAGAAAATCCAACGAAAATTTCGGTATCCAGAAGAAAAAATAACTATCGAAAATGGGATGAGTCGTACTATGATTACGGTTGATGATGAATTGATCACCATTTTATTTGTAAAAAGCATTAAACCTAAGAAAAAATCTTACGTTAAAGCGGCAGATCCTGATTTTGATTTTTGACCCTAATAGTTTTATATTTTCACACAATAAACAACGTTTACCTTTTCTAAGTTAAATCGTTCTACTTTTGTATTGAATATTTTTTGAAGAGCTATTTCTATTGTTTTTGCTAACTCCTTTGTATCGTAATTGTAAGCAACAAAATTAAAAACGAGCATCCCTTCTTTATTTAATAATACTTTTAGTTGATTTAAAAAAGAAGGAGAATAAAACTCCTTAGGAACATCAATCCCTTCAAATAAATCTACCACTATTAAATCATACATTGAAGTTGTATTTTCAATGTAATGCATTGCATCTTCTATATGGATAGATAGTTTATTATATTGACTTAATTGAAAATATTTATTTCCCAACGTTATCACTTTTTCATCTATCTCAACTGCATCCATCGTGGGGTTCATCTCTAATTCATCATAAATAATTGACGGGATACTCCCAACACCTCCTCCCAAAACTAAAATAGATTCTATAACTTGTTCTTTTAGCTTTATCTTTTTAAATGTTTGTTGAAAAACACGGTGCAAACTACCAAAAGAGTAATTGGCGTTTGAAGTATTTAGCACGTACTTCCCCTCTTGAATAGCAACAATTAATTTAGGGTTATACGGACTACTTGTTTTTTCTACTGTAATCCGAGAAAAGTAGCTCCAATATTTCTGGATAATATTCATTTCCTTTTTGTAGTATTATTGACAGAATAACCTATTAAAATAAGAACCATAAATGGCATTAAAAAAGTGAAACTATATACAGAAAAGTTATCCGTTAAATAGAAAATTAAACTCACCAAAACAACCAGACTTATTCCTGCTATTCCTATTTTTTGAAGTAAATGAAGTTTCATTGAGTAAATATAACAAAGCCTTTTCATAAATGAAAAGGCTTTGAAAGTATCTGTAATTAAGTTGAAATTACATCATTCCTGGCATTCCTCCTCCCATTCCTCCCATAGGAGGCATTCCTGCCCCATCTTCCTCTGGTAAGTCAGTAATTACACAATCGGTAGTTAACAATAAAGCTGCTATTGATGCTGCATTTTCTAAAGCTACTCTCGTCACTTTGGTTGGATCTATAATCCCTGCCGCATACATATTTGTATACTCTTCCGTTCTAGCGTTATAGCCAAAATCTCCCTTCCCTTCTCTAATTTTATTTACAACAACAGCTCCTTCTCCTCCTGCATTTATTATTATTTGCCTTAAAGGTTCTTCTATTGCTCTTTTTACTATTGCAATACCTGTAGTTTCATCAGCATTTAATCCTTTTAATCCTTCTAACACTTTTTCTGCTCTAATTAAAGCAACCCCTCCTCCAGGAATAATACCTTCTTCTATTGCAGCTCTTGTTGCTGATAAAGCATCATCAACTCTATCTTTTTTCTCTTTCATTTCTACTTCCGTAGCAGCTCCCACGTAAAGAACTGCAACTCCTCCTGCTAATTTAGCTAAACGCTCTTGTAGTTTTTCTTTATCATAATCAGAGGTGGTCGTTTCTATTTGAGCTTTAATTTGTCCAACCCTAGCATTGATATCCGCTTTTTTACCTGCACCATTAACAATGGTGGTATTGTCTTTGTCTATCGTTATTTTTTCAGCCGTTCCCAGCATCTCTAGCGTTGTGTTCTCTAATTTAAATCCTTGCTCTTCCGAAATTAACGTTCCTGCGGTTAAAACAGCTATGTCTTCTAGCATTGCTTTCCTTCTGTCTCCAAAACCCGGGGCTTTTACCGTTGCTATTTTTAACCCTCCTCTCAATTTGTTAACTACTAGAGTAGCTAAAGCTTCTCCATCAACATCTTCAGCAATAATTAGCAAAGGTTTCCCAGACTGAGCCACAGGTTCAAGAATAGGTAATAAATCCTTCATGTTAGAAATCTTTTTATCGAAAATTAAAATGTAAGGATTTTCCATTTCTACCAGCATTTTTTCTGCATTGGTAACAAAGTATGGAGACAAATAACCTCTATCAAACTGCATTCCTTCCACCACATCAACTGTTGTTTCTGTTCCTTTTGCCTCCTCAACAGTTATTACTCCCTCTGTTTTTACCTTTTTCATTGCTTCTGCAATCAAAGCTCCTATTGTCTCATCATTATTCGCAGAGATGGTAGCAACTTGTTTTATCTTTTCATTATCATTTCCTACTTTTTTAGAAATCTTTTTCAATTCTGCAACTACAGCAATAACTGCCTTATCAATACCTCTCTTTAAATCCATTGGGTTAGCCCCAGCAGCAACATTTTTTAATCCTGCTGTTACTATTGCTTGTGCTAAAATTGTTGCAGTAGTTGTTCCATCTCCCGCATCATCAGCAGTTTTACTTGCCACTTCTTTTACCATTTGAGCTCCCATATTTTCTATAGGATCTTTCAATTCAATTTCTTTGGCTACAGTAACTCCATCTTTAGTTACATGCGGTGCTCCAAATTTTTTGTCAATAATTACATTTCTTCCTTTTGGTCCTAAAGTAACTTTTACCGCATTTGCTAATTTATCAACTCCTGATTTTAGTCCATCACGACCTTCTATATCAAATTTTATTTCTTTTGCCATTTTATTTAATTTTTTTGACTAGTTATTTAAACTAACCTAATGATTACCTTTTTTTATTTTTTAGAAAAATATTGAGTCTGTGAAACTTTAAACAATCGCAAAAATGTCAGACTCTCTCATAATTAAATAATCTCTTCCTTCTACTGAAACTTCAGTTCCTGCATACTTTCCATAAAGTACAATATCTCCTTTTTTAACCGTCATAGGTTCATCTGGGTTCCCATTTCCTACCGCAACAACTTTACCTCTTTGAGGTTTCTCTTTAGCGGTATCAGGAATAATAATTCCCCCAGCTGTTTTTTCTTCTGCTGCTGCAGACTCAACAATTACTCTGTCTGCTAATGGTTTAATGTTAATTGACATAATGTATTATTTTAAGTGAAACTATTTTTTACTTGATTTGCATCTGTCATAATTTATGCCAATGCATTCATCTCTTCTTTATTAAGACAATTTTTCAGTTGTAAAAAAAAATGTCAGTTAATCGAAATGTTTAACTGACACTTTATCATATTTAAAAGGTATCCCTTTTTATTTTTTCTATTCTTCTGTTGGTTCGCTCGGAGTAGGTGCTTCTTCTCCTTCAGGCAATGGTGCTACACCAGGAAGTGGTGTCCCAGGAATTGTTGCTCCTTCTGTTAACCCTTGTATTTTTGATTGCTGAGGTTCATCAGTGTTTATTGTCTTGGTGTCATTAACTGCAGCAGAAGCAATACTTAAAACTACCAACGCAATACCCATTGTCCAAGTAGCTTTTTCTAAAAAATCAGCCGTTTTTCTTACGCCCATCACTTGGTTGTTTGCAGAAAATGCAGAATCCAAGCCTCCTTTCGGATTTTGGATTAATACAATTAACAACAACAACAGGCAAACGATAATAACTAGTATAGTAATTAGTGTAAACATTATTTTAATTTTTGGTTCAAAATTTTAATTTGGCTTGCAAAATAACTTCTTTTTTCTGGATTTTTCAAACTTAATTTTTCGTAGGCTTTTATCGCTTCCGCATATTTCTCTTGATCAACATAAATAAGCGCCAATGTTTCACTTACAATATCAGAATTATCAACAACACTTAATCTTGCCATGTTCGTTGGAGAATAAAATTCGGTTTTTTTTGGTTGAATTTTAGGGTCTTCTTGTATAAACTTGTCTATTAGGTCTTGTTTGGATTCTTTTGAAAGCACATGCTTCTTCTCTACGCTATCCTCACCTCCACTAAGATGTTTTAACCAATCCGAAAATGTATGAGTTGTTTTGTCGTCAAAAAGATTCCTCTCTATTTTTTCTGCTGGATCATCTGCTTTTCTTGGAGTTGTTTCTTCTTTCTTCTCTACTGCTGCTTCTAATAAAAAGGAATTACTAATTGCAGCTGAGATATACTCTTTTTCCAGTTCATCTATATTCTCCGATTTAACTACATTTTTTCTGCCTGATTCATTTGCAACCTTTTCAATATCTGCTTCTTTTTCTTTAGTTTGTGGCACTTGTTGGTGCAACTGATGAAATAATTTATTGCGATCTGTACAGTATGATGCTGCTTTTTTTAATTGTTGTTCAAACAAAATACTATTATTATTTTTTAAATGAATTGCCTTCATTAATTGCCCTGTTTGGCAATAAGGAAATTCATTCAATAAAGGCTGAATCTCTTCTTCTGGAACAGAAGCAACCAACACTGGTGTATCTAAGTATTTTATAAAATTAGTGACCTGCATTTACCAATTACTTACTGCTTTATTAAAAATATCTTGTGTTAATTGATCATTGATATCTATCAATAATGCATCTTCAACACTAGATAAATTTTGACTACTCTCAAAATCTGCGTAGCGAGTAAACGTTGTTTCAAAATCCTGTTTATCATCTTTAAGATTGGTAAACTTGACCTTTACCGTAACCGAAAGCCTGTTTAATGCTGCCGTCTCATTTCCTTGTATTGCTACAGCAGTTACATCATATCCTGTAATGGCTCCTTCAAATTGCAAATCTCCATCAGCACTCACTAAATTTAAATTGGTTTGTGAAATAAACTTGTCTTTTAATGCTTCTGTAAATGTTTGAGTTAAATTAACGTTGGTTAATGGAGCATAATTTTGGAATGTTTTAATGGATATCGTTTTTACATCTTCTGGAATAGAGGTTCCTGTAAATGAATAATTTACTTTGCAGGATAGAAGAATAGAGATGAAAAATAATATCATCCACCAATATTTAATATTTCCTTGCAATGTTATCAATTATCTATTGAGTATTCTTTGATTTTTCTATACAATGTTCGCTCCGAAATACCTAATTCTTCTGCAGCTTTTTTACGCTTCCCACTATACTTCTCTAATGCTTTTATAATTAATTCCTTTTCTTTATCTGCCAAAGATAACGACTCTTCTTCCACTTCTTCATGTCTAGTAATAGGGCGTTCTGCCTGTAAAATTTGTGGTTTATACACTTCTGGTTCTTCACTTATTAAATCTTGTTCTTCTGTTTTTTCGTATAATCTTTTTACACGTTGTATCAATTCCGTTTTTTTGGCTCCCCCCATTTGAATTGATTCATTATTCATTATATTAAACACTAAACTTTTTAACTCGGTTACATCTCCTTTTAAATCAAACAGAACCTTATATAAAATATCTCTTTCTGATAAATCAGTATGTTCCGCTCCTTTGTATAATGCAGGTAAATTTTGATTCACATTAACAACAGGTAGATAGCCCGATAAAATTTCCGCAGAAATTTCTCGTGAACTTTCAATAACAGAAACCTGTTCCGCTACATTCTTTAATTGCCTAATGTTTCCTGGCCAAGAATAATTGGTTAGTAATTCTACAGCTTCCATAGTTAATTTAACAGCTGGCATTCTGTATTTTGCAGCAAAATCTGCAGCAAATTTTCTAAATAATATATGAATATCTTCCTTTCTTTCCTTTAAAGCAGGCAAGTGAATAGGAACTGTATTTAATCGATAATATAAATCGTCTCTAAACTTTCCCTTGCTAATAGCCTTAGGAATATTCACATTGGTTGCTGCAACAATTCTCACATCGGTCTTTAAAACTTTTGACGACCCTACTTTAATAAACTCCCCTGATTCTAGCACTCTCAGTAAACGTGCTTGTGTGGGAACGGGAAGCTCCCCTATTTCGTCTAAAAAAATGGTTCCTCCATTCGCTACCTCGAAATATCCTTTCCTTGCTTCATAGGCTCCTGTAAAAGCTCCTTTTTCATGTCCAAACAACTCCGAGTCTATAGTTCCTTCTGGGATTGCACCACAATTAACGGCTATATATTTATTGTGTTTTCTAGCGCTTAATTGATGAATAATTTGTGGCATTACTTCTTTACCTACACCACTTTCCCCACTAATTAATACCGATAAATCAGTTAAAGCAACCTGTGTAGCAATATTAATAGCCCTATCTAAACTTGGTGAAGATCCAATTATTCCAAATCGTTGCTTTATTTGTTGTGTGTCCATTTAACTAATTGCTTTTCCTAATAATGTTCCTCCTGTACAAGCATTTACTTTTACTTGAACATAATCTCCTACTTTATGGTTCTCTTTTGGAAAGACAACTACTGTATTTTGAGAAGTCCTTCCTGCTAATTCGTTATCCGATTTTTTAGATACTTTTTCCACCAAGACTTCAAAAGTCCGTCCAACATACTTTTGATTAGCTTCTAAAGAATGTTTTCTTTGTAGCGCAACAATCTCTGCTAAACGCCTGCTCTTATCTTCCTCATTTACATCATCTTTTAGTCTCTTTTGAGCTTGCGTATTTGGTCGTTCCGAATACTTAAACATGTATGCAAAATCATACTTCACATATTCCATTAAAGATAAAGTATCTTGATGTTCTTCTTCTGTTTCTGAACAAAAACCTGCAATGATATCTGCAGAAATGGAACAATCAGGCATAATTTCTTTGATCTTATCAATTCTGTTCATATACCACTCACGTGTATAACCTCTATTCATCACTTCTAAAATCCTTGTATTTCCACTTTGAAATGGCAAGTGAATATATTTACATATGTTATCATATTTTGCCATTACATGTAAAAACTCATCTGTAATATCCTTAGGGTGTGAAGTAGAAAAACGCACTCTTAATTGAGGGCTAATTAACGCCACTTGCTCCATTAATTGAGCAAAATTCATGCTTTTAGCTTTTTCCTCATCAGATAGATTTGTATAATTTTTTTTCAAACCTTCTTTTCCATACCACAAATAAGAATCAACATTTTGACCTAACAAAGTCACTTCTTTATAGCCCTTACTAAAAAGTTCTTTTGCTTCATTAATAATGGTTACTGGATTTCTACTTCTTTCCCTCCCTCTTGTAAACGGCACCACGCAAAAAGTACACATATTATCACAACCTCTTGTAATAGAAATAAATGCGGAAACTCCATTACTTAATAAACGCACAGGACTAATATCGGCATACGTTTCTTCTTTAGATAAAATAACATTAACCGCTTTTTTACCTTCATCTACTTGTTGTACTAAGTTAGGTAAATCACGATAAGCATCAGGACCAACGACAATATCAACTAATTTCTCTTCTTCTAAAAATTTTGATTTTAATCGCTCTGCCATACAGCCCAACACACCAATTATCATTTCTGGTTTTTCCTTCTTTGCCTTTTGAAATGAGCGCAATCTTTGTCTTACCGTTTGCTCCGCTTTTTCTCTAATAGAGCAAGTATTCACAAAAACAACATCTGCCTCTTGTAAAGAATTAGTAGTGTTAAACCCTTCCTTTGATAATATAGAAGCTACTATCTCGCTGTCCGAAAAATTCATTTGACAACCATAACTCTCAATATACAATTTCCTTTTACCTTGCACGGTAGGTTCAATTATAGTTGTGCTTCCTTGAGCCGTTTCATCTATCACTTTATTTCCTGTCTCCATATAACTTGAATATTCGGAAGGCAAAATTACTGAATTTTTAGACTTAATGACAAAATGACATAAGTTTGGTTATTAAAAAAGATATATTATTTTATAATATAAGGGCTCCCATTGTAAGTCAAATTTGGATAATCCATTTTTTATTTCATTTCTTTGCAGAAATTTTTATTCTTATTTTACTTTCTTATTTCTTAAACCCTTAAATGAATGGCGAAGAATTTAGTAATAGTTGAGTCACCTGCGAAAGCAAAAACAATCGAGAAATTTCTGGGAAAAGATTTTACTGTAAAATCAAGTTTTGGACACATAAGAGATTTACCAGGAAAAAACATTTCTGTAGATATTGAAAATAATTTCGAGCCTGACTATGTCATTCCTGATGATAAAAAGAAAATAGTTGCTGAATTAAAAAAATTAGCAAAAAATGCTGAAATGGTATGGCTAGCTTCGGATGAGGATCGTGAAGGAGAAGCTATTTCTTGGCACTTGCTTGAAGCACTAAATTTAAATGAAGACAAAACAAAACGAATTGTTTTTCATGAAATCACCAAAACAGCCATCACCAAAGCAATTGAAAATCCTAGAAAAATAAATAAAAATTTAGTTGATGCACAACAAGCAAGAAGAGTATTAGATCGGTTAGTCGGTTATGAGCTTTCACCTGTGTTATGGAAAAAAGTAAAACCTTCCTTGTCTGCTGGGCGAGTTCAATCTGTTGCTGTTCGTCTGATAGTAGAGCGTGAAAAAGAAATTTTAAACTTTAAATATGAGTCTTCTTATAAAGTTGTTGCTAACTTTTTAGTTAGCAATAATGCTGTATTAAAAGCAGAATTACCTCAGCGCTTTAAAACAAAAAAGGAAGCCGAAGATTTTCTCAATAAATGTAAAACAGCTGATTTTACTATAGAGAATTTAGAAACAAAACCCGCAAAAAAATCTCCTGCAGCGCCATTTACCACATCTACTTTACAGCAAGAAGCAAGTAGAAAGCTAGGATTTTCTGTATCTCAAACCATGACTGTTGCTCAACGCTTATATGAAGCAGGTCAAATTACTTATATGAGAACTGATTCTGTTAATCTTTCAAATGACGCAATTGGAGCAGCAAAAAAGGAAATAACCGCCTCTTATGGGGAAGAATATTCTCAAATTAGAAAGTACAGTACTAAATCTAAAGGAGCTCAAGAAGCTCACGAAGCTATTCGACCGACTTACATGAATGTTCATACAATCACAGGCGACCCTGGACAAGTTCGACTGTATGATTTAATTTGGAAAAGAACAGTTGCGTCTCAAATGAGCGATGCCCAATTAGAAAAGACTACCGCTCAAATTAATATTTCTACGGCTGATGAAAATTTTGTAGCAAAAGGAGAAGTGTTAAAATTTGACGGTTTTTTAAAAGTGTATTTAGAAGGAACTGATGATGATGACGCAGCAGAACAAGAAGGCATATTACCTCCATTAACAATTGGGGAAAAGTTAAATCTACAAGAAATTAATGCAACAGAAAAATTTTCTCATCACCCTCCTCGTTATACTGAAGCCAGTTTAGTAAAAAAACTAGAGCAGTTAGGAATAGGGAGACCTTCTACATATGCTCCAACCATTTCAACGGTTCAAAAGAGAGGATATGTTGTAAAAGAAGATAGAGATGGTAACCAACGAGACTTTACCACATTAACATTACAAAAAGGCAGCATTTCTGATGTAGTTGCTAAAGAGAATTATGGTTTTGAAAAGAAAAAATTATTCCCTACCGACATCGGTGTTGTTGTAACTGATTTTTTAGTTGAAAATTTTGGTAAAGTACTCGATTATAGTTTTACTGCAGAAGTAGAAGAACAATTTGATGCTATTGCAGAAGGTCAATTGAAATGGAATAAAATGATTGAGAAATTTTATTCTCCTTTTCACACACAAATTGAAGACACACTAGAAAATGCTGAAAGAGCTAGTGGAGAAAGAGAATTAGGAATAGATCCTGAAACAGGAAGACCTCTTATTGTTCGTATTGGAAAATACGGCCCCATGGCTCAAATAGGAAAAACTGACGATGAGGAAGGAGCCAAATTTGCTAGCCTACTTACAGGACAAACAATTGGCAAAATTACTTTAAAAGAAGCCTTAGAGCTTTTTAAATACCCTAAATCCATTGGCAAATATGAAGGAGAAGAAATCATTGTTGCTCAAGGAAGGTTTGGCCCTTATGTAAAGTTTGGTGATGTATTCGTTTCAATACCTAGAGATGAAGACATGGGAAGTATTAATTTAGCCAGAGCTATTGAACTAATCCAACAAAAGCAAGCTGCAGATGCTCCAATTGATGAATACGAAAATTTGCCTGTACAAAAAGGTGTAGGAAGATTTGGGCCTTTTATTAAATGGAATAACCTATTCATTAATGTAAACAAGAAATACGATTTTGATCATCTTTCTCATAAAGATATTGCAGAATTGATTGAAGACAAAAAACAAAAAGAAATCGAAAAATATATTCACCGTTGGGATGAAGAAGGTATTTCTGTTCAAAAAGCTCGTTGGGGAAGGTTTAACATCATAAAAGGAAAAATAAAAATAGAATTACCTAAAACTTTTAAAGTTGAAAAGCTAACTTTGGAGGAAGTTCAAAAAATGATAGAAGAGAAAGCGCCCAAGAAAAAGACCAAAAAGAAAAAATAATCCTCCATGAATTTTTCTGATTATTTCATCCCCATTAATATCAACGAAGGTGATTTAAGTTTTAATTACCAAAGTACTCAGTTTGTCAATTCTATTTCTTTTCTAGAAGAATCCTTTAATCCTTCTGATTACGACATTGCCATAATTGGTGTAGGAGAAGAACGAAATGCTTACAATAATGAAGGTTGTTCTACAGCTCCCAATCATATTCGAAAATATTTGTATCGATTAATTGGACTAAACGGTAGTGCCAAAATTATTGATCTAGGTAACTTTAAAACAGGTGCCACTACTAATGATACTTACTTTGCACTAAGCGAAATTTTGGAAGAACTAATTAAAAAAAATGTTATCCCTATCCTACTAGGAGGGAGTCAAGATTTGACTTATGCTAACTTCTTAGCCTATAAAAACCTAGAACAAACCGTTAATCTAGTAACTATAGATGCTAAATTCAATTTAGGTAAAGATGAAGAGGGAATAAATGCAAATAACTTTTTAACAAAAATCATTCTTCATCAACCTAATTTTTTATTCAATTACAGCAATATTGGTTATCAATCTTATTTCACTCATAAAGATGAAATTGATTTAATGACCAACTTGTATTTTGATGTGTACCGCTTAGGACAAGTACAGCAAAACATAGAAGAAGTAGAACCTATTGTTAGGAATGCCGATATCCTTAGTTTTGATATTTCCGCCATAAGACAAGCCGAAGCGCCAGGAAATAAAAACACCTCCCCTAATGGCTTTTATGGAGAACAAGCCTGTCAAATGAGTCGTTATGCAGGGCTAAGCGACAAATTAACTTCTATTGGTTTTTATGAATTGAACCCTGAAATGGATATCAACGGTCAAACGGCACACAGTGTTGCCCAAATGATTTGGTATTTTATAGATGGTGTAAATAATAGAAAAAAAGACTATCCAATAGGGACAAAAAAGAACTACCTTAAGTATAGAGTTAATATTCAAGAAGGAAAAAACGAAATTGTTTTTTATAAAAGTGATAAGAGTGAACGGTGGTGGATGGACGTCCCCTATCCTTCTCATAAAAAAATCCAATAAGAAAGACATTTACTGGTTCCATGTTCTTATAAAGACTATCAAACAGCATGTGATAACGAAATGCCCAATAGATGGTGGCAGACCTTTCAAAAACTCTCTTAATAACAAGTTATCAACAAGTAATTAACAATTTAGTTGATGAAAAATTTGGTGAAAAAAAAAAAATACTTACCTTAGCCGACTAATGAATGCTGAAAAGCGTTACTTTTATATTTGAAAAACAACAAAAACTATGAAGAAATTAATTATTTCTGCTGCTTTTTTATTAGTTGGATTTGCCGTATCTGCACAGCAAGACGCACAATTCACCCAGAACATGTTTAATAAATTAGCTGTTAACCCTGGTTCTGCAGGACACAACGGAGGTATTTGTGCTACTTTGTTAAGTAGAAATCAGTGGTCTGGATTTGAAGGTCACCCTCAAACACACTTGTTTAGTGGGGATGTTCTTTTAGGAGGAAGACATGGTGTTGGATTAACTGTTTTTCAAGATAAGTTAGGTATTGAAAAATCTTTAGTTGGTAAGCTGGCTTACGCTTACAATTTACCCCTTGGTCCTGGTACATTAGGAATCGGTGCGGAAGTTGGATTTATTAACAAAGCTTTTGGTGATGAATTTATTGCAATTGATGACTATACTAAAGACCCTTCTATTCCGAATGCTAATACATCAGCAATGACTTATGATATTGGTCTTGGATTATTTTACAACATAAAAAACAAAATGTATGTAGGTATCTCTACATTGCATATTACTCAGACTGAATTGGAAGATGTTGCTAATGGAGCAGGTAGCGACCCAACTAAACAAGGTGCTCTTAATTACTTGCAATCTCGCCACTACTACATTATGGCAGGTTACGACTGGGACATTAATAACGATAAAAAGTGGGTTGTTAAACCTTCTATCCTAGCAAAAACAGATGCCGCATCTACTCAGATAGATTTCAATGCTCTTCTTGTTTACAATAATTTAGTATGGGGAGGCGTTACTTACAGGATAGAAGACGCAATAGCTGCACTAGCTGGAGTATATGTTCCTAAAGTAGAAGGACTAAAAATAGGTGTAGCTTATGATGTAACTACCTCTTCGTTAAATAATTATACGAACGGTAGTTTAGAGTTTATGATTAACTATTGTACGAACATCGTTAAACCACCTAAAAGAGAGGTGTATCATTCAGTTAGATTTTTATAAAAAATATTTTTTGTAACTTTTATTTTTGAATGGCGTTTAACGCAGTTTATTAACAAATAATAAAATTACTCCGCTTGAAAAATAAAACAAGTGGATGATATATAAAAGAAGGAGGTAACCATGAAACGAGTACTAGTATTACTATCGGTAGTTGTTCTTTATGCATGTAGTCAAGGTAACGGAGAGTTAATTGGTGTACAAGGCAGAGAAGAATGGTATCAGCCAGATCCGTTCGGTATGTTGTTTATTCCTATGGGAAGTTACAATATGGGTCCATCAGACCAAGATGTTCCTTACTCACTTACTGCTCAAACACGAACAGTTTCTGTACAAGCATTTTATATTGATCAAACGGAGATATCTAACAACGAATATCGTCAATTCGTCTATCATATTAGAGACTCTATTGCTCGAAAAATTGCAGCTGAAGAAATTGACGAAGATGAGTTTTTGAATGCTGAAAATGCATTTGGAGAAGAATTGGATCCCCCAACCTTAAACTGGTATGCAAAATTAAAATGGGACGAACCAGAATTTAGAGAAGCATTAGAGCCTATGTTCTATGCTCCTGGAGAACGATTCATGGGAAGAAGAGAGTTAGATGCTCGTAAATTACAATACACCTATTATTGGATAGATTATAGAAGAGCTGCTCGAAGAGAAAGTAGAGATGCTTTACATGGTGATGAAGGTGCTAGGCATCCTTTCTCTGTAGATAGATCAAAATTCATCATAAGAGATGTAATCAACGTATATCCTGACACATTAGCTTGGATTCACGATTTTACCTACTCCTACAATGAACCTATGACTTTGAATTATTTTTGGCATCCAGCTTATGATGACTATCCTGTTGTAGGTGTTAGTTGGAAACAAGCCACAGCTTTCTGTATTTGGAGAACTCAGTTAATGAACGATTGGTTAATGAACGGGGGCTCCATTATTGTTAACCCTTTCAGGTTGCCAACAGAGTCTGAATGGGAATACGCAGCAAGAGGTGGGCTAGATTTAAGTCCTTACCCATGGGGTGGTCCTTATATCAGAAACGCTAGAGGATGTTTCTTGGGTAACTTTAAGCCTATGAGAGGTAATTACATTGATGATGGTGGATTCCACACGGTAAAAATTAACTCTTATAACCCTAACGATTACGGATTATATTGTATGGCTGGAAATGTTTCTGAGTGGACAAGTAATGCTTTTGATGAATCAGCGTACAACTTCGCTCACGATTTAAACCCAGATTATTTGTATGATGCAAAAGAAGAAGATCCAGAAGTATTAAAAAGAAAAGTAATTAGAGGTGGTTCATGGAAAGATGTAGGGTATTATTTACAAACAGGAACAAGAACGTATGAATATCAAGATACCGCTAAATGTTATATTGGATTTAGATGTGTAATGACATATTTGGGAAGAGCGAAAGATGACAACTTATAAAAAAGGAATTAATTAAACCTATCTATTATATATTAACTTTAAAACTTAAAACTTATGGGATTTATAGAGTATTTATTTGAGACAAAAAAAGGAAAGACAATTATGGGACTACTATACGGTTTGGGAGCCGCAGTAGTAATTGTTGGAGCACTATTTAAAATTATGCACTGGCCTGGAGCAGGACCAATGCTTGTTGTCGGATTAAGTGTGGAAGCTCTTATTTTTGCCGTTTCGGCTTTTGAACCCCAACATTTAGCGTTAGATTGGACCTTGGCTTATCCAGAATTAGCTGGAGTACATGATGAAGATGGAAATGCGATTGAGAAAAAAGGTACTGCTGTAGAACAATTAGACACTATGTTAGAAGACGCTAAAATTGATCCTGAATTAATTGAAAGCTTAGGACAAGGATTAAGAAGCTTAAGTACTAACGCTAACAAATTATCAGAAATTTCTGATGCTTCTGTTGCCACTAATGAATATGCAGATAGTTTAAAAAATGCTTCTTCAAAAGTGAGTAGCTTGGCTGATGATTATGCTAGAGCATCTCAATCTTTAGCTGTGCTAAATGAGGCCGCTAACTCTGGTGCAAATACAGGAGAGGAAATGAAAAAAATGGCCTCTACCCTTGAAGCATTAAATGCATCTTACGCATCTCAATTACAAGGATCTCAACAACAAGCTGAAACTATGCAAGCAATGTATTCTGGTATTACTGCATTGATGACTAACTTGTCAGAATCTGTCGAAGATACAAAGAGATATAAAGAGAATATTGCTGAATTATCAACTAACTTGTCTGCTTTAAACAATGTTTATGGCAACATGTTGACTGCAATGAAATCATAACTAATTATTTTTTGTTTAACTAATTTAACTTTTTGAATTATGAGTGGAGGCGATTTACCACCAAGGCAGAAGATGATAGGTATGATGTACCTTGTATTAACTGCTTTACTAGCAATGAACGTATCTAAATCTATTTTGGATGCATTTATCAAAATTAACGATGGTATTGAAAGTACAACTATATCTTTTGATGCCAGTAACAGTATATTATATAACGCTTTTGACAAAGCAAGAGCTGAAAGCCCTGCAGCAAAAGTCTGGGCAGATAAAGCTGATCAAGTTAAAAAAATGTCCAATGACATGTATAACCATATACAAAACTTGAAAAGTAAGCTAATCGAAATTACCGATAAAAAAGCAAAAGAAATAGCTGATACCTTAAATATGAGTAGTGTAGATGCTAAAGACAACTACGATGAACCTACTCGAATAATGGGATTAGCTGAACCTGGGAAACCAGTAAAAGTTGCTGGATTAGAAGAATTTAGTGGAATCGAATTAAGAGAGCGTTTAAATAAGTTCCAAGCGGGAATTATTGGTGTTTTCGAAGAGAAGGAAGTCCAAGAGGAAATAGCCTCTAAATTAGCGTACCTCAACACCCCTAAAATGAAAAATTCGGATGGTCAGCTAGATCCTTGGGAAACAAGTTTATTTTATCATATTCCCTTAGCTGCTGTTGTAACAATGTTGTCAAAAATACAATCAGATGTTAGAACAGCTGAAGCAGAAGTAATTTCTAAATTATACGAAAGAATTGATGCCGGAGGGGTTTCGTTTAACAAAGTAGTAGGTATGGCAGTATTGCCAAAAGCTTATATTATGGATGGAGATTCATTTGCTGCTGATATATTTACTGCTGCTTATGACGATAGGGTTTCTCCAGAAATTTATATCGGAAAATTTGATAGTGCTGCTGCATTAGCCGTTGAAAAAACGGGAACATTTGACGTTAACAAAGTAATGCAAGGGACAAAAGGTAATGCTTGGGGAGAAGGTGATTGGTATGAAATGAAAAAAGAAGATATCCGTAACGGAAAAGGAAACCTTAAGATTAAAGCGGGGATAGGTGTTCACGATTGGGGAGGTATTATCAAACTAAATACCAAAAAAGGACCAAAAGTATATCCTTTCAAAAGTTCATTTGAAGTAGGAAAGCCTTCATTAGCTATTTCTGCTGATAAAATGAATGTGTTTTATATTGGGGTTGATAATCCTGTTTCCATTGCGGCTCCTATGCCTAAGTTTACCGCATCTGCTCCAGGATTGAGTAAATCAGGAAAAGGATGGGTAATGCGTCCTAAAAAACAAGGAACCGTTAATATTGTTGTTACAGGTGAAGATGAAGATGGGAAAAAAATTCCATTAGGAAAAGCTGAATTTAGAGTAAAAAGAATTCCTGACCCTACTCCTTATTGTGGAGGAAAATCAGGTTCGGAGTCAATTAAAAAAATTGCATTTAAATCGGCCTCTACTGTTCAAGCTAAAATGGAAAATTTTGACTTTGATATTAGAGTGAATGTTCAATCATTTATGTTTTCTACTACTAAATCTGGAGAAGTTCAAGAGATTAAGGTAAGTGGAAACAAGCTGGACGGAAGATGTAAAAGTATGATTGATGGTGCTAGAAAGAACCAAAAATTCTTTATTGAAAAAATACAGGTTAAAATGCCTGATGGAACTACAAGAAAACTAGCTCCTATCATCTTAAAAGTTATATAAATTAAATATATAAGGAGGATTGATTATGAAATTGGTGAGATTAATTTTATTGACAATTGTTTTAGCAACATTCGGTGAACTAAACCATGTGAGTGCTCAAAAGATTTTGGACAAGCCATGGATAAAAGAAAACACACCCACAAGAAGAGTTGTTCCATATACACACGTTAGAGAAGCTGACGTAATGTGGCATAGAAGAATATGGAGAGAAATTGATCTTAGAGAAAAAATCAATCATCCTCTATATTTTCCAACTATTCCTATTAACGACAGAAAAAGTTTATTTGATGTAATTAAATATGCTGTAGTTGAAGAAAAAACATTAACTGCATATGACCCAGTAGATGATGAGTTTACTGTTCCTTTAACTGTGGCAGAAGCAATTGGAAAAATGGGAGATTCTTTAACCATTATGATTGAAGATGAATGGGGAGACCCTACAATTCCTCAAATTACTTACAATGAGGTTACTTCTGATATGATTGTTAAGTACAGACTGAAGGAAGATTGGTTCTTTGATAATGAGCGATCTATCATGGACGTAAGAATTATTGGGATATGCCCTTACATGATTGCAACTGATGAAAATGGAAATTATAAAGGAATTAAACCTATTTATTGGATTTATTTCCCAGAAGCAAGATATGTCTTTGCCAATTATGATGTTTTTAACCGACAAAATGATGCTGAAAGAAGAACTTTTGAGGATATTTTTTGGAAACGACTATTCAATAGCTATATCTTAAAAAGATCAAACGTATATGATCGATATAGTGTTGATTACTTAACTGGTATTGATTTGCTTTTAGAGGCGGATCAAATAAAAGAAGAAATCTTTAATATGGAACATGATTTGTGGCACTTTTAAAAGTTTCCAATCATAAAAAAAGAAAGGTCTAAACTTAGTTTAGACCTTTCTTTTTTATCGGTTAAGAGATCTTAGATAATCTACTAAATAATTAAAAACGATTCCGTTTAGAATAGTATATTTGTTATCAAAGTATTTTAACATTAAATAAAGCCGTTTTTAAGAGCTGAAATAATATAAATAATTATGGGATGTAGTGGGTGTAGTTCTTCTAGAGGTTGTGGGACATCTTCCAACGGATGTAAAAACAAATCTGGTAGTTGTAATAAATTAAATGTTGTTGATTGGTTAAGTGATATTGAACTACCACATGGGCATGTCGCATTTGATTGTGTGGAAATTAGATTTAAAAATAGCCGTAAAGAATTTTATAGAAATACCGAAGCATTAGCTTTAAATATTGGCGATGTAGTAGCTGTTGAAGCCTCTCCAGGACACGATATTGGCACTGTTTCTCTAACAGGCGAATTGGTAAAAAAACAAATGCGAAGACGAAAAATAGCATTTGACTCTGAAGAAATAAAAAATGTATACCGATTCGCTAAGAAAACGGATATTGATAAATGGGTAGAAGCTCAACAATTAGAAATAGACACCATGTATAAAGCACGTACTATTGCTATTGAGTTGGGGTTAGAAATGAAAATCAGTGATGTGGAATATCAAGGAGATAAAAGCAAAGCTACTTTCTACTATACTGCTGAGTCTCGTGTTGATTTTAGGGAATTAATCAAACGACTTGCAACAGATTTTAAGATTAGAATTGAAATGAAACAAATTGGTGTTCGCCAAGAAGCCAGTCGTTTAGGTGGTATCGGTTCTTGTGGAAGAGAATTATGCTGCTCTACTTGGTTAACCGATTTTCGATCTGTTTCCACTTCGGCAGCTAGATACCAACAACTATCATTAAATCCTCAAAAATTAGCAGGACAATGTGGTAAATTAAAATGTTGCCTGAATTATGAGTTAGATTCCTATGTAAGTGAATTAAAAAAGTTTCCTGATACCAATATTAAATTGAAGACATTAAAGGGACAAGCCTTTTATCGTAAAATGGATATTTTTAAGAACTTAATATGGTATTCTTACCAAGAAGAGCCTCTTAAATTTATCGAATTAAAGTTAAATCGTGTTCATGAAATTATTGAATTAAATAAAAAAGGAGAAAAACCAACTGATTTAATCAATTTTGTAGAGGTCAAAGAGGTAATAAAAGAACCAGATTATGCCAATGTTGTTGGACAAGATAGTTTAACTCGTTTTGATAGGCCTAAGAGTAAAAACAAAAAATTCAAAAAAAGAAACAATCACTCCAATAAAAACCAAAACAGGAACGTTAAAAAGAATTAGTATGATCGGGTTTGCAAAAATATTAAGTTCTATATTTTTGATTTTAATGTTTTTTTCTTGTGATAGCAATAAAGTTTTTGAAGAATATATCGAAGTTAAAAATACGCTATGGAAAAAAGAAAACAGGGCAGATTTTGTTTTTAATGTAGTAGATACCACAAATCCTCATAATATATATATTAACGTTAGAAATACAGGAAAATACCCCTACAGTAATCTATATCTTTTTGTCACCATTAAGGGGCCTAATGGTAATTTTACTGTTGATACTGTCAACTGCCAACTAACAGATAAGAGAGGGAAATGGCTGGGTAGTGGTATTGGTGATTTATGGGACTTGAAAATTCCTTACATTGGCAATTTTAAATTTGCACAACAAGGAAAATACATCATTTCTTACGAACAAGCTATGCGTGTTGAAAATGGGTTAGAGGGAATTTCCGATATTGGTTTACGAATTGAAAAATCAAAACAAAAAAATTGACAAAAAAAGACCACAACCGCTCTAATCTAAAAAAATGGATTGCTATTTTTTGGGCAGCCGTTTTTATCCCTGTGTTTCTCCTATATATTACTATGTGGGCAGCAAAAACAGGCTCATTAAGCTTTGATAATTTACCTGACTTAACAGAACTTGAGAATCCTAAAAGTAATTTAGCGTCAGAGATTATTACTGCTGATGGTAAAACCATCGGGAGCTATTTCTTGCAAAATAGAACCAATGTTAATTATGAAGATTTATCCCCTCACTTAGTCAATGCTTTAATTGCTACAGAAGACGAACGTTATAGAAATCATTCAGGTATTGATTTTAGGGGATTAGTAAGAGCTATTGCAAATTTGGGACGTGCCGGAGGGGCAAGTACTATAACCCAGCAACTGGCGAAAATGATGTTTCATGAAAGAAGTCAAAATAAATTTGGGAGAATAAAACAAAAGTTGCAGGAATGGATTTTGGCAGTAGAATTAGAAAAAAGATACACCAAAGATGAAATTATTATTATGTACTATAATAAATTTGATTTCATATATAACGCTGTCGGAATTAAATCTGCTGCACATGTATATTTTAATAAATCTCCAAATGAATTATCTATAGAAGAAGCTGCTGTTTTGGTTGGTATGGCCAAGAACCCTTCATTATTCAACCCTAAACGATTTCCGGAAAATGCTTTAAAAAGAAGAGAAGTTGTAATGTCTCAAATGAAAAAAGCAGGATATATTGATCAAGCACAATACGATTCATTAAGGGTAAAACCCATTCGGTTAGACTATAAAGTAGTTGACCACAAAGAGGGAATGGCTCCCTATTACAGAGAAACTTTACGTTTAAAAATTCAAGAGCTTTTATCTAAAAAAGATACTAAAGGAAACTATCTCTATGCTAAAAAAGATGGAACGCCATATAATGTTTACAAAGATGGGTTGAAAATTTATACTACCCTAGATTCACGAATGCAAGAATATGCAGAATGGGCTGTACAAGAATATATTGCTAAAACATTACAAAAACAATTTAGCAGACATCTAACAAAAGTCCGAACAAAAAGATACCCTTATGATGGTGGCCATAATGGGATTTCAGAAGAGCAATATACTACAATAGTTCAATCAGCTATTCAGCAATCACCTCGTTATAGGGTATTGAAAGGAAATGAATGTTTTAATTGTGGTAGAAGAGGAAAAAACATTCAAAAAGAAGGCAATTACTATGTATGTCAAGCTGAAGACTGTGGAGAAAAAAGATGGGCAGTTAAAAAAGACTCTATCTCTATTATTTTTAACACTAAAACAAAAATGGAGGTCTTCTCTCATCAAGGAAATATAGATACTTTGTTAAGCCCCAAAGATTCTATTTTATATTATAAAACTTTCTTACATGCCGGGTTAATGTCTGTTGATCCACACACAGGTTATATTAAAGCTTGGGTAGGTGGAGTGAATTATCAAAATTTTGCTTATGATCACGTAACTAGTAAACGACAGGTTGGATCTACATTTAAACCTTTTGTTTATTCTACGGCTATTCAAAACGGATACTCTCCTTGTTACGAAGTAACAGACACTAAATACACTTTTCATAAAGGAGAGTTTGGCTTATTAAAAAATTGGACCCCAAAAAATTCTGACGGCTCTAGTGGTTGTAAAGTTTCGCTAAAATATGCATTAGCCAATTCTATGAATACTATTACTGCTTGGGTTATGAAACAATTTGGCCCGCAAGCTGTAATTGATCAAGCAAGAGCTATGGGTATTACAAGTAAGTTAGATCCTGTTCCGTCCTTATGTTTAGGTGTAGCTGATATCAGTTTATACGAAATGGTTGGCGCAAATGCTTCTATGGTTAATAAAGGCGTTTGGATAGAGCCAACCATGTTTACCCGTATCGAAGATAAATTTGGCAATGTGATTATTGATGTTCGTCCTAAAACAAATGAAGCCATGAGTGAAGAAACCGCTTATGTGATGCTCGATTTAATGAAAGGAGTTGTTGATGCAGAATATAATAAATGCATTGGAGATAAACGGAAAGCCTTAGGAAAACAACCGCGATACCGACAAGGAACAGGAATGCGTTTAAGGGGAACTATATCTGAATCTCGCCCTTACGTTGGACACCGATATCCTATTGCCGCCAAAACAGGCACCACACAAAATAATTCTGATGGTTGGTTTATGGGTCTAACCCCTGATTTGGTGACAGGTGTTTGGGTCGGTGCTGATGAAAGAGCTATACGATTTTCTTCTACTGATATGGGTCAAGGAGCAAATACAGCACTACCTATTTGGGGTTATTACATGCAAAAAGTTCATGCGGACCCATCATTAAAAATCTCAAGTGGTGATTTTGAAAAGCCTGAAGCACCCCTTTCAATAGAATTGGATTGTATAAAGTATAATTTAGAACACGGAAACAACAACCCTGGCTATAACGATTCGCCAGACTATTAAAAATTATTATGGCTATAAATAAAGTAGTTGCTAATGCTGGAGAAGCAACAAAGGGAATAGAAAATGGAATGACCTTAATGCTGGGAGGTTTTGGATTGTGTGGAATTCCTGAAAATTGTATCGCAGAATTAGTTAAACTTAACGTCAAAGATTTAACCTGTATCTCTAATAATGCAGGTGTAGATGATTTTGGATTAGGTTTATTACTTCATCAAAAACAAATTAAAAAAATGATCTCTTCTTATGTAGGAGAAAATGATGAGTTCGAACGACAAATGTTAAGTGGTGAGCTAGAGGTTGACTTAATTCCTCAGGGCTCTTTAGCAGAACGTTGTCGTGCTGGAGGAGCTGGTATTCCTGCTTTTTTTACTCCCGCAGGATATGGCACAGAAGTAGCTGAAGGTAAAGAAGTAAGAGAATTTAATGGAAAACCCCACATATTAGAACACGCTTTAACCGCAGACTTTGCCATTGTAAAAGCCTGGAAAGGGGATACTGCTGGAAACTTGGTTTACAAAGCTACCGCTCGAAATTTTAACCCTATGATGGCAATGGCTGGAAAAATAACCATTGCAGAAGTAGAAGAATTGGTTCCTGAAGGAGATTTAGATCCTAATCACGTTCATACTCCAGGAATTTTTGTGCAACGCATTTTTCAAGGAGTAAATTATGAAAAAAGAATTGAACAAAGAACTGTAAGACAAAAAGGATAAATTATGTTAGATAAAACAGGAATTGCTAAAAGAATTGCACAAGAACTACAAGATGGTTGGTACGTTAATTTGGGAATAGGAATTCCTACACTAGTAGCTAACTATGTTCCAAAAGGGATTACTGTAGAGTTTCAGTCTGAAAATGGGATTTTAGGGATGGGTCCTTTTCCTTATGAGGGAGAAGAAGATGCTGATTTAATAAACGCAGGAAAACAAACTGTTACATTAATGCCTGGTGCTTCTATCTTCGATTCTGCTACAAGTTTTGCCATGATTAGAGGTCAGCATGTTCAATTAACCGTTTTGGGAGCTATGGAAGTTGCACAGAATGGAGATATCGCGAATTGGAAAATTCCAGGAAAAATGGTTAAGGGAATGGGAGGAGCCATGGATTTAGTTGCTTCAGCAGAAAACATTATTTTAGCTATGATGCACACCAACAAAAAAGGAGAAAGTAAACTACTCCCTTCTTGCACACTCCCTTTGACAGGTGTAAACTGCGTAACTCGAATAATTACCAATTTAGCTGCTTTGGAAATAAAAGACAATGCATTTTATTTGTTAGAAAGAGCTCCTGGTGTTTCCGTTGAAGAGATAAAAGCTGCAACAGCTGGAAAACTAGTCATAGAAGGAGATACCCCGGAAATGAAACTAGTATAATTTCCCTCTTTTTTTTAAATTTCTTTCCTCACAAAGCAACTTATACACCTATATTTCAGTCTTCTAAACAAGGGTATTTAAAAATTTAGTACCTTGGTAAGTTATATTGAACTGATTTGAAGCTTTTTATCAAAATATTACCCCTTTTCATTTGTGTAAATTCGTTTGCACAGATGAATAATATTGAGTTTGTAGAAAATAAAGGTCAATGGGAAGAAAACATTGTTTACAAAGCAAAAATCCCAGCAGGAAACCTCTATTTAGAAAAAAACGAATTGGTTTATCAATTCTATAACGAACAAGATTTAGATCGTTTACATGCATTACACCACAACGAAATTAAAACTCCTACACCACAAGACTACTTATTAAACTTACACGCTTTTAAAGTTAAATTTTTGAATGCCAATACATCGGAAATTAATTCCTCGAAACCTACCTCTGATTATGTTAATTATTTTATTGGTAATGACCCTGCTAAATGGGCTTCAAAAGTCAACAAGTATAATGAAGTTGTTTATAAAAATCTTTACCCCTCAGTCGATTTAAAATTTTACCTCAGCGAAAATCACTTAAAATATGATTTTATTGTCGCTCCTGGAGGAGATGCAGATCAAATTCAATGGAAATATGAAGGTATCGATAATATTATTGTTGAAGATGAAAAATTAAAAGTCATTACCTCTGTTAATGAAATAATTGAGGGCAAACCTTATGTTTATCAATTAATAAAAGGGAAACATAAAGTTGTAAAAAGCAGGTTTAAAATAGAAGATGGGGTTGTATCAATAGAATTTCCAAGAGGTTATAACAAGGGGTATAAATTAATTATAGATCCTACTTTAATCTTTGCCTCTTATTCAGGATCTACGATAGATAACTGGGGCTACACTTCTACTTATGATGAAGCAGGAAATTTGTATGGAGGAGGAGTTTCTTTTGGTGTTGGATATCCAACCACAATAGGAGCTTACCAAATAAATTTTGCAGGAGGAAATGGTAATTATGGTTCTGGAAGTGATATTTCTATTTCAAAATTTTCGTCAACAGGCAACACCTTAATTTATTCAACTTATTTAGGTGGTTCATTTAACGAATCCCCTCATAGTTTAGTTGTAAATAACAATAACGAATTACTCATTTTAGGTTCTACCGCATCAAATAATTACCCTACATCCACAACTGCTTATGATCAAGTTTTCAACGGAGGAACCACCTACTCCAATGTTATTCCGAATTATATCGGTGGTGTAGATATTGTTGTTTCGAAACTTAGTACTGATGGTTCTTCATTACTCGGATCTACGTATATCGGTGGAACAGCTAATGATGGATTAAACCCTAGTCCACTGTTAAAACAAAATTATGCCGATGATTTTAGGGGAGAGATAATGATAGATAGTAGCGATGATGTTTATGTTGCTAGCTCAACACTTTCTGCTGATTTCCCTATTACTCCTGGAGCTTTTCAACCAATAATTGGAGGAGGACAAGATGGCTGTGTATTTAAAATGTCTTCCGACTTATCAACCTTAATATGGAGTTCTTTTATAGGAGGAAGTATGGATGATGCTGCTTACTCTATTCAGTTTGATAGTAAAGAAACCCCCCATATCACAGGAGGAACAGCAAGTAATGATTTTCCTACAACAGCAGGAACAATTCATCCCTCTGCTATTGGAGGGGTAGATGGATTTATTACTAAAATAAATACAACAGCAACTGCTATATTGAACAGTACTTATATAGGGTCTAATTCGACAGAGTACGATCAATGCTATTTTGTACAATTAGATAATGCTGATAATGTTTATGTAGTTGGCCAGACGGAAGGAGTTTACCCCATTACACCTGCATCCGTTTATAATGTTCCAAACAGCGGGCAATTTATTCATAAATTAACTCCTAACCTTGATTCAACAGTATTTTCAACCACTTTTGGAACTGGCTCTGGAGAGGTAGATATTGCGCTCTCTGCTTTTTTGGTAAATGAATGTAATTATATCTTAATTTCTGGTTGGGGAGGATCTGTTAATGTGTTTCATGGAGGAGCCCCATTTAGTACTACGAATGGTCTTCCTGTCACTTCAAATGCAATTCAAAGCACAACAGACGGTAGTGATTATTATTTAACCATGTTTGGAGAAAATGCGGAATCATTAATTTTTGCTTCCTATTTTGGTGGTTCAGCAAGTTATGATCATGTAGATGGAGGAACAAGCCGATTTGATAAAAAAGGAATCGTTTATCAAGCTGTTTGTGCTTCTTGTTATAACGCCATAACAGGGCAAAACCCTACAAATGATTTTCCTACTACTTCTGGAGCATGGTCTAGAAATGAGAATAGTTCTAATTGTAATTTAGGTGTTTTTAAGATTGATTTAACTCGTTTAACAGCAGATGTAGAGGCCGCTCCAGCTTATTGTTTAGGGGATACTATTTTCTTCCAAAATTTAAGTAATGGAGGTGTAAGCTATTTCTGGGATTTCGGTGATGGTACAACATCTACTGACTTTGAACCTTATCACGTTTTTAACGCTGCAGGAACTTATCGTGTTATGTTAGAGGCTTTAGATTCCATTTCTTGTGCAAAAAGAGACACTGATTATGTTGACATTATTATAGGAGGGTCTCCAACAGCTGTTATAGATAGTTTATATGGAGTCTGCAGAGGAGACAGTGTTCAATTAACTATTTCTGGAGGAAGATCTTATGTTTGGTCTCCTAATTACAATATCTCAAACAATAATTCTCCAAATCCAACTGTGTGGCCAGATACTACTACTATTTACAGCATAATTACATATGATAGCTGCGGCACTGATACTTCTTTAGTCACAGTAGAAGTATTTCATAAGAATATAGATATAATGCCTGACACTATAATATGTCTTGGGCAAAGTGTTCAACTTTTTGCATCCGAAGGAAATAATTACCAATGGACCCCAGATGCAACGTTGAATAATTCTACTATTCAAAGCCCCATAGCAACCCCAACAATTAACACTTTATATAATGTCGAAATAACTGATTCTAATAATTGCATTTGGGATACTTTAATGAACGTTTTTGTAGATAACAACTTTCCTGTCGCATTAGCCTCACCAGACACCTCAATTTGTTTAGGGGATAATATTATCATTTATGCTTCTGGAGGTACTCAGTACAGATGGACTCCTTTTGCTTCCTTAAATAATCCTAATGACTCCATCACTATTGCTTCTCCAACACAAACCACCAATTATATAGTAGAAACTATTAATGGTTGTGGTGTTGATTATGATACCGTGCACGTAGTAGTAAATGTTGTTAACGCAACAATTAACAATAGCCCTGTTTGTATCGGAGATAGAGCTAACTTAAGGGTGAATGGAGGAAGCTCCTATTTATGGTCTCCTGGAAATGAAATAACTAAAAGTATTCAGCCTATTATTCTTGATACCACTACTTTCACTGTAAAGGTCACTGATAGTATAGGTTGCTCTACTTATTTGCAAACAACTGTTAATACACTTGAAAACCCAACAGTTGAATTAGGGGCTAACCTCAAAACTGAATGGGGAAATATTGTTCAATTGAAAGCAACAAGTAATGGTATTCATTTTTGGTGGGCTCCAACTGAAGGGTTAAGCTGCACTAATTGTCTAAGTCCTACAGTTGATTCAAAAGAAAAAAGAACCTATACCTTAACCGTGCAAGGAGAAAATGGCTGTTTTAATTATGACACCATTACGATTATTTACGATGGAATCATTTATTTACCTAATGTCTTTACGCCTGATGGAGATGGCATTAATGACATATTTTATGCTGTTGGAGTTGATATTGCAAAATTAGATTTTTACATTTTTGATCGATGGGGAGAACAATTATTTTATACTGATAATATTAATGTCGGCTGGGATGGCACCTATAAAGGACGTTTAGCAGAAACTGAAACTTACGTATGGAAGGTTTGGTACGAAGATATTGTGGGAAATAGAGGGACGCTTTATGGAACGGTTACCTTATTGAAATAAAATAGTTTATCTATCCTATTATCTCAAAATCATCTCCATCTTCCCCTACTGGAAAAGCTGCACGAAAATTATTCAACTCATTTAAGTTTAAAGAGGTGGTTAAGCTACAATTTTGATTTTCTGGAGCAGATAGAATTACTTCCCCTTTTGGATTAATCACGACCGAATTTCCACTGTAAGTAATGTCATTTCCGTCTTTCCCCACTCTATTTACCCCTACAACGTAACATTGGTTTTCAATTGCCCTAGCCTCTAGTAATTTACTCCAAGGTTGTTTTCTAGCTTCTGGCCAACAAGCAATATAAATTAAACAATCATAAGCGTTTGTATTGGTACTTTCTGAATTAATAGCTCTATTATCTATTGGTAATTTTTTGTTTCTGCTCCATACTGGAAAACGTAAATCGTAACATATTAATGGACAAATTTTCCAGCCCTTATAATCAACTATTAACCTTGTTTTTCCATCAGTGAAACTTTGATGTTCATTAGCCATCCTAAACAAATGCCTCTTGTCGTAGGTATAAAAAATAGCATCAGGCTGCATCCAAACTAATCGATTATAAAATCGATTTTTTACAATATCATCTTCAATAATAAGGCTGCCAACAATTACTGCATTACTATCTCTTGCTCGCTCTTTCATCCAGGAAAGTGTCTTCTCGTCCATTTTTTCAGCTAATTTTTTTGATCGCATAGAAAACCCTGTATTGAACATCTCAGGCAAAACAATAATATCTGTCTCTTCTCGGATATCCTTGATTTTTTTTGTAAACTCATCTAAGTTTTTCTCAACATCTTCCCAATAGATATCAGTCTGTATAATACTTATTTTTAAATCCATCATTCAATATAAAAAGTCATCAAAAGGAGAATTAATTGGCGCCCCTAAATTTACTGGAGAGTTCCATTCATCTTTTTTTTCATTCCAAGTTGCTTTAAAATATCATACCCTCCATGACCTGTAGAAGAAAAATAGTAAGCTTCTTTTGTCGTAGAATCCCTTTTCTTGCATTATAAAAAAATAAATGCACTAAAGGATAATATTAAATTCTTCATTTTCAATCGTTAGCGAATTGAAAAATAATAAAATTACCTGAAAATCAATGCAAAAGATATTAACAGCTATACTCTTCTTAAAATTTCCGCAGCTTTTTCTATGGTTTCGTCTTTTTTAGCAAAACAAAAACGCAGTACTTTTTCATCCACAGAATGGTGGTAAAAAACAGAAACGGGTATAGCTGCAATTCCTTTTTCTTTTGTTAATCGAATAGCAAAATCTGTGTCTTTTTCAGCTGTAATTGTTGAATAACGTAACAGTTGAAAATACGTTCCCAATGAAGGCAATATCTCAAATCTTGAATCTTTTACCAAAGAAGTAAATAAATCCCTCTTTTGTTGATAAAAGCTATTCAAGCCTAAATAATTATTATCATTTTTGAGATATGCTGCTAAAGCGTGTTGTATTGGGGTGTTTGCAGAAAAAACAATATATTGGTGTGTTTTTCTAAATTCTGCCATTAAGTTTTTTGGCGCTATGCAATAGCCCATTTTCCAGCCCGTATTATGAAATGTTTTTCCAAAAGAAGAAATAATAAACGCTCGTTCGGCTAGCTTGGGAAATTTTGCGGCACTCTGATGTTCTTGACCATCAAAAATAATGTGTTCGTACACCTCATCACTCATTAAAACAATGTCCGTATTTGATATAATCTTCTCCAACGCCAACATGTCTTCCTCTTTTAAAATTGTTCCTGTAGGATTATGAGGAGTATTAATAATAATCATCTTCGTGCGTTGATTAATCAACTTCTTTACTTGCTCCCAGTTTATAGCATAATTAGGAGCATGCATTTGTACAAAAACAGACTTCCCTCCATTTAACTCAATTGCTGGTTCATAGCAATCATAAGCTGGAGTAAAAATGATAACTTCATCTCCTTCTCTAATAATTGCTGCAATTGCTGTGTAAATAGCTTGAGTTGCGCCAGCCGTTACCGTTACTTCTGTTTCAGGATGATAAGTTGTTCCATAAAGGCGTTCTACTTTTTTGGCTATTTCCTCTCTTAAAGGAAGTATTCCTGCCATAGGGGCATATTGGTTAAACCCCTTTTTCATCGCCTCTGTTACCAGATTAATTAATTCGGGCGAGCTTTCGAAATCAGGGAATCCTTGCGAAAGATTTATTGCATTATTTTGATGAGCCAACTCCCCCATTATCGTAAAAATGGTGGTTCCTACTCTTGGTAATTTTGATTTTATTAAACTAGGGTACTCCAAAATATTTTTTTTCTGAAAGGGAACAAATTTAATAAAAGGTTTTTATTAAGTCTTATTGAAAAAGAATATTCCCCTGAAATTTATTTTAATAAAAAGTGGTTTTAAAAGAGTTTTTCATCCGTTAATTTTTCATATCCTTCATCTACTAAGAGGTTTCTTCCTTCTGCCGCTTTAACAGCCAATTCATCACAGCGTTCGTTATACCTGTTCCCTGCATGTCCTTTTACCCAATTAAATTTTATTTTATGTTTGGGATAAACTTGTAAAAATCGCTGCCACAAATCAATGTTTTTTTTCCCTTTGAATCCTTTTTTTTGCCAACCAAAAACCCACCCTTTTTCAACTGAATCAACCACATATTTAGAATCTGAAAAAATTTGAACTTCCGCATTCTCTTTTTTGATAGATTCTAACGCTACAATCACACTCAACAATTCCATTCTGTTGTTAGTTGTGTTTCTAAAACCTTCAGAAAGCTCTTTTTGATGCTTTCCGCTCATCATCACTACACCATATCCGCCTTTTCCTGGATTTCCTTTTGCTGCTCCATCGGTATATACTGTAATAACTGCCATTAATTTTAGTAATTAACTACCCGCACTTTAGGATTATTTAACCTCACCCGAAGCCATTCTTGCATTGAAAGCTTTTTTTCTTTTATCTCTTCGGGGGTCAACTTGCTATCCCAACGAATAAAAAAGCTTGGAATAGTATCTTGGATTTTAAAGTTTGTAGATATTGTTTTTCCATAAGCCATCCCGGTAACATTTTTATACTGCACCAATACCTCATTTTTTATTGCGTTAAAAGGAATCGTATCACTTTGATATCTTATCAATTCTTCTTCTAAAAATTGAATTCTAGCTTCTTTGTCGTTCATTATTGCTTCATTCTTTTTATAAATTTCTTCTAAAATTCCTGACTTTACTTCTGCACTTAGCTTTCCTGCTATTTCATTGCTATTGTCTTTCGATTGATAAATTTTTAGTTTTGCTTTATCTAACTCATAATTTACCATCTTTTTCCTGAGTTCATTTTCTGTTTTAGCAGTAATAATCTCCCCTATTAAATAGACTTCTATCAATGATAATGAATCGCTGTTATAGGTTACCTTTTTATTAATCACATCCGTCCCTTCCAATTGAAATTGCTCTGCTATAAATTTCTCTGCATTACTTTTAAAAATACTTTCCTGAATCGTATTCCAAAAAGTAAATCCACTGGGAACAATGACTAATAATGAAAATACTAAAATATAATTCTTTACTTTTTTTTGTCGTTGCTCATCAATATATGTCGTTAAAGGAAATTTTAAATACTTTACTACCACCCATGTAGAGAGAGTGATAAAAACAGAGTTGATTAAAAATAAGTAGAATGCTCCAAAAAAGAAATCCCAATTCCCATTTGCTAAACCATAACCCGCTGTACACAAAGGAGGCATTAAAGCAGTAGCAATAGCTACACCAAAAATAACACTAGCAACAGTCCCTCGTTGGGTTTTTGCAATGATGAGTGCTATTCCACTAAAAACAGCAATCATAACATCTAATAAGTTAGGTTTTGTCCGTGCTATTAATTCAGATTGAACCTCTCCAAAAGGAGTGAGTAAAAAATAAATAGTAGAAACAAGTACACTGATAAAAACTGCCGTCCCTAAACTTTTTAGAGACCTCGTTAACATTTTAAAATCATTAATTCCTATAGATAACCCTATACCAACGATTGGTCCCATCAGTGGGGAAACCAACATCGCTCCTATGATAACTGCTGTTGAATTTACATTTAACCCTATAGAAGCAATAGCTATAGAAGCTCCTAGTACCCAAACATTTACCCCTTTAAAATCGATGTCTTTTTTGATGGCTTCAACAGAACCTTGATAATCAACTTCATTACGAATATCCACTGTTGAATAGAGGTAATTTTTTAAACTCAAGAAAAAATTAGAAAAATTAAATTTTAAGTCCTCTTTTATTTCTTCTTCCCCCTTTAATCTATTATTATCTTCCATACCATTTATTTATTCTACTAAAATACTATTTCGGACAACACCTACCCACTTATTTTTTATATTTTTACTACCTAAATTTAATCCCTATTTATGAAAGATAAATTTAAATTGCTTGACGAAAAAATTGCAGAAGCTCAATTAGGTGGAGGAGAAAAAAGAATTGAAGCACAACATCAAAAAGGTAAGTTGACTGCTCGTGAAAGAATTCATTTTCTATTAGACGAAGGTTCTTTTGAAGAAATTGGAATGTTAGTTTCTCATCGTTCAACTAATTTTGGCCTAGAAAAAAATATCATTTTAGGAGATGGTGTTGTTACAGGATATGGAACCATTAATGGGCGATTAACTTATGTTTTTTCTCAAGATTTTACGGTGTTAGGAGGATCTTTAGCTGAAGCCCATGCAGAAAAAATTTGTAAAATAATGGATATGGCCATGAAAAATGGGGCTCCTGTTATTGGCGTGAATGATTCTGGAGGAGCAAGAATACAAGAAGGGGTAGTCAGTTTAGCTGGTTATGCTGATATTTTTTACAAAAACACTTTAGCTAGCGGAGTTATTCCTCAATTATCTGCCATTATGGGACCTTGTGCAGGTGGAGCAGTATATTCTCCAGCATTAACAGATTTTATTATGATGGTAGAAAATACTTCGTACATGTTTGTGACCGGTCCAAATGTAGTAAAAACCGTTACTCATGAAGAAGTAAGCTCGGAAGATTTAGGAGGAGCTTCCGCTCATTCTACCAAATCAGGAGTAACTCATTTGACTTATGCCAACGAAATTGAATGTATCAATGGTATCAAAGCAATGCTTTCTTATATCCCTCAAAATTGTGAGGAAGACGCTCCTTGCATCCCTTATGAAATGAGCAATGAAAAAAGAGAAGTCCTAAACTCTATTATCCCTGAAAACCCCAACCAGCCTTATGACATCAAAGAGGTAATCACAGGGACTGTTGATTCAGATAGTTTTTATGAAATACATAAAGATTTTGCAGAAAACATTGTTGTTGGTTTTGCACGCTTGGCAGGGAAATCAATAGGAATTGTAGCTAACCAGCCTGCATTTTTAGCTGGAGTGTTAGATATTAAATCTTCTCAAAAAGGAGCTCGATTTGTTCGTTTTTGTGATGCATTTAACATCCCTTTATTGGTTTTTGAGGATGTCCCAGGTTTTTTGCCAGGTACTGACCAAGAATGGAATGCTATTATTACTAATGGAGCAAAACTATTGTATGCTTTTAGTGAAGCTACAGTTCCAAGAATAACAGTAATTACTCGAAAAGCGTATGGTGGAGCTTATGATGTAATGAACTCTAAACACATTGGTGCAGATATGAATTTTGCTTGGCCTAGTGCAGAAATTGCTGTTATGGGTGCAAAAGGTGCCGCTGAAATTATCTTTAAAAAAGAAATTACGGAAGCTACTGATTCGGAAGCAAAATGGAAAGAAAAAGAGGCGGAATATGCTGAAATGTTTGCGAATCCATATAATGCTGCAGCTAGGGGTTACGTTGATGAAGTGATAAAACCAGAACAAACAAGAGAAAAATTAATTAAAGCATTTAAAATGCTAGAAAATAAAGTGGCTGTATTACCAAAGAAAAAACATGGAAATATTCCGCTATAAGTAACAAAGTCATTTACTCATTAAAAAGTCCTTTTGGAATTCCAAAAGGACTTTTAATTTACTATTTTTTTCTATCTAATCAAACTAAACCCACCTTTTTTGAAGTACTCTTCTCCGTCAAGTCCTTTCGCTTGGATGATGTAGAAGTAGGTTCCGTCAGGAGCCTCAGCACCAGATAAAGTAGTACCATCCCAATATCCTTTAATGTGATCCCAAGAGAACATCATTTGTCCCCATCTGTTGTAGATGACTCCTTCTAGCGATTCAAGGTTCACACTTTTTACTGTAAATACATCATTGAAATTATCTCCATTTGGTGTAAATACGTTAGGGATTAAGATTTCAGACTCACCAAAAGTAATGATGGTTACATAAGCTGTATCATAGCAAACACCATCTGTTACGGTGAGTTGCACCAGGTATTCCCCAATAGTAGGATAGGTGTGTGTTGGGTTAACACCACTTCCGGTGTTACCATTACCAAAATCCCATAAGTAACTGCTAATAATACCAGAACTTCCTGAACCATCAAAATTGACATTCAAAGGAATTGCTCCAGTAATCGGATCAGCATTAATTACAGCGGTTACTCCTCCAACAATCACCACAATAGAATCTAGTGCGCTAGCACAAGTACCTGTTTCTCTTACATAAACAGTAAATGTTCCTATACCAGGTATAGCTGGCGTAAAAGGGCTACCTGTTCCGATAACGATAGTTCCAGCCGGATCACTGTACCAAGTAATGGTACCATTTCCACTACCTGTAGCAGTTAACGACAAGGCATCACCTAAGCATATTGGAGCAACAGGATTAGGAGTAATGGTACTTTGCGGATTAATAACAAT
>JAGFIT010000023.1 GCA_024103385.1 Vicingus serpentipes
CTCTTGAAATTAACTCCTGAATAATTAAATGTTTTTCTGTTTCGGTAAAATATTTACCTGCTTTTTGAATGATTTTTTTGTCCATTTTTTACACTTTTTAGTGTAAACCTATTTCAGGACAAGACAACCTCTTTTAATTTTGCGAAGCGTTGGCATTTTTTCGTTTTTTTGTCCGCCAGTTGATGTTTGCACGGTGGTCGGTTAGGGTTGCTGATAACAACCGAATAAACACAATTGTGTTTATTCGCACTGTATCTTTATCCCAAATTTAAACAATTAAATGGATTGAACTGTTTTATTAGTAATTGGAGAGATTAATGCTATGGCTTTCTCAATAGAGGCCACATTTTCAAACACTAAGCTTAGCTTGTCATTTCGTTCTTTCATTTTACAGGTATAAGGGTTGGCTTGCACAAATTGTAACACTTGGGTAAAAATAGCCGATTGGTAAAAAGGTGATTCCTGATTAGCAATGAAGTAGCCAATCAGTTTTTGTTGTTTAAGCACCATTTTTTCAAAACCTACTTTTTTAGCAATCCATCGTAAACGAATGGCGTTAAATAAATCTTCAGTGCTGTTGGGTATTTCACCAAAACGGTCAATAAGTTGTTTGCGGTAAAAGGCCAAAGCTTCTTCATTTTCTATATTGTCTAAATCGCGATAAATGTTGAGTCGTTCTTCAATATTGCTAATGTAATCGTCAGGAATCAATATTTCTAAATCAGTTTCTAATTGACAATCGCGCACGTAATCTTTATTCGCCAACTCTTCGGCATATACTTCTTTAAACTCTTTTTCTTTGAGTTCATCAATGGCTTCTTGTAATATTTTTTGGTACATGTCAAATCCTATTTCTGAAATGAAACCACTTTGTTCTCCACCTAATAAATTTCCTGCACCCCGAATATCTAAATCGCGCATGGCAATTTGAAATCCGCTACCCAAGTCAGAAAACTGTTCAATAGCAGTTAATCGTTTTCTGGCTTCGGGAGTTAAATTGTGCATGGGTGGAGAAAGCAAGTAACAAAATGCTTTTTTGTTGGACCGTCCTACTCTTCCTCTCATTTGGTGTAAATCACTCAATCCAAAATTGTTGGCATTGTTAATAATGATGGTGTTGGCATTCGGAATATCTAGTCCAGATTCTATGATGGTGGTTGCTACCAACACATCGTATTCCCCATCTACAAAAGCCATCATTTTTTGCTCCAATTCATCGCCTTTCATTTGTCCATGAGCAATCAATACTTTTACATCAGGGCATAAGCGCTGAATCATTCCTGCAATTTCCTGAATGTTTTCAATACGGTTGTTCACCACAAAAACTTGACCTCCACGCGATGTTTCATAAATAATAGCATCACGAAACACTTCTTCATTAAATGCTTGTAGTTTAGTTTCTACGGGTTGTCTGTTAGGTGGGGGAGTATTGATGTTCGACAAATCTCGAGCAGCCATAAGTGAAAATTGTAAAGTTCGAGGGATAGGAGTAGCGGTGAGGGTAAGCGTATCTACATTTTTTTTGATGGTTTTGAGTTTGTCTTTAATACTTACTCCAAATTTCTGCTCTTCATCAATAATTAATAAGCCCAAGTCTTTAAATTTCACATCATTTCCTACAATTCGGTGCGTACCAATCAGGATGTCAATCTCTCCTGTTTCTAATTTTTTGAGGGTTTCTTTTTGCTGTTTGGGTGTTTTAAATCGGTTGATGTAATCTACCTTGCAAGGGAAATCTTTTAATCTTTTCTTAAATGTTTTATAATGTTGTAGCGCCAAGATGGTAGTTGGAACCAATACAGCAACTTGCTTGCTGTCGGTTACTGCTTTAAAAGCTGCTCGAATGGCTATTTCTGTTTTTCCAAAACCAACATCACCGCAAACCAGCCTGTCCATAGGGTAATCGGCCTCCATATCTTTTTTTACATCTTGGGTAGCGGTTAACTGGTCAGGTGTATCTTCATAAATAAAAGACGCTTCGAGTTCATTTTGTAAATACGTGTCAGGGGAAAACTGGAATCCTTTTTTGGTTTTTCGCTCAGCATACAATTTAATTAAATCAAAGGCAACTTCTTTAATTTTGGTTTTGGTTTTCTTTTTAAGTGTTTGCCAGTGATTAGAACCCAATCGGTTCACTTTTGGGGTAGTGCCATCTTTTCCTACAAACTTGGATATTTTGTGTAGCGAATGAATACTCACGTAAAGCAAATCGTTATTATCGTAAACTATTCGAATGGCTTCTTGGGTTTTACCTTGCACATCAATTTTTTCTAATCCAGAAAATTTACCAACACCATGATCGATATGTGTAATGTAATCTCCTGTTTTTAGCCCGTGAATTTCTTTTAGGGTAAGGGCTTCATTTTTTTTGTTGTAACTGCTTTTTAATTTAAAGCGCTGGTAACGGTTAAAGATTTGATGGTCGGTATAACACGTAATTTTTTCATCCACATCAATAAATCCTTCATGAATAGGAAGAAGAATAGACGATACTTCAAGTTGTTTGCCAATGTCCTCAAATATATTAAAGAGGCGTTCGAGTTGTTTGCTGTTATCTGCTAAAAGAACATTGGTAAAACCTGCTTTTTTTTGAGTAGCTATATCATCATGAAGCAGATTAAAATTTTTATTGAAACTCGGTTGAGGTTTTTGTTGGTAAGCAATGGTCAAATCAGCAGGAAGTAAGAATTGTGTTCCAAATTCGATGGTGTTTCGCAGGTTAATTTGTTGTGTAAATTCTTCTTTGTTGGTAAATAATTCAGTAGGTTGAAGGTGTTTTAATGGAGAGCTTTCTTTATCAGTATAGGCAGTAGTTGCCTTTTCAAAATCGTGTTGAATTTGTTCGGTAGCCAATTGAAGGTCTTTCAGCCACACCAAACTATTTTTGGGTAAAAATTCCAAAAAAGAAACTCTGCCTTCTTTCAGTAAAATGGTTTGTACATTTGGGAGAATAGCAACTTGTTGATATTCTTTAATGCTTAATTGCGTTATAGGGTCAAATGTTCTAATAGAGCTGATTTCATCTCCAAAAAATTCAATACGATAAGGGTTATCGTTAGAAAAAGAGAAAACATCGACAATACCACCTCTTATGGAGAACTGTCCTGGAGAAACCACAAAATCTTCTCGTTCAAAACCATACTCATAAAAAATGGCATTGATAAAATCTAAAGAAAGCTCATCATTTACTTTTATTTTTAAAGTGTTTTTTTCTAGGTTCTTTTTGGTAACTACTTTTTCAGATAAAGCATCAGGGTAAGTAACCACTAATTTGGTGTTGCTCTTTTTAGAAAGCGCATTAAGTACTTCTGCGCGGAGTAAGATGTTGGAGTTGTCTGTTTCTTCAACTTCATAGGGTCTTCTGTAAGAACTGGGGAAAAATAATACTTTTTCTTCACCAGCAATTTGTTCTAAATCATTAAAAAAATAGGCAGCTTCCTCTTTATCATTTAAGACAAATAATTGGTCGACAGGAAAATTTTGATAAACCCCATTTGCAATAAAAGCGCTTGATGAACCTACTAATCCTTTAAGACGAACATGTGATTTTTCACTAGCTTTAAATTGCTCAACTATTGCTTTGGTTTTTTCGGAATTGGAAAAAACGGCTTTTAACTCTATTGCTTTCATGGGCGCATAAAATTAAGATATAATTAGAAAAGCAATGAGAAAAATGAGAATTAACAAGAGCTGAAATTATTTGGGTTTCTCGTATTCCATATCTATTATCTTTTTCTTTTGATCTAGATAATACAAAATACTCCATTTTTTGCATTTATTTTCTTTGTAGAATGCGGGGTAATCAACCTCTCCATCAAATAGTACACATTTGAATATTTCAACCTTAATGAGGTTGCTCTCTATTTTAGAAAGATAGATGATGACTTCTGCTAATGTATCTGTAGATTGGTAATATAGCCCACTATCGCTAATGAGTGAGGTGTTTTGTGGTATGTTGATTTTATTTAATACAGAATCTATTGCTGCACTTTCCATGGTTTTTTGTTGGGCGTAACTGTCAAAAGGATTTAATTGAAGAGGTACCTGTATAGGAGCTATTCTAAATTTGAAATAATCTTTTTTGTAATTAAAGTGCTTATCTAATGCCGCTCTTTCTTTTTTACTTACTCCATAAAAGTATTTGAATTTTTTTCTGAATACATAGTTTTTGTTGAAATGGTGAATTACTGCATAATAGCTACTGTCGATAGGAGGAATTGCTTTATTATGTGTTATTGGAGAAGAAACACTAGGCTCTTCTGATATACCAGTTTTACCTTTAATATATTTTCCATCTTTGAAATAAGAAATGTGTTTGATGCCATTTTCATCGTAAAACTTCCATTTTCCTGTCTTTTTTTCTTTCTTATATTTTCCATAAGTTTTGATGTATTTGTAAGCCCAGAAACCGTGTTTTACTCCAGCTTTGTACTGTCCTTTTACTCTAATATTTCCATTTTCTTCAAACCAGGTCCAATCGCCATTTATTTTACTGTTGGCGTAAACAGCAGTAGTCATTATTTTTCCCGAAGGATAAAAAACTTTGGTGATCCCATTTTGACCATAATTGGTAAACGATTTTTGAATAGCTACTTGATTGGTATCATCAGCATAAACAGCAATTTTTTTAAAATAATAACCTTCGGTTGGTTGTTGGTAAATTACTCGCAAAGTAGTAGAGGATGTATCCAGTTGAATAACTTCTTCTACTACCTGAGCAAAAGAAGTTTGGAATAAAAAAATGAAAATAAAAGGTAATAATCTATACATTTTTTTATCCGTATTGTTCAATCATTTCTAATACTTTGTTAACCATATTTTTGGAGCCCATTAATGCTGGAACTCGTTGGTGTAATTCCGTAGGCTGAATCTCCATAATTCTTTTATGTCCAGTTGTTGCAATCCCTCCCGCTTGTTCTACAATAAATGCCATAGGATTGCATTCGTATAATAAGCGCAATTTTCCGTTTGGTGAACCAGTTGTAGCAGGGTAGCAAAATACGCCCCCTTTAATTAAATTTCTGTGAATGTCTGCTAGCATGGATGCAATGTATCTGCAAGAATAAGGCCTTCCTGTAGCAGCATCTTCTTCTTTTACCCAGTCACAATATTTTTGAAGTCCTCCTGAAAAAGAATTGTAATTTCCTTCATTGAAAGAATACAATCTTCCATCATCAGGCATTTTCATATTAGGATGTGATAAACAAAATACACCAATACTTGGGTCTAATGTAAACCCATTTACTCCTTTTCCTGTAGTGTAAACCAACATGGTAGAAGGACCATAAATAACGTAACCAGCAGCAACTTGCTCCGTTCCCTTTTGTAAAAAATCTTCTAATTGAGCAGGGCCATCAGTAGAAACCCTTCTGTAAATAGAAAAAATAGTTCCGATAGAAACATTTACGTCTATATTGGAGGAGCCATCTAAAGGATCAAATATAGCAACGTATTTTCCTTTCACTGAATTGGGTTGATCAAAAGCTAAAAAATCATCATTCTCTTCCGATGCAATACCACAAACTTGACCTCCATATTTGAAGGAATTAATCATTTGATTGTCTGCATAAACATCTAATTTTTGTTGTTCTTCTCCTTGAATGTTTTCTGAGCCAGCTTTACCTAAAATATCTACTAAACCAGCTTTGCGTACTTCACTGTTAATAATTCGAGCAGCAATGCCAATATCATTCAATAAACGGGTCAATTCTCCTGAAGCGTATTGAAACTCGTTTTGTTTATCTAATATAAATTCATTTAAGGTGATAATATTCCGCATGGCTCTCAATTTGATTTTGCAAAGTAATGAATTTATAGTGAATTGGTCGGGTTAATTATTAAGTTTTCAATTACATTTGTTGTATGAATGTTTCAATAAGAACAGCTAAAAAAAATGACTTACCACAGGTTTTAGCATTGGTTAAAGAATTAGCGTTGTATGAAAAAGCGCCAGAAGAAGTAACCATTACCCTTCAAGATTTAGAAGAAGATGGTTTTGGAGAGCATCCGTTGTTTTGGATTATTTTGGCAGAGTATGAGGATGAAATTGTGGGAATGTCTTTTTATTACATCAGATACTCTACATGGAAGGGGAAGTGTTTGTATTTGGAAGATATAGTGGTGAAAGAAAAATACAGAGGTAATCGAATTGGCGAGCTACTTTTTGAAGAAACGATAAAAGCGGCAAAAGCAATGAACGCTAAATTAATGACGTGGCAAGTGTTGGATTGGAACGAACCGGCTATTCATTTTTATAAGAAGTTTAATGCAGAGCTGGATGGTGAATGGATTAATGGAAAATTAAGGTTTGATTAGGAGTGATTATTCCCGCACTTGTTGCGGGATCTGTTTGTTTTAAAGGTACCGGAACAAGTCCGGCAGAGCTATGAAAGTATTTAAGTTTGGTGGAGCTTCAGTAAAAGATGCTGAAGCAGTAAAAAATGTAGGAGGCGTTATACGGCAGTATAATGATGATTTGGTGGTGGTGATATCTGCTATGGGTAAAACAACCAATGCTTTAGAAAAAGTAGTAGATGCTTATTACCATAAAAAGCCAACTTTAGCCAGTCATTTACAAGAGTTAAAAGACTTTCATTTTCAGATTTTAAATGATCTTTTTGAAAACAAGCAGCATCCTGTCTTTGATGAGATACACAATACTTTTGTAGAGATTGAATGGGAAATCGAAGAAGTTCCAAGTCGTAGTTACGATTATATTTATGATCAAATAGTGAGTATAGGCGAGGTGCTTTCTACAAAAATAGTAAGTGCTTTTTTGAATAAATTAGGTATTAAAAATATGTGGCTGGATGTGAGGGATGTTATACAAACAGATAATACACATAGAAATGCCAAGGTGGATTGGAGGCATACGGAGGAGCGTGCCCAAAGCGTAATTTCTCCTCTAATCCAAACAGATGAGCAGTCTGTTGTTATTACTCAAGGATTTATAGGATCAAGTTCGGAATTGTTTACTACTACTTTAGGACGTGAAGGCTCTGATTTTACTGCTGGAATATTGGCGTATTGTTTAAATGCGGAGGATGTTACTATATGGAAAGATGTACCAGGGATGTTAAATGCTGACCCAAAATGGTTTGACAATACAGAAAAGTTAGACAATATTTCTTACCATGAAGCGGTAGAGTTGGCTTATTATGGGGCAACAGTCATTCATCCAAAAACGATTAAACCACTACATAATAAGAATATACCTTTGTATGTGAAATCGTTTTTATTACCCAATGAATCAGGTTCAGTAATCAATCAGAATACGAGTCAGGATGGAAAAGTTCCTTCCTTCATTTTTAAGATGAATCAGGTACTTATTTCCATTTCATCCAAGGATTATTCATTTATTATGGAAGATCATTTGAGCCACATTTTTGGAGTTTTAGCTCAGCAAGGGATAAAAATTAACTTGATGCAGAACTCGGCTCTAAGTTTTTCTATTTGTGTAGATTTTGATGAACAAAAGACAATGCAATTGATTGATGTATTAAGACAAGAGTACAAAGTCTTATATAATGATAATTTAGAATTAGTTACCATTCGCCATTACGATCAACAAACGATTAATAGAGTAACCATTGATAAAGAAATTTTAGTGGAACAAAAAAGCAGGCACACGGCCAGGTTGGTGATGAAGCCGAAGTAGTTCTTATGATCTCGATAATAACAACCCCAATAACTTAGTAGTGGCTAAAGCATCTCCGGCAGCTCGGTGACGGTCTTTTGTTGGTATATGGATACCTAGTGCTTCGCACAACTTCCCTAGACTATATGAGTCAGCATCAGGCAAGTGTTTTTCACTTAACTGAATGGTGCACACCTTGGGTTCATTTAAATCATGTCCCACTTTTTTTAATTCGGTTTTAATAAAATGATAATCAAAATCAACATCGTGAGCAACAAAAATTTTTCCGCTTAATAAGTCAACTATTTGTTGGGATACTTCTTTAAAGGTAGGAGCTGTACTTACCATTTCGTTAGTGATTCCTGTTAGTTTAGTAACATACCAATCCACCTTGGTTTCAGGATTAATCAAGGTGGAATATTCGTCAATTATTTTTTCGCCATCAAAAATGTAAACGGCAATTTCAATAATTTTCCCCTTGATGTGGTTGCCTCCTGTGGCCTCTATATCTACAACTGCGTACACGGGATAAAGTTACATTAAAAATTTCTTCTCAATATCTGGAGTAGGAATAAATTCACAGTCTGTTTTTCCAAACCATTGGTAGCGGTATTTTGCTATTATGTCATAAACAAAATCGCGTATAAAAACAGGAAAAATGGTTAAACTATAAAAAATAGAATTTATCCCTCCTATTAGTTTTAATATACGAAGAGCTGCAGTGGATTTGGTGAAATGTTGTTCGTTTTCAATTAATATAATAGCATCTGTTGTTGGATTAATGTTGTGCTTTTTCTTGAGTGTTTCTCCAACTTCGGATTGTAGAGAGGAAAAACGGAAGATATCTTTTTTATCTCTTTTGATAATATACCTTGCCCAATAATTGCATAAATTACATTGACCATCAAATAGAATAATGTACTTGGAATTAGTCATTTAACTGGGTTAAAGCGGATTCAATATTATTGTATTTAAAGGTAAATCCAGCTTCAGTAAGCTTTTTTGGAATAAAGTTAACACTGTTTAAAAGTAAAGAAGGTTCTTTTCTTAAGAAAAAAGAAGCTATTTTAACTCCAAACGTAGGGGCTGGAAGTCCAATCCTAATTCTTAAAGATTTTCTTAAGGCTTTCATAAAATTAGCGTTGCTGCACGGGTAGTTAGTTGATAAATTGACTGCGTTTTCAATTGACTCGTTTTCAATTATAAATTTTACAGCTTGAGTAGCATCATAGATATGTATCCATGAAATGGTTTGTTTTCCAGAACCTACTTGTCCTCCCAACCCTAGTTTTGTGATTTGTTTTAATACTGGAAAAACACCTCCATTTTTTCCTAAAATCAATGAAATTCTTAAGGTAACTTTTCTGGTTTGAGGAAGTTCTTTTTCATAGAATGCTTTTTCCCAAGCTAAAGCCATTTTGCCTAAAAATGAAGTGTTGTTGAAAGTAGTATCAGATTCATCGTTAGGTTGAATTTTTGGGATGTAAAGCGCCCCAGCGCTAGCGTTAATCCATAATTTTGGCGGGATGGAAACTTGTTTGATTGCAGAAGACAGTAATTCAGTAGTTGCGATGCGAGAATGAAGTAAGGCAGCTTTGTTTTTCTTTGTAAATCGGCAATTAATTGACTTTCCAGATAAGTTGATTAATGCTTTTGCATTGTTTAATGAGGGAGACCATTCTTTAATATTATCCTTACTCCAATTTTGAAACTGAATTCCATTTTTAGATGCGGAAGCTGATCTTGTAAGAATAATCACTTGGAAGTTTTTTTTGAAAAAATTGGCTAATTCGTTTCCGAAAAAACCACTTCCTCCTGCTATTACAATTTTTTCTTTCAATTAATAAATCAGATGAGTGTAAATTTATAATTCCTTTTTAATATATCCGTCATTGATTAGTTCTATGTAGTTTAAGATTCCCTCTTTTCCCATTTTTCCTGTAGCAGAAGAGTTAAAAGATTTGGGCATTTCCTCCCAATATTTGAGCATTTCTTTTTTGTAAGCAAGTAAATTTTTGTTTAACGCACCACTGGTGAGTTTATCAATTTTGGTAAAAACGATAGAAAAGGGAACACCTTTGACGCCTAGCCACTCCATGAAGTCTAAATCAATTTTTTGAGGGGGCAATCGAGCATCAATTAAGACAAAAAGGTTGAGTAGGTTTTCTCTTTTCAGAATATAATCGGCAATAAATTGCTCCCATTTGGTGCGGTTACTTTTTGATGTTTTAGCATAACCGTATCCGGGTAAATCAACCAAGTACCATTCATCATTAATTATAAAGTGATTAATGAGCTGTGTTTTTCCTGGTCTTCCAGAAGTTTTTGCTAATTTTTTATTATCAGTAATGTAGTTGATCAAAGATGATTTACCCACATTAGATCTTCCAATAAAAGCATACTCGGCTCTGTCGGGCTTAGGGCACAACGAAAGTTTGGTGTTACTAATTACAAATTCAGCTGTTTTAATCTTCATTTTGATGCAATTCTTTCACAAAAATAGTCATTTCAAAAAGGATAATCTATGGTGTTACAAGGAGTATCCTCTTGTTGATTTCTCCCACCAAAAAAATAGTTTGTAAGACAAGGAAATTTAGGTGAATAGAGGTCTTAATGAAACAAAATGAATTTTGATACGTTAAAAGTTATCAACAAAGTGGTAGAAAGTGGTAAGATGTGGTAAAAATTGAATTATATTTACATCTTTAAATTTTAAACGCTTGATAATAAGCAGATTGAGATGACCAATTTTATTGGAGAATTTGAGTGTAAGCTAGACGTGAAAGGGAGATTGATGCTTCCTTCGGGTCTTCGTAAGCAGCTAGATCCTGTCGCTCAGGAGCGATTTGTCTTAAATCGAGGGTTTGAGAAATGTTTGGTGTTGTACCCTAAAAATGATTGGGAATACATCAGCGCTGAAGTGAATAAATTGAATCAGTACGTGAAAAAGAATAGGGAGTTCATCCGCTATTTCTATAGAGGAGCTTCAGAGTTGGGATTAGATGCTACGGGGAGAATTTTACTTCCTAAGCGTTTGTTGGGTTATGCTGGAGTTGAAAAAGAAGTGGTACTGTTTGCTTATTCCAATAGAATAGAAGTTTGGGATGCAGAAACATATAACAATCTATTAACGGATGAACCAGATGAGTTTGCTGACTTAGCAGAAGAAGTGATGGGGGGAACTAAAAACAATGAAGGGGATGAGTTATCATAATCCTGTATTGTTAAAAGAATCTGTTGATGGGTTAGATATAGAGGGAGATGAAGTGTTGGTGGATGTTACGTTTGGAGGAGGGGGGCATTCGAAAGAGATATTGAAACGATTAGGAGAGAAAGGGAGGTTGTTTGCTTTTGATCAAGATGAAGATGCAGCAGCTAATGTGGTTGAAGATAATCGATTTGAATTAGTGAAACAGAACTTTCGTTATTTGAAAAATTACTTACGGTTTTATGGTGTGAAAGAGGTTGATGGAGTATTAGCCGACTTAGGAGTTTCGTCCCATCAGTTTGATGAATCAACAAGGGGTTTTTCGATTCGATTTGAAGGGCCATTAGACATGAGGATGAATCAAGGTAGTGATTTAACAGCAGAAAAAATTGTGAATGAATACGAGGAAGAGGAGCTGGTTCGGATATTAAAAGAATATGGGGAGGTAAATAATGCTCGACAGTTAGCTGAAGCAATAATTTATCAGCGAGAATTAGGGAGGATATCATCAACAAACGAGTTGGTGGAAATAGTTGAAAAGATGGTTCCAGGAAAGGTGCGAAATAAATTTTTAGCTCAGGTGTTTCAGGCCTTACGAATTGAAGTGAATGATGAGTTGGGAGCACTGAAAGATATGTTAGAACAGAGCTGTGAGGTGTTAAAAAAAGGAGGGAGACTTTCGGTAATTACTTATCATTCTTTGGAGGATCGACTGGTAAAAAATTTCATCAAGAAAGGAAATTTTGATGGAGAGTTGGAGAAGGATTTTTATGGAAACCCTAAACTGAAATTTAAACAAATAACTAGAAAGCCAATACTTCCTACAAAGGAAGAAATATTAAATAACAACAGAGCAAGGAGTGCAAAACTTCGAATAGCAGAAAAAATTTGAACAACTAGGTGAATAACTTTAAAAAAGAAGAAAAAGTAGAAAAGAAAAAAGAGACTGGACGAATGTCAAGGTCATTGGTCAATTTGTTTTCTGGCAACTTTTTATCAAAAGAAAATGTAGTAGGTTCTGTGCCCTATATTTTCTTTTTAACCTTTTTAGGAGTGTTGTATATCGCCAATGGGTACAATGCTCAAAAAACAGTTATTAGATTGAATAAAGTAGGTAATGAGCTAAAAGAATTACGTTCAGAATACATTACCATTAAATCCGATTTGAATTTTAAAAGTAAGCAGTCTCAAGTTGCACAAGCAACTGTTGAGTTAGGTATTAAAGAATCTACTACACCACCTCAAAAAATTGTAGTGGATGAAAAGATGATAAAAAAAATAAATGTTGCTGATTAATTAATGAAATTAAGAAAAGATATATTATCTCGTGTTTATCTGGTTTATGTCGGGATTACGCTTTTCGCTCTAATTATTTTAGGTCAGACATTTAAGTTGCAGATGATAGAAGGAGAGGAGTGGAGGAAGAAAGAAGAAAATTTAACGAGAAAATTTAGAGAAATTGAAGCTGTTAGAGGGAATATCTATGCTAGTGATGGAAGCTTGTTGGCCACATCTATTCCCAAATACGAGATTAGATTTGATGCCAATACAGATGCGTTAACAGATGCACATTTTAATAAAAATGTGGATTCTTTAGCCTACCAACTTTCGTTGTTATTTCCTGAAAAGAAATATGCTACTTATCGTGCAGAGTTAATTGCTGCTCGAAAAAATAAAAAACGTTACCACCTGATTAAGCGAAATGTAAAATTTACTGACCTTAAAAAAGCAATGCAATTCCCGATTTTTAGAGATGGGAAATATAAAGGAGGATTTATTTATGCACAGCAAAATAAGCGAGTAAAACCTTTTAAAGTGCTGGCAGCAAGAACAATAGGGTATGAAAGGGAAGGGGTGAAGCCTGTTGGTTTGGAAGGTGCTTATACAAAAGAATTGTCAGGGGTAAAGGGGCAACGGTTAGAGCAAAAAATTGCAGGGGGTGTATGGATGCCAGTGAATGAAAGTGAAGGGAGCGAGCCCGAGGATGGAAGTGATGTGTATACCACTATTGATGTTAATATTCAAGATGTTGCAGAGCATGCGTTGTTAAATCAGTTGGAAGCCCATCAAGCAGATCATGGTTGTGTGGTGTTGATGGAGGTAGCTACTGGAGAAGTGAAAGCCATTGCGAATCTTCAAAGAAATAAGAACGGTAATTATTATGAAAGTTACAATTATGCAATAGGAGAGAGTACTGAACCGGGTTCTGTTTTTAAGTTGGCATCGTTAATGGCTGCTTTTGAGGATGGGTATTTAGGTTTAGATGATATGGTGGATACGGAGGATGGAACTACCCAATTTTATGATGCCACTATGCGAGATTCTCACAAAGGAGGTTATGGTGTAATATCTATTAAAGAGTCATTTATTAAATCTTCTAATGTTGCTATTTCTAAAGAAATTAATAGGGTTTATAAAGCTCGTCCTCAAGATTTTGTAGATCGATTATACAAGATGAATTTAAACAAAGCATTAGGTGTTGAAATATCCGGAGAAGGAAGTCCCTTTATCAAAAACACAGATAATGAATCATGGTCGGGTGTAACCATTCCGTGGATGTCTATTGGTTATGAAATACAAATGACACCATTACAAATTCTAACATTTTACAATGCAGTGGCCAATGATGGAAAAATGGTAAAACCAAAATTTGTTAAATCCATTAAGAAGAGAGGAAAACTAGTTAAAGAATTTGATACCGAAATCATAAACAACTCGATATGTTCTAAGGAAACTATTGCAAAAGTGAAAGAGATGTTAGAGGGTGTTGTGGAAGAAGGTACGGCTAAAAACCTAAAAAATTCGATATATAAAATAGCAGGCAAAACAGGAACAGCTCAAATTGCAAATGAAAAATATGGCTATAAGTATGAATCAAAAGTAAGTCATCAAGCATCTTTTGTAGGGTATTTTCCGGCAGATAGTCCAAAGTATACCTGTATAGTAGTGGTTAATGCTCCTTCTAGAGATGTTTATTATGGAAATTTAGTTGCAGGTCCAATTTTTAAAGAGGTAGCAGATAAAGTTTATGCGAGTAGTATAGAAATTCATGATGAGATTCATGAAGAAAAGAATAAAGCCAATTCAAGAATCCCCTATTCCAAGGACGGATTTTATGCAGATTTAAATAAAGTTTATACAGAATTTGACATTAAGGTAAATGTAGGTAAAAACGTAACGGATTGGGTAAAGGTAAACACAGGTGAAAATGCAGTAAAAGTGTACAATAAAAAGATTGCACCTATATATGTTCCAGATGTTACAGGGATGAGTATCAAAGATGCTATTTACATTTTAGAAAATGAAGGGATAAACGTTTTTTTTACTGGTAATGGAGTAGTGAAAAAACAATCGATAGAAGCAGGAGAGAAAATAATAAAAGGAAGTAGAATCATATTGGAATTAGCTTAATGAAGTTATTAAAAGACATATTATATAAAGCCGGTATTGAAGAGGTTGTTGGTTCTACACAATTGGCGATAGAGAAAATTTGTTTTGACTCTAGAAAGGTAGAAAAATTTAGCCTTTTTATAGCGGTTTCTGGTACTCAGGTTGATGGACATCAATTTATTGAAAAGGCCATCAAAGATGGAGCTGTTGCAATAGTTTGTGAAGAATTTCCAAATGAAAAACAGGCGAATATTACCTATGTAAGGGTTCAACAAAGTGCGTTAGCTCTTGGAGTGATAGCTTCAAACTTTTATGATAATCCTTCTTCAGAAATTAAATTGGTTGGGGTTACAGGAACAAATGGTAAAACAACTACAGCAACATTGTTGCATGATTTGTTTTCCAAATTAGGTTGTGAATCAGGGTTGCTTTCAACGGTGGTGAATAAGGTAGGAAAAAAAGAGATAGCATCCACCCATACCACTCCTGATGCTATTCAACTGAATGCCTTGTTAAGGCACATGATAGAAGAGGGATGTGAATATTGTTTTATGGAAGTAAGCTCTCACGCCATTCATCAACACAGAATTGCTGGAGTCGATTTTTCTGGAGCGGTATTTACCAACATCACACATGATCACTTGGATTATCACAAAACATTTGATGAATACATCAAAGCAAAAAAAATGTTTTTTGATAAGCTATCAGCAACAGCATTTTCTTTAGTGAATAAGGATGATAAAAATGGATTGGTGATGTTGCAAAACACAAAATCAAACCAATTTACTTATGCATTGAAGAGCATGGCTGATTTTAACTGTAAGGTGTTGGAGAGTGATTTTTCAGGAATGTTATTAAATATAGATGGGAGTGAAGTATGGACAAAATTAATAGGTGGATTTAATGCTTATAATATTTTAGCTATCTATTCTACAGCGGTTTTATTGGGGCAAGAGAAACTAAAAGTACTTACGGCTATAAGTCAGTTAGGTGCTGTTGATGGACGTTTTCAATACATTAAATCAAAAAATAACATTGCAGGAATTGTGGATTACGCACATACCCCAGATGCATTAAAAAATGTGCTAAAAACCATTAATGATATTCGCACAAGAAATGAAAAATTAATTACGCTGGTAGGTTGTGGAGGCGATAGAGATAAAGAAAAACGTCCAATAATGGCAAAGATAGCGTGTGAATTGAGCGATCAGATTATCCTCACATCAGATAATCCAAGAACTGAAAATCCAGAAGAAATTATTAAAGACATGCGTGAAGGAGTAGATGGAGTACACTTTAAAAAAGTACTAGCAATTGTTAACAGAGAGGAAGCGATTAGAACAGCATGCTCTTTAGCAGCTAATGGAGATATCATATTAGTAGCGGGAAAAGGACACGAAAAATACCAAGAAATTAATGGAGAGAAATTTCCTTTTGATGATATGCAAATATTAACTGAAACGATGAATCAGATGAGTTGATTTGAAAGTTTGAACGAATTAAAATTAGAATATTAATGTTATACTATCTATTTACCTACCTAAACGAATTGGATTTTCCTGGAGCAGGAGTTTTCCAGTACATTACTTTCAGGGCAGCATTTGCTTTGATTTTCTCTCTGCTTATTTCAATGGTAATTGGTAAGCGAATTATTCAAAAATTACAATTGTTGCAAGTTGGAGAGGTAGTTCGAGACTTAGGGTTGCAAGGTCAAGTAGAGAAGCAAGGAACTCCAACTATGGGAGGATTAATCATATTAGCGTCTATTTTGATTCCTACATTATTATTCGCCAAGCTGGATAATATTTATATTATTCTGATGCTTGTTTCAACTGTGATGTTAGGGACTATTGGCTTCATCGATGATTACATTAAAGTTTTTAAGAAAAACAAAGAAGGGTTAGCCGGGAAATTTAAAATAATGGGTCAAATTTTAGTTGGGATAGTGGTTGGAGCAGTACTTTATTTTAATAATGATGTGGTGGTGAAACAAAAGGTGTATAATGACAATGCTCCCTCACATATTAGTTATGAGTTAGAAAATGATGAGGAGACAACCTTAATAGAAAATTACAATTGGGAAGAGGTAAAATCTACATTGACTACTATTCCCTTTATGAAAAACAATGAGTTTAATTATGCTTCTTTAACCAATTGGGCCGGAGATAATGCTGGATGGTTAGGTGGAATTTTGTTTATTCTTATTGTAATCATCATCATTACGGCAGTATCTAATGGAGCTAACATGACTGACGGGTTAGATGGGTTAGCTACAGGTACATCAGCCATTATAGGGGTAACCCTGGCCGTTTTTGCTTATGTATCTGGTAACACGGTCTTCGCAGATTACTTAAATATTATGTACATCCCTAATTCAGGAGAGCTGGTGATTTACATTGCAGCTTTTGTAGGTGCTTGTGTGGGATTTTTATGGTATAACTCTTATCCAGCACAAGTGTTTATGGGCGATACGGGTAGTTTAGCTTTGGGAGGAATTATTGCTGTTTTTTCATTGGCAGTTCGAAAAGAGCTGTTGATTCCATTGTTGTGCGGAATCTTTTTAGTAGAGAACCTGTCAGTAATGATTCAGGTAGGTTATTTCAAATATTCAAAAAGGAAATATGGAGAAGGAAGAAGGGTCTTTTTGATGGCGCCTTTACATCATCATTTTCAAAAGAAAAATATGCATGAAGCAAAAATAGTATCTCGGTTTTGGATTGTAGGAATCATGTTAGCACTGTTAACATTTGTGACTTTAAAATTGAGGTAAAGTGAATAAGCGATTAGTCATTTTAGGTGGTGGAGAAAGTGGAGTAGGTACAGCTATTTTGGCGAAACAAAAAGGGTTTGAAGTGTTTGTCTCGGATAAAGGAGCGTTGAAAGACAAATACAAAAGTGTTCTTATAAATATTGATGTAGAATGGGAGGAAGGAAAACATACAGAAAGTAAAATTCTGAATGCAAGTGAGGTGGTTAAAAGTCCAGGAATACCTGATACAGCACCTTTGGTGTTAAAACTGAAAGAGCAAGGTATAAGTGTAATTTCTGAAATAGAGTTTGCTGGAAGGTATTCTAAAGCAAAATTTATTGGAATTACAGGGAGTAATGGAAAAACTACCACAACACTGCTGACTTATCATTTGTTGGAAAAATCAGGATTGGATGTTGGTTTAGCAGGAAATATTGGGGAGAGTTTAGCGAAGCAAGTGGCGGAAAATGATAGAGATTTTTATGTGTTGGAGCTAAGCAGTTTTCAATTGGATGGGATGTTTGATTTTCATGTGGATGTCGCAATGATTTTAAATATCACTCCAGATCATTTAGATCGCTATGAAAATGATTTTGAAAAATATGCACAATCAAAATTTAGGATTCTGCAAAATCAAACGAACACAGATTATGTGATTTATAATGCAGATGACGAGATAATTGTGGATTTGTTAGCAAAAGGGGATTATGAAGGAATAAAAATACCATTCAGTATCAATAAAGAAACCAGTAATGGAGGATATGTAAAAAATGAGAAACTATATATAAATACTAATAATAAATTATTTGAAATGACAATTCAAGAATTATCACTACAAGGAAGGCACAACATCTATAATTCTATGGCATCTGGCATAGCTGGAAAGATTTTAGGATTAAAGAAAGAAATTATCAGAGAAAGCCTGTCTGATTTTCAAAACATTGAACATCGACTAGAAGAGGTCGGAACAGTTCATGGTATCGTTTTTATTAATGATTCTAAAGCAACAAATGTGAATTCAACATGGTATGCTTTAGAAACATTTCAGCGTCCAGTAATATGGATTGTTGGGGGAGTTGATAAAGGGAACGATTATGAAATGCTTACCAGTTTGGTGACGGATAAAGTAAAAGCCATTGTTTGTTTAGGAAAAGACAACTCGAAAATTCACGAGGCATTTAAAGATATTATTGAAACAATAGTAGATACTGAAAGTGCACAAGAAGCTGTAAACACGGCTTACCAATTAGGACAAAAGGGAGATACGGTATTATTGTCTCCAGCATGTGCTAGTTTTGATTTATTTGATAATTATGAAGACAGAGGGCACCAATTTAAAAAAGCAGTAAGAGCATTATAATATGGAAAAGTTGATTAAAATAGCTGGACAACAATTTTATTACTCAACTATAAAAGATGTTGTTAAACAAGGAACTCAAGTTAAAAGATGTGCTATTATTCTTGATGAAGCAGATTTAAATACATTACTAGAAAACCTTTCTATTTTAAAATCTGGAGTTAATCAGTTAATCATCATAGGTAAAAGTTTAAATGCTCTTCATCAAAAATTAAAAGATGAAAAGGTGTTGTTGTTGTCTGCTAATAGTTTTGATGAAGCAATTCGTTTTGCAATTCTAAGTGTAGAATTAAATGATAACATTATTTGTACTTCAAAAGGAAGCAAGAATAAAGTGGAAGAGATAATGGAGGAGCTTGTAGTTTAATTATTAAATGAATTTTTTAGATAAATATTTAAAAGGGGATAAGGTCATTTGGTCTGTCGTATTTTTATTGTCAATACTTTCGTTATTAGCAGTATATAGTTCAATTGTAACATTGGCATATAAATACCACGGAGGAGATACTCTGTACTATTTATTTAAGCATGGGATGATGCTACTCATTGGTTTTGGATTTATGTTGTTGGTTCACCGACTCAATTTTAAATATTACTCTCGAATATCTCAAATAGCATTATACGTTTCCGCCCCTTTACTAATATTAACATTGTCTTTTGGAGCTAATATTAATGATGCCAGTAGGTGGTTAGTGATTCCTGTAATTAACCAAACGTTTCAAACATCCGATTTGGCCAAATTGGCGTTAATCATATACTTGGCTAGAGAGTTATCTAAAAAGCAAGATCAGATAAAAGATTTTAAAACAGCGTTTGTTCCCATTATGATTCCTGTATTGCTAATTTGTGGATTGATTTTACCTGCCAATTTTTCTACTGCAGCTATGTTATTTACCACTAGTTTGATTATCATGTTTATAGGAAGAATAAACTTGAAATATATTTTCTCGCTGATAGGAATAGGTTTAGGAGCTTTAATGTTGATGTTATTAATTGCAAAAGCGAAACCTGAACTGCTACCTAGAATGGATACATGGGTAAAACGAATAGAATCTTTTTCAAGTGGAGAAAGAGAAGGTAATTATCAGGCAGACCAAGCAAAAATAGCAATAGCTACTGGTGGAATTTTTGGGAAAGGACCTGGAGGAAGTACACAGCGTAATTTTTTACCTCACCCGTATTCCGATTTTATTTATGCCATCATAATCGAAGAATATGGACTGATAGGAGGAGTTGCAGTGCTTATTTTGTACCTCATTTTATTTTTTAGAGGAATACGTACTGCTCAAAAATCAGAAAAAACCTTTGGCGCATTAATGGCTATAGGCTTGTCGTTTAGCTTAGTTTTTCAAGCCATGATTAATATGGCAGTTGCAGTTAATTTATTTCCAGTAACTGGTCAGCCATTACCGTTGGTGAGTATGGGAGGTACATCTATTTGGTTTACTTGTTTGGCAATCGGTATTATTTTAAGTGTGAGTGCAAAAACAGAAGAGCACGAAAAAGCAAGAAAGGTAAATGTCGCAGTATAAAGTTATAGTAAGTGGTGGTGGTACCGGAGGACATATTTTTCCGGCAATAGCTATTGCTAATGCAATAAAAGCAAAATACCCTAGTACAGAAATTTTGTTTGTTGGAGCCGAAGGGAAAATGGAAATGGAAAAAGTACCAGCAGCAGGATATAAAATTATTGGTTTACCAATAATGGGATTACAAAGAAGGTTGACTCTTCAAAATTTAAAATTTCCTTTTAAGTTACTGTCGAGTATGCTAAAAGCAAAAAAGATTATTAATGATTTTCAGCCTGATGTGGTAGTTGGTGTAGGTGGTTATGCGAGCGGACCGCTATTAAAAGCGGCTACAAAAAAAGGAATACCTGCATTGATCCAAGAACAAAATTCTTATCCAGGAATTACGAACAAGTTGTTGGCAGCTAAAGTTCAAAAAATTTGTGTAGCGTATGATGGGTTAGAACGATTCTTTCCTAAAGAAAAAATATTGTTAACAGGCAATCCTGTTCGTCAAGACATTAAAAATTTAAAAGTTAAGAGAGATAGAGGGTTAGAACACTTTGGGTTATCAAGTGATAAAAAAACGGTGTTGGTAATAGGGGGTAGTTTAGGAGCTAGAACAATTAACGAGAGTATAGAGGGGGGCTTAGAAGAGTTAGCAAAAAATAATATTCAATTGGTATGGCAAACAGGAAAGTTTTATGCAGATAGAGCTGAGCAAGCAGTTGAAAAATATAAAGAACAAGGAATTAAAACAATGGCTTTTATTTCAAAAATGGATTATGCTTATTCGGTTGCTGATGTTGTAATTTCTAGAGCTGGAGCAAGTTCTATTTCAGAATTATGCTTGGCTGAAAAGGCGGCCATTTTTGTTCCTTCACCTAATGTTTCTGAAGATCATCAAACTAAAAATGCAATGGCATTGGTTAATCATAATGCAGCATTATTAGTTAAAGATGCAACGTCAAAAGAGGAGTTAATTCCTGTTTTAATGAATTTGTTACAAGATGATTCTAAGATGGAGAGTTTAAAAATGAACATTGTTAAAATGGCGTTTAATGATTCAGCAGACATTATTGCTGATGAGGTAATGAAATTGATAAAAAAATAAAATCAGAGATTTTTTTGAGCTTTGAATGCTGGAAAACAGACATGAATATTAAAGAGATAAATACAGTTTATTTTTTAGGAGTTGGAGGGATAGGTATGAGTGCCTTAGCCCGTTATTTTTTAACACAAGGTTGTCAGGTTTATGGTTATGACAAAACTAAAACAGCATTAACAATACAATTAGAAAAAGAAGGTATTCAAATTCATTATCAGGAAGATGTAGCATTTATAAAAGAACTATTCCCCTCCGAGGAGGGGTTAGGGGTGGGTCAAAACCTAATATGTTACACTCCTGCAATTCCAAACAATAATAAAGAATTAAGCTATTTTCGAGATAATAATTTTGAAATTCTTAAACGCTCACAAGTATTAGGTTTAATCAGTCAAAATTATTTTACCATAGCCATTGCTGGTACACACGGAAAAACAACGACTTCATCTATGGTGGCACATGTGTTGAATACTTGCGGGGTAGATTGTATTGCCTTTTTAGGAGGGATTAGCTTGAATTTTAACTCTAATTTATTATTGAATAATAATGCTAAGGTATTGGTGGTGGAAGCGGATGAGTTTGACCGTTCCTTTTTAACCTTATCGCCAGATATCGCTTTAATAACTTCGTTAGATGCAGACCATTTGGATGTATATGAAGCAAAAAATGAAATGATTAAATCGTATCAAGATTTTGTAAACAGGATTAAAAAAGGAGGAGTTTTAATTACTAAACCTGGTTATATAAAAACACTCAAAGTAAATGAAGGTATTCACTATAAAACTTATGGGTTACAGAAAGAAACGGATTTTACAGCAAAAAAAATAAGAGTAAAAGGAGGGAGTTATTTTGTAGATGTAGCTTATGAAGAAAAAGATATTACTGAAATTGAGCTGGGTCTTCCAGGTATTCATAATGTAGAAAATGCAGTGGGAGCTTTTGCCATTGCAAATTGTTTAGCTGTTGACGGAGAAAAGATAAAACAAGCCTTATCTTCATTTCAAGGAGTACATAGAAGGTTTGAATATCAGCTTAAAACCCCATCTCTAATTTATATTGATGATTATGCGCATCATCCAACAGAATTGGAATTTTGCATTAAATCGGTGAGAGAGCTGTATCCCAATAAAAAAATTACAGGAATTTTTCAACCGCATTTATATAGTAGAACGCGTGATTTTGTGGAAGAATTTGCAGCAAATCTTTCGTTGTTGGATGAATTGATTTTATTAGATATCTATCCCGCAAGAGAAGAACCGATTAAAGGAATTACATCTGCTGTGATTTTTGATAAAGTGACTTCAATTGAAAAAATAGCGCTTCAGAAAGATGAGTTGCTGAATTATATTGCAAATCATGATTATGAGGTTTTGTTGACGCTTGGGGCAGGAGATATTGATGTTTTTGTTCAGCCGATTAAAGAATTATTAATAAAGAAGTTAGCAAAAGTTGATCTATAAAATACTTAACATATCAGCATGGGTAATTGTAGTGATTGCTACAGTTTTTGTTTTGGGTTTTGTCAACAGGCAACAAGATAACCTACTAATGCAAAAACCTATTATCAATATAGATTATGAAACAGAAAATCGTTTTATAGATGAACAGGAGGTATTGGATCAAATTATTAGTAAAAAAGATACCCTTCCTTTGCGAATGAGCGCGATCAATGTAACCGAATTGGAGAAAAAAATTAATAATAACTCTTCCATTAAATCTGCTGAGGTATATAAAACAATTAATGGAAATTTAATAGTTGATGTTAAACAACGAAGACCAATTGTACGTATTTTTTCGGGAACTAGTACCTATTATATTGATGAGTTTGGAAGTTTAATGCCTGTTTCAGAGAAATATACTTCTAGGTTGCTAGTGGTAAATGGGTTTTTAAATGAACCACATGAAAAGCGTTATAAGTTTAATTATGCTAATCTTGATGATACATTAAAATCAAAAACATTATTGGATGATATTTATGAGTTTTCAAAATTTATTGATGCATCTCCATTTTGGAAAGCACAAATTGAACAAGTGTATGTTAATAAAGATTTGGAGTTTGAACTCATACCAAAGGTAGGAAATCATAAAATTGTATTCGGAGGGGTGGAGAATTTAAAAGGGAAGTTTGAGAAACTAATGATTTTTTATAAGAAGGGTTTAAACAAAGTCGGTTGGAACGAATATTCCACTATTAACTTAAAATATAAAAATCAGGTGGTTTGTACAAAAATGTATAATTAAATGGAAGACAAAACATCAGAAATAGTAGTTGGTTTAGATATTGGTACAACAAAAATTGTGGCAATAGTTGGTCGTAAAACAGAGCACGAAAAATTAGAAATTTTAGGCATGGGGCGTTCTGATTCTATTGGTGTTTCTAGAGGTGTGGTTTCCAATATTGATAAAACGGTACAATCTATTAAAGCGGCAGTAGAGGATGCAGAAAGTAAATCGGGTGTTGATATTAAGGTGGTTAATGTGGGTATTGCGGGTCAACACATTAAAAGCTTACAGCATAGAGGAATTAAAGTAAGGCACAACGTAGATGATGAAATCAGTCAGAATGATATTAATGCGTTGATTGATGATATGTATAAATTGGTGATGTTACCAGGAGAAGAAATTATACACGTTTTACCGCAAGAATATATTATTGATAACGAGCAGGGGATTAAAGATCCGATAGGAATGGCTGGAGTTCGGTTAGAAGCGAATTTTCATATTATTACGGGACAAATTGCTGCTGCTAAAAATATTTATAAGTGTGTACATAAGGCGGGATTAGATGTGGCGGATTTGATCTTAGAACCATTAGCATCATCTGAAGCAGTATTAAGTTCTGAAGAGAAAGAAGCTGGAGTGGCTTTAGTGGATATAGGAGGAGGGACAACAGATATAGCCATTTTTCAAGACGGAATCATTAGACATACAGCAGTAATTCCCTTTGGAGGTAATTCAATAACAGAAGATATTAAAGAGGGTTGTGGAATAATTAAAAACCAAGCAGAGCAGTTAAAAGTGAAGTTCGGTTCTGCATTGGCGAGTGAAAGTCAAGAAAATGAAATTGTATCTATTCCGGGGCTAAGAGGAAGATCTCCCAAAGAAATTTCTTTAAAAAATTTAGCGCATATTATTCAGGCTAGAATGGAAGAGATAATAGAACATATCTATTATGAAATAAAAAACTCTGGTTACGAAAACAAGTTGATTTGTGGAATCGTAGTTACTGGTGGAGGTTCTCAATTAAAACATATCGCACAATTGTTAGAGTATGTAACAGGTATGGATACTAGAATTGGTTATCCTAACGAACATTTAGCAAGTGGTAATGCAGATGAGTTAACAAGCCCAATGTACGCAACAGGAGTTGGTTTGGTAATTAAAGGGTTTGATTCACTTAAAAGCATGAACAATGCTAATACAGGAGAAGTAGTGAGTCATTCGAAAAAAGATAAAGGTGGATTTTTTGATAAAATTATCAAAGTAGGAGAGAAATTTTTTGATGACCAAGAGCAGTAAATAATAAAATTAAAATAAACGTTGAGGTTTATAGTTGAGGAGAGACTAAAAACCTTTAACTATAAATTATAAACAAATAAAAGCCCATATTATGAAATTTGATTTACCAAAAGATCAGGCGTCCATTATAAAAGTAGTTGGTGTTGGTGGTGGTGGAAGTAACGCTGTTAACCACATGTACAACCAAGGAATAACAGGAGTTGATTTTGTTATTTGTAACACTGATGCGCAAGCTTTAGAGTTAAGTCCTATCCCCAATAAAATTCAATTGGGAACAACACTTACCGAAGGGTTGGGAGCAGGAGCAAATCCTGAAGTAGGTAAAAATGCAGCAATAGAAGATATTGAAAACATTAAATCAATCTTAGAGAACAATACTAAAATGGTTTTTATTACTGCTGGAATGGGTGGGGGAACTGGTTCTGGAGCGGCACCTGTTATTGCGGAAGTAGCAAGAGATTTAGGAATACTTACTGTCGGCATTGTTACAATTCCTTTCTCATTTGAAGGACGAAGAAGAAAAGCGCAAGCAGATGAAGGGTTGTTAGAATTAAAAAAACATGTAGATACCCTGCTGATTATCAATAACGATAAGTTAAGAATGATGCATGGTAATTTAAAAATGGGAGAAGCTTTTTCTAAAGCAGATGACATCTTAACCACTGCAGCTAAGGGAATTGCAGAAATAATTACTGTTGCTGGTTACATCAATGTGGATTTTGAAGATGTGAAAACGGTAATGAAAGACGGTGGAACTGCTATCATGGGTTCAGCACAAGGAGAAGGAGAAAATAGAGCAATGGATGCTGTAGTAAAAGCATTGTCATCACCATTGTTAAACGATAATGAAATCAACGGAGCTAATTTCATACTTCTAAACATTACTTCTGGTGATGAAGAAATTACAATGGATGAGATTGATGAAATTACAGATTACATTCAAAACGAAGCAGGATATACAGCTGAATTAATATGGGGAAATGGAACGAATCCAGCTTTAGGTAATAAAGTTTCTGTTACCGTAATTGCAACAGGGTTTGGGGAGAATACTTCATCTAATTTTGAGTTTGGTAAAAAAACAGAAAAGAAAGTGTATGATTTGGACAAGACAGATGTTCCAACAAACATTACACAACCAGTAAACAAAAATATTACTTCTTTAACCGAAGAAACTACAACAACTCCTGTAGAAAATGAAGTAGAAGAGCCATTTTTAAAAGTAAAAGAGGAAATTGTTGAGCAACCTACTTTAGCATTTGATGATCCGAAAGAAGAGGAAGAAGAAAAAGTAGTTTTTAATTTAGAAGATACTTCTGAAGAAATAGAAACAAAGAGAGAAGATATAAATTGGAATATGAGTGATGTCGGTGATGATTTTAATTACCACGATGAAGAAGGTGTTTTTACCCCAGAAACAACGGATGATATTGATGATACTGAGATTACATTTGAAAGAATGGAAGAAGATAGTACGGAAAAGGAAGAAACAATTGTTTGGAATTTAAACGATGAAGATACTAGTGATGAGATAATTGCTGAAGGAGAGGAAGAAGAGTTCACATTTGAAAAAAAGACAGTTGCAGAAGAAAAAACAGAAGACGCACCAGTTTATACCAATAGAATTCCAGATGAGGATCAGTTAAAAAAATCCCAAGAACGAATTATGAAAATAAAGGAGTTAGGAATGAAAATGAAAACGCCTTCTGGGATTAATGATTTGGAAAAAGAACCGGCATATAAAAGAAGAAAGATTGATTTGGATTCTGTTCCTCATTCTTCCGAAAATCCAATTTCTAGGTTTACGCTTTCTGAAGATGAAGAAGGAAAACCAAAATTGAATGATGATAACTCTTTTTTGCATGATAATGTAGATTAAGTAAGTTTATTTGGTATTATTAAGTCGCTTCTGATTACTTTTGGAAGCGACTTTTTTATTTCTCCTTTGAGAGATGAGGGGCGTGTTTCGATAAAATGTCATTCTGAGCTTGTCGAAGAATCTTTTAATATTGAGCGAGATTACAAAAAAAGAATTAGCAACTGATTACTATAAACTAACAACTAAAACTATGAGTTTAACAGAACAAATAAATGCTGACATTAAAGCAGCAATGTTAGCAAGAGAGAAAGAAAAACTAGAAGCTTTAAGAGCAGTTAAAGCAGCTTTGTTATTAGAAGGAACCAAAGATGGGAGTGGAGAAGTTTCTGATGCAACAGGGTTGGAGATTATTGCTAAGTTGGTAAAGCAAAGAAGAGATGCTTCGGCAATTTTTAAAGAGCAAGGAAGAGAAGACTTAGCGAAAGATGAAGATTTTCAAATAGAAATACTAAATGTTTATTTGCCTGCTCAAATGAGCGAAGATGAAGTGAGAGCGATAGTGAAAGCAACTATTGCACAATCTGGTGCTTCAGGACCTCAAGATATGGGAAAAGTAATGGGGCCTGTAATGGGGAAATTAAAAGGCAAAGCTGATGGAGCAATAATTTCTAAATTGGTGAAGGAGGAGTTGGCAGGTTAATTCTCATTCCTTAGGGAGCAAAAACAGACATAAGGAATCCACTGGATGAATTTTTCCTGGATTCCTGATCTCCATTACATTTCGTCAGGAATGAAGTCATTAGGATAGATTTCCATTATTGTCATCCTTGTAAAGGTTAGTTAATATTTTTCTGTTTTTTTTCTCAATATTTTGTCACACTAAGCCTATCGAAGTATCGATTAATCTTAAGTCTTCTGCTTTTTCTTTTTAGCTGCAGGAAATAAAATATTATTCAAAATCAAACGATATCCAGCAGAGTTCGGATGTAAACTTAAATCGGTTGGGGGATCGCCTACTTTGTGCTGGTAATCAGCAGGATCATGACCACCATAAAAAGTCCAGGTGCCTTTTCCCATTTCCCCATGTATGTATTTTGCTGAATTTAGGGATTTGTTTTCTCCCATAATCAACACGTTTGATTTTAAGTATTGTTTATTGTAACCTGTCGTTTGACCATAAAAACCATTGATGATGGTTTCATGGTTTTGACATAACATGGTCGGTACGATATCCCATTTCGCGGAAAAATCAAACAGCGTAAAATTATCTAATTTTTGAGGGGTATTAATGTGTGTGGGATTAGTAGCATCAATGGTAGAAAATTCATACTCCATAGGATTGGTTTTTAACATAAAATCTTTAAAAGCAAAAGTTTTACTGTAGTCGAGTTGACTGTTGTAGTTAGGTGTGGTACCATCACCATCAAACATAGCTTCGCAAATATCCAACCCTTCAGCAGCCAAAGCAATATCTAATGCATCTGTACCTGAACACATGGCAAAAAGGAAGCCTCCTCCAATGGTAAATTCTTTAATTTTTTTAGCTACCGCTAATTTTAATTGTGATACCTTGCTAAACCCTAATCGAGCTGCCATTTCTTCATTATATCGTACTTGTTCCCGATACCATGGAGCATTTTTATAAGCAAAATAAAATTTACCGTATTGCCCTGTAAAATCTTCATGGTGAAGGTGAAGCCAATCATAAGTGGGTAATTTATTGGCTATGATTTCATCATCGTATATCACCTCATAAGGTATTTCTGCATAAGTTAATACTAAGGTTACTGCATCATCCCAAGGTTGTTTATTTTTGGGAGAGTAAACGGCAATTTTAGGGGCTTTTTCTAATTTTACAATGTCCATATTCACTTCGGGGTCAGCAATTTCTTGTAGAATAGCAGTTGATTTTACGTTGGCTATTACTTCAAAAGAAACACCTCTTATAATCAATTCTTCTTCTATAGTTTTAACGTGTTTTACCATAAAACTACCTCCTCGGTAGTTCAATAACCAATCTATCTCTAGGTTATTTTCTAAAATCCAATAGGCAATTCCGTACGCTTTTAAATGATTTTTTTGTGCATAATCCATCGGAATAAGTAGGTAGGTAGCACTTACTTTTACAGAGAAAAGGAAAAGAAAAATGAAAAAACTTATTTTTTTTAGATGCTGCATAGATAGACTAAATTAAGCATTAATCGAATAATAATGGGAAAGGAGCTGTTGTCTAATTAAAATGGCTCGTCATCATCATCAGCACCATAATCGAAAGGAGTATCATCATCATCGTTGAGATCATTCATTTTGGATGATTTGGTAACAGTATTGTCATTATCGAAATCTTCACCAATAGGCATAGAAGTAAAGTTGGTATTGTCGTAGTCGCCAAAATCATTACTTCCTTGGTCAAAATCTTGAAATTTAGCTAAGGTGTCAATAAATCTCAATTGCACATCACAAACAGAACCGTTACGGTGTTTAGCAATAATGATGTTTGCAATTCCTTTGGTTGGATTTCCTTCTTCATCTTCGGTTAATCCGTAATAATCAGGACGGTGAATAAACTGCACCATGTCGGCATCTTGCTCAATAGAACCGGACTCTCTTAAATCTGACAATTGAGGACGTTTATCGCCTCCCCTTGTTTCTACAGCTCTACTTAACTGAGAAAGCGCTAAAACAGGGATATTCAATTCTTTAGCAATACTTTTTAAGGATCGGGAAATCATACTTATTTCCTGTTCTCGGTTTCCATTTTTGTTGTCACCACCGCCACTCATCAATTGCAAGTAATCAATAATGAGTAGTTGTATGTCGTGTTTTGATTTTAGTCTTCTTGCTTTTGCTCTTAATTCAAAAACAGATAAACCTGCTGTATCATCAATAAATAAAGGAGCTTCAGCTAATTCTGTAATTCTGGAATGAATTTGTTGTAATTCATCACCTCTCAAATTTCCACTCCGTAGTTTTTCAGATGAAATTTCAGATTCTGCAGAAATTAAACGAGTTACTAATTGTACAGAAGACATCTCTAATGAGAAAAAGGCAACAGGAATTTTAAAATCGACAGCAGCATTTCTAGCTAAAGAAAGTACATAAGAAGTTTTTCCCATTGCAGGTCGAGCAGCAATAATTACTAAATCAGAGGGCTGCCAACCAGAGGTGACTCTATCTAACGCTGTAAAACCAGAGGCAACTCCGATAACTCCACTTTCTTTATTTTTCGCACTTTCTATTTGATCAATGGATTCTCTGATTAAATCAGACATGGATGCATAACTTTTTCTAATATTCCCTTCTGCAACTCCAAATAAATTGGTTTCAGCAGTATCTAAAAGTGTGAAAACATCGGTGGTGTCATCATAAGCATCTGTGATAATCTGTGATGAAATACGAATCAATTCTCGCTGAATGTACTTTTGAGAAATTACGCGAGCATGAAATTCGATATTAGCAGCTGATGCTACTCTGTTGGTTAATTGAGTGATGTAATATGGACCACCCACTATATCCAGTTCTCCTCTATTTTTTAATTCATGGGTAACGGTTAAAATATCTACAGGTTCTGACCGTTGAAATAAATCTTGAATAGCAGCAAATATTTTTTGATGTGTATCTTTGTAAAAGCTTTGAGGTTGTAAAATGTCAATAACTGTATTAACAGCTTCTTTTTCTAGCATTAATGCTCCTAAAACAGCCTCCTCTAAATCTACCGCTTGTGGAGGTAATTTTCCGTGTGAGAAAGAAGAAGGAGTCTGAAAATCAGGTTTAGTTCTTTTTCTAGTAGATATTTTATTAACGTCTGCCATGCTTCAAAGGTACGAATATGTGGTTTTAAAAAAGGGTTATCAAAAGGAATAATTTGATTAGTTTTAAACGTACATTAATTATGTAGCAGCTAAGGGATTAACAGGTTGCAAACTTGGAATCAACACCTTACTAACATCTTATAAAGAGATGTAATCAAAAAGAATTAATTTTATAATGTGAATGTAAAAAATGTAATTTTTATTGTTGTTGGATTGATTTTCTTTGCTTGCTCAAAAGAAAAAGAGAATCCACAACCAGTTATTGATATTGAATTTCCTGTTCAATATCAACAAATTAATGTGGGTGATTCGGTACGTATTAAAGGAAAAATTACAGATAATCAAAATATTGAATCCGTAAGTGTTTCATTAAGTGATGGGAATGGAGTTCCTGTGTTATCAACAATCAGTATGTTGCCTAATGTGCCAGAATATCACTTGGATATTTTTTACCTTGTTAATGATGTTCATTTATCGTCAGGAACTTATTATTTTGAAATTTCTGTTTTTGACGGAGAAAATAGAGTGCGTGAATCTGTTCCCGTAATTGTAAATGGAGTATCAAAAAGTCGGGAAGGATTTTTTGTTTTCAGTAATGTTTCAGAACAAACTTTTATTTATCGTTTAGATACAGGGTTAAATGTATTTTTTTATAAATCGCTACCGGGAGATTATTTAGGAAGTGCGCTTAATATTTATGATCAACAATTAATTAGTTCAGGCAGTATTTCAGGTAAATTAACAGCTATAGGAACGCAAGGAGCAGGTGAATTGTGGAGTTTACCATTGGTTAATTCCTTGCCTTTTCCTTCATTTACGGGAGTATTTTTAGATAATAGAACTGTTTATGTTGGTTATTACGATGGTAATATTAAAGGGTACGGAAACAATGGTGTTACCAATTATTCAGCCAAAGCCCACCCCGACCATTATTGTGAAAGTGGATTAGTACATGAAAACTTCTTGCTGACAGAGCAACCCTCCAAGTCAATAGGAGTAGCAGAAATGGTGCTTTATTGGATGGCTTCTGGTGCAGAACGACAACAAATTGCTTTAAACGAAGATGTTTGTGGAATGTATTCATTAAATACCAATGAAGTGGTGTTGTTTACTAATGATGGAGCTGCTAATGGAAAATTATCATTTTACAATATATCACAGAATGCTCGATCTTCTCCATTTAATATAGGGTTAGGCAAAATTGATGCTTCTACTGAAATTAGCACAGGAGTTTATTTAATTGCCCGAAATGGAAATTTAACTATAGTGAATGCCAATACTTTTTCTTCATTACCTTATTTATCAGGAGTAGCGGCTTCATACTTAAAATATAATGAATTGACCAACGAATTGATATTGATTAATGGCAATGTGTTAACAGTGTACAATTACACTTTGCGAACCGTAAAAAATAGCTATACCCATCATCATCCCATCTTAGATGTACAGATTTTGTACAATAAGTAAACTGTTTTACTTTGCAGTAGTAGATTTTGATTTTGGTTTTTCTTCTACACCTTCATTAACTACACCCATAGCACAAAACTTATTGATTCGTTTTTCAACCAATTTTTCTTTATCCATTTCAATTAATTTGGGTAGATGCTTTAGAATTTCGTTTTTAACGATACCAAACATTTCTTCTGGATTAACGTGAGCGCCACCACACGGTTCTTTAATGATTCCATCTATTAATTTGTTGGCTAACATGTCGGTAGCGGTTAATTTGAGCGCCTCTGCTGCTTTTTCTTTAAATTCCCAACTTCTCCACAAAATAGAGGAACAAGATTCAGGTGAAATAACAGAATACCAAGTGTTTTCTAGCATAAGTACTTTATCGCCAACACCAATACCTAAAGCTCCTCCAGAAGCTCCTTCACCAATAATTACTACAATGATAGGAACGGTCAATTGTGCCATTTCTAATAAATTTCTAGCGATGGCTTCACCTTGACCTCTTTCTTCTGCTTCTAAACCAGGAAATGCTCCAGGAGTATCTACAAAACAAATTACAGGCTTGTTAAACTTCTCCGCCATTTTCATTAATCGTAATGCTTTACGATAGCCTTCTGGGTTAGGCATACCAAAATTTCGATACTGACGCATTTTGGTATTAATCCCTTTTTGTTGTCCAATAAACATTACAGTCTGTCCGTTTATACTCCCAAAACCACCAACCATGGCTTTGTCATCTTTTACTGTTCGGTCGCCATGTAATTCCAAAAATTCTCCTTCAGTAATGGCATTAATATAACTCAAGGTATAGGGTCTTTCTGGGTGTCTTGATACTTGAACTTTTTCCCAAGCAGAAAGATTACTGTAAATTTCTTTACGGGTTTGCTTTAACTTTTTTTCAATCTCATTAATGATTTTAGAAGTATCCACTCCTTTCTCTTCATGCAACTTAACGTTTTCAGCCAATTGCTCTTCTAAAACTTTTATTGGTTCTTCAAATTCTAAATATATAGCCATCTTATAATTTCCAATAGTTTAAGGGTGCTAAATTACTAAATTTGTCCATGTACAAAATTCTATTCTGTATTTTTGATTTAGAAATGATGATGTAATGATTGTTTTCCCCAATGCTAAAATAAATATAGGTCTTCATATTGTTGAAAAACGGAGTGATGGTTTTCATAATTTAGAAAGTATTTTTTATCCTGTTACTTCCTTGTATGATGTATTGGAAGTAGTTAAGAGCTCGGGAAATGAATTGGAATTTACTTCCTCAGGCATTGACATTCCAGGTGATGATACGAATAACCTTTGTGTTCAGGCATACACTTTATTGAAAAAAGATTATGATTTGCCGCTGGTGAAAATTCATCTACATAAAGTAATACCTATTGGTGCGGGTTTAGGTGGTGGTTCGGCTGATGCAGCTTTTATGTTAAAAGCACTGAACGAATTATTTGAACTGCAACTATCGGATAATGTTTTGATGGGTTATGCGCGACAATTAGGCAGTGACTGTGCTTTCTTTATTAAAAATAAATCGGCTTACACCTATCATAAAGGGGATGAACTGGAAACAATTGATTTAGATTTATCGGATTATGACATACGGGTAGAATATCCTAATATTCATATTGGTACAGCTGAGGCTTATGCTGGAGTTACTCCGAAACCAAGTGTTGTCAATTTAAAGGAGATCATCCAGCAACCTGTTACCAGTTGGAAAGGAATTGTTGAAAATGATTTTGAGCAGTCTATTTTTCCTAGATACCCGAAAATCGAAGCGTTAAAAAAGAAAATGTACGAAGAAGGGGCTTTGTATGCGTCTATGACAGGTAGTGGTTCAGCAGTGTTTGGGATTTTTAAGAAGTAACCATTAACTTTCTTTCAACATTTCAACATGTGGTATATTATCTTCTAAATACATTTCACCTACTTGTTTGAAACCATGTTTTTGATAGTAATTTGTCAAATGCTCTTGAGCAGAAATTCGAATGCTTTCTTTCCCCCATTTATTTTTAATAAAGCTGAGTGTTTCTCGTATTAACTCGTGGGCTAGTCCTCTTTCTCGGTATTCTTTTTTTATAGCTACTCTTCCTATGGAAATTTCTGGGTATGAAATTCCTGGAGGAACAATTCGTGTAACAGCTATTACCTCTCCCTGTTCATTTTTTCCGAACAGATGATAAGATAGCGGATCTTTTTCATCTACTTCTTGGTAAGGGCAATTTTGCTCTACTACAAAAACAGCAGTTCTTAAAAATAAGAGATGATGGTACTCTTCAACAGATAGTTCTTTAAAGGGTTTGGTTGAGTAGCTAATGTTACTTGTTTTTACTTCCGCCATTCCAATAAATTTTCATTGTTGGAGACCAATTTACGGTTGTCTATTAACCATTGTATCACCTTTATGGTTTTATCATCTCTCACCCCATCAATTTTATTAATGAGTTGAGTGATGGGGAGGTGTTCTTCAGCTAATAGCTGTTTAATTTGGTTAGAAACGCTACTAAATTCAATATCACTTAATTCTAATTTATTTCTTTCCAAGCAAACATCACAAATACCACATCGATAAACGTCTTTTTCTCCAAAATAATTCAATAATATTTCGCTTCTACACTTATGTTGGGAGGTAGTATAGTAAATAACACTTTCCATTTTTTGAATAGCAATTTCTTTGCGAGTGTGGTAATTTTTAGCCGAAATACTTAAATCATTAATGGCTAAACGTTCCGTTAAATAAGTGAGCTGAGGCAAAGTGGTTTGCTCGATGTAACTGATAATTTTTAGATGGCTCAGATAGGTTAATACTTTTACTACATTTTCATGAGAAGTTTTTAGTCGTTGGGCTAATTCACATTCATTAATATTCACAAAATTATCGAATAGCCCTGTATAAGAGCGGAGTATCGTTTTTAAAAATAAATCCAGTTTGTTGTTTTTAACTTGAAACTCATAGAGTTCATCTTTGTGAATCTCAATTTTTATTCGGGATGGGTTGTAGTTAGACTCAGATAAAAAAAGATATCCCTCTTTTTCTAAAAATTTAAGACAATTGTATATGGTATAAACAGGGATGTTGTATTGGTGACTAAAATCAATGATGTTAAAATTATAACTTTCGTTATGGGCTGATCCTATTGGTATCTGAAAAAAATTAGCTAAGGCTTGATAAGTGTTTTTAATGAGTTCAATAGAAGGAAATCCGTTGGTAATACGTTGTTCTAACTCCAACCTATCCGCTGTTTGAAACAATAAAATAGCATAGGCTTTCTTTTCGTCTCTTCCTGCTCTTCCTGCTTCTTGAAAGTAAGCCTCTAAAGAATCAGGCAGGTCAATATGAATGACAGAACGAACATCAGGCTTGTCAATCCCCATTCCAAAAGCATTGGTGGTGACCATAACACGAGTGGAATTATTCATCCAGTTGGTTTGTTTTTTTGATCGCTCATCATTACTTAATCCAGCATGATAATAATCTGCTGAAATATTATTTTTCACCAAATGCAAAGCAATCTCTTTGGTTTTTTTTCTACTTCTCACATAAATGATGGAAGAGCCTTTAATTTTTTGATAGATCTTTAATAACCGCCCTAATTTATCTTCTTCATGAACAACTGCATAAGCCAAGTTTTTTCGCTCAAAACTTTTTTGAAAAACCTGTTCAGATTTAAATTGAAGCTGTTTTTGAATATCAACTACTACATCAGGTGTGGCTGTAGCGGTTAGTGCTAAAAAAGGAACGTTAGGTTTTAATTCTCGTAAAAGGGGAATGTTTAAGTAAGCGGGTCTGAAATCATATCCCCATTGAGAAATACAATGCGCTTCATCAATCGCAAACAAATTCACATTCATTTTTTTGATGCGAGATTTAAATATTTCGGTATCAATTCTTTCTGGAGAAATGTATAAAAATTTAATGTTACCGTAGGCGCAATTGTCTAAGGTAATGTCAATCTCTCTTTTGGTCATTCCTGAATGGATAGCCACCGCCTTAATATTGCGTTGAATTAAATTTGCTACTTGATCTTTCATCAAAGCAATCAGTGGAGAAACAACAACACAAATCCCTTCTTTAGTCATTGCAGGTATTTGAAAACAAATGGATTTTCCTCCTCCTGTGGGCAGTAATGCTAACGAATCTTCCCCTTTTAAAGTAGCATGAATAATGTCTTCTTGCAATGGACGGAAAGTTTTGTACCCCCAGTATTTTAGTAATATTTGATGAATGTCCATTGTGAAATATAAGTTTCAACATGAAAGTTACTAGTTTTTACCTTCATCACTCGATTACTTTTTATATTTTTACAATAATTGAAAAAAGAATGATGAATCCGATTGTAGCATTTTCAAAACTAATTCGACTACCCAATTTATTAATAATTGTGCTAACGCAGTATGCTATCCGCTATGGAGTAATGTTTCCTCTGCTGGATATTAATGGTTTTGAGTTGCAAATGCCTCCTGTTGATTTTTTTCTACTTTGTTTATCTACAGTAATGATTGCGGCATCAGGCTATATTATTAATGACTATTTTGATTTAAAGATAGATCGAGTTAACCGACCAGATAAAATTATTATTGGTAAGCATTTGAAGAGAAGGTTAGCGATGGGAGCTCATGTGGTCATTAATTCTTTAGCAATCATTATTGCGGGTTATGTCGCCTATAGTGTTGGCAATTGGAAATTAATTTTTATTCAACTAATGGCTGCAGGAGCACTTTGGTACTATTCCATTTCTTTTAAAAAACAAGTGTTAATAGGAAATGTAGTGGTGGCAATGTTGGCAGCTACAGTCCCTTTTGTTGCAGGGCTATATGAATTGATTTTACAGCATACCAATGCAGAAGAATCTGTAAATGGAATCTTATTTTTTTTAGAAGAAGAGATGCCTTTTGATCAGGTAATGGTTGCCTTTAAAGAGATTTTAGCCAACATTATGAAGTGGGTAATAGGATTTGCTTTTTTTGCGTTTTTAAGCACTATGGTAAGAGAAATTATTAAGGACATAGAAGACTATGAAGGAGATAAAAAATATTTTAGTAATACGCTCCCAGTAATGTATGGTATTCAAAAAGGGAAGTTGGTGGCTCAACTGTTCATTATCGTTATGGTGGTGTTGATTGCTTATCTACAATTCAAGCAATTGCAAGCTCAAGATATGACCTCATTTATGTATTTCGTATTTGCCATTCAAATTCCGTTAATTTATGTAGGATATCAATTGAAGTTGGCAAAAGAGAAAGTGGATTTTACCAAGTTGAGTAAATACATGAAGTTGATTATGTTAATGGGAATAGTGTATTCAGGATTGTTTTATTATTCCATTATTGTAAATGTTGCTAGTTAATTTTCCTTATCATATTGTATTGGCTTCAAAATCACCTAGGCGACAAGAGTTGTTAAAAGGATTAGGAATTGATTTTGAGATAAGAACAAAAGAGGTTGAGGAAGTTTATCCTTCTGACTTAAAGAGAGAAGAAGTTGCACTTTTTTTAAGTGAATTAAAATCTACTGCATTTGAAAAGGAAATCAAAGCCAATGAATTGGTGATTACTTCGGATACGATTGTTTGTTTAGAAAATCAAATTTTGGGAAAGCCAGCTGGGGTTGACGAAGCGAAAGCAATGCTTCATCAGTTGTCTGGGAAAAAGCATGAAGTAATTACGGCAGTCACATTACTTTCTAAAGAAAAGAAACATTCTTTTTTCGTTTCCACATCAGTTTATTTTAAGGAATTAACCCCAGAAGAAGTCGACTATTATGTAACTAATTATCATCCATTTGATAAAGCGGGGAGTTACGGAATACAAGAATGGATAGGATATACTGGTATTAAAAAAATAGAAGGTTCTTATTTTAATGTAGTGGGATTACCTGTTCATCAACTGTATGAAGAATTATTAAAATTCTAGTAATGAAATATATTATTTTTATTCATCTGGTTTTTATCGTTTTTGTTGGAATTGCTCAAAACCCGATAGAAAAAGAAGGTTGGGAGTTAACTTTTAATGATGAGTTTAATGATCAACAGTTAGACAGAACTAAATGGATTGATCATTACTATTGGGGAGGAAGATTTAACAAAGACGGATTAACTTATTACGGTACTGATCAATTTCAGTTTACGGACTCTACGTTAAAAATTGTTGCAGAAAAAAAAGACAACCCAGAAAACTTACCTTATACTTCTGGAATGATTGATTGCAATCAATCATTTAAACAACAGTACGGTTATTTTGAGATTAGAAGTAAAAACCCTGTTGGAGAAGGATTTTGGCCAGCATTTTGGTTGGTAACTACAGAGAAATGGCCGCCTGAAATAGACATTTATGAGTTTTATACCAATACACCAAACCAAATTAGTACTACACAACATTGGTTGAATAAAAAAGGAAAAAAGAAAATGCAACCTAAGAGTTATAAAAGAGAGGATGCTTCAACGGATTTTCATGTTTATGCTGTGGAGTGGACTCCAAAAAGAATAAAATGGTATTATGACAACAAAAAAATAAGAAGTTCCAGAAGGGGAACAAAAGCAATGGTTTACCCCATGCACATTATTATCAATTTGGAGGTAAGTAAAGCTAAAGGGATGGATGTAACAAAAGCCATTTTCCCCAATTCGTTAGAGGTGGACTATGTGAGGGTCTACAAAAAGAAAGAATAAATTACTTCGGTGCCTTTTTAATTAAATAAAAAGCCAATATTCCATACAAAACATTAGGTATCCAAACGGCAATAATGGGAGAAAGCCCTCCGTTAATAGCAAAAGTGGAAGATATTTGCATAAACAAAATATAAGAGAAACTAATGAGTAAGCCCAATCCAATGTGCAAGCCTATTCCTCCTCGTACTTTTCTGCTGGATATAGAAACACCAATTAAGGTTAACACAAAAGTAGCAAAGGGGTACGCTCCTCTGTTTTGCTTTTCTACTTCATAGTTAACCACTTGCTGAGAGCCTTTAAATTTAGCCTCCTCAATAAAGTCATTTAACTCAAAATAATCCATGGTAGTGATGTAGCTGTCACGTCTTTTAAACTCTTCAGGACGCAAGTTGAGTGTAGTATCTTTAGTTAGTCCGTTATGAATAGTTTCGTTAAGTCCATCAATATATCTTTCTACATAATTAGTAATTTTCCATTGTTGGGAGATACTATCCCATTGTACGTTATCGGAAAGCAGTTTATACGATAATTCTCCATCCTTAAACTTTTCGATAGAAAAGTTGGTGCCTAAGTTGAGGTCGGTTACAAAATTACTCATGTAGATGTAGGTGTTTTGATCTATTTGTAGATGGATGTCCTGATCTACATTTCTAAACTTATTTCGGTAATACACCTCTTCAAACTCTAATCGTTTTTTGTTGGCATCGGGGATTAAAAAATTATTTAGGTAAAAAGACAAAACGGCTAAAATAAATGCGGCCATCATATAAGGTCTTAAGAATCGGTTAAAACTCACTCCACCAGCTAATATGGCTACAATTTCAGAGTTAGCAGCCATTTTGGAAGTGAAAAAGATAACAGAAATAAAAATGAATAGAGGGCTAAACATGTTAGCAAAATAAGGGATGAAGTTGAGGTAGTAATCAAAAATAATTCCTTCCAAAGGCGCTTGTCGTTCAATAAAATCTTGTAGCTTTTCAGAAATATCAAATACCACTACTATACATATAATGAGTAGTAGGGTAAAGAAGAAAGTTCCTAAAAACTTTTTGATGATATAGACGTCAAGCTTATTCAACTTATAATTTTTGACTGAGTTGTTTTACCATTTGTTTTTTCCAATCGTAAAAAGTTCCTGCTACAATTTGGGCTCTTGCTTCTTCTACTAACCAAAGATAGAAGCTTAAATTGTGTAAAGTAGCAATTTGTGCCCCTAAAATTTCTTTAGAAATAATCAAATGCCTTAAATAGGCTTTGGAGTAAAAGTTATCTACATAACTTGTTCCTTCAGGATCAATAGGAGAAAAATCGGCTTCCCATTTTTTATTTTTAATGTTGATGGTACCGTTTTTAGTAAACAACATCCCATTTCTAGCATTGCGCGTAGGCATTACACAATCAAACATATCAATTCCTAAGGCAATGTTTTCCAATAGATTAATAGGAGTTCCAACTCCCATTAAATAACGGGGTTTATCTTTAGGTAAGATGCCGGTTACAATTTCGCACATTTCATACATTTCATCATCTGGTTCACCAACGGATAGTCCACCAATGGCATTTCCTTCTCGCTCAAAAGAAGCAATTTTTTCAGCAGACTGTTTTCTTAAATCTTTGTAAGTACTGCCTTGGACAATAGGAAAAAAGGATTGAGAATAACCGTATTTAGGATCTGTGTTGTCGAAGTGTTCACAACATCTTTTTAACCAACGGTGTGTCATGTGCATTGAATTTTTAGCATACTTATAATCACAAGGGTATGGAGTGCATTCGTCAAAAGCCATAATAATATCTGCTCCAATGGTTCGTTGGATGTCCATTACATTTTCAGGAGTAAACAAATGTTTTGATCCATCAATATGGGAAGAAAAAGTAGCCCCTTCTTCTTTAATTTTTCTTCTTTCAGATAAAGAATACACTTGGTATCCACCGCTATCTGTTAAGATAGGACCATTCCAGTTAATAAATTTATGTAACCCTCCTGTTTGTTCAATAATATCAATACCTGGTCGCAAGTAGAGATGGTAAGTATTGCCTAAAATTATTTGAGCTTTTATATCTTCTGCTAATTCTCTTTGATGCACTCCTTTAACTGTTCCGGTAGTGCCTACAGGCATAAAAATGGGAGTTTTAATTTCTCCATGATCAGTGGTCATCACACCTGCTCTTGCTTTTGAAAGAGCATCTTCTTTTTCGAGTTTAAACTCCATAAGGTTTATTAACTATTTGTATTTAAAAACTTGCCCAAAGATAATTATTTAGCCCATAGTAAGAAGGTATATTTGAGACTTAAGGTTTAAGGGTGCGAATAAATGAATTATAATTTTTCAGAACTTTTCTTGTTTCTAGAGCTGAATGATTTTTGGGATTATCTACAAATCATTTTTTTAGTTGCTTTTCTTGTTCAGCTTTTTTTTTACTTGGGAGTATTTCTAAGGTTGGCTCTTCACAAGAATACTGAAAATGCAGGTGTCTTTGCGCCTGTTTCTGTAATTATTTGTGCTAAAAACGAGCGAGAAAATCTATTGGAATATTTACCTCAATACCTTTCTCAAAACTATCCGAAGTATGAGGTAATTGTGGTTAATGACAACTCTGTAGATGATACAGCTGATGTTTTAAAAGCATTTGCATTGCAGCATAAACATTTGAAAATAGTGACGGTTCCTGATAGCGATCGTTTTTTTGGAAGTAAGAAATTTGCATTAACCTTAGGAATTAAAGCGGCTCAATATGAGCATGTTTTATTAACCGATGCAGATTGCAAACCTAGTTCGTCTGATTGGGTGAAGTGTATGAGTAATTATACTGGAAATAACACCATTATTTTAGGAGTAGGTAACTATGAGAAACAAGATGGACTGCTGAACCGTTTAATACGATTTGAAACATTTTATACCGCTTTACAATACTTGTCGTTTGCACTCATTAAATTTCCTTATATGGGGGTGGGCAGAAATTTAGCTTACCATAAAGAGCTGTTTTTCAATAATAAAGGGTTTGCTTCACACCAGCATATTTTATCAGGGGATGATGATTTATTTATCAATGAAGTGGCTACTAAAACAAATACGCAAATTGTAATTGATGAGTCTGCACATACCATCTCTCAACCAAAGACCGATTATAAATTGTGGATAAGACAAAAGAAAAGACATTTTTTAACGGCAACCCATTATCAATTTAAACATCAATTGGTGTTGGGCTTGCTACAATTATCGCAATGGATATTTTTACTTTCTTTTATTGTATTACTTATAAAAGTACGTCCTGTTTACCTAATTGTGAGTATTTTTGTGTTGCGTTATTTAATACAATTGCTTGTATTTAAATTATCAGCTAATAAAATTGGAGGAAAAGATTTGGTGTTAGCAGCACCTTTTTTTGAATTATTTTTTATGGTTTTTAATCCTTTATTGGTAACTTCAAATCTATTAATTAAACAAGTAAAATGGAATTAAACTCAAATTTATCACCCAAGGCACAGATTGATTTTGTGTTGGTTTGTAGAGCGCGTGATAAAAAAGATGAGAAAGCGTACGCTGAATTGATGACGAAGTACCGAGATTCTATTTATTACATGATGTTTAAGATGGTAAAAAACAGTGACGATGCTGATGATTTAACCATTGAAGCATTCGGTAAAGCTTTTAATAGATTACATCAGTATACTCCTCAATATGCATTTAGTACTTGGTTGTTTAGAATAGCAACTAACAACTGCATTGATTTTATTCGAAAAAAGAAAATGGTAACATTATCTATTGATAGAACCATGGACGATGGAGAAGGGGGAGAGATGACTATGAATATTAGGGCAACAACACTTAATCCTGAAGAAAGATTTATTCGAAAACAAAAAATTCGAATCATGCGAGAGATAGTAGATCAGTTAAAACCACGATATAGAGAGTTGGTGGTGTTGCGTTATTTTAGAGAATACTCTTACGAAGAAATAGCTCAGGAAACAGATTTACCTCTAGGGACAGTAAAAGCCCAATTGTTTAGAGCTAGAGAGCAACTTTATGAGTTGATGCAAAAGCGAAAAGGAAAAATTTAAATCAAAGGGAGATTTTACCTTGAAAATTATCACCAATTACTTTCCAGAGTTATTAGACGAACAAATTCAGCAATTTGCACAATTGGAGTTGTTGTACAAAGATTGGAATGCACAAATCAATGTGATTTCAAGAAAAGACATCGAAGAGTTGTATCTTAAACACGTATTACATTCCTTAGGAATAGCTAAAGTAATTTCGTTTCATCCCAACACTAAGATATTAGATGTAGGTACAGGTGGAGGGTTTCCTGGAATACCCTTGGCTATATTGTTTCCAGAATGTGAATTTGTATTAGTAGATTCTATTGGGAAAAAAATTAAAGTGGTGAATGAAATTGTAGACCGATTAGGGTTGAAGAATGTTAAAGCTTATCATCAACGAGCAGAAGAAGTAAAGGGGCAGTTTGATTTTGTAGTGACACGAGCAGTAACACGGATTAAGAAATTTATACCTTGGGTAAAAGGGAAATTATTACCAGATAGTAAACATGAACTTAAAAATGGAATCCTCTTTTTAAAAGGAGGAGATTTACAGGAGGAGATTGTTGAAAGCCAAAAAAAAGTAGAGCTATTTCCTTTGTCTAATTATTTTTCAGAAGAATTTTTTGAGACCAAAGTGGTAGCTTATACGAGGGTGAAGAAGTAGTTTTCGTTTATTGACCTGTATATGTTGCGTTGCCGACCTGTAAGGGTGCGGTTATGCGATATATACCTTGTTGGGTGGGCGTTATATTATTTTTTGATATTACCACCCATTTTAATCCACTCCATTCCTCTTTTTAAAACTTCCGGATTATCATTAAATTTACCAAGACTTGTGTTGCAGCTACTACAAAGCCAGCCTCTAATGCTTCCGTCAATATGGCTATGGTCTAACACCACGTCATTTCTGTGTTCTCTAATAAATGTTTTTAAACAAATTGGACAGGAAAAATCTTCTCCAATTTCTGGTCTTGGGTGTTTCTTTTCAAATTCTTTTTTTTGTTGTGGATCTGCTTTTACTTTTTTAGCATAACACTCACGACAAACAGGTCTTCTTAGTACACGATTATTTTTACCGTATTGGTTAGGAGCAAAAGCTTCTATTTCTTTCTTTTCTTGGCAAACTTTACAAATTTTAAACTGCGGCTCCGATGTATTCACTAAATTCAGTTGATGTAATTAATGTTGATTCAATTCTTTCTTCTGCTATTTCACAATATTCTGGATTTATTTCGCTGCCTATATATTTTCTATCTGTGAGAATACACATTTTTGCAACTGTTCCACTTCCCATCATTGGGTCATAAACAATATCGCCAATATTTGACCATGATAAAATATGATCATATGCTAATTTTTCTGGGAATATAGCAGGATGCTTAAAGGCACATTGGTCAGAGGTAGAATGACCTTTACCTATATTATATTCCCAAATATTTGTTCTTCTTCCATATTCGCCATACCCACCCCTGCTAACTTGCAGTAATTCTCCGTTCTGTAACCTTTTTGTTCCATTATCTCCTTTTCTAGATTCCTTATTCTCCCTATCAGTAATAAGGTTTATAGTTTTAGGCTTACCCTTACTAAGGATAAACATATATTCGAACGACTGCCAATAAGTAGTATTGTTTCCTACTGCACCTCTAGGGGGTTTGGAATATATCATTGTATCAAAAAGATTGAAACCGCACTCTTTAAAATAAAGAGCTTGTCGAAATGAGTTTCCTGTTTCGTTTCCTTGAATTGTTGAATCAGCTACAACCCATACAACTACGCCCCCTTCTTTGCAAACTCGGAACAATTCATTTGCGATTTTTTCAAATGGGAAAGAATAACCGTTAAACTCTGATTTATTTCCTTTTACAAAATCATTATATGTTCTCAAATCGTCATACGGTGGGGATGTAATTACCAAATCAACAGAATCTGAAGGCATACTTTTCATAGTCTTCAGACAGTTTTCATTAAATATTGTGTTACATAAATTATTTATATTCATAATTTAAATATAGTATTTCTTCATTTATGATTAGGCTATTTTTAAAATACTTTTCACAAAGTAAAGTTGAAATCTTTATGCCACCCAACGTCTGTCTATGTCACGTTTTAACCCTTCGACAAGCTCAGGGTAAATTCAATATAATCGGTTGATACCATGCCTACGGCAGGCAAGAACCAAGTTCGTCTTTTTTAAGGAGAAAGTCAAGCTGTCAATTAGATATATCCCGCTATGGTATAAGAAATGTAACCAAACCATTCATGGAAAAGCATGTCCCATTTGGCTAAAGCAGATGCACTGGGAATGAATAAGTGATCTAACACATATTTTCGTTTGCCAGCATATTGGTCAACACTAAAAGGGGTAACCGTTAACCCTACTTTGTCAAAACAACGTTTAGCTCTTGGCATGTGGTATCCAGAGGTTACCAAAACAAATTGCCCATGAGGAAATTTTTCATTTAAAATGCGAGCAGCATTTACCGCATTTTCTCGGGTATTTTTAGATTGGGATTCAACAATGATGTCATTTTTAGGAATACCCGATTTAATTAAGAAGTTGTATAATATAGGGCCTTCTTTTTCATTAGGTCTACTAATACTTCCAGAACCACCAACCAGCATTATTTTTTTTGCTTTTCCAGTATGGTACATTTGTACACCATGCAATAACCGGTCAATACTCGAATGAAATTGCTCCAACTGTAAGCCTTCATCATAAGTAGTAAATCCTCCTAAAATAATAGCTGCGTCATATTGTTGTTGATTGGTTAATGCTTTAGGGTTACGTTCTTCGTAATAACGAAAAGCTTCATCTAAAATAAACGTGTTGGAAAAAAAGTAGAGCAATACAACAGCAGCGATGTAACACTTTCTCTTTCGTTTGGCGTTTTTAATAAACAATCCTAAGCACAATAACATAAAAACCCAAGTAATTGGAGAAATTAAAAAGTGTAGTATTTTGGAAATAAAGAAAAACATATTGTGTCTCTAAAAGAATTTAAAATTATGCACTTTTGTGCATTTCTTCGCCTGTCTCGTCCTGAAAAAAGTTTACAGTTTAGTTAGATAATCCTGATATAAGTTTACAGTTTAAAACTAATCCTAAAACTCGTTTACAAGTATAGGTTTTTTTTGATAATAATTCTTCCATAGTTT
>JAGFIT010000045.1 GCA_024103385.1 Vicingus serpentipes
AAGGGAACAGTTGGATAACCCAAAAGTTAAAGAAACCCCTTTAGATGAAAGATGGTGGTATTGGGAAGTACGTAGTGTGATAGGAGAGGTTTTCTTATTTAACTATCAAGATTACCCCGATGGTAAAATATCCCCCTACGATATATTTGATGGTGAACCTGAATTGGTTAAAACAACTCCCAGACTAATATTGCAACTACTAGGTACGGAATGTGGCCGGGAAATTATTCATCCTAACATATGGGTTAATTGTACACTTGATGCAGTTGAGAAAAATACAAAAGGTTCTATAATCACAGATGTGCGTTTTGTAAACGAGGCCGAAGCTATACGAGAGAATAAAGGATACTTAATCAGAATAGAAAGAAATATTGAATCAAACGACAATCACCCTTCAGAAATATCGTTGGATAATTACGAGCATTTTGATAAAATTATATATAATGACAAAGATATCATTGAACTAACTAAAAAAATAAACGAATGTTTTTAAGATTATTTATGGTAATAGCCTTTATATTTGGAAGCGTAGTATTTCTTACATTAATTGTAGAAATTCCGTATTACGGAATACGTTGGATAATAACGGGTAAAGGTTTTCCTTCTAATCCTTTTATTGTAACATATTACACTAAACTATTTACATATTATGAAAATAGGACTAGATCTTGACGGGGTAATAGGCGAATTTGAGCAACATTTTCTGAGATATTTAGATCTCCCCAAACACGGAGCTACACATTGGGATGATTCTAGATTTGTAGATAATATGCATTTAATTAAAGATGATGCTGATTTTTGGTTATCAATGCCTACAATATTCCCGGCAAATTTATTAGAATTTACCCCTGAAGTATATGTAACTGCTCGCCCTATTGGAACAAGCGTCACAGTTGCATGGTTAAATTCACACGATTTCCCAAAGTCAGAAGTCATCACAGTAGGCCATAATGGAAGTAAAATTGAAGCTTTAAAGGGCAGAGTGGATTTATTTCTGGACGATTCAATTCGTAACTATATTGAATTAAATAAGGAAGGGATTCCCACAATTTTAGTAACCAGAAGTCATAATAGATCCTACACCGTACCGAAAAATCGTAGAGTTAAGAATCTATTAGATTTTCAAAATAGATTTCTACAAAATGAAGATTTACTTAATCATACAATTAATAATCATTATTTGGCAACATTATGAAAAAAGAAATAGTATTAAAAAAAATAGAATTATTTAAGAAAGCTTTTCCTAAATTTAAAGAATCGGCATCTGGGAATTTATACGCAGTTATTACACACACGACTATACGAAGGTCTTTTAAATATAACGGGTATAATGTTACTAAAGGTACATTAGAGAAATTAGGAACAAAACATGAATGGCAAGAACATTCCAATTTTGTTTTTATTATTTCTAAAACAGGAAAAATGTCAGTAAAGTTTTCTACTGGTTTTAAATTTAGAAACTTAACGATTGAGTGCTTGATTAAACTTATAAATAATTTTGCATTTAAAATGATTTTAGATTTAGAAAGAATTACTAAAGAGGAATATTCTGCCTTTATTAAATGTGCGTTTATTGGAAAAAAGGCAGAATGGTTAATGTATTATCCGGATTTATGGAATATTAAATTCTTTCAAGGATTCAAATCTTTGAAAGAAGCCAAATTATTTTTAGGATATGATTTTATATCGGATTCTGATTTTTTAGATTTATTTAAGGAAGAACATTCACCTACCGGGCTTAAATCAATTGCGGGTACCAAAGACGTAATGGAGTCTCTTCTCTATGGGTCAAGAAGTAAAGATGAGAGAGTAAATGTTATAAACATCATTAAAAAAGGTAGGCAGTCTTTACTAAAGGATTATATAAAAATGAGTAAAGATTTAGGTGTTGAATATTACATTCCTAAAGGAATAAATCAGTTAAAAGAACAACACGATGCGGTTGTATCAATGTTAGCCATTAAAAATGCGGCTTCCTTCTCAGATACACCTGTATATTATTTTAGTGAGGTTTTCTCTATGTGGTCATCTTTAGGTTTGAAGTATAAAGTATTAGATTCTGCCCGGGCATTACATATTCAAGGAACCATACAGCACCATTGTTTATCTTCGTATGGTGATTATATACAAAACTATTTATTTGTGGCCTTTGAATGGGAAGATATGGATTATGATTGTCAAATATCACCACGGGGTCAACTACTTCAAATACACGGTAAATATAATTGTGATACGCCTGTTCAGTTAAGATCAAAAATTGAAGAAGGTTTAAACAATGTATTGAATAGATACAAAGAAAGAGATGAAGAATATACCTCCCGTTTTAATGTATATAGAAGAGGGAAGAGTATAACCCCTAACCAAGAAGTAGATAATATCATAATCATTAAAAAAGAATTAAATGAAGACGAAAATGTTAGCTATTACACCAAACATCGAAATAACAATAGTGGAGATAGCGAGAGTGAGTTCATCCAGAAAGAACAAGACAGCCGAATCGGAAAAGCTATTGCAATACTTTAAAGTATGAAAGAGATATGGAAAATTGATACTAATTGGTTGAATGTATATAAAATATCAAATATGGATAGAATTGAATATTTGAGTGGGACCATTAATACACCATGAGAGAATTAGCAAAAACATTTAATACGAGTTCTGGTTATATTTGTGATGTAATAAATAAAAGAATAAGAAATGAATGTTAAATTAATATCAATCACTAAAGGTTTAGAAGAATTTAAAGACAGATTTATTGAAGATATAATGGTTTATTGTGCTAGAGTATCATCATCAAGATCCGATAAATTCGATAAACCCGAAGGTCTTTTAAAATATTGTATAGAAAATAAACATTGGTCAATATTTGAAACAGGATCACTCACATTTGAAATTGAAACGTCAAAAGCAATAGCCATACAACTATTAAGGCACAGATCCTTTACTTTTCAAGAGTTCTCTCAACGATACGCAGATGTATCTAAAAGTTTTGATGATTCTATGTTTGAAGAAGTAGAAATTCGTAAACAAGCAGAAACCAATAGGCAAAGTAGCACTGATATATTTGATCCTAACATAGACTTTAATACTCCTTATGGTATGGATGCATCGGAAGCTATTGCATTATATCTAAATACATCTGAAAAATTGTATGAAAGTCTATTAGAGGCAGGTATAGCCCGGGAATGTGCACGTATGATATTACCAATGTGTACTAAAACACGTTTATATATGACCGGATCAGTACGTAGTTGGATTCATTTTCTTAATATACGATTAGATCGTCACGCTCAAAAAGAAATAGTTGAAATTTCTAAAGAAATAGCAATAATACTTACAAAAGAACTCCCTATTATTGCCAAAGCAACATCTAATTTTAATAATTATGAAGGAAATTTTACATAACTATTCAGTTATTTGGATTTTATTTCATATCTTTGTTTGAATTAACCAAAATAATTAATTCAATGAAGGCAATAGATATAACAGGAGAAAAATTTGGAAGACTTACCGCTATTAAATACATTGAATCTAAAAATAAAAAAAGATTCTATTTATGTAAGTGTGATTGTGGAAATGAAGTTAAAATCACAGTTGATAATCTACGAAGTGGGAATTCATCAAGTTGCGGTTGTTTAGCTAAAGAATTACTCCTTAAAAGAAATAAAGAAAATAGATTACCTGATAATGGTTCAGTTTGGAATTTGTTTTATAAACGTCACATACGTAATTCTACAGATAGAAATTTAGAAAATTATTTATCTTTAGAAGAATGGAAAAATATTGTTTCAGAAAATTGTCATTATTGTGGAGATAGTCCTATTGAAAAAACACATCAAAACTTACATGGTAGTATTTATATTAATGGTCTAGACAGAATAAACAATGATTTAGGATACACTACAGATAATGTAGTTCCTTGTTGCGAATGGTGTAATAAAATGAAATTAGATAAAAATCAAAGTGATTTTCTAAACAAGATTGAAAAAATATGGAACAAAAAGAAATACAGTTAATAGCTAGAGAGATAAAGGAACATTTTAAAAGAGAATTACCCATCATATCAAAAGCGTTAAATTATGTATGAATTAAGAGATTACCAAAAAGAGGCGGTAGATCTCGCGGTTGAATATATTTTTAATAGAAAGAATAATGCCAAACCTATCATAGTAGCCCCTACCGGAGCAGGCAAATCATTGTATATAGCTAACATTATAAAAAATTCGGGAAAAAAAGCAATAGTCTTACAACCTAATGTTGAGCTCTTATTACAAAACTATGAGAAATATATAGAGTATGGTTTTGAAGCTAGTATATACTCAAATTCAGCCGGAGAGAAAAATCTATCTGATGTAGTATTTGCCACAATAGGATCTTTGATCTCAATAAGTGATGAAATTCTTCGTATGAAATATGATATTATATTAGTGGATGAATGTCATTACATGTGCAAAAAAGGTTCACAAGTAGACAGGTTTATTAAACATACAAAAATTAAAAAGGTAATAGGTTTAACTGCCACTCCTATTATGCTTTATAACTTTATGGGGGATTCTGGATTAGCAATGATAAACCGAG
>JAGFIT010000059.1 GCA_024103385.1 Vicingus serpentipes
TTTTAGGGGTGGTCAATTTGCACCGCTGAGGGTGGTCAGTTTAAAATGCTATAGGGTGGTCTATTTGGACTGCTATAGGTGGTCAACTTAAACTGTTATCGGGTGGTCTGTTTGAGTGGATTTTCCAATAGTGTGGGGCAAATGATAATAATTAAGCGATGCACTTCTGCTAGTTCTATTAATTTGAATATTGATGTTCCATCAGGAATTTACTTTTTACAATTAAAAAGTGAAGGAGAGGTGGTAACTAAGAAAATTTTGAAGGAGTAGAATTATTTTTTTTCTTTTTTCTCTTCCTCTTTCAACTCTTCTCGCATCTCTTTAGCCATTTCTCTAAAAGCAGCTACTTCTTCTTTTTTACGGGCTTTAACAGTAATTAATGCTTCTTTCACTAATTCATCACGCTCTGCGTAATCTCTAATTTTTCCAGGTTTCTCAATACGCATATCTTCAGTAATCCCCAACTCATCTAAAATATCATCCATGAAGGTGATTTTATCTAACCCAAAGTAGATTTTAATCAGTTCTTTATGTTTGTTCATGATTAAAATGTCTTGTATAGTAATGTTTTTGATTTCTTGATAACCAAAACCTAAACGTGCTTTACGAGTAAGTTTTCTTAGGTTAACACTATAACTACTATTCTCAAATTCTAATATGTCCATTTTATCTAATAAAGGGAATTGACACTGTGGATGAATTACCTACTCCGTCCGTTAATGTAAGTTCAAAGGTATGGTTTCCTTGGGGTATATTATCAAAAGTGTAAAACAATTTAGCTTTTTTTGCTTCATATTCCATTTTAATCCATTTTCCATCAATCGTTCCCCTATAAGCGCCAATTCCTGAAAGATTATCTTCAATTTTAACAATAATAGCAGAGTTATTAGCCATATGTTTGTTGGGAAAAATGTTAATAGGAGTAATTTTTGGAGGTTTAGTATCCAGCATAATAGCAAAACCACCAAATGCTTTTGAGGTGGTTTTGAGGTAATTTTTTCGCCATTTACCTCCTTTGGAATATATTCTTTTGTTTCTATCTACATGAACAATTACTGCTTTATCTCGCAAAGAATCGCTCAATCTTCCTGCTTTAATAGCTACTGAAATAGGATAATGGAGTGGAGTATAATCATTGTGGATGTAATAGGTGGGAGTAATGGCTCCATATAACGTGTCTTTAGTGTAAAATTGAAAAGGTAAATCTTTATAAAGGGAATTGGGCGGTATGCCCACAATAATATTAAGGTCTTTTGAAACAAAAACGTTACTATCAGCATAATGGAACACAGTATCAATTTTAGGACGGATAACTGAAGGGATGGTGCTCGGTTTTTGTCCTGAAATTTGAAATTGTAGAGAGGAGGCATTTCCATAGGAATCTTTTACAAGATATTGAAAATCACTTTTGTTGGTCGAAAAATGTACGACTCCCTTGTTTTTCTCTTTTTTATAGATGTTTAATTGATTATTGGGTTCAACAAAACTTTTTTGATAGCGAATGTTTTTTCTTAAGTAGGTTTCGTAATCAATTAATGCATTTAATGCTCTTATTTGACTGAAATCAAATTTTTCCATTTCAGATAAAAAGATAATCTCATTATCTTTTGTTAATTGAATGGAGTAAATACCGTTTGGATTGTGAACATCATTGAGTTTATCAATGGTTTCAATACCTATTCCAATTTCGCCATAAGCGGTAATGTTGTTGCCATATTTTAATATGTATTTTCCGTTAGAGAAAACGACAGGAAAACGTTGTACGGTAGTGCTTCCATTAACATAACTAGTGTCATTTAAAGGAAATACCGCTATACTCTTGATAGTGGGTTTTATATTGTCTTTAATAGCAAAGCCAAATAATAATGGGTTAACAGGGTTTTCAGATATTGTTTCTCTAATTTCAAAGTGAAGATGAGGACCGCCAGAACCGCCAGTATTTCCAGAAAGCGCGATAATTTCTCCTTTTTTAACTTTCATCAAAGTGTCAGGTGGATACCAATCCATTTCCCAGCTTTCCTTTTCATACTGGTAGGCTTTTATTTTTTGAGCGATATGTCCTTTAAATTCTTTTAAATGAGCGTAAACAGTAGTATATCCATTAGGATGATCAATGTAGATAACGTTTCCATATCCCCAAGGAGAAATTTTAACTCTAGAGACAAAACCATCGGCAGTGGCATGGATATTCAAACCTTCTTTTCCTTGCGTTTTCATATCCAAACCAGCATGAAAGTGGTTAGAGCGTAACTCACCGAAATTACCAGATAAATACAAGGGAATACCTAAGGGAGAACGAAAATAATTTACAGGAATACTATCTTGACAAAAGGAGGCGGTGCTTAGAAAAATAAAAAAGATAATTAACTGTTTTTGTATGCGCATATTTCTTAATATCAAAAAGAATTCCTAAAAATCCCCGTAGACAAAGCTAGGT
>JAGFIT010000016.1 GCA_024103385.1 Vicingus serpentipes
ACTACTGGAGTAGCAGATGATCCTCCAGAAACAATGACACCTGCAGGACTTCCTAAGGCTGTCCAATTATAAGAGTTTCCTCCACTAGCGTTTAAGGTAATGTCATTCAAATAACAATCAGCTGCATTGGGGGCTACAATAGTGGGTAGGGGGTTGACAGTAATAGTAACATCATCAGTATTCACACAACCGTTTACATCCGTACCTGTTACGGTGTAAGTAGTAGTAGCAGCCGGAGAAACCGTATGCGGACCAGCACCATTAGGAACGCCATTGTCCCAAGTATAAGTAAAGGCTCCAGAACCAGTAACGGTGGTGGAGGCACCTATACAAATAGCTGCATCCGTATCCGCACTCACATTAGGTAAAGGATTGACAATAATTTGAGCCGTAGTTGTATCCTTAGCACCTGTGCCATCAGTAACTACAATGGTGTAAGTAGTTGTAGCTACAGGATTATCATTATGTGGACCAGCCGTAGTTTGACCCGTTAACCCACCACCAGACCAAGTAAAAGTATAAGACCCATCACCAGCAGAAGCTACGGCAAGTAACGTTCCAGTTTCACCAATACAAATAGTATCATTATCTACCACTACCTGTGGACCACAATTCACCTCAAAAGTAACCTGTACGGTAGCTGTATTCGTACAACCATTAGCATCAGTAACCGTTACTTCGTAATTTCGGATTACATCAGCAACTGCTCCAGGCTGATCAGTTTGTACCTCAGGAGTAGCTGTATTAGCACCAGAATTAATTAATCCACCATCCAAAGGAACCCAAGAATAAGTAGTTCCACCACTAGCACTTAAAGTAATAGGATCATTTTTACAGCCAGCAGCATCAGGAGCTACAATAGTAGGTAGAGGATTGACAGTAATAGTAACATCATCGGTATTGACACAACCGTTTACATCCGTACCTGTTACGGTGTAAGTAGTAGTAGTAGCTGGAGAAACCGTATGCGGACCAGCACCATTAGGAACACCATTGTCCCAGGTATAAGTAGAGGCTCCAGAACCAGTAACGGTGGTGGAGGCACCTATACAAATAGCGGCATCCGTATCCGCGCTCACATTAGGTAAAGGATTCACTACAATATCAGCAGTAGCTGTATCTTTATCACCATTAATATCAGTAACAATTACGGTGTAAGTAGTAGTTACAACAGGGTTATCTGTTCGGGTATCGGTTGAAGGATTATTTGTTGGACCAGGAGTTACTCCACCACCAGACCATAAGAAATCATACCCTGAAGTACCTGAAGCAGTAGCCGTTAAAGTTCCTGTTTCTCCTACACAAATGGTATCACCTACTAAGGTTACTTGAGGACCACAATAGGTTACCTGACATCGCTGGGTTAATGTTTTACAACCTGCGTTATAGGTGATGTCTACGTAATAACTTCCTCCACCTGTGGGGCATACATTAATAGCTTGAGTGGTTGCTCCTGTTGACCATAAATAGGTGAAATCGTTGGTCACTTCACAGCCTCCTGCTTGATTCTGTGGATCTGCTGTTAAAGTAACACAGCTCCCTGCACAATCTGGTACTCCACTCTCTATAATGTTACAGTCAAACGTTAGTGGACAGGATTGTATAACACTTATATCATCAATAGTTATATATTCACTACTACCAGATCCAGCAGGTCCTGGTGTGAAATTCCCTATTACAACGTATCTTTCTCCTCCAGTAGCACAAAAGCTAAATTTTAGATCTTCTACCGCAAGTGATATATTTTTTCCTATAGGCTGCTGTACTTGAGGAATCGCATTCACTGTGGTTCCTGCTCCAAGAAAAGGGCTTCCCCCATTATCGTTATTCCACTCAACAAAACCGTCACCTGAAGCAAAAGTTCTATTATGAAACCACATACCAAATCCATCAGATGGAGTGCCTCCTCTAGATCCTCCCGAAGTAGCTTTTAAGCTTACACAGTATTCTTCTCCTGCAACAAGTGGTGAAGCAAGTAATTGCTGTATATATTCTGAACTTTGTCCACCTCCAAAATGTGAAAAATAACCTAAGGAACCACTTCCATTCATTGAAGGTACAGTTCCAGAATTGGTACAAGAAGAATTATTATAATCGGCTGTAGGATAGCTAATATTATTATCAATTCTAATTGCTGTCCCTATCCAGTTAGATACAGGTGTTTGATCATACCAAGGCCTTGGTATTTGATTAGAAGTCCCATAAGCCCCCCCTGCAGGAGCACCACATACGGAAGGATCAGGCGTTTCAAAATCACCATTAATAATTACATCTGGAGCACATTGAGTAAATAAATAGCAAGGTTGACAATTGGGGCCACCACAGTCTATTTGTACCTCTCCATTGTTTAGGATACCATCACTACAAGTTTCAGGTAAGGTGCAGGAAACCAATATTTCAAAACCAGCTCCTGGATCAGTACTAAAAAAATGAGGGTCTGTTTCTATATAGATAGTGAGACATCCGTTATTAGATAATAAAATTGCTCCAGGGGTATCGTTATCGGAATTAAATAAAACAGGTCCTCCGGTTCCAGTTCCTTGAAAAATCCTCAGACGATCTATATCTCCATTAAAAGCTGTTCCTAGTGATAAAAAGTTGACAATAAAATAGAGTTGTGTTCCTGAAGTAGGACAAACTGTCATGGTATAATCCACATTTGTGGAATAATTTCCACTAGGTCCTCCATCGTCATAAATGGTTTCACTACATATATTTAAAGTAGTATTAGAGATATTCACCTGAGCAGATAAAAGAGCTGGAAAAATTAAAAAAACAAATACTTTAAAGACCTTCATCATTAATGTTTTAGGTAGTTAATTAGGAGAAGCTTAATTTTTTTTGACATGATTGTCAAAGATTTAAGTGTTCTCAAACTAGTGACGTTAAAAATAAAAAAATAGTTGCTTAGGTTTAGGGGTAATTTGTTTATTTTAACCTTTACTACCTTTATTTGAATAGCTTTTTTGTATAAAATTAAGAGAAAAAATAATTTTTTATAGAAGAAAATATTGATTTATGACCATTAAATATTGATAATTATAGAAATTAGACAAGATAAATGTATAGTAAAAATTACTTTTACTATACGTAATTGAAAGTAAAGTAATCTTAGATTAGCTACCTCAGATAAGAATTTGATACGGAGCAAACGCATTTCTTCTTCAGAAAAAGAACCTTCAAATTCATCTAGTAAGTACTTAAACCTATGAATATCTGCTTCTCCCCCTCTTGACCTGACATATTCCTCTAGAGCAGAAAATAGCTTGTCAGACTAATAAAAGCCCCACTTCTTTAAGTGAGGCTTTTAAGATTTATTGAAGTATTACCTTTTCATTAAAGATTACATCACTAATAGTTACTTTAACAAAGTATACACCTTTGGTTTGATTCGCTAAATTAATGGTTACCGAACTCGTATTTACACTACTTTGTGTAAACACTTTTTTACCCATTACATCGAACACTTCTATTAAGCTATTTTCGTTGTGGTTGATAGCAACATTAAATTCTCCATTATTAGGGTTGGGGTAAATAGTTACTAGTGAGCTAGTCGCTTGCTCGGGCTCATTATTTCCTAATACTACATTATTGTAGTTAGTATTATCTAGTGCATCATTATTGCTTGTGTTTCTTCCTGTTGGTGTTTGTGATATTCTAAATTGCGGGCAGGTTAACCAACATTCTTTTTGGGTGCTGCTTATAGCATCTGTAATTAAAAGCGAATACGTGTAATTGCTTCCACTAGGGAAATTGATGCAATCGTTTGTTGAAACAATTTGTGAACTATTTATTTCTGTCCACAAATAGGTATATGGTGCTGTACCAAAATTTGGAGCTAAGCACAGAGATCCACTACCGTCTCCTAAGCAAGCTCTGACTAATATTGGTGATTGATTAGTAGAAATAGAGACTGTTACCTCATCAAAATCCTGGCAACCAAAAGCATCCGTAACAATTACCTGATAAGTGGTAGTTACAGTAGGACTTGCTATTGGATTAGCAATATTAGGATTAGACAACCCGGTTGTAGGAGTCCATGAGTAACTATTGCCACCACTTGCTGATAAAGTGGTACTTTCTCCTGGGCAAATTGTTTGGTCAGCTCCGGCATCTGCAAAACCCTTAGGGTCAACCAATACAGCATCTGTAAATATCCCTCCACATTCCGGTATAGTTACCGTAAGGGTATAGGTCGTAGGACTTGTAGGTGAAGCAATGGGGTTTGGAATATTAGGATCACTTAAACCTGAAGCAGGAGACCAACTATATTCAGCTTCCAATATAGGGCAAGTAGGACCTATAGGACCACAGTCTTCAACTGGAAGGGGTTCGATATGGGTTAACGATACGTCATCAATCAAATAACGGGCATCCTGTTTTGGAACACTCGGATTAAGATTTAGTGCTGCCACCCCTATTTGGTCAAAAAAGCCTATTGTTACAGATTGTTCACCCCCATTGGCTACAAACGTTCCACATAACCTTTGCCAAGTTGGTGGATTGCTAGCATTATTATTAATCATACCCCCACCAGAAGGTACTAAATCAATAAATGTGTATCCAGGTAAAGTATGGTCTATCAAACCTTTACCTACTCCTACTGAAGTAGTTGATTGACTAGGTGGTGTGTTTGAAAAAAGCACTCCTATCCGGTTATGTTGAACCCCACTTACTTGCCCCCAGGCAATAAATAACTGAAAGAAATAAGTTTCCCCTGCAATCAAAGGAGCTATATTTTGTTGGATATAACTTGTTTGTAGAGGATTTGATGGGTTATCACCACTCTGTGAAATACCTACATAACCATTTCCTGAATGAGCTGGTTGACCAGGAAAGCCTGCGTAAGAATTTATTGGAACATCATGAGCACCGCCATTTATACAGCTGTTAAAATACTCTGCGGACACGGACGTATGTCCAATATTGTTCCATTGAGTAAGTTCTTGATAGGTATTACCTTGAGATGTAGCTGGACAGGTTCCAAAATCTTCAAAATCACCATTGCATATTAAATCACAAGATGAACAAGGTGCTTTATTATTTGGTCCCTTTTTATGTTTAGATGTTCCCTTGGAAGGAACGGTTTGCGTTGCAGTAATTCTTTTTACATTTTGTAATAAATCTAACCATGGTTGAACGTTTGGATCTGGAATAACAAAAGACCAGTCACCATTGCCATTGATCGTTGTGGATGCCAGATATTCTTTTCCTGATAGATATGAGCAATTCTCAGCCACGAATAATTCTACAATACCATTAGGCAGCCCCTTTCCTGTTATCGTTTCGTCTAATATGTCAATCACTGGTGGCTGAATATCATCATTGGCTCCAGCAACAAGTTTTATTCCGTCATCGCCTGTTGTTTGAGAGTTGCAGAACATCGAGTTCTGTCTAATTTGTATCTCATTATTTGTTGCACTGCATACACAAACACCTTCTTCAACATTAAATGCAATAACATTTCCTTCTCCGCTATTGGTTCCTCCTATTAATATGTCATCGGTAGTACCTCCTGTTCTAATACCATATTGTCCGTTGCCCAGTTCTTCTGTTCCATTGGTTCCGGCACCAATAGTATTGCCTTGTACGATAAAAGCACCACTGGTAGCTCCAAGTTCTAACCCATCTCCTCCATTGGCTGAAATAATATTTCTTTCTCCTGTGTTTGTCCCTCCTATGGTAATCGTTCCTCCGGTATTGTTTGCATGAATACCATCACCTCCATTACTTTGTGCAAGTGTTCCTGTTTCATCTGTTCCTATTAGGTTACCTGTAATCGTATAATTGGGATTAGTAAGACTAATATTAATACCATGATTACCATTTCCTGCAATGTGATTTTGATGAATGTTTCCACTACTGGTAGAACCGTTTATGGCTATTCCATTATCTGTAAAATTGATAATGGAGAATCCTTTTATTTCTACATTTTCTGCGTTTAGAATATTAATTCCTGTATTTACGGCATTGTTACCGTCCAATACAATTTTGAATGCTGCGCTTCCTGTTTGTGTACTACCATCAATGGTAATATCATTTTCTGTAATATCAGGTAATTGGCTATTAAGCGTAATGGTATGAGGTGCATTACCATCAATACAAAATGAAATGACATCGGCTACTCCATTGCTATTAGCTATGTTAATAGCATTACGCAAAGAACCAGCACCATCGTTGTTGGTGTTCAAAACACAGATAGTTCCCGGAAATGCATTAATCGTAACAGTAGCGGTATCAGAAAAGACAATACAGCTATCGGTTACTTTTGCTCGAAAATATACATTACCAGGTCCTAATAGTGAAGCGGTTGTATATGGTGTTGTTGTAGCACCAACAATGTCGGAAAAATTAATGCCATCAGTAGATTGTTGCCATTGAATAGTTCCTGAGTGACCACTCAGTGTTAAGTTAGTTGATTGGTTGTGTTCTATATTAACAGGGGAAGCCATCACTGTTCCTGCCACTGTACTACAACTAGCACTTACGCCCGTCACTAAAATATTATCGAAATTATGTGTTTCTGTACTACTATTATTGTTCACCTTAATGATTATTTGTATGGAACTGTTACCACTACCAATATTCATACTAGGTGAAGCTGCACCAAATTCTTGATTAGCAGGATTGAACCATGGAATTTCTGAACCGCCAGCGCTAGTTTTGTAAAACGCTTTAATGAAATCACTGCCATCATCTGTGTTTTGTTCTTCGAAATATCCAGAAATAGTAACATTGATAAAATCTTGTACGTTTATCCATTGGGATATCCACAGTACAGTACCATCTACTCCCCTACCTTCAAATTTATTATTCTTTACTTCAAAGTAATCTCCTGCTCCAAGGTTACCTCCACTTACATCCACTGTCCATGCAGCAGGGCTTCCTGTTCCTACTGTTGTACCATCAGGCAAATTAAAATCCTCCTGGTATAAGGTATCTTGTGCTACAAGAGATGTTGTAACACTGAATAACGTTAGAATAAGTAACTTGCTGATAAATGAATAATAGGTAGTAATTGACATCATTTGAAATTTTTTGGTTGTGAGGAAAATATATTCCGCTACGAAATTAAAAATAAAAATCAACACAGACGTAAGTATAAATACTTGTAAAATAGCAATTTAAAATATGTTTTTTACGTAAGTAAAAATCTTTATAAATACATAATTTTGAATGATGATGAGTTGCTTTATTCTGCTTCTATTAATAATTAAAAGCTGTGATTTCGTTACAAGGAGAGCTTTATTTTAGCAAAGTAAGAGTAGAACTCATAATTAATGTAACCCAAGAGTAATCAACAGCATTTTTTTCTGTATATTCAGTTTTAAGATGAACACATGTTGATTATAAACAGGTACTTAATTAGCTACCTCGGATAAAAATTTAATACGGAGCAAACGCATTTCTTCTTCAGAAAAAGAACCTTCAAATTCATCTAGCGCTTCTTCAATGTCGTCACTTTCTGCTTCCATAAAGTAATCGAACACTTCTTCTTGGTCAGCTTCATCTACTTCTTCATTAAGGTAGTAATCCATATTAACTTTGGTGCCAGATAATACAATGTGTTCAATTTCGGTTAAAATGTCGTCCACATTTTTTCCTTTAGATTTAGCAATGTCTTCAATAGGAATTTTTCTGTCGATACTTTGGATGACATACACTTTTAATCCCGATTTATTTACTACAGATTTTACCACCATATCTAGTGGGCGTTCAATGTTGTTGTCTTCCACGTAACGTTCAATTACTTCAAGAAATTCTTCTCCAAATTTTTCAGCTTTACCTTGCCCTACTCCAGAAATATTAGTCAACTCTTCCATCGTAATAGGATATCGTGTAGCCATATCTTCTAATGAAGGATCTTGAAAAATAACATAAGGTGGTAATTTTTTTTCTTTTGCAATAGATTTTCGTAGGTCTTTTAAGATGTTAAATAGTGTTTCATCAGCAGCTCCTCCTCCTTTTTGAGGGACAATAATATCACCATCATCAACATCACTGTAATCATGTGCTTTAACTAATGAAATAGTGTGGGGATGTTGAATAAATTCTTTTCCTTTTTTACTTACTTTTAAAACACCGTAGTTTTCTATTTCTTTAATTATTAACCCTTCAATAATACACTGTCTAATAATAGCTTCCCAATATTTTCCATCTTTATCATCTGCTTTTCCTGAACCAAATAATTCATGGTTTTCATGTTTAAAAGCCTTGATATCAGAACTGTCTTTTCCAGCAACAAAGTTGGCTACATACTTAGCTTTAAATACTTCGTTTAGCCCCAAAATACATTGCAATAGAATTTTAACATCTTCTTGCCCTTCAAATTTTTCCTTTGGACGGGCGCAGTTGTCACACATTCCCTTTTCTTTACATGGCGTTTCATCATACTCTTCTCCAAAATAATACAGTAATTGTTTTCTTCTGCATACTGCTGTTTCAGAATAAGAAACCATTTCAAAAATCAACTGAAGGCCTATTTCTAATTCGGCTACAGGTTTTCCATGAAGAAATTTTTCTAGTTTTTCAATATCTTTATAACTATAAAAGGCAACACATATCCCTTCACCACCATCTCTACCAGCTCTACCTGTTTCTTGGTAATAACTCTCCAAGCTTTTTGGGATATCATGATGTAAAACAAAACGAACATCTGGTTTATCTATACCCATTCCAAAAGCAATAGTAGCAACTATTACTTCTGCTTCTTCCATCAAAAACATGTCTTGGTGCTTAGCTCTAGTTGTTGAATCTAAGCCTGCATGGTAGGGTAGTGCATTGATACCATTAACTTGCAACAACTCTGCAATTTCTTCTACTTTTTTTCTGCTTAAACAATAGATAATTCCCGATTTTCCTGTGTGCTGTTTGACAAACCGAATAATTTCTTTTTGCACATCTTTTTTTGGCCGGATTTCATAATACAAATTATCTCTATTAAAAGAAGCCTTAAAAACATTGGCTTTGGTCATTCCCAGATTTTTCTGGATATCTTCCTGAACCTTAGGTGTGGCGGTTGCAGTTAGTGCAATTATCGGAACTCTATCAATGGCCTCAATAATGGTTCTTAATCTTCGGTATTCTGGTCTAAAATCATGTCCCCATTCGGAAATACAATGTGCTTCGTCAATTCCAAAAAAAGAGATTTTAATACTTTTTAAAAATTCTATATTTTCATCTTTTGTTAAAGACTCTGGAGCCACATAAAGTAATTTGGTTACTCCATTGGTAACATCTTCTTTTACTTGTTTTGCTTCCGTTTTAGTTAGAGATGAATTATAGAAATGAGCAATTCCATGATTAGTGGATACTCCTCTAAGTGCATCCACTTGATTTTTCATTAAAGCAATTAGTGGAGAAACAATAATGGCTGTGCCATCACAAATTAAAGCAGGGAGTTGGTAACACAATGATTTCCCCCCTCCTGTTGGCATGATCACAAAAGTATCCTCTCCTTTCAGAAGGCTTGCCATTACTCTTTCTTGTTCCCCTTTGAATGTGTTAAATCCGAAATATTTTTTTAAATAATCGGTAAGCGGTGCTTCTAACGTTTGCATTAAATTGTAGTTTGCTATTAATTCATTTACATTTGTACATAAATATACGATATTTTAATTGGTATTAATTTATTTTAAATAAAAAATATTTTACGTTGATTTCATCAGAAGAGATAATTGAAATTGCCAAGCAAACCCTCGAAATAGAAGCAAAGGCAGTAAGTAACTTAAAAACTTATATTAATGAAGATTTTGTAAAAAGTATTCAATTAATATATACGATTAAAGGAAGAGTGGTAATTACAGGGATGGGAAAAAGTGCCAATATTGCTCAAAAAATAGTAGCAACGCTTAACTCTACAGGTACTCCAGCAATTTTTATGCACGCAGCAGACGCTATCCATGGTGATTTAGGTAATATCCAAAATGAAGATGTTGTTATTTGTATTTCTAAAAGTGGGGATACACCTGAAATAGTTGCATTATTACCGTTGGTTAAAAACTTAGGAAATAAATTAATAGCAATAACAGGAAATGTAGCTTCTGTTTTAGGCAAAAAAGCAGACTTTGTATTGAATACTTATGTGGAAAAAGAAGCATGCCCTAATAACTTGGCGCCAACTACCAGTACTACTGCTCAATTAGCAATGGGGGATGCATTAGCGGTTTGTTTGTTGAAGTTAAGAGGTTTTGATAGTGCCGATTTTGCTAAATTTCATCCTGGAGGGGCATTGGGAAAAAGGTTGTTTTTAAAAGTATCGGATCTTTACCCGAATAACGAAAAACCTGAAGTAGCCACAACAACATCAGTTAAAGAAGTCATTATGGAAATTTCTTCAAAGCGATTAGGTGTTACAGCAGTTACAGAAAATAAGGAGTTGGTAGGAATAGTTACGGACGGAGATTTAAGACGAATGTTACAAGAAACGGATAACATCACTAGTTTATATGCGAAAGATATCATGACGAGTAACCCTAAAACAATTGCGAGGGAAGAAATGGCGGTTAAAGCACTTCAGGTGATGCAGTCTAATAATATTACCCAGCTAATAGTGGTTGATGGAAAAAAGTACTTAGGGGTGGTTCATTTACACGACCTTATTAAAGAAGGGATAGTATAGTAATGGTTAATGGTGTATGGTTTCTTGTTAGTATAAATTATTCTTTGAGATTTCCCAAAAACTATATATTATCCATCAACACTAACTCCTAAATTACCTTAATACATTCATTCTTTCTGCATCCAATTTGATGAAGATGAATAGCAGTATGGTAAAAGACCATAGAGAAGATCCTCCATAACTAATAAAAGGCAAAGGGATTCCAATAACTGGAGCTAAACCGATGGTCATACCTATGTTAATTAAGAAGTGAAAGAACAATATAGAAGCAACAGAATAACCATAAATTCTACTGAATGTAGAGCGTTGTTTTTCTGCTAGGTATAGCAGTCTTAAAAACAAAGAGATATAAATTACGATTAGGATAAAAGAGCCCAAGAATCCCCATTCTTCACCAATGGTACAAAAAATAAAATCAGTACTTTGTTCAGGAACGAAGTTAAATTTAGTTTGCGTACCATCTAAAAAACCTTTACCAGAAAAACCTCCAGAACCAATAGCAATTAATGATTGATTAACGTTGTAGCCTGCACCATGTGGGTCAGATTCAATTCCTAACAACACGTTTATTCTTTTAGATTGATGTGGTTCTAAGATACTTTCAAAGATATGGTTGACACTAAAGACTAATCCAATTGATAAAACCAAACTAATGATAATTACAAACCATGTCTTTTTCATACTTTTAGTGATATACATTGCAAAAGCTGCAATTAATCCTAGCACTATCATCAGTAAAATATCTCCTTCAATATCTACATTAAAAAAGGAGAAAGTATTTATTCTTAATAGCAGGGAAAGAACAAAAAGAATAGCTGCATAAACGCCTATCAATAAAACGTTTCCAGAAAGACCTTCTCTATACAAAACAAAAACAAATGAAGCATACACTAATGTTGATCCAGCATCGCCTTGTAATAATATTAATAGAGCGGGAATACCAATAATAATTGTTACAATGATTTTGGTTTTAAGGTCTTGCATTTTAATGTTAAGGGATGAAAGGTATTTTGCCAAGGCTAAACCTGTAGCAAATTTGGCAAATTCAGAAGGCTGTAAGGCAAAACTTCCAATTTTAAACCATGATCGGGCTCCCTTAATTTCTGCACCAAAAAGTAATACACCAATTAATAAAAAGAGGATGCTAATGTATATAGGTATTGCAAATGAAGTAAAGAAATGCCCTTCAAAAAGGAGTATAATAATAATTAAAATGAAGGCTAATCCAATCCACATTAATTGTTTTCCGTATCGTTCAGAAATGTCAAATATGCTATAATGTTCTTCGTTAAATACTGCTGCATAAATATTAATCCATCCTATAAAAATAAGGGCTAGATAAAGTAATATGCTTGGCCAATCTACATTAGCAAATATGTTACGTTGGTTTCTCATTTTTTTGGAATAACGTTTAAAAGATTAGCATTTAAAATTCGATTTTCTTTTTCTTTGTCTTTAATGCTATCAGTTAAATAAGACTCCATCATTAAACTTGCAATAGGCGCAGCCCAAGTCCCTCCAAAACCAGCATTTTCGACATAAACAGCAATGGCAATTTTTGGATTGTCTTTTGGTGCAAAAGCGATAAAAATAGAATGGTCTTCCCCATGGGGATTTTGTGCAGTACCTGTTTTTCCACAAACAATAATATTCTCAATTTTAGCTCTTCTCGCAGTCCCCCCTGCTTCTCCAACTACTTTTTCCATGCCTTCAATAATTGGGATGAAATATTTTTTATTGATTCCAACATTATTTTTAGTCGTAAATTCTTTAGGGATATGCTCAGTATCATCAATACGTTTAATAAAGTGAGGTACATAGTAATATCCTCGGTTAGCAAGAATTGCTGCCAAATTGGCCATTTGTAAAGGTACAATCCCAATTTCCCCTTGACCAATACTCAAAGAATAAATAGTGCTAAAAGCCCATCTTCCTTCACCATACCATTTGTTGTAAAATTTCACATCAGGGATAAAGCCACTTTTTATATTGGGGATATCGGTAGCTAATTGTTGTCCGAACCCAAATTTTTTAACTTGATTACTCCATTGGTGAAGACCAACTTCACTGTCTTTAAAAAAGCTTTTATGTTTTCCTTGTTGGATAATTTTTCTAAATACACTATAATAATAGGGGTTGCAAGACATTTTGATAGAAGATGACACAGAAGTAGCCGTAGGGTGATTGTGGCATCCAACTAAACTTTTTATACAAGGGAACCCCGAATTCTCGTTAATTACACCATCTTGCATACCAATTAATGCTTGTACTGTTTTGAATATTGAACCTGGAGGATAAGAAGCCATTGTAGCTCTATTAAATAAAGGGTTTAAATCATCATTGGCGAGTAGAGGGTAATTTTTTTTAACAGATCTGCCAACCAATAAGTTAGGATTGTAGCTAGGAGCAGAAACTAGTGCTAAAATTTCTCCTGTATTGGGATCTATAGCAACGATACTCCCTTTTTTATTCACCATCAATTTTTCTCCGTATTCTTGTAGTTGAATATCTAAGGTGGTAAAAATGGTCTTTCCTGTTATAGCAATAGTATCAGTAGCACCTTCCTTGTAACTGCCTTTTTCACGGTTATGAACATCAACTAAAACGCGCTTAACTCCTCTACGACCTCTTAAAATGTCTTCATAAGCGTATTCTAATCCACTTTTTCCAATGTAATCACCAGAACGATAGTAAGCATTTTTTTCAATAGTCGCAGGGTTTACTTCTCCGATATATCCTAATATGTGTGCCGCATTATTTTTAGGATATTTTCGTAAAGTTCTTGTTTGAACAAAAAATCCAGGGTATTGAAATAGTTGTTCTTGGATACTAGCATATGAAATAGAAGAAATTTCTTTAATAAAAACGGAAGGTTTATACCTTGAGTAACTTCTCGCTTTTTTAAATTTACTAACAAACTCTGTTTGGCTTATTTCCAATAAATTACAAAAGGAGTTGGTATCCATTTCTAAAACCAATTTAGGAACGACCATTAAATCATAAGCAGCTTCATTATAAACTAATAAATCACCATTTCTGTCATAAATTAAACCTCTAGCAGGGTATTGCGTAATTTCTCTTAAAACATTATTGTCAGAATTCAGCTTGTATTCATTATTAATTACTTGGACGTAGAATAGGCGTAAAGAATAAACTAAAGCAACAAATAGGAAAATAATTCCAACAACTATCTGTCTGCTGGATAGATTATTCATACTCTATTCTTGTTTTTGAAGTTAAATAATTGAACGATAAATACCATTGTGATGGTAAAAATGGTACTTAAAATTGCTCGTCCGAGCGTATCAAAAAATTGAGAAAATTTAAATGATTCTACAAAAAACAAGAAAAGATGGTGTAAGAAAACCAATATGGAAGAATAGATTAAAAACCATGTCCCTCCCATTTGTTGTAAATTAGGAGTTGTATTAAAGTCGTATCCATCTCGAGGTCTTATAATGGCTAATAAATAAGTTCTTGCAAAAGCCATAAAAATAGTTGCAGAAGTATGCATGCCGATGGTGCTAGTAAAAATATCAATAGAAAGACCTAGTATAAAACCTAGTACTAAGCTTAACCATTTAGGGGTTTGAAAAGGTAGGATAAGGATAAAGAGGACATATAAATAGGGGTTAATGTATCCTCCCATTTCAATGTTGTTCAGAATTAATCCTTGAAATAAAATCAGTAGAATAAAGATCAAACTATATTTTATGATATCACCAATCATTTATTGTTTGTTTTGCTTTGATGTTCCAATTGCTGTTGCTCTTCTTTTTTTAATGTTTTAACAACAAAAACATGAGATAGCTTTTTGTAATCGACAGCAAGTGCAATGTTAATATTATAAAAATTATTTCCCTCAGGCAAACTAAAATCATTAATCCAACCAATAACTACTCCTTCTGGATATATTAATGAGTATCCACTTGTAACAATTGTATCTCCTTTATGAAGTTTAACATGATTAGGAATATCGTTTAATTGAGCAATTTTATAATTGCCTAATTCCCAGGTTAAGGCACCGATATATCCAGATTTTTTGATTTTGGCGCTTACTGCATTTTTTTCATGTAAAACAGACATTACAGAGCTGAAATTTTTAGATACATTTTTAACAGTTCCTATAACTCCTTTGGCTGAAACAACTCCCATTCCTGCTTTAATTCCATTAATAGCACCTTTGTCTAGGGTGATATAATTTTCTCTTTCGTTGGTAGAATTATTAATCACTTTTGCAGCAGTATAAATGTATTTTTGAGCATAAGTAGTGTCATTGATTTCTATAGTATTAGCAAATATTTTGGTAAATGATTTAATGTTGGTTGACTGCAATTGGGCATTTTGCTGAGCCAATTCAGCATTAATTTCTTTTAAATTAAAATACTCATCCACATCGTTGATAGTGGTGTATAAATTACCAACTAAAAAATTGGAAGAATTGAGGATTTTAGAGTTTTGGTAATTGTTGTTTTTAACCAATAAGACAAAGGCAATAAATTCTAAAAAAAGGAAGATAAATACAACTGAATTTTTTGATAAAAATCGTATTAGATTCCTCATTACTCAAATTTACTTATTTGGTTAGCTTCTCATCAGGAAAGGCAATTTACTTACATTTTTCAATGCAATACCTGTTCCTCTGGCCACGCACCTTAATGGATCTTCAGCAATGTGTACTGGTAATTTTGTTTTGATAGAAATTCTTTTATCAAGACCTCTGAGCATGGAGCCTCCTCCAGCTAAATATAATCCTGTTTTGTAAATATCAGCAGATAACTCTGGAGGAGTCATCTCCAAAGCACTCAGTACAGCTTCTTCTATTTTTATAATTGATTTATCTAAGGCATGGGCAATTTCTGAATAAGAAACTACAATTTCTTTAGGTGTTCCTGTCATTAAGTCTCTTCCTTGAACAGCATAATCTTCAGGTGGGTTTTCTATTTCTGTAAGTGCAGATCCACACTCTATTTTTATTTGTTCCGCAGATCTTTCTCCAATTAGAAGATTGTGCTGTCTTCTCATATAATCAACAATGTCATTAGTGAAATCATCCCCTGCAACACGAATGGATTTATCACAAACAATACCTCCTAAAGCAATTACCGCAATTTCTGATGTTCCTCCACCTATGTCAATAATCATATTTCCCATAGGTTCTAATACATCTATTCCAATACCAATGGCTGCAGCCATTGGTTCATGAATTAAATAAACTTCTTTCCCTCCTGCATGTTCGGCAGAATCTTTTACAGCTCTTTTTTCTACTTCTGTAATACCAGAAGGAATACAAATAACCATTTTTAATGAAGGGGTAAAGAGTTGTTTTTTGGGAGACATCATTTTAATCATACCTCTAATCATGTGTTCTGCAGCATCAAAGTCGGCAATAACCCCATCTTTTAGGGGACGTATGGTTTTAATATCTTCATGGGTTTTTCCGTGCATTTGCATTGCCCTTTTTCCCACAGCAATTATTTTTCCTGTTGCTCTATCTTTAGCAACAATAGAAGGCTCATCTACTACCACCTTATCATTATAGATAACCAGTGTGTTTGCAGTTCCTAAGTCAATAGCAATTTCTTGTGTTAAAAAACTGAATAATCCCATTTATTTATTTGTTACAAGGTATGTAATTATAATTACGTAAATATAAGACTTTAACTTTCATTTAAAAACGTTAAAAAACAATTTCCTGACATGGGTTTGTTAATCAAATTTAATGTCTAAAATGGCGAATGCCTGTAGTCACCATTGCCATGTCATTGGCATTGCAATAATCAATGGAATCTTGATCTTTAATTGATCCTCCTGGTTGTACTACAGCAGTAATTCCTGCATTTTTAGCTAATTCTACACAGTCAGGAAAAGGAAAAAAAGCATCAGAAGCCATTACAGCTCCGTTTAAATCGAAACCAAAAGCATTTGCTTTGGTAATAGCTTGTTTGAGTGCATCTACCCTAGAGGTTTGACCTGTTCCACTAGCTAATAATTGTTCATTTTTAGCAAAAACAATAGTGTTTGATTTGGTATGTTTTACTAGCTTATTAGCAAATTCCAAATCAATCACTTCCTGATCGGTTGGCTTTTTGGTGGTTACACTTTTAAAGTCATTAGCATTGGCCGTTTTAACATCTTTATCCTGTTCTAAAACACCATTTAAAATGGTTCGAAATTGTTTCTGAGGAAACTTACTTTTCTTTTGAACTAGTAGTATTCGATTCTTTTTTTCTTTTAAGATGTTCAATGCTTTTTCTTCATAAGCTGGAGCAATCACTACTTCACAAAACAATTTATTAACTTCTTCTGCCGTTTCAGTATCTATTTTTTGATTGGTAATGAGAACACCTCCAAAAGCAGATGTAGGATCGCCAGCTAAGGCAGCCTTCCATGCATCTATTAAGTTGGAACGAGTAGCTAATCCACAAGCATTGTTGTGTTTTAGAACAGCAAACGTTGCTTTGCCTTCAGGGAATTCGGCTATTAAATTTACGGCAGCATCTATGTCTAATAAATTATTATAAGATAATTCTTTTCCGTTGAGTTGATCGAATATTTCGTTTAAGTTGCCGTAAAAAACACCTTTTTGATGCGGATTTTCTCCATACCTTAATTCTTGCGATTGGGTGATGCTTTGTTTGAAAACAGTATCTTCCCCTTGATTAAACCAATTAAAGATAGCAGTATCGTAATGAGAAGAGATATTAAAAGCCAGTTTAGCTAAATGTTTTCTATCAGCCAGATCTGAAGTGCCATTTTTTGTATTTAAAAGATTTAGCGTGTAATCATATTGTTCTCTAGATGAGACAATCAATACATCTTTAAAGTTTTTTGCAGCGGCTCGAATTAATGAAATCCCTCCAATATCTATTTTTTCGATAATGTCTTGTTCTGGAGCACCAGAAGCGACAGTATCTTCAAATGGATATAAATCAACAATAACTAAATCAATTTCGGGAATTTCAAATTCTTCTAGTTGAGCAATATCACTGCTTAGTTCTCTTCTGCTTAAAATTCCACCAAATATTTTTGGGTGTAATGTTTTTACTCTTCCTCCTAAAATGGACGGATAGGAAGTCAAATTTTCAACAGGAGTTACAGCAACATTTAACTCTTCTATAAATTTTTGTGTCCCTCCAGTAGAATAGATAGTTACACCAAGTTCATTTAAACGATTGATAATTGGCGCTAAATTATCTTTATGAAAAACGGAAATTAATGCATTTTTTATTTTTTTCTGACTCATTTTTATTTTGTTGAAAGTTAAAAAGGCGTTTTTATAACAACTAAAATTTAGCTTTTAAATAAGTTTACAAGATTACATCTTTTCGCAGCCTTTAACAATTCAAAAACAGGCTATTTTCTCCTTTGTTGATAAATGATAGGAATTGTTTATAAACACTCAAAAACAACACATTGAGCTTATTGTTTCTATTTTGGAAGTAAGTCAGAAGTGGTTATTTTATTACTACTATGTAAAGCTCGGTCTCTTAAAACTATTTCGTATTTAAAAGTATCAGGAATGTTAAAGGTATTGTAGAATAAATTTACTTCTGTTTCTCCTCGTAGTGATTCGTTAGTTTCATTTTCAATGAAAGGAACTCGTAAATGCAATTGAGTGGTGTCGTATTTATTCTCGCTACTATTCCATGTTATTACGGGAGACTTGAGTTTCCATATGCCATTTTCTTTTTCATAATAGTCGACAAACAAGTTGAATTCGTAATCTCCAGAATTTTCATTTTGCTTTAACCCTAAATCACCATCGCCATCAAAAAATTCAAATTTTACAACGACATATGTTTTGTCAGCTGAAAAGTTAGCTTGAAGAAAATTAATAACAGGAGGTACAGGATCAGATTTGTCTTTCTTGCAACCTAAAATCAAGAATAAAGCAAATATTATGGCTATTTTTACAACGCTTTTCACAAGTTAAAATTACGAATAAAATATTTGAAGTTTTCCGATAAAATATTTGAAATTACTTCCGAAAAAGAATTTGATACTGTTGCAATTGAACTTTTTAATTTTCAGTATCAACATAATTTGCTATATCAGCAATATTGTGATTTATTAAAGATACAGCCAGTAGCTGTAACGACAATTAACCAAATTCCATTTTTACCTATTTCCTTTTTTAAATCGCACGTTGTAAAAACGCAAAAATTTAGGGAAGAAGTTGTTTTTTTAAGCAGTGGGACAACTGGAGCCAATCAAAGCAAACATTACGTTAAAGAGTTAAGTCTTTATGAAAAAAGCTTTCAAAAAGGATTTCAGCAAGTTTATGGAGATATTTCTAATTACTGTGTGTTAGCATTGTTGCCTTCTTATATGGAGCGAGAAGGATCTTCGTTAATTTATATGGTTAATCAATTGATTAATAAAAGTCATCATGATAAAAGTGGATTTTATTTGACGCATCAAAATGAGTTGCTGAATACCCTAAGAGAATTGGAGCACACCAATCAAAAAACGATTTTATTTGGAGTCTCTTTTGCATTGCTTGATTTTGCAGAAGAACATCAACTGCAATTAAAAAATACCATTATTATAGAAACGGGAGGAATGAAAGGAAGAAGAAAAGAATTAACACGAGAAGAGTTGCATGACATATATAAATCAAAATTTGGTGTGACGGCTATTCATTCAGAGTATGGGATGACAGAGTTGTTATCTCAGGCATATTCAACAGGAGAAGGAATTTTTACTACCCCTAAATGGATGAAAGTAATGATAAGAGATGTTAATGACCCACTATTATTTTTAGGAGAAAATAAATTAGGTGGAATTAATGTGGTAGATTTAGCAAATATCTATTCATGTGGCTTTATTGCTACACAAGATTTAGGGAAAAAGAAAGAAGGGAATACCTTTGAAGTTTTAGGAAGATTTGACAATAGCGATTTAAGAGGGTGTAATTTGTTAATCAATTAAAACTTCGATATTTTTGTTTGGAACAATTATTGATATAAAGCGATTTAAAAAAATATAAAACATGAAAAAAATTAACAAAGCACTATTAGTTTTCTCCATTGGAGCGGTAACTGTTTTAAGTTCTTGTCAATCATTAACTCCATTTAATAATGAAGTGAGGACTACCTATAACTTAGATGAAGCTAAATTGAAAAAAATGCAATTTTATATTTCTACCGATATTACACTACAGAGAGGAGAAAGAGGTGAAGATGCTCAGCAATTAGATAAAGATGGGAAACTAATTATTTCTAGTTCTGCTAGTTTGGATAATATTTTAGTTGATGGAAAAACGCCAGGAGTTTGTGTAAAGGTGTTGGATGGAAATAAAATTGCGGTAAGTTTTTTTGAGAGAGATGATCAATATTTAGTTTTTGGAGACCCTAACAATAGAGGAAGATATACGATTATGGGAGCTGATTGGAAAAACGGAAAAGGGCAAATTAATTTTGGAGGAAAAGTATACTACATCATGCCAGGAGGAGCAGGAGCGTACTTGAAGTTTGAGATGAAAAAAGTAAAAGATTACAAAACAACAAGCACGAAAGCAAAGGGACGAAAAGTCAACTAAATTTGTGCTTATAATAAAAGAACCAAAATATCCCGCAACAGGTTACTGTTGCGGGATATTTTTTAAATACGTTTAGAATGATAGAAAAACTGAGTGAAACAGTCAATTTTATTAAAAATCAGGGTGTGGAAGTGCCTCAAGTAGGTATTGTTTTAGGAACAGGGCTTGGAGGTTTGGTGAGCGAAATAGCTATTATTAAAGAAATTGATTACGATAAGATCCCCCATTTTCCAGTTTCTACGGTAGAGTCTCATTATGGAAAACTAATTTATGGAGAGATAAAAGGGAAAAAAGTATTGGCTATGCAAGGTCGTTTTCATTATTATGAAGGATATAGCATGCAAGAAATTACATTTCCTATTCGAGTATTGAAACGCTTAGGAATTCAACATCTACTAATTTCTAATGCTGCGGGAGCATTAAATTTAAACTTCAAAAAAAGTTCTTTAATGTTAATTAATGATCATATTAACCTTTTTCCAGATAATCCTTTAATAGGCAAAAACTGGGATGACTTCGGCCCTCGGTTTCCAGATATGAGCGAGGCTTATTCGGTTAAACTAAATAACATGTTGAAGGACATTGCCAAAGAAAAAAAAATAACCTTGCATGAAGGAGTTTATGTGCCAGTAATGGGTCCTAATTTGGAAACCAAAGCAGAATATAAAATGCTCAAATTAATTGGCGGAGATGCTGTAGGAATGAGTACTGTTCCAGAAGTAATTGTAGCTAATCACATGTCGTTACCATGTTGTGCGCTTTCGGTATTAACTGATGAGTGTGATCCAGAACACTTGGAACCTGTTGATATTGCAGATATATTAGCAGCGGCAGCGGTAGCAGAACCACAATTAACAACATTGTATACAGAATTAATAGCTCGGTTGTAAATTATTCTTAATTCAGTAGGTTTTCCAAGTAGTGAGCCTTGATATGGTACTCTTTTTTAATAGATTCAATTTTTTTGGCTATAGCTTCTTTATCCACTTTTTTAGAGGATTTCTGACCAATTAGCATTACATTTTTTCGAGTGTGTTCGTTGGAGATAAATTCGAAAACTTTAGTATTGTATTGATTTTTTTCTAAGATTAGTGCTCTAATAGTATCTGTTACCATTTCGTATTGGCGCTCTTTAAAAATACCGTATTTTAAAATAGGATTTTCTTGCTCTACTCCTTTTAAACTTTGCCTTATTTGTTTATGGCAGCATGGAGCGGTGATGATTAAATTAGCATTAGCAGTTATTCCTTTATTCAGCGCGTCATCAGTAGCTGTGTCGCATGCGTGAAGCGCGATTAAGATATCAATTTTTTTAGCTTCATATTCCTCTATGGATTTTTGCTCGAAATGCAAATTTTCAAACCCACAAGCTTTAGCCGTTTCATTACAAAAATCAATTAATTCTTTTCGTTGGTCTATACCTATTATAGTAGCTTCTATTTTTCTTTGGTTAACCAAATAATCATATAAAGCAAAAGTTAAATAGCCTTTTCCAGACCCCATATCTACTATTTGGAGAGGTTTTGAGTAATGCATGTCCTTAATTAACCCTTCAATAATTTCTAAGTATTTATTGATTTGCTTGAACTTATCTGCCATTTTTGGGATAATGTTTCCTTCTTTATCAGCGATACCTAGCAATGTTAAGTATTGTCCAAGAAGAGCTCTTTTCTTTTTCGGCTTATCGTGTTCTTCTGGAGGTTTGTTGTTAAAACTAGGTTCCGATTGTTTTGATGATATTTTCCCTTTTTTTGAAATTAAAATACTATAATCTTTATCTAAAGTAAAGAGCGTAGCGATTTTAAAAGAAGTGTTTAAAAGATCTTTTAAAATGGCTTTTGCCTCTTCAAGTGTGTAATTTTTTACTTGGTCGTTAGTTTTGTATCGATAAGTAAATGATAATTGCTCTTGATTTTTGATAGTAATCAGCCTTACATAAACATTTCTTAACCCATCACTTTTTTTAGAAGGTTTGCTCAAAGTGATTTTTACAAAATTATTTTTATTAAGACTGGTAGTCAGTGTCTCAAAAAAGGTATTCAATTCTTTCATGTAACAAATTTAGACCTTTAGTATGATGTAACAATGTAGTGGGTTAATTATTATATTTGTAGCGATGTCAGTTCAGTTTAAACCCATAGAAAATAAAGACCTAGAAGTAGTGTCAGAAATATACAATTATTATGTATTGAATTCTACTGCAACCTTTCATTTGGAGCGAGTAGACGATAAAGAACTACTTTCAACTTTACCTCCTATTGGACATTCAAAGTATCAATCATTTTTGGTGTTGGATGGTCAATCGGTTTGTGGATTCTGTTATTTATCTCAGTTTCGAAAAAAAGAAGCTTATGATGCATCAGCAGAAATCACTCTTTATTTACACCCTGATTATACTGGAAAAGGGATAGGTAAGTTGGTGTTGGATTATATGGAAGGAGTGGCTAAAAAAAATGGAATTAAAAATTTAGTAGGGGTAATTACTTCTGAAAATGCAGGGAGTATTGCTTTGTTTGAAAAGCAAGGTTATTTTAAAGTTGGTCATTTAAAAAGTATAGGGGAGAAGTTCGGGAAGTGGCTGGATGTAGTTTCGTATCAAAAACAAATTTAGGTTGGAGTATTTAGCATTGATAGGCTCGGTAGTGATGATTCACTTAATGGCAGTAATGAGTCCTGGCCCAGATTTTTTTATGGCGATAAGAAATTCCTTAACGTATTCTAGAAAAACAGGAATTTATACGGCTATTGGTTTTGGAATAGGAATAGGGGTACATATTATTTATTGTTCAGTTGGATTAGCCTTAATTATTTCAAAATCAATTTTAGCATTTAACATCATTAAGTTTTTAGGGGCAGGATATTTAATTTTTATAGGTATCCAATCTGTTTTATCCAAAAGCAATAATAATGCTGAAGTAAAAGACACAGTAAACAAAGAAGATATAAGCCCTTTAAAAGCAATTCGTATAGGGTTTTTAACGAATGTATTAAATCCTAAAGCTACCCTATTTTTTTTAAGCTTGTTTACCTTTGTTATTGGTCCATCAATACCCAATTACATATTGGTATTATTAGGTGGAATAATGATGTTAAATACTACCATTTGGTTCAGCTTAGTAGCTATCTTTTTTACGCAACAACGTATACAAAAATCGTTTTATAAATTTCAAAAAACATTCAATCGAATTTTTGGAGGAGTATTAATATTGATAGGATTGAAGTTGTTATTTACTAAAAACTAATTTTAGAACTCTTCTTTAGAAAAAGAAAGGATGAAATTTTGTTTCCCCAAGCGTATTAAATTCTACTGTTGGTAATGGAAACTTGATGAGGTTAAGAAAGAAAAAAGTAGAGCGTAAAAATTTCGAATTCGTTTTAATTTTATCAAAGTCAATATCTAAAGTTAAGTAATAGCTTCTGTATCTTTCTATTGGAGGTAAAATAGCTCCTTTGTAATAAACATAAGTTGGATTTGTTTCTCCTGATAGCATGCCGTAAGCCCCATAACCTCCGGCTATATTTAACCATGAAGGTAATGATTTTTGATGTTTAAATACAGATTTTAAGTTAAGTGAAAGCCAAAAGGTTTGACCGTTATAATCTTCCACAACTCTTGATAAATGTGAATCTCCCAATACTCCAGGTTTGATGTTAGCCAATTCAGTATGGTGATAAGAGAATTTATAGGTAAGAATTTGTTTGTTGAAGGCTAATTCTTGAGCAATTAGTAATAAACCTCCTGAAGCATTAGCTACCATATCCATGGGGGAAGCTCCCCATTCCCAATAGTGACCATCTAATATCTCGATGGAAGTCATAAATAAAAAACCATAACTACCCCCAAACCAAATTGCTTTTTTTCGATTAACTCCGGTCCATTTTAATGAGTTCATACCCAATTTACCAAAAAGGTAGCACGTATAGGCGTGTCCATATTTATCTATTTGCTTCCATCCTGCATTGTCGTTTTTAAAGTGAAAAGGACTTGGTGATTTATCTTGATACCAAATAGTATACAAGCTAGCTAACGTTCCGGCATAAAATAAGCTGCCGCCACCAGCCACCACGCCAAATTTAATAGGATGAAATAGTTGTTGAAGCGTGTCGTTATAGTTTTGACCTAGAAGAGAGTAGGAAATAAAAAGCGCATAAAAAATAAAAACAATTTTCAGCATTCTTTTCATAATCCTAGCATAGTGTGAATATTTGCTTCAAGTATTTCGCCCATGCTTTTACAGTTTTTAAATTTTGAAGAACCATGGAATTTTCCCAGTTCCATTTTGAGGTTCTTTATATTACTATCATTAGAAATTCGATCTTTTTTCATGACGTCAATTAGGTAATCAATTTGATATTTTTCGTTGAAGTATCTTTTCTTTAGAAGGGACTTTTCTTCATTTTGATACTGTTCAATTGTTTCTAATGAAATGGCACTTTGGATGAGTTGAACATAAAAAGAATTTTCCTTATAAAACTGTGGTAAATACATTCGGCTTCGCCCTTCATAGCTTTGTTGGTCGAAATCTATCGCGCGTACACGGTATTGAATTTGGTCAAAATCTTGAGTAACTACTATCACATAATTATAGGCCCTCATGTCTCCTAAAAGGCGGATAAAACAACGTTGATTAAATTTTGCAAATTCTTTAGAGAGCCTTACTTTGTTAATCTCTATTTTTTTTGATTGTACCTCTTCAATAAATTGGTCACCAGGTATTCCAACAATATGCTCTTCTATAAGTGTTTCCTGAAAATAAATGTAATTAATTTTATTGGGAGAGAAATGATGTTCTAATTCTAATCCATAAACCCTAGAAGCATCTGCTCTTTTAATGTAGTAGTAATCATAATTGTCATTCAGCTGGTTTAAAATTTTAATTCTAAAAGGTTTCGAGTTTCCGTAGGAACAAAAATCAATACCATCAACAGTGAGGTGGCTTATTTTACTACCATCAGATATGAGTAAACGATATATGTCAACTAATTTGGTGTACAAATCATCCATCTCATTTGAGTTGTAGATTACCCTGTTCCACAAAGTGGGGGTGCCTTTTTCATTTTCCAAAGGAATCAAGTTGGAATAGCGTAACAAATCATCATATTGCAAAGGAATTTCGAGACTTCTAGAATATTTAATAAGGTAGTTGTTAAGTTCCTTTCCGATTTTAAAGAAAGGCTTTTTATATTCTATGTGATTGAATTTCATGGATAAAGAGAAGAATGACAAGGTAAAATTAAGTATTAAAAAAGTCGATTAAGTACATCTTAACCGACTTTTTCATAAACTGTCTTTAGAACTTTATTTTACAGTAAACTTAATGGGTGCTTTGTATATAACGCTTACTGTTTTACCATGATTTTTTCCTGGGATGAGTTCTGGTAATGATGCAACTGCGTTGTATGCCTCTCTTTGAAGTTCTTTAGGTATTGGATGATTTTCGTCATTTAATATTTTCACATTAACAATTTTTCCTTTTTTATTTACTTCAAAATAAACAAAAGCTTTGTATTCTGCTGCTCCTCTCATCTTAATTGTTTCGGGGATTTTTGTAATCTTACTAAAATGGCGGTACATTTTTTCTTCGGTGCACTGTTTTCTTTCGTCTTCATTTATTGCCTCGCAATCTTCATAATAAGGATATTTTCCTGGTATTAAAACGGGTTCCTCTATGGGTAGTGGGTCAGTATCTACAGTTTTCCATTCTTTGTCATTAAAAGTTAGTGCTGGATTTTCTTCCTCTTGAGGTTCTTCTTCAGATTCTACTGGTGTATCATTGTCAATTATTTCAAATTGATTAGGATCTATTTTAGGTTGGGTAATTTTTACTTCTGGTTTTTTCGCTGATTCAGAAAAGATAATTGGTGGAATTTCCCATTCTTCTGATTCAAAACGATCTTTAGGTTCGGGTAAAATCGTTAAAGAAGCAGAACTTGTCCACTCAAATGCTAGCAATGTTAATCCTCCAGCAATTATTAATCCGGTTAGAAAGAAAGAACCTCTGAGGCGTTCTAACTTTTTACTTGTTTTTTGAAAATGGTTCATAGCAGAATGTATTTAGGGGTTAGTACATTTATATAACTTTAATTTAACTACTTTTATTTTATAGATGCGCAACAAACTAATATTTCATAAATGATTCGATTTCAATTTTTTTTAGCTGTTTTGTTTTGTTTTTTTATTATTGGGTGTAGCAATTCAGAGAGTTTAAAACAAACATCACCGAAACAAACTATTCAACCGACTAACAATTTAAGGCGTTATGCAGTGGGTAAAGGAGGAGGTTTTACAGGTGTTTATGAAGAGTATATTTTAGCGGAGGATGGAAAGGTATTTAAAAGAGACTTTAATTATGATAGAGAAGTATTTATCAAGCAACTTAGTCCTGTAGATGTTAATTATTTTATAGAACAATTAGAATTATTAGGTATAGAAGGGGAATCAATTGATGAGCCAGGGAATATGAATTACTATATTGAAATAAGAGAAGGGAAACTCTCTGTTAATAAAGTGCTGTGGGGATCTAATGCTTATAATCCTCCAAATAAGTTAGTTGATTTTCATAAGGAGTTGTTTAAGAAATTGGCTGAATTAGAATAAAAATCAATTGGGCTACTTAAATTATTCCTACCTTAGACCTATTAATTAAAGTATGTCTAAAAAACGAAAACCAAAAAAATCAGGAGGTTCCTTTAAACATGATTTGTTGCAACAGATAGTTGTCATTTTTGATAAAAACCCATCACAATCATTTAATTACAAACAGCTGAGTAAAGCATTTGGCTATAAGGATATCTCTAATAAAAGGTTGATAGGAATTATTTTGGACGAGTTGGTTCATCAAGATAAATTGTACGAAACCAAAAGAGGGCAATATCGCTTAAAATCAGACCGGCAATTTATAGAAGGAAAAGTAGATATGACCACCCGAGGAGCAGCTTATATTTTAATAGAAGGAAGTGATGCTGATGTTTTTATCTCTCCAAAAAACACCAATACAGCTCTTAATGGAGATATAGTGAAAGTAAATATCTTCTCAGGAAAATTAAGTTCTAAGTTAGAAGGAGAAATTATTGAGATAGTTCAACGTGCTAAAACAGAATTTGTTGGGGTGATACAAAAGTCAAAAAACTTTGCCTTTTTAGTGCCGGATGATGCAAGAATGCCTGTTGATATTTTTATTGCCAATGAAAAATTAAAAGGAGCAAAAGATGGAGATAAAGCAGTAGCGCAAATCACAGAATGGCCTCGTGAACGAAAAAATCCTTTCGGAAAAGTGATAGAAGTGCTCGGAAGACCTGGAGAGAATGAGACAGAAATGCATGCTATATTAGCCGAGTATGGTTTGCCTTACCAGTTTCCAGCAGCTGTAGAAAAAGAGGCAAACAAAATAGATTTAACGATTTCTCCTAAAGAAATTAAAAAACGGAAAGACTTTAGAGCTACGACAACTTTTACAATTGACCCTAAAGATGCGAAAGATTTTGATGATGCATTATCCATTAAAAAATTGGATAATGGCAACTGGGAAATAGGAGTGCATATTGCCGATGTTTCTCATTATATTAAAGAAAATACATTGTTAGAGGCGGAAGCATTTAGCAGAGCTACTTCTATTTATTTAGTAGATAGGGTGGTGCCAATGTTGCCAGAAATTCTTTCTAATGGAGCTTGTTCCTTGCGGCCACAAGAAACAAAGTTGTGTTTTTCTGCTGTATTTGAATTGGATGAAAACTCTAATGTATTAGAAGAATGGTTTGGACGGACGGTCATTTTTTCTGATAGAAGATTTACCTATGAGGAAGCACAAGAGCGAATAGAAACCAAGCAAGGCGATTTAGTAGAGGAGATTTTACAATTAGATAAATTGGCCAAACAATTGCGTGAAAAGCGATTTAAAATGGGTTCTATAGCGTTTGATCGAATTGAAGTGAAATTTAATTTGGATGACAAAGGAAATCCTTTAGGTGTTTATTTTAAGGAAAGTAAAGATGCTAATAAATTGATAGAAGAGTTTATGTTGTTAGCCAACAAACGAGTAGCAGAATTTATAGGTAAACCAAAAAAAGGATCAGCTAAAACATTTGTTTACCGAATACATGATGAGCCCAATCAGGAGAAACTACTTTCTCTGTCTAACTTTGTGAAAAAGTTTGGCTATGAATTAAAAATCAACGAGAAAGAAGTGGCTAACTCCATCAATCATTTATTAAGTGATGTGAAAGGGAAGCATGAGGAGAATATGATTGAACAGCTAACCATTCGTACAATGGCTAAGGCAAGCTACTCTAGTAAAAACATTGGCCATTATGGGTTAGCATTTATGTATTACACACATTTTACGTCACCTATCAGAAGATATCCAGATGTAATGGTTCATCGGTTATTGCAACATTATTTAGATGGAGGTGCTTCAATGAATCCACAAGAAATTGAAGAGAAATGCAAACACGCTTCTAAGATGGAACTGTTGGCAACAGAGGCAGAGCGAAAATCAATTAAATATAAGCAAGTACAATTTTTAATGGATAAGGTAGGAGAAGAGTTTGATGGAATTATTTCTGGAGTGAGTGAATGGGGCTTGTATGTGGAACTGATTGACAACATGTGTGAAGGGATGGTCCGTTTACAAAGTATAGAGGGGGATTATTATTCTTTTGATGCAGCTAATTATTGTGCTGTTGGACGAAAAACAGGGCAAGAATATCGGATGGGCGATGAAGTACGTATTAAAGTAATGCGTGCTGACTTAGCTAAAAAACAATTGGATTTTGAATTAGTGGTGTAAAGTTATTTATTTTTCCTCCTTTACATCGATAGTTGGAATTCGAACAATTTCAAAAGTAGCTGAGGCCAATAGTACTTTTCCTTCTGTTTCTCGAATACTTTTTTCTATCATTTCATTGAGGCGATGCTTTGTGTACCTTCTTTTTTTGTAATCCACAATATACCGAAGGTTAAATTCTATCCAGTTATCTGTCATTGAAATAGCGAGAGTTGGGTCAACTTGGGCATCTTCTATATAATATTTGTCGACCACCTGTTTCCATTCAGCTTTAGATTTATTGACAAACTCTGATAGCTCCTCTGTTGCAATCTTTATCACAATTGATTTTGCTAAATCAATATCAGAACCATATCTGATAGGAATATTAAATTCATCCCATACAAAAGGAAAGTCTTGGGAATAATTATAAACAGGCCCTTTAAATACAAATGCATTACTTAGTTTTACGATTCGTCCACTATAATTATCGCTAGAAATCCATTCTCCAATTTCCATCATTGTGGTGTAGATACTATCAATATCAATAACATCTCCTTTTATTCCATTAATTTCAATTCTATCTCCAGGTTTGTAAACGCGAACAAAAAAGATATAAAAAGATCCAGCTATGCTTAGAATCAATTCTTGTAATGTGATGGTTATTCCAGCGGTTAATAAACCAATTGCTAGCCCAAAATCTTTAATGCTACCGGTGAAGTAGGAAATGGAAATAATCCCAATAAATAAGTAGCCAATGATTTCAATTCCTTTTTGTGATTTGTACCTCAAAGAAGTGTCAGGAAATCGTTTTTTTATAAGTCGCCTTAAAAAAACAATAAGGGATAAAATGACAAGAACCCATATTGAGTATTTGATGAGTTGGGTGGACGTTGGGTTTTCCAACATCCAGGCTTTTAATTCATTGAGGTTGTTCATTTATCTAATTGTGGTAATTAAAGCTACTAATTACTCTCCAATAATTCAAATAACTCATCCAGCTTTGGAGTTAAGATAATTTCTATCCTTCTGTTTTTTGTTCTGCCTTCTGCAGTATTAGAAACATCTAGTGGAAGGTATTCACTTCTTCCTGCAGCAGTTAATCGTTTTGGATTTACTTTGCTACTTGTTGTAATTATTTTTACCACAGAAGTGGCACGTTTAACACTTAAATCCCAGTTGTCACTAATATCCCCACTTCCCTTTAGTGGAACATTATCAGTATGTCCTTCTACCATAATGTTAATTTCTTGGTTTTGTTCTAATACCTTAGCCAGTTTTTTAAGCACGGTTATTCCTTTTGTTCCAACAGCATAACTTCCAGAAGTAAAGAGTAAACTTTCATCTAAAGAAACGTACACTTTTCCATTTTTCTGTTCAATAGTTAAACCGTTGTTTTCAAACCCTAGAAGTGCCTCTTTTACTTTATTCTTTAATGCGTTTACCAAAGAATCCTTTCGGTTAATCATCGCTTCTAATTCATTTACTCTTTTTTCACGTTCGTTTAGTGCAATAGTTAACGCATTGAGTTCTTTTTCCTTTTTTTGTAAAGAACCTTCTAGCGTTCGTAATGCGTCTTCTTGCGCTTGTAGTTCTTCTTGGCTTTTTTGCAATTGTGTCATTAGCTTTTGAGTGGCGGTTTTGTTGCCCGCTAAAAGCTCATTATTTTTATCTAACAACAATTGGTAAGTATTGTTAATGTTATCGTAGTTGGTCTTCATTTGATCATACGACTTTTGTAGCAATTCTAAATCAGTTTCTAAAGTTGCTTTTTCTTTTTTCATAACATCAATAGAGGTAGCATATTCGTTGTTTTCTTCCTCTAGGGTTTGAACCTGTTTTTTTAGCGCAGCATTCTCTTCACTACAATTTTGTTGTTTGGATTTTAACTCTTCATATTTTCGAGCAGGAACGCATGAAAACAAAATACTTATTACACTTATAGCTACAATAAAATTTTTCTTGTCCATTTGGTTATGTTTTATAGGTACAATGTTATTTGATAAAGCAACGCTCTTATTGGGTGTAGAAGTTTATTTATAAACAATCCACTATTAAAAACCGTAACGTGTAAAAAAAGAAGTTGGTTTTTTGTGGTTCTAAATAAATTCATACCTTTGCAGACTTTTCGATTAAAATTTGGTAATTGAAAGTATTAAAAGATTTTACAATACAATTTGCCAGTTTGAAGCTAGGAACTCATGTGTATGAGTTTGAGGTGGATAATGAGTTCTTTGAGGAGTTGGATTGTTTAGATTATACGGATGCTCAATTTAAAGTGAGTGTGGAGTTGACTAAGCAATCAACTATGTTGTTACTGAAGTTTGATTTTGACGGAAGTGTTTTACTTCCTTGTGATAGGTGTTTAGATGAAGTAAGCATCCCTATTGAAGGAACAGAGCAATTGATAGTGAAGTTTGGTAGTGAAGAATATGAGGAAACGGAAGAAATTCTGGTAATATTAGAAGGAGAACATCAGTTAAACATAGCAAAGTATATTTATGAATTTATTCAATTAAGTGTACCTCAAAAAAGAGTTCATCAGGAGGGACAATGTAATCCTGATGTGATAGAAAAGTTAAAAAATGTAGAAAAAGAAGTTGTTGACCCAAGGTGGTCAAATCTTAATAAACTGAAATAGAAAATTAATATAAAATGGCACATCCTAAAAGAAAGACATCGAAACAAAGAAGAGATAAGAGAAGAACGCATTATAAAGCTGTTGCTCCAACATTATCTAGTTGTTCTAACTGTGGAGCTCCAACATTATACCACAGAGTATGTGGTGAGTGTGGTTACTATAGAGGAAAACAAGCTGTAGAGAAAGAAATAGCACTATAATATTTCTTAAAAAGAAATTAAACATAATTAAACTTACTGAATCATTGACTGGAATCAGTAGGTTTTTTTGTTTTAACTACCTGTTGGTAGAATATATTTTTTACCTTCGTTATTCATTTATACATTATTACAAAGTATGAGTAAAATTACTGCCGCAATTACAGCTGTTAATGGTTATGTTCCTGATTACGTTTTAACCAATAAGGAGTTAGAAACAATGATAGATACCACGGATGAGTGGATTACTTCGAGAACAGGAATTAAAGAACGAAGAATACTAAAAGGAGAAGGAAAAGGTTCTTCAGATATGGGAGCTAAGGCAGTAGAAGGGTTGTGCAAAAAAAGAGGGATTTCTCCTGAAGAAATAGATTTATTAATTTGTTGTACAGTAACAGCAGATTATATTTTTCCTGCTACGGCTAATCTTATTACAGATAAAATTGGGGCAAAAAATGCTTTTAGTTATGATTTAAATGCTGCTTGTTCAGGGTTTCTTTATGGATTAGTTACAGCTTCAAAGTTTGTTGAATCAGGGTCTCACAAAAAAGTGGTTGTTGTTGGAGTAGATAAAATGTCTTCCATTATTGATTATGAAGATCGTACCACTTGTATTATTTTTGGAGATGGCGGTGGAGCAGTTTTGTTAGAACCTAACGAGGAAGGATTAGGTATACAGGATTCGATTTTAAAAAGTGATGGATCGGGGTTTCAACATTTACATCAAAAAGCTGGAGGATCAGCTTATCCACCATCACTTGAAACAGTTAAGAGTAAACTACATTATGTTTATCAGGAAGGACAATCGGTATTTAAATTTGCGGTAACCAATATGGCAGACGTATCGGCTGAAATTATGGAGAAAAATAAGCTTACTGCAGATGATGTTGCATGGTTAGTTCCACATCAAGCAAATAAGAGAATTATTGATGCTACAGCTCGAAGAATGGGTGTTGGTGATGAGAAAGTAATGTTAAACATAGAAAGATACGGAAATACTACTTCTGGAACAATACCATTGTGTTTGTGGGAGTGGGAAAAACAACTAAAAAAAGGAGATAATATTATATTAGCCGCATTTGGCGGTGGGTTTACTTGGGGCTCAATTTGGATTAAATGGGCTTACAATTCTTAGTCAATATTATTATCTTTACATCATAAAAATAGAATTAATATGAAACCAACAGAAATACAAGATTTAATAAAGTTTGTCGCAAAATCTGGTGTAAGTGAGGTCGAAATTGAAGATAAAGATTTCAAGATTACCATTAAAACGCCCCCCCATATAAAAGGGAAGATTATTGAAACTACACCACAGGTAGTTCAGGTTCAAGCTCCAGTATCAACTTCGGCAACACCAGTACAAGAGACTCCAAAAGCTCAAGCAGAGCCTGTGGCTGCTCCTCCAGTTGCAGCAGCTTCAGAAGATGATTCAAAATACGTAGCAATAAAGTCACCGATGATTGGTACTTTTTACAGAAAACCATCTCCTGATAAACCTAATTTTGTGAGTGTAGGGGATGATGTAACTAACGATTCTGTGGTTTGCATTATAGAAGCGATGAAATTATTTAACGAAATTGAAGCTGAAGTAACTGGTAAAATTGTTAAAATGTTGGTTGATGATGGTTCTCCAGTAGAATATGATCAGCCATTATATTTGGTTGATCCAGCCTAAATTAATTTAACATTTTTTAACATTGAGTTTCAAAATTGGTTACATCAAATTTTGAAATTTGCTTACTAAGAGAAATATGTTTAAGAAAATACTAATCGCGAATAGAGGAGAAATTGCCTTAAGAGTAATTAGAACTTGTAAGGAAATGGGAATTAGCACGGTGGCTGTTTACTCTACTGCTGATGCCGATAGTTTACATGTTCGGTTTGCAGATGAAGCAGTTTGTATAGGTCCGCCACCAAGTTCAGAATCGTATTTAAACATACCTAGAATTATTGCTGCGGCAGAAATTACTAATGCGGATGCTATTCATCCTGGATATGGTTTTTTGTCGGAGAACGCTAAATTTTCTAGAATATGCCAAGAAAATGGGATTAAATTTATTGGAGCATCACCAGAAATGATAGATGGAATGGGGGATAAAGCATCTGCTAAAGCTACGATGGAAAAAGCAGGAGTCCCTGTTGTTCCAGGTTCAAAAGGATTGCTGAAAGATTTAGAAGACGCAAAAAAAACAGCAAAAAAAATTGTTTACCCTGTGATGATTAAAGCAACTGCTGGCGGTGGTGGTAAAGGAATGAGGGTGGTTTGGAGCGAAGAGGAAATGGAAGGTGCATGGAATTCTGCACGAAAAGAATCTGCAGCAGCTTTTGGGAATGACGGGATGTATATGGAAAAGTTTATAGAAGAACCGAGACATATAGAAATTCAAATTGCAGGAGATATTACAGGTAAAGCGTGTCATTTATCAGAAAGAGATTGTTCTATTCAAAGAAGACATCAAAAATTAGTGGAGGAAACACCTTCTCCATTCATGACAAAAGCACTTCGTAAAAAAATGGGTGAAGCCGCTATTAAAGCAGCTGAGGCGGTTAAATACGAGGGGGTAGGAACCGTGGAGTTTTTGGTAGATAAAAATCGTGATTTCTATTTCATGGAAATGAATACTAGAATTCAAGTGGAACACACCATCACCGAAGAGGTAATTAATTTTGATTTAGTGAAGGAACAAATTAAATTGGCTGCCGGAGATAAAATATCAGGAAAAAACTATGAACCTCAGTTACATTCTATTCAGTGTAGAATTAATGCGGAGGATCCTTTCAATGATTTTAGACCAAGCCCAGGAAAAGTGACTAATTATCATGCTCCAGGAGGGCATGGAATACGTCTTGATACACATGTGTATTCTGGTTATGTAATACCACCTTATTATGATTCAATGATTTCCAAGTTGATTACT
>JAGFIT010000034.1 GCA_024103385.1 Vicingus serpentipes
TGGAAAATCCACTCAAACAGACCACCCGATAACAGTTTAAGTTGACCACCTATAGCAGTCCAAATAGACCACCCTATAGCATTTTAAACTGACCACCCTCAGCGGTGCAAATTGACCACCCCTAAAAGAGAACAATTTTAAGGCTGTCTAAACCATAATTTCACTAGAAAAATAAAATGTGAAACTATGGCAAATAAAATGACAGACATGAGTAAAATTAGAAAAGTAATTCACTTACATCATCAGAGAAGGAGTATACTATTTATTAGTAAGTATTTGAGTGTATCTCGCAATACTGTTAAGAAATACCTATCCCTCTATCGTATACTAGGGTTAAAACTAAGTGATATTAATCAAAAGAGCGATTTAGAACTGGAGAAATTATTTAGTCAGACCAAAGAAGCTAACACATCCCCTAGAATTAAAGCTATACATGACTTCTTTCCATACATGGAAAAAGAATTAAAGAAGACAGGAGTAACAAAGTTTTTGATGTGGCAAGAGTACTATACAAAGAATCCTGATGGAGTTAAAAGTAGCATGTTTTTCAATTATTACAGGCGATGGTCCAAGAAAGTAAACCCAGTAATGCATATGAATCATAAGGTTGGAGATAAGATGTTTATAGACTATGCAGGAAAGACATTAGAGATAGTAGATGAAAAGACAGGAGAAATAATAGAGGTTCAATTTTTTGTAGCAATACTTGGAGCAAGTCAATACACTTACGCAGAAGCATCTATGAGTCAGAAGAAAGAAGACTTTATTGCCTCAGTAGAAAATGCTTTACATTATTTTAAAGGAGTACCAAAGGCTATAGTGCCAGATAATTTAAAATCAGCCGTTACCAAAAGTAGCAAATATGAACCTACGGTAAATGAAACCTTTTTAGATTTTTCAGAGCATTATGGAACTACTATTTTACCTGCAAGAGCATATAGACCCAGAGATAAATCATTAGCAGAAGGAGCTGTAAAAATACTTTATCAAAGAATATATCCTAAATTAAGTAATCAAACATTTTATAGTTTACGAGAACTAAATCAAGCTATATGGTATCAATTAGAACAACATAATAATAGAAAACTCACAGGCCGACCAATATCACGTTTGGCTTTATTTAATGAGATAGAACAAAAAGAACTTTCTGCATTAGCTAAAGAACGCTATGAGATAAAAATGTTGGCATTTGCAACTGTTCAACAAAATGGGCATATTTTACTAAGTAAAGACAAACACTATTATAGTGTTCCTTACCAATACATTAGAAAGAAAGTAAAAATTGTTTTTACCAAGAAAAGTGTTGAAATATTTTATAAATACAATAGAGTAGCATCTCATTCAAGAGATATTGCACCATATAGTTACACTACTAAAAGAGAACATATGGCTAGCGAACATCAATTTGTTAGTGATTGGTCACCTCAAAGGTTTATTAGCTGGGGAGCATCAATAGATAAATCAGTTGAAACATTTATTGTCAACTTACTAGAAAAAAAACAACATCCTGAACAAGCATATAAGAGCTGTGTTGGAGTTTTATCATTAGCAAAGAAGGTGGGCAATGAAAGATTAATAAATGCTTGTAAACGAGCATTGGACTACAATATCTACAATTATAAAATCATACAAACTATTTTAGATAAGGGGTTAGATTTGTTATTAGAAGACAAAGCTGATGAAGAATCGAAGCTACCAGAACACCAGAACATAAGAGGAAATAATTATTATAAATAAATCAATTTAAACACAAAAAAGATGAATGAGATTACATTAACAAAAATGAAACAGATGAAGCTCTATGGCATGCATAGTGCTTTTAAAACAGCTGTAGATACAGGCAAGAGTGATGATTATACATTAGACCAATTTGTATCAATGATAATTGATGCAGAATGGGATGATAAGAATAACAGGAAAATAGAGAGAAGCATTAAAAATGCTAAGTTCCACTATAAAGCCTCTATAGAAAGCATTATTTATGATGAAGCTAGAAATATAGACCAAACAAAGGTACTACGCCTTGCAGAATGTGACTTTATAAATAAGAATGAGAACATATTAATTACAGGAAGTACTGGAGCTGGAAAAAGCTATATGGCAATAGCTATTGGTTATCAAGCATGTATTCAAGGCTACAAAGTAATGTATCATAATACGACTAAACTATTTTCAAAACTAAAAATGGCAAAAGCAGATGGTTCATACCTAAAAGAGTTATCTAAAATAGAAAAACAGCATCTAATAATATTAGATGATTTTGGCCTACAGCCACTTGATAGTCAAAACAGAATAGCATTGCTAGAGATAATCGAGGATAGAACTGGTAAAGGCTCTGTCATTGTAACTTCACAAGTTCCTGTTCAAGCCTGGTATGAAACTATTGGTGAAAAAACCATTGCTGATGCAATTTTAGATAGGTTAATACATGGTGCTAATAGAATTGAATTAAAAGGGGAATCTATGAGAAGAAAACGAATTAAAATAAACCAAGAAAATAACTAAATTTGTATTAATCTTGATAGCAAAAAATTGTTCTTTTAAATGGTAAAAATGTCGGTGGTCTATTTAAATTGCTGGAGATGGTCAATTTAAATTGGTATTAGGTGGTCTATTTGAGTGTTATTTGCATCCATCACAGCAGTCATCAAATCAGAACCTCCTTTTTGATAAATATAGTTTTTTGTAACCCCACAGTCTGTTGAATAAAAAATCTTTAAGGTGTCTGGAAATAATGAATCCCATGAGTTTGCATAATCAAATATTAACTGTGGATCAGAACCAATAGGAAAATTAAAAGATGGGGTGGTGCAGGATATATGTATTATTACGTAAAAAAAGGTCAGAAGTGGAAGATTTACAAATCGCGTTTGTTAGTAATGTATTAAATAGATGATAAAAACTATTGTCAACACTATGGAAAAAGCATTAAAATTAATCAAATTTATCGTTCAATTCTACATAATTTTGTTGCATCAATACCATTTAAATAAAATCACGATTTCGTTAAAGAGTTTTAAATATTTTCTATCGGTGTTTTCGTCTAAATTCCATTAGATTCGAATGAATATATTTTCATGATTTGCTATAGGAAAGAAGAAAAGCGAATCTATTTTTATCATTTATTTCTATGAAATCAGCTTTGATTTAATACACTTAATTTTTTCGAATCTTAGACAAGAGAAATTCAAAAAAATCAGAGGACTCCACAGACATCTATATTTCTTTATAAGTAAGCTCTAAAGGGTTTTTTTACTCGAATTGAAATTTAGATATTAACAATTTGAACAAGGAGCCGCCAAGTTTTATATAAAAATAGGTACTAGACTAATCTATATTTAGAAGAGTTTTTCACCTAATAACAAGCTATAGGAGGATGGCTACAATCAAATCTATAATAATTGTAAGAAAATTAACTTCTTCAGATAATTCAACTAGCAATTCACAATATTCAGCAATATTTAATCTTTACTCCTTGTAAATATCAATAGACTAGCCTTTCCCTCTTTCCCTTCAGATGTGATAATCATGTTCCCATTTTCTAAAAATGTAATACCTTCTGCCTGTGGATATAAATCTTTAGAGAGATTGGTTATAAACTGAATTTCACCCTTTGAATTAAATATCATAAACAAATGATCGACTGCCGAAAGTAAATAAAGATCTCCGGATACAGGATGAATGGCTATTGCAGATATTCCCAAGCGTAAATTTTCGATTACTTCTCCTGTTTTCTTCTTTATTTTTTTAGGTAATTGAATTCCTTTTGATTTTGCATACTTAGCTACCTCTTCTATCTTCAGTTCAAATACAGGTTTTTCACTTAATTTTTTACTTTTTAAATCAAAAGAGTAAATAGAACGAATTTCTTTGTATTCTGATCCTTTTCCTGATTTAGATTTACACCCTATAAGTAAACGTTGGTGTAAAGAGTCATAACATAATCCTTCATTATTTTTAGCGGGAATCTTTGTCTCATAGAAACTTTTTTTCATTTTTTTTGACCCTGGATTTAATACTTCTATCAGCACTCCGTCACTCCTAAGAATGTATAAGGTTCTATTAAATCTAGTAATCCCTTCATAATCCCCATCCTCTCCAAATTCAAATTGGTTAGTTATTTTTCCGGTAGTAAGATCTATAATAAATATAATTCCCTTTTCATCCTGAACACATGCTATTTTATTATGAGTAAGATCTGTTACTCCTGATACTTCCTGTAATATTTCCGGTAATTCAAATATTTGTTTTGGATTTTTCAAATCGTACTCCATTAAATCTTCTTGTTTATTGATGATACTCATCCAACCAAAAACAAGAAATAATTTTATAAAAAGACTAATCTTCATTTTTTTTATTTTTAAAAGGGTTAATCCATATCAAATTAACTGCTATAACACTAATATCTTCATTCATTTCTACTCCCCGAAGTTCATTCATGTAACCAATTTCAAGTACTAAGGGATGTTTATCAAATGTGTATGTGTAAAATGCCGACAAACGACAATCTGTATAATGAAATTTACTCCATGTAGTATCCATACTATTTCCTTTTCCAAGTGAAAATAATACTTCTGTCTGAAATATTAGAGAATGTTTTTTCTGTTGATCTAAAGACCATTTCCATTTTGATTTTAACCTGGATCTTAATTTTATAGGGTATTGAGGCTCTTCATTTTCTGTGGTAAAAAAATTTCGCCATTCTTCTTTAAAAGAAATTTCCCACTTTAATTTTTTTAATGAAGTAATCCATGCAAGTGTTGAATAAGTCCTAATCTCATTCACTTTTCCTGGAGATTCATGCTCGTAAGGCAATTGTCCTGCATAATGATGTTGAGACCTATAGCTCAACCCTATATTATATTTAAAATGGGGATGAAACCGATGTTGAAACTTTTGATCGGAAACAAAAATTCCGGGACGCTCCAACAGATTGAAATCATCGGGACGGCTTTCCGTCCCGATGCCAATGTATGCAAAAATTGTTTTATCACCAGAAGAAGTAAGTGCCTGATGAATTCCTACTGCTTCCCAACCCACTAACCGAGTATGATCAAATCCTGCAGGAGTAATTTGTGCATTTACAGATACACCGGTTAGAATAAACCAAAGTAGGAGTCTGTTCTTCTTCATTCGCTTATTGAATTATGAGTTCACTTTCTGAATAAATTCTACTTCAATTTCGACTTCTTCTAGAACATCATAATCGACTTCCCCCACAATAATCAGTTCTGTTTTTTCATTAAAAGGAAAATTAGGTATCTGATCTTCATCAATTTCAACCTGAATTCTTCCTGATGAATCTTTAAACCAATAGGTATCGTCATTTACGCGGTCAATTATAAAACCCTGAATTTTTACAAGTGCATCTGATTTATCTAATTGAGATGCCTGTTCTACAACATCTTTAACTAAATAAAGCTTTGCAGAAATTGATCCTTTGTACTGTGCAAATCCTACATTTGCTATAATTAGCATAAAGAGACATGCAATCCATTTTTTTGTTTTCATGTGATGTATTTTTAAAGTTCACTACAAACATACAAACACATATTGGAGAAATTTTGGAAGGCTTTTAATGAAAAGAAACAAAAATGGTATGAATAAATTCTTTGGTAATAGAATAGTCTAATGAAAAGTGATAGATCTTACAGATCTGATCCACAATTGCCAAACCAATCCCTGTATCTCCATCTTCTCCTTTAGAAAATCTTTTCATTAATTGTCTCGGATCTTCATGAAAGGTTGTTCCTGTATTCTTAACAATCAACTTGTCTTTATCAAGGTAAATACCTATTACTCCATTTTCTGTGTTATGAATAACTGCATTTTTAATCAGGTTCACCACCATAATTTCTGCAAGCCCTGAATCCATAGTATGGTTACTATTATTGATTGATAAATTGAGCTTGAGATGCTTGAGATCAATGATTTCCTTATAAGTTTTTAACGACTGATCTACTATATTTTTTAAATTAATATCCAACCTGTTATTAAATTCTCCGTTTTCGATTTTATTAAGCAACGATAACGATCTTTGAATTTGACTCAGTTTGTTAATGGAGGTATAAATTGATTTTACTTCTTTAATATTGGCATTTTTGTCCTCCCAGTTGTTAAGTATTTTTTCTACAGTGGTCCTCATAACAGCCAGATGTGTCTGAAGCTCATGTGATATGTTCTCATTAAATTCTTTATTGGTTCGATAATCCTGATAGATCTTATTAAGTAATGTGGTAAGAACAGTATTTAATTGTTCAAATTCATCGATTTTAGTCTCGGAGAGTTCCGGAACAGGTTCTGAAATATTGTAGTGCAATAATTTGTTAAGTGTGTTATAAAATGGGTTCCATAGCTTACCGGTAATGTTTCTTAAAGCTAAAAACACAAAAAACAGGAATATCAATAATAAACCTGTTACTATCATTAAAGTTCCTTCCAGCATATCATCGTGTCCTAATAATAAATGCCTGAGTACAATGGTAAAATCTTTTTCTTTGTGTTTTATACTGAACCTCAATTCCCTGTAAGGTACCATTTCATTGTCTCCCGATTCAAGCATCAGCGTATCTTTAAATACAGGTTGAGCATAATATACATCTGAAATAATATCAGCTACTTTATGATATTCCGGTAAATCATCGTGTTTATCATGATACACAATTAAACGTTCCATTTCATAAGTCAAGAACTCATCTGTTTCTTCATGTTCTATATATTCAATCATCCAGTAACAATAACCGCTACCTATTAAAATAGCCGGGATTAACCATTTAAGGGATGACAAGTATGTTTTTTTAATGAGTTTCATTGCATTTATTGCCTTGTTGACCATTTATAACCCACTCCATAAACTGCTTTTATCCTATTTTCACTGCCTGCATCTGTCAGTTTTTTTCTTAGGTTTTTAATGTGTGAATAAATAAAATCGAAAGAATCGGCCATGTCCATATTGTCTCCCCAAATATGCTCAGCAATTGTTTCTTTGGTTAATACACGATCAGGATTAGCCATAAAAAACAACAAAATATCGTATTCACTTTTGGTTAATTCAATAGCGATTCCTTTTACCTGAACAGAACGAGAAACAATATTAATTTCCATTTCTCCAAACGTAATAATATCTGATCCTGAAAAATTTCTACGCCTGATTACCGATTTAACACGAGCAACCAGCTCTGCCATATCAAACGGTTTAGTCAGGTAATCATCAGCTCCCAGTTCAAGTCCTTCAATTTTATTGTCCAGGGAGTTGCGGGCAGAAATAACAATTAAACCGCTTCCTTTTTTTTGTTGCTTGATTTCTCTGATCAAATCCAACCCTGATCCTCCGGGAAGATTAATGTCAATTACCAAAAGATCATATTCATACATAAAAACCTTCTCTTCTGCTTCTCTGAAATCACTAGCCTGTTCACATAAAAACCCTGCTTCTGAAAGCGTTTCGGAAATAGCTGACAATAATTTCAAATGATCTTCAACAATTAATATTTTCATGAAAAATTTTTATACAATGCTAACTACCAATTTTGGATAAAATTAAGATTCTGTAAAAAGACCACTAAAATTTTACTGACTTCAATAAATACCGATCTCAATAGACGTATAACAGTATAGTTAAAAACAGGGAGTAACTCCCTGTTTTTTTATTCAAACTTATCTAATTATAGTTTTTAATTGATTATTAATAAATACTGACCATCTTTCAATTAGCTGTAATTCTCCATCTAATTGAAAATTAATATCAGAATTAAAAAACTCCAATTCAGCTTCAGATTCATTCTTATTTATAGGAATAAAACTTAAAACCAACCGATCAATTTGATTTCCTTGAGATTTTATTTTATTGACCTTACACATTTTAAATTTTATAAGATCAATACATTTTTCTTCAATCAGGTCATTTTTTAGTTTTCTACTAAAAAAGACAAACCCTCTAACATCATCTATTCCAATAGCAAAATTGCTTTTTATCTCATAATTATGTACTTCTGCTTTATATTGCAATATAAGATTGTTTAATGCTTGTAATATTTGAGTGTCTCTTTTCCTTTTATTCTTATATGTCAACAAAAAAGGTAAGAAACAAATAATTAATATAACACCACCAATGATGGCAGTTCCAACATCTATTTTCATTTTTAATTTTTTAAACCATTCATAAATTGTCAGGAAATGTACATTACACCCCCGACTGAATTAACCTATCTACTTCTAATGAAGTAATAATTAAAAATGATTACCAGAAATAATGGAAAGGAAAGATGAGTTTGCTTTTTTTATATTCTATGAGAAAATTCGTTGAAAATTTGAAATATTGTACATACTCCGTTCGTATTAATTGTTCAACCGTTTTTACTATTAAACAAAATTCATTAACTGATTTTTTTAAACTTAGAGTATGAAGGTTGTAAATACTGTCAATTAATTTTTCTAATTGTGAAGTATTAACATGAAAATCAGTTGAAGCAGAATATAAATATTGTTCTTTTTCAGATTGAGAGTTACTTGTTCCAAATTTAACAGGCAGAGAAATAACGGTAATTGCAAAGCAATAAATTGTTATTAAAAATAATACACCTGAAAGTCTGAAACTCTTTTTCATTTTACAAAAATAACTTTTAAATATGGAATTAATTTTCAAATTAAAAAAAGATTTAAAATTTTAAGTATCTTCGTTTTTAATGAAAAATCTATTCTTAATCTTATTAGTTATTAGTTTATTTTCTTGTGAAAATAAAAAAGAGATGAGCTCAATCAATCCTGTGAATTGGACCAAAAGAACAATTCAAATAAATCCGAATGATTCTTTGATTTATGGAGAAACTTATTTGTCTATTTACTCTCAAATATATAGTTACACTGAACATTTAACACACGATTTAACCTCAACTGTTAGTTTAAGAAACACTAATAAAAAAGACACTATTTATGTAATATCGGCAGAATATTTTGACACTCACGGGAAACTTATCAGAACCTATTTTAACAACCCAATATTCATTGCTCCTATGGAAACCGTTGCTATAGTTATTGATGAAATTGATAAAGAAGGAGGAACCGGAGCCAACTTTATTTTTGATTGGGCCATAAAACCTGACTGTACAGAACCTATTTTTGAAGGGGTTCAGCTTTCTACCGCAGGCAGAATATCTTTTACTACACAAGGAGTACGCTTAAAATAATATATTTTTGAAGAATTTCTTAAAAAAATTAGTAGTTCGTTCTACCTTAAAACCATTAATTAAAGTAGAAAAAAACAAGGAATTGTCAGACTATGTTTTGGCAAAAGGTTACCGTAGCTTAAAAATTAATGTTCAAAGAAATATTAAGGATTTCTTTTTAATTACAGTAGGTATTTTTTTAGCTGCTTTTGGATTTAAGGGGTTTTTATTAACCAACCATTTTATTGATGGTGGAGCAACTGGTATTTCCCTGCTAATTTCAGCAATAACTAAAATCCCCTTACATTATTTAATTATTATAGTCAACACCCCTTTTATATTTTTAGCTTATAGTATTATGGGGAGGAAATTTGCTATCAAAACAATTTTAGCAATAACTGGACTCGCCATATGTCTGGCAACAGTTACCTTTCCAAATGTTACCAATGATAATTTATTAGTTGCCGTATTCGGGGGTTTTTTTCTGGGTGCAGGAATAGGTTTTGCAGTAAGGGGAGGTGCTGTTATTGACGGAACAGAGGTTTTGGCAATTTTCTTAAGTAGAAAGTTTGGTGTAACTGTGGGTGATGTTATCATTGTTATTAATATTATTATTTTTTCTGCTGCTGCTTACTTATTAGGAGTAGAAATAGCTTTGTATTCAATGATTACCTATATTGCTGCTTCAAAAACATTAGATTTTATTATTGAAGGGATTGAAGAATATATTGGAGTAACCATTATTTCTCCCCATAGTGAAGAAATCCGAAAAATGATTATTCATAATTTAGGTAGAGGTGTTACTGTATATAATGGAAAACGAGGTTTTGGAAAAACCGGAGATTCACAAGAAATGGATATTGTTTATTCGGTTATAACTCGTTTAGATATTAATAAACTTAATACCGAAATACAAAAAATTGATCCTAATGCCTTTGTAGTTATGAATAGTGTTAAAGATATTAAAGGTGGTATGATAAAAAGAAGACCTTTACATTAATTCTAACCAATATAATTTCTTTTTCAATCCAAATCAAGTACTTATATTAATAAATTACTATAATATCCTGCTATACTTACTAATATAGAAGAAATAACAACTCCTACAGATATAGCATAAAAAGCACTTCGATAACTAATATTAAAAATATATACAGCTATAGTCCCAATATATGCCCCTGTTACAGGTAAAGGAATCATTACGAATACCATTAAACCCCACGCACCATACTTATCAATACTACTCTTAGTTTTTCTTTTTGCTCTTTTAGATAAATAAACAGCACCTTTTTTATAGGTTCTATTTTTCCAAAAAAAATAATTTAACTTAGAAATTACTTCATAAAACAAGGGAAAAACTAATAAATTAGCACCACAAGCAACACTAAAACTCAAAATAAGTGGCACTTCATTTACTAGCCCATAAGGAATTCCAACTCTAGCTTCTCCTAATGGGGATATACTTATAAAAAATATGGAAATTATTTCATACAGCATTAATTTCATTAATCACTTTTTCTATTTTTATTGTATCTTCTCCATTAGGTAAATTCCACACAACAACATCTCCTTCTTTATATCCTACTAAAGCACTCCCCATTGGTGACATTATCGATAATTTTCGCTTACTTAAATCTCCCTCACTAGGTAGTACTAACTGCATTCCATCTTTCCTTCCAAAAGAGGTTTGAATAGTAACAACGCTGTTTAATCGTACTACTTTATTAGGGAATTCTCTTTCGTTTACAATAGTTGCTGTTTTTAATTCTTCATATAATTTTCTATGGCTCTTTTTTTCAATAGGATCAACAGTATGGGAAGTTTCTATTAATTTCTTAAAAATCTCATATTCTTTCTTGGTTACAATTATATTTTTAGTTGTTATTTCCATGTTAAATGTTTTTTAATTCATCATTAATTTTCACAAGACTTTCTTTAGCATCTCCAAATAAAATTTTACAATTACTTCTTCCAAAAAGTGGGTTAATTGCTCCAGAATATCCTGTTGCCATTCCTCTTTTCATCATTATTACCTGTTTAGCCTTATACGCTTTAATTATCGGCATACCATAAATAATGCTATTTACATCTGTTTCTGCAGCTGGATTAACAACATCATTAGCTCCAATAATTATAGCAACATCAAACTGTTCCATGGCGTCATTAACATCTACCATATCTTTTATATACCTATAATCAATATTAGCTTCAGCTAACAAAACATTCATGTGTCCAGGCATTCTACCAGCTACAGGATGTATGATATAAGTTAATTCGGCACCTCTTTCTATTAATTTTTTCTGTAATTCATAGCAAGCTTGTTGTGCTTGAGCTACAGCCATTCCATAACCAGGTATCACTGCTATTTTTTTTGAGAAAGCTAATAATGATGAAACTTCTACTGTAGAAGTTTGTTGAACCTCAATCTCAGTATCATTACTTGTGTTTATAGCTCCTTTTTGTACTCCAAATAAAATATTTTTTAACGACCTATTCATTGCCTTGCACATCTGTATCGTTAAGATGATGCCTGTTGAACCTACCAAAACACCACCAACGATCATAATAGGATTATTAAAAACAATTCCCGAGAATATGGTTGCGATTCCAGTAATAGCATTTAACAAAGAGATAAGTACTGGCATATCTGCTCCACCGATTGGTAATGAAAAAAGTACTCCATAAAATAATGAGAATAGTGAAATTAAAACTATTGTAATGACAGACGAAATAGTAAAATCAGGTGTGGTTATAATACTTATAGATAATATCATTATTACTATCAATAACATCTGTGAAACCCTTTTCAGCAGCTTTGGGTTGCCTTTATTAAACTTGCCAGATAATTTATAAAATGCAATAATACTCCCAGTAAAAGAAGCTCCTCCCAATACAATACCCGAAATAACAACTGTTTTAAATATAATTGTTAGGTCATTATTAAAATTAATTACTAACTCATTTAAACTAATTATAAAAGCACTCAACCCTCCTAATGCATTAAATAAAGAAACTAATTGGGGCATAGCAGTCATCTCTACTTTTTTAGACATATACCTTCCCACAACAGTGCCTATTAGCAATACTAATATTAGTATGATTATGTTTTCAACTTTAGGGTCTTGATTAATTACCAGATAGCTTGTTGCAATAATAGCAACAAGCATTCCTGTAGCTGCAAAGAGATTCCCTGATTTAGCTTTTTGAGTATTCCCCATAAACTTTAAACCTAAAATAAAACTAGTAGCAGAATATAAATAAGCCAAATTAATTACTATTTCCATATCTTTATTTTCTTTTGATTTTAAACATCGATAACATTCTATGTGTTACAAAAAAACCACCTGCTACATTAATTGTTGCTAATAAAATTGCAGTAGATGAGCAAATTATGTTTGTGTAATCGTCAATTTCAGCAGATAGTAATTGTAGTATTCCTCCTATTAAAATAATTCCACTTATGGCATTAGCTCCAGACATAAGTGGCGTATGTAAAATAGCGGGTACATTCTTTATGATTTCAACACCTAATAAAATGCTAAAGATTAAAACATAAATTCCGTCTATATCGGATATTAAAAATTGATTTTGCATAAATTATAAATTATCTATTTCAGCGATTAATCGAGGGTTGGTTACTTTGCCATCCGTAATAACTTTGGTGGCATTTAAAATTTCATCATCATCATTGTTTGCTAAATAATGTTTTAAGAATGAGGCAAAATTATTGGCTAATAAAAAGGAAGCCGATTTGGCAATTTTATCTAACATGCGAGTATCACCAACTATGGTAATTCTATTTTCGGTAACAATTGTTTTTCCTGGTTGAGTTAACGCACAATTTCCTCCTGTGTCTGCTGCTAAATCGACAATGACAGAGTCTGGTTTCATAGCTTTTACTGCAGCTTCACTAATTAATAAAGGAGCTTTTTTTCCAGGTATTTTTGCTGTAGCAATAATAATATCTGCATTTACAGTTTCATCAAATAATATTTGATCTACTTTTTCTAAATAGGCTTTGTCTTGTTCAACAGCATATCCCCCAGCAATGGAGCTGTCAATAGCTCCTTCAATATCAATAAACTCTGCACCTAAACTTTCAACATCAGTTTTTGATGCTTTTCTTACATCAAAAGCTTTAACAATTGCTCCTAATCGTTTAGCAGTTGCAATGGCTTGTAAGCCAGCAACTCCTGCTCCTAAAATTAATATTTTTGCTGGGCGTAGTGTTCCTCCAGCACCTGTAATCATGGGTACTGTAAAAGGACTAATGGTAGATGCAATTAATACTGCTTTATAACCTAAAATTGAAGCAACAGATGATAACGTATCCATTGATTGAGCAATGGTAGTTCGAGGTAATAGGTTTAAACTGTAAACATCTATTCCTTTTTGTTGAAATGGAATAACAGTACAGTAATCACTTAATACATCATAAGCTCCTATAAATGTTTTAGCAGCATTAATGTTTTCGTTACCTATTACAGAACTATAACTCATAATTAAATCAGAAGAGTTTATTAACTCTTGTTTAGAGTTAATAATGCTTGCTCCAGCATCTATATAATCTTCATCAGTATAACCTGACGCTAGTCCAGCATTTGTTTCAATAAAAAACTCAGCATCGTTCTTCAATTGTTTAATGTTCTGTGGAATCAACACAGCAATATTACTGTGTTGACTTTCTCTTAATAAACCTATTTTTTTCATTTTTATAAATTATGGAAATACTCCTCTTTCAATGTAAGTTTGCTCTAATCGTTGCAAGGCAACTATGTATGCACTGGTTCTCCAATCAGTATTAAATTGGTTTGCTGTTTGGAGAGTTTTATCAAAAGCAGTTGCAATCTTATCTTCTAATAGAATTAAAACATCTTCAATTTTCCAATTTTCACTTCTTTTGTTTTGTAACCACTCATAATAACTACCTGTTACGCCTCCTGAATTACATAAGATGTCAGGAATAATATCTACACCTATTGAAAGTAATATTTCTTCCGCTTCAACTGTAGTTGGTCCATTGGCACCTTCAGCAATTAATTCTGCTTTAATTGATGCCGCATTATTAAGTGTAATTTGATTGCCTAAGGCTGCTGGAATGATAATATCACAATCTTGCCCAAAAAAGCTTTCAGATTCTATTAACGTTACATTAGGAAAACCAGCAATTAATCCTTTGTTTTGGTTACAGTAAATTAATAGTTCTTCGGGGTCAATGCCATCATTGTTTATCATGGTGGCACTGGCATCTTGTACACCAATTAAAATAGCACCTTCTTTTGCCATAAAATGAGCAGCCCAATATCCAACATTCCCAAAACCTTGTACAATGTATTTTTTACCTTCTAAACTTTTGTTTTTAAGTTTAGCCCAAGCTTTAATTGTAGAAACTACCCCAAACCCTGTTGCTCTATCTCGTCCTTCTAAACCACCAGAACCAACTGGTTTTCCAGTTACTACATGTAAGTTGTTGTGACGGTTTGCAGGCGATTTTGTAGAAACATAAGTATCTGCAATCCACGCCATAATTTGTGAATTGGTATTTACATCTGGTGCAGGAATATCTAAATCAGGACCTATATTATCTCCCAAAGCATAGGTAAAACGTCTAGTAATTCGTTCTAACTCCGATTTAGAGTATTTTTTAGGGTCAATCTGAATCCCGCCTTTTCCACCACCATAAGGCAATCCTGCTAAAGCAGTTTTCCATGTCATCCAAATAGCTAATGCTCTTGCTGCATCAATATCAACGGTTGGATGAAATCTTAAGCCCCCCTTATATGGACCTAAGGCATTGTTATGTTGCACACGGTAGCCTGTAAAAACTTCTATTTTACCGTTATCTAATTTTACAGGGAAATGTACCACAATTTCGTTGTTAGTTGCTGAAAGTATTTTTCTAACACCTTCTTGCAACCCCATTACATCTGCTGCATGATTGAATTGTTTCATCACATTTTCGTACATGCCTGTTTTTTGTTTTCTTAATGTTTTTGTTTCCATTTTTTTAATTTATTGATAATGTTCACAGTTTATAATTATTTCATTTTCTGTTCTTAAAGAACAATTTTCTTTATGATCACAACTTGAGCATAAGCCTATATGATTGGTTGTTTCCGTTTGTCTACTGTTAGCCACAAAAGGTTTCTCATCGCTACCTTTTGTAAAGTGCTCTTCGCAATAAAAGATTGGTGTTTTAGCTTGTGATTCCGTATTACATAAACCAGAGTAAACACAATTGTAACAAAGCCACTGATTTTTATTCATTTCTGATGTTATTTTAAGTTTTAAACTATTCATTTGATAGCCCTATGTCAATGGGTATGCCAAATAATTTTTTTAAACTCAAAAAAACATGTAACACGCTGTTATTCAATATTATTTTGAATAATAATATATGTGCCAACTAAATTTATTGGAGTAAAAAAAGAAAATAAAACGGGTAATAATTACCCGGAAGGGGAGGAATGTACCAGTTGTTTATTTCAACTTTTCACGAAGTGTTTTTCTATCTATACCTAAAATCTCGGCAGCTTTAGTTTTGTTGTTATTGGTGGAATGTAATACTTTTTCAATGTGTTTCTTTTCAACTTCGGCTAATGATAATAAATTGTCTTGATCAGAATCAACTGGAACATTCATTTTCATGTAATCAGGAATATCATCAATGTCAACACTTTTGTCAGTCATAATAACCAAACGATGAATAAAATTCTCAAGTTCTCTGATGTTTCCTGGCCAAGTATATTTAGTCAATATAGATTTAATTTTAGCATTTAATTTCAGTGGTTTTTTACCACTTTCTTTACTAAACTTTTCATTAAAGGCATCAATTAACAAATTAATATCTTCTTTTCTTTCTCTTAGAGGAGGGATGTCTATAGAGATAACATTTAAACGATAAAACAAATCTTCTCTGAAAGTGTTGTTGAGAATCATCTCGTTAATATTGGTATTGGTTGCCGTAATAATTCGCACATTAATTTTTTGTGATTTGGTAGCTCCTAACATGGTAACTTCTTTCTCTTGTATTGCTCGCAACAATTTTGCTTGAACGCCTAGTGAAGCATTTGTAATTTCATCCAAAAACAAGGTGCCTCCATCTGCTGCTTGAAAAAATCCAATGCGGTTAGTTATAGCTCCAGTAAAAGCTCCTTTTACATGTCCAAAAAGTTCGCTTTCTAATAATTGTTCTGGTATTGCACCACAGTTTACGGGCACAAAAGGAGCAGAAGAAAAGCTACTGTTGTAGTGAATAGCTCTCGCAACCATTTCTTTACCCGTACCACTTTCGCCTGTAATTAATACCGTAGCTTTATTATTCTTGGTTTTTTCTATGGTAGCAAATAGCTTTTGCATAGGGGCAGAACGCCCAATAATTCCATGAAAAGACTCAATTATTTGATTCTCTGTTTCTTCTTGTATTTTAGGCAGTTTTTGAGATAGTACTTTATTGATAGACTCTTGTAATTCATCAAAAGTAAAGGGTTTAACTAAATATTCTAAAGCGCCTAACTTCATTACTTCAACAGCATCTTGCACGTTAGGATAACCGGTTATTACTAAAATAGGAATTTTAGAATAATGTTGCGACATGTATTTTACCAATTGTATCCCACCAATTTTGGGCATATTTAAATCGGTTATCACTAGGTCGATAGGGGTATTCTCTAAAATTTCAATAGCATCAACTACGTTACTTGTTGCAAAGGGGTTTAAGCCTAGATCATTCATGTTTCTCCGCAAGAGCTCTAGCATGTCATGCGAATCATCAACCAATAAGACAGATAGTTTACTATTCATAATTTTAGTTTGTTTCTATAGGAAAAGTAATAATAAATTCAGTGCCTTTATTAAGGGTAGAATTAACATTTATAGTTCCTTTATGATTTTGCACAATTCCGTGAACGACAGCTAATCCTAAGCCTGTACCTTCTCCCTTGGGTTTTGTTGTGAAGAATGGTTGAAAAATCTTCTCTTTATTTTCTATACTCATCCCCATTCCATCATCCTTAATACTTAACAAAAGGTTTTTACTATTTGTTATTGTTTTAATTGTGATTTTACCATTTGGTTTCATCGCATTAATAGCATTCAACACTAAATTAAAAAGTAGTTGTGAAAACTGTAATTTGTCTAACCTTACCAAAGGTATATTATCTGCTAAATTTAAAGTTAAATGAACATGATTGTCGGTTAATTGTTTTTGAAGCAATCCAATATTTTCTTCAATTTGTTCATTAATATTAATTAGCCCGAACTGTTGTGGCATTTCGCACGAAAAGTACATCAGTTTTTTTACAATTTCTCTTGCATTAATTGCTGATGTAATAATTTTTTGAATATCTCCTTTTTTAACCCCATCAATTTCTGATTTTTTAAGTAATTCGGCATATCCTAAAACATTACCTAAAGGTGTATTTAGTTCATGAGCAATACTGGCTGTTAGCTCACCTAAAACAGATAATCGATCATTGTAACGCATTTTCTCAGCCATCACTTTTTCATTTTCACGTTGCTCAAAACGTTCAACAAAAGTGGCTATTTCTAACCCTATTTTATCTAATAAGGGTTGTTCTTCTTCTAGGAAAAAGTGTTTTTGGGCTTCTTTATAATAAACAACTATTTGCCCTCTAACTTCTTCATTAATAACAATATTACTATTCGCTACAGTTATTGGGTTTTTATTGGGTTTTTTTCCGAAAAGTTTATCATCAAAAAGAAGGTAAACTTTCAGTTTTTCGGGATATTGCCATCCATGGGGTATAGCTTTTATAATCTTATATAAAGTTACTTCTAAAGGGATATTATGCTCTTGGAATATTTTAGAGATTTCATAAAGACAATTTAACTCTTTAATCCTTTCATCTAAAAGCCTAGAAATATCTTCGTTAGTAGCCATCTTAATCCAAAGTTATGATTTATGTAAGTAACTTTGTCACTTAACTAAATTATTAATTTATGGAAAAGCAAGCACTTTTACTTTATAATTATTTAGAGCAATTAGGTCTATCAACAGCTACTTCCCAACAACTGAATGCTGCTTTACTTGTTGTTGGATTAATCATTTTAGTTGCCATCATAGATTTTATTACTCGCAAAATTTTACTCCAAGTTTTTACTCGATTTGCTGAAAAATCTAAGACTAACTTTGATGACTTAATGATTACTAATAGAGTTCCTAGAAGCCTTTCACATATTATACCTTTAGTAATAAGCTTAAAAGTTATCCCCTTTATATTTATTCATTATCCAGCCCTAGAAAATATAGTAGATAAAGGACTTCGGTTATTTGGGATAGTTTTAACACTTTGGATTGTACGAAGCTTATTACACACCTTTAAAGATTACTTTAAAACTTTACCTAATTTAAAAGATAAACCAATAGATAGTTATATTCAAGTATTTATGATTTTTTCTTGGATAGCCGGAATAGTTTTAGCTTTAGCTTTAATTACTGATACTCCAATCTGGAAATTTTTTACTGCATTGGGAGCTACATCTGCAGTTTTAATCCTGATTTTTAAAGATACCATTATGGGGTTTGTTGCCAGTATTCAGGTTTCAGTTAATGATATGGTTCGGATTGGAGATTGGATAACTTTTGAAAAATTTGGTGCTGATGGTGATGTAATTGAAATCAACTTAGCAACGGTTAAGGTTCAAAATTTTGATAATACCATAACCACTATTCCTACATACTCTTTAATATCTGATTCGTTTAAAAATTGGAGAGGAATGTCAAACTCTGGAGGAAGAAGGATTAAAAGAGCTTTAATTATTAAGCAAACCAGCATTCATTTTTTAGAACCCGAAGAGGTTAATCAATTGAAAAAAATTGAATTAATTACTAAATACCTAGTTAAACGAGAACAGGACATTAACAATTACAATTCTGACAATAACATAAATAAAGAATTACTTATTAATGGTAGAAATCTTACCAATATTGGAGTATTTAGAAAGTATTTAAACGAATATATTAACTCCCATTCTGCTATAAATAAGGAGATGATGATAATGGTAAGGCAACTAGCTCCCACTTCACAAGGTATCCCTGTAGAAATATATGCTTTTAGTAGTGATAAGAAATGGGAAAATTATGAATATATAATGGCAGATGTTTTTGATCATGTACTTGCCGCTACTGATTTTTTCAATCTTGAACTTTTCGAATTGCCTACCAATTTTAATCAAAAGATAATCAATCCAAAAAAATCTCCTTCTGAATTTTCAGAAGGAGAATAAAAACTAAAAATTAGCCCTCAGCGAAATAATAAAATTTCTGCCTGGAGCTACAATTCCCGAACTGTAAGGTCGGTAACGCTGATCGGTAATGTTTTCCAACCCTGCATTAGCGGTAAAGTGCTCGGTAATTTTATACATGGCCTTAAAGTTAAGCGTGTACCAAGCTGGCGAGTAAGGGTCTCCATTGCTGTCTATTGCATAAATGTAGTCTTTACTTTTTTCGCCTTCTGGTAAATCATCAAAGCTTTTTTCGCCACTATAAATGGTGTAAAGCTGTAGGCTAACGTTATTTTTAGCATAAGTTAAACGTGTTGTTCCAAACCAAGGTGCGGCATGGCGAGATGGACTTTTTGTGCCATCATCTAGTTCTTCTTCACCAATTTGGTAATTAAAACGTGAAGAAAAACTAAACCCTGAAATTAACTTAATTTCAAAGCCTGCTTGCACACCATAAATATTTGCTATGGCAGCATTTTGTATGGCTTGCACTTGGCTTAAAACACCATCATATAGTATGCTGTCTTGTCCGTTTAGCGTATAATCTCGCCTTACTAAAGCATTATCCAATAAGGTATAAAAAGCGGTTGCATCTACTTTTACCGAGCTGCCAAAAATTTTGGCAATACCAACATCAATGTTATAAGCATATTCAGCTTGTAAATCTGGATTTGGAATTACCACCGCACCAGGTTCTGAGTCAAAAACTTTACCTACATCATCAACATTTGGCGAACGAAACCCTGTTGAAGCATTGGTGCTAATTGCCCACTTTTCGTTAGGCATGTATTTAAAGCCTAAACTTCCAGTAGTTGCAGCATTGCTTAAATTGGCTTCGGTAAACGGAAATTTATAAAAGGTAGTGTCAAATGCTGCATCTAACTGAAACATGTTGTAACGTACACCAGCTTGCATTAACAGTTTTTCGGTTAAATGCATTTGGGTGTTTAAATAAACCGCATACGATGCCCAAGTAGATTGTGGGTAACGTGTTGCTCCGGAAGCACTAGCACCTGTAGCAATATCTTCATCAATACCAATGGAATTAATGTCGTTAAACACGCCTTCAATACCATAAAACAACTCGTTTTTGCCGCCAATGTTTTTATTAAAATCTAGGTTTACCGAATAAGCATCCACTTGTTCTATTCGTGTTTCTCTATCTACTTTATTAAAATCTCGGCTTACCCTACTCTCTTCAAAAAACTGCTGTGCCAAACGAATATTCATTTGATCATACATCATGTTTTTATTGGAATTGGTAATACTCAAGTTATTCATCATCCATTTTTGTGGACCATAATACCACTCACCATACCTTGGTAAACCGTTTTTATAACGTACATGTCTATCGTAACGGCTATAGTTTGATGTTTCCGAGTAATGAAACCCATATTCAAAATCCCATTCTTCATTAGGTTTAAACCGTATTTTTTGCATCATGTTAAGTTGCGTAAAACCTGATGGGTTTTGAATTAATGGGTCTTCATTGGTTAAAACAGCATCAAATCCATTTTGTTGTTGCACGTAAATCGGGCGTAAATATTCATCTGGTCCATGCGTTCCCATTTTAAGATCACCATAATCGTTAGAGGTAATACTAGAAACCATTGCCCATTTTTTCCAACCGATATTAATATCGAAGTGAGCCGTTTTTTCATTGTTGGCAGACGAATACCTTGTAACGGCTTTGCCATTAATTAACTCTTCACCGTTTTCTTTTAAAGAAAGCTGAGGGGTTAAGGTTTTAAAACTCATTACTCCACCAATGGCATCACTTCCGTAGATAACAGAACTTGGACCGTAAAGTACTTCGGTATTTTCGGTAGCAAATGGGTCTAAAGAAATTACATTCTGAAGGTTTCCTGCTCTAAAAATAGCGGTATTCATTCTTACGCCATCAATGGTGTACAACAACCGATTGGTAGCAAAACCTATAATCATTGGGCTACCGCCACCTTGCTGACTTTTTTGAATAAATACTTCGTCCGAAGTACCTAACAAATCGGCAGCAGTCTGTGGGTTTTGTAAGGCTACGTCTTTGGCAGAAATAGAAGTGATTTTTACAGGCACATCTCTAGAGTTTTGGATCCATCGAGTTCCCGATACAATTACCTCGTTCATGTCAATTCCAAAAATTTCGAGCTCAATTATAAAATTGTTGTTTTTAATTTCTGTGTAGCTTTTTGTAATAGGAGCATATCCTAACAAGTGAATTTCAATTTTTTCTATCCCTTTAAAACTTGAAATATCGGCCTGACCTTGAGTATTGGTTGTTGCAAATACTTTAGGGTTTTCACTAATCAGCGTAGCCAACTCTAATGGCTGGGCTGTTTCTTTGTCTTGTATGGTTACTACTTGTGCGTTTACAAAACTGCATATGCAAAGCAATAGCCATAATACTTGTGCTTTTTTCATTGTATAAATTTTAGGTTAAATAACCCTTTATGTATTTAGTAAAAAATGTTAGTTCTCGATACAATCCCTATAAAATCGGGATCACTCGAACTGACAAATCTTTCGCCAATAGTACAAAGGGTGTTAAACAATTATTTTCCATACGCGCTTGCTGCGTTAATCAATTGAAAAACGAACAGGTATGGTTAAAAAATGTTTAGCTATAATTGGGCGGTGGGGTGGTGGGTGGAAAATGTAATGAAATGTAGGTGTTGGTGTAAGCAAAGATTGGTGAAGTATTAGTTTCTTTAGTTATGACTTTCCAAGGGATATTTTTAGTGTAGTAAAGTGATTGGCAAAATTGTGCAAAACGTGTTTTGGTTTCTTTGCTTTGAGTATCGTTACCTAAAAACTGAGCTAGTAATTTTGATAGTTGTTTGTTCAGCTTGGTTTCTTTGTAATCCCACCAACACCAATAAGTAACAGTGTTGTTGGTGGTGTCTGCTTCTACAATATCGTACATGCTGTTGTTGTATTCAAATTCTTTGGAGTGTCTCCAGTTTAATTCTTCCTCAACTTGGGTTTTAGTAAATGTAAATTGTACCAACTCACTTTTATCAATTCCAGCAATAATTTCGTGTTTGATTTGGCGTTTAATTTTTTTCTTTTGATAATTCAGCCAGCTAACTGTTCCTACAAAAGGAAGGATAAGGCAAAGTAATAATAGTATGCTAATTAACTTTTTCAAAAAAATTAGATTAATAAATTACAAATATCTCAATAATTCAGAAACTGAAAATGTTTAACCCAAATTAGAATTTAACAAAATATTATCCAATCTAATATCATGAGTTTCAACAGGTACTTTCTCTACTTCTTGTTCAGGATAAAAAATTCCTATTTTATTGGAATCAGGATGGTGAACTAAAAAATTATCATAATATCCTCCACCATACCCTAAACGGTAATTATCGTTGTCAAAAGCTAAGCCTGGAACAATAATTAAATCAAAAACACCTTTATATTCTTCGGGGGTTACTGGGTGAGTTGTTCCAAAAACACCTTTTTCTATATCAGTTAAAGAAGTTAAAACTCTGTTTTCTAATTTTCGTTTAGGTAACGTTTTAGGAGTAACGACTGTTATGTTTTTTGATAGTAACTTCTTTAACAAAGGAGTAATATCAATTTCTTTCCCCATTGGTAAATAAGCATGAATTATTTTGTAGTTATTAGCGTCAATAATATTTTCCAGTTCGTTACAAACCCATAAATCATACTTTTTTTTATAAATCTTATCTAATTTAGCTCTTTTAATAAGCATTTCTTTACGTAAATCTTTTTTTTGTTTTATGATCTCAGTCATAGGAAGTTAAATATTTATTTTTCAACAAATGTAGTTTTTATTTCGGATAATTTTGTCCGAATTAAAAATGTTATTTAGATTTGTTCTAAATAATAACTTGAAATGTTTTCAAAAACGTGTGAATACGGTATAAAAGCAGCGATTTATATTGCCAGCAACTCAAGAGATGGTAAAAGAGTTCGATTAAAAGATATTGCTTCTAATATTAATTCACCTGAAGCATTTACGGCTAAAATTCTTCAACAATTAGCCAAAAACAATATAATAGATTCTATCAAAGGACCTACAGGTGGGTTTAAGATAGACGAAGAAAAAATGAAATCCGTTATGCTGAATGAAATAGTGTTAGCTATAGACGGAGACAAAATCTATAATGGTTGCGGATTAGGTTTACATAAATGTAATGCAAAAAAGCCATGCCCTTTACATGATAAGTTTCAGCTAATAAGAGATGATTTAAAAAATATGCTAACTACAACGTCAATGTTTAATTTATCTGAAGGGTTATCAGAAGGAATAATTTGGTTAAAAAGATAATTTTTTAAACTTATTTAAGATATAAAGGTATTAAATTCCTAAATAATATGAAAAAACACTTTATCATAATAATTAGTTTTTTATTGTTCAACTCATCTTCTATTATTGCGCAAACAGAAGAAATTAATACTGATAACTGGACATCCAATCCAGGCATCATCGGAACGATTATTTTAGGAGTTATTTTACTCGCTATTTTTTCCTTAATAACAGTTATTAAAACAAAAAAAGCACTTCGTACTTATCATAAAATTAATCGTTTAAAAAATATTACATCTATAGAAGAAGATCTCTTATCACTTGAAATTCAGGAGATCAGTCAAATTATAGAAAATAGAAAAAAAACTGAAAAAGTTTCATTAAACGAAATTGAAAAAAACCTAGCAAAGCCATACACCGAACAATTAATCAATATATGTAGCCGTCTTAATCATCAAAATATTGAGCAAATTTTAGAAGAAAGACACAAGGTATTAAGTTATTCTCTACAACAAAACGAGTTGGGGTCAGATAAATCACCAAATGATAGCAAGGGAATGATAACCTATGTCAATAATGACTTAGGTAACCCAATATATGATGATAAAAGAAGTAAAAAAATAAAATTAGAAACAGACCAAGAACTCGTAAAAATTGTTATTACCTATATAGGAGCTTCTGCTTTTTGGTTATTTTTTGGCACTTTAATTGGCCAGTACTTAGGAATGAAATTTGTTTGGCCTGAAATGGATTCAGTTTCATGGCTCTCTTTTGGAAGGTTAAGACCTGTTCATACTAACACCGTTTTTTGGGGATGGGCATCATTAGCAATGATTGGGTTAGGTTACTTTGTAATTAGTAGAACCTCTAATCAAAAAATTTACAGCACTAAACTAGCATGGAGATCATTTTGGTTAATTAATGCAACCTTAGTTATTGGGAATATTTGTCTGATGGCTGGAGTCAATAACGGTGGTGGTGAGTACCGAGAGTACATCTGGCCAGTAATGTTATTGTTTGCAATAGGGTTAATAACTACAACTATCAATTATTATAAAACTATTGCATCGAGAACAGTAAAAGAAATTTATATATCCAATTGGTATATACTTGGAGCTTGTGTATGGACTATTATACTTTCCATCATAGGATATTTACCTTTTACAGGATTAGGAGAAACAATAACACAAGGTTATTATATGCATCAAGGAGTTGGAATGTGGTTTATGACATTTACACTAGGGCTAGTATATTATTTTCTTCCTTCGAGTCTTAACAAGCCAATATATTCTTACTCCCTTGGTGCTTTAGCTTTCTGGACACAAATGCTATTTTACACATTAATAGGAACTCATCATTTTGTGTTTAGCCCCTTACCGTGGTGGTTACAAACAGTTGCAATTGTTTTTAGTGGTGGTATGTTTATTCCAGTATTAGCAGGTACTTCTAATTTTTTACTAACCATGAAAGGGAGCTTTAAAAGTATTGCTGATAGTTATGTGTTACCTTTTTTACTTGTTGGTGTTATCTTTTATTTTCTAGGGTCCATGCAAGGAAGTTTTCAAGCTTTCCGATTCACAAATTATGTTTGGCATTTTACTGACTTTAATGTGGCTCATTCCCATTTAACTATGTATGGGATTATTTCATTTTTATTATGGGGATGTATTTATGCCCTACTTCCAAATTTAACAGGATATGAACCTAAGCAATTAAATGTAGGCTTACATTTTTGGTTAGCATTTATTGGATTAATTATTTACACCTTTTCATTGATGATTGGAGGGACAGAGAAAGGATTAAGTTGGATTGAAGGAGAAGCATTTATCAACAGCGTAAAGTTGATGGCTCCATACTGGTTATGGAGAGCTGTGGGAGGTAGTTTAATGTTTATCTCTCACATCATTTTTGCAATCAATATCTATCATATTTATAAAAAATGGGATGCTAATAAAATTGAAAAGCAATGATAAACTTACATAAAGATCATAAATCACTCTTAACAATTATTGTTTTTGTATTTCTGGGGCTGAGTACTTTAATTGCTATCATACCTGCTTATAACATGCAAACAAAAGTTACCCCTTTGTCAAAAAGTACCGCATTAACTCAATCAGAAAGAAACGGGTTAAAAACTTATATCTCTGAAGGTTGTGTGTCTTGCCACACTCAGCAAGTTAGAAATATTGCAATGGACAATAAATGGGGTGACCGCCCCTCTATTCCTTCCGATTATTATTACTCAAAACAACGATTAAGTTTTTTTCAGCAATCACCATCTGTCTTAGGAAGTGAAAGAACAGGTCCTGACTTAACTTCAGTGGGGACAAGACAACCCAGTGATGATTGGCATTTACTTCATTTGTATAATCCCAGAATTGTTGTAAAAGAATCTGTTATGCCAGGCTATTCATGGCTGTTTGAAAAAAAGAAAAAAAGTGCTGTTTCTGAAAACGATATAGTATTGAATGTGTCAAAAGAATTTGTAAATGATAAATACGCCATTATAGCTAAACAGGAAGCTTTAGATTTGGTCTCTTATTTAAAATCATTAAAACAAGCTGATTTATATGCTGTTCCTTCTCCAGAATTCATCCCTGCTTCAACAAAAAAAGAAACAGTAATAATTTCCAAGGGAACTGGTAATCTGCCTAATGGAGAGCAATTATATATGGATAAATGTGCTTCTTGCCATCAATTAAATGGTGAAGGGTTAGGCGGAGCCTTTCCATCATTAAAAGGAAGTCCCATTGTACTAGATAAAAACCATGACTTAATGATTCAAATTATTCTTGCAGGATATGATGCCCGATCCGAATATGCAGTAATGCCTGCATTTAGTGACCAATTATCTGATGCAGAAGTAGCAGCTATAACCAACCATGAAAAAACGAGTTGGGGAAATAATGCTCAAACAATTAGCGAAGAAGATGTGAAAAAAGTACGAGAATATTTAAAAACACTAAATCCTTAAATGCGATGAAAAAATACACTTTATTAATACTTCTGACAATATTACAAGTAGGTTCAGCAATTGCTTGTGAAGTCTGTCAAAACAATCAGCCAGCAATATTAAAAGGCGTAACGCATGGTACAGGACCTGAATCAAGATTTGATAACATAATTATAGCAGTAGCTATCATTATTGTGTTATTTACCTTATACTACAGTTTAAAATACCTGATCAAACCAAATGAAAACAATCCCAAACATATCAAAAACCTAATTCTTAGCACAAACGATGGAATTGAATAAAAGCAACATAAAAATTTTTATTGATGAGGATGAAACTCCTATTGGGGAGTTCACTCCTCCCGTTAAATTTCAGTTTGACACAACAAAATTGACTGATGGAATTCATACATTAAAAATTGTTGCCAAATCTACAGATGGTGTTGAAGGAATAAAAACCATTCCTTTTGAAGTCAGAAACGGACCTTCAATTGCTGTTATTGGTTTAAATAACAATGATATTGTTGACGACAAAATTTCGTTAACAATAAATGCTTATGGAAGTGAAAGAAAAGACATGTTTATGGTAACAGGATCAGAAAACCCAAAAGGTGTTCCCTCTTGGATATGGCCTATTTTAATAGGCTTTATTGGTTGGGGATTGTTTTATTTAATCATGTATTGGGTTCAGGATAACTATACCTCATTTTTTTAATTATGAAAAAAGAAATAGAAACAATAGAAGATATTAAAACTCTAGTTAATTCCTTTTACGACAAAGTAAGAGAAGATGAGTTACTAGCTGACATATTCAATACTGTTATTCAAAACAGGTGGCCTGAACATTTAGAAAAAATGCATCGTTTTTGGCAAACGGTTTTGTTAGAAGAACATACTTACTTTGGAAGCCCTTTTGTCCCTCATGCTAAACTCCCGGTAGAAAAACAACATTTTGAAAGATGGTTAAATCTATTTTATGAAACGGTGGATGAATACTTTACTGGTGAATTAGCTGAAAAAGCCAAATGGCAAGGAGAAAGAATGGCTCAAATGTTTAACATGAAGATTGAACATTATCGTAACCATCCAACACAAAAAATACTATAATGGAAACAACTAAACAACAATTTAACATATCTCTAATATTTAGCTTTATATGGCTTGGTTTTATTTGTGCCATTAGCTTTATGGAAGCATGGCTAAAGTTTGAAGCAGATGGTGTTACTTTGCCTATAGGTTTGAGTATTGGAAAAGTAGTATTTACATGGTTAAATAGAGTAGAATGGATGTTTGCTCTAATCATATTCTTTAACTTCTTTATAAGTAATCATAATTTAAATTACTCAAAAGCATTATTTATAATTGTACTAGTTAGTTTAACACTACAATCTGTATGGATTTTCCCACTCTTAGAAAAACGTGCTGATTTAATAATATCAGGTCAAGAAGTACAAAGATCGTTTTACCATCTCTTTTATATAATAATAGAGTTTATCAAAGCAATCAGTTTGTTATTACTAGGCATAAAAATTTTAAAATTACATAATCATGGAAATTAACGAAGAAATCACCATAGGTGAAGTAGTAGCAAAAGATTACCGAACTGCATCTGTTTTTGAATCACTAGGAATTGATTTTTGTTGCAAAGGTGACCGGACGATAAATGAAGCTTGTGAAACAACAGGTATTGACATCAATGATTTACTGGAAGGTATTAACATAGCTTTACAAAAGCCCGTAATTGTAGCAATTAATGATTATAACAATTGGCCATTAGATAAATTGGCTCAACACATTGAGAGTAGACATCATAAATATGTAGAACAACAAATACCGCCAATTAAACAGCATTTGAAAAGAATTTGTGATGTTCATGGCAAAAATCACCCAGAATTATTTGAGGTAAAGGAATTGTTCAATACATCAGTAGGAGAATTAATTATGCACATGAAAAAAGAAGAATTAATTCTTTTTCCTTTCATTAAAAAAATGATAAAGGCAAAAAATAAAAATGAAAAAATTGCTCCACCTCATTTTGGTACAGTAGAAAACCCTATACAAATGATGATGGATGAGCATAATAATGAAGGGGAACGCTTTGAGAAGATTAATAAAATTACTCAAAACTATAAATTACCTGATGATGCCTGTGGAACTTATAGGGCATGTTTTGGGTACCTTAAAGAATTTGAAGAAGATTTACATTTACACATCCACTTAGAAAACAACATTTTATTTCCAAAAGCAATTGAGTTGGAAAAACAATTAACTACCAATGTTTAAATGGTTAATTATAACACATGTATTGGGCGCAACCATTTGGGTGGGTGGACATTTATTACTATGCTTACGTTATTTGCCAGAAGCTTTAAAAAAGAAAGACCCTGAAATTATTAAAGCTTTTGAAAAAAAGTATGAAATAATAGGAATGCCGTCTTTACTTTTACAAGTAATTACAGGAATCTGGATGGCTCTTTCTATTTATGGGGTAAATCTTTTTGGTTTTTCAAACCCTGTAGAGGTAGCAGTTTCTATTAAACTTATTTTATTGTTAATAATAGTACTATTGGCTTTAGATGTGCGTATTTTTATCTTTCCAAGATTAACTTCCAAAAACTTATGGTTGTTAGCTATTCACATAATAGCCGTTACAGTAATAAGTCTTTTATTCTTATATTACGGAATAGCTATTCGATTTGGTGGAGTTTAAATTAAAAGTTATACAAAATGAAAGAAAGACTAAATTATGCAGCACTCGTTCCTGAGTCGTTAAATGCCATGCTGGCATTAGAAAAGTACGTTGCCAATTCGGGATTGGAACATTCTTTATATGAATTGGTAAAGACAAGAGTTTCACAAATTAACAAGTGTGGATATTGTTTAGATATGCACACCAAAGAAGCTCGTAAAGCAGGGGAAACCGAACAACGATTATACGGTTTAAATGCTTGGAAAGAAACTCCTTTTTATACCGATAGAGAACGTGCTGCTTTAGCCTGGACTGAGTCGTTAACATTAATCTCAGAAAATGATGTGCCCGATTCTCTTTATGAAGCTACTCGTAAGCATTTTAGTGAAACTGAATTGGTCGCATTAACTATGGCAATTGTTACTATAAATGGATGGAATCGTTTAGCAATTGGTTTTCGAAAAGTTCCGGGAAGTTATAAGGTTCAAGAAGAGAAGTAACACTGTTGATTATGAAACCCATTTTTATAAAAAGAATTTATGATAAACCATCTGATAATGATGGATACAGGGTTTTAGTAGATAGGATTTGGCCTAGAGGAGTAACTAAACTTCGAGCTAATCTCGATGAGTGGAATAAAGAAGTCGCTCCATCAACAGCACTTCGTAAATGGTTTGACCATAAAGCAGATCGATTTGAAGAATTTTCTTTACGTTATCAAGAAGAGTTGCTATTAAAAGAGGAAGAGTTAAACCGATTAAGAATTATTTCAAAATTAGAGTCTATCAGCTTATTATATGGAGCCAAAAATCCTAAAGTAAATCACGCTATAGTTTTAAAAAATGTTCTAACAAAAAAGTATTAACAAGATTAATCATGCAATCTATTGTAAATAAAATAACGGAATTAGAAAAAATAAGCCAGCAATTAGAAGTTCCTGAGAAAGAAAGAGCCTCTCTTATAAAAAAAGCTGGGGATTATACAAGTCAGTTCATAACGGACTTGGAACACATCAAATCCTTTAAAGAAGAAAAAAATGCTAGTACTTTATTAGCAATAAAAAATAAAAAAAGTTCTATAGAAGACCTTCTTCAACTTTACCAGACAGAAGTAGTTGAAAAAGGCATTGTTGCTGCTTCAGGAGGTCATGTCGGATACATTCCTAGTGGAGGAATTTTTATGTCTGCAATTGCAGATTTTATTGCTGCGGCTACTAATCCGTATGTAGGATCGTTTTATGCGTCACCCGGAGCAGCAACAATAGAAAATGAAGTACTAAATTGGTTAAAAAAAATCTTTTCATTCCCTCAAAGTGCTGTTGGAAACTTAGCTTCTGGAGGTTCTATTTCTACGCTTATTGCATTAACGGCTGCACGAGATAAACATCAAATTAAAAACGACAAAATAACAAAAAGTGTTGTTTATATGAGTGAACAAGTGCATCATTCTACTCAAAAAGCATTGCGAATTATAGGGCTTGAAGATGTAGTTATTCGATATGTTCCTTTAGATGAAAATCATAGGATTAAAGCAACTGACTTGGAAAAATTAGTTGTTCAAGATAAACAGGGTGGTTTAAACCCTTTCTTGATAGTTGCTTCAGCTGGAACAACTGATACTGGAGCAATAGATCCATTAAATGAACTTGCAGCAATAAGCTCAAAGCACAAATTATGGTTCCATGTGGACGCAGCTTACGGTGGGTTTTTTATTCTTACATCTAAAAAAGATTTATTTAGGGGAATTGAAAAAGCAGATTCTTTAGTAGTTGATCCACATAAAGGAATGTTTTTACCTTATGGACTGGGAGCCGTTTTGATTAAAGACAAAGAGGCGGTACTACATTCCAACCAGTATCTTGCCAATTATATGCAAGATGCTCAAATTGACGACATAACACATAGTCCAGCGAATGTTTCCCCTGAATTATCAAAACATTTCAGAGGATTGAGATTATGGATGCCTTTACAAATTCATGGCATTGAACCTTTTATTGCATGTCTAGAAGAAAAACTATTATTAACCCTTTATTTTCGAGAAAAATTGATTGAAATGGGATTTAAAGTAGGTCCTTCACCTGACTTATCTGTAAGTTATTTTTGGTATCCTTTTGAAATAAATAGAGATCAAAAAAACAAACAGCTTATGCAAGCTATCCATGATGATGGAAGCGTGTTTTTAAGTTCGTCCATTATCAATAAACGATTTGTAATTAGAATTGCCATCCTATCTTTTAGAACAAAGCTCTCAACTATTGATAAAGCATTAAATATGATTGAAAGCTGTTTAAAAAAACAAAAGAATTATGAACACATCTATTATGACACCGTATCAGAAGCCATGAACGACCTTGCCAAAAGAGGTTATATCACTGATTTTAAAATTTTAGAAAAAGAAGAATGCATTGTTTGTCATCAAACAGCTATACAGTTATCTCCAAAGGATTTTGAGATTGATGAAACGCATCGTTTTGAAGGTGATACCGACCCAGGAGATGAAATGATAGTTCATGCTATTTCCTCTACTAAATATAACGTAAAAGGTGTTATTGTAAATGGATACGGAACTTACGCAGACACTTCAACATCAAAAATAGTAACACGTTTAAAACAGCATTTGTAAATAAAAATATGGAAACAACGAATAGTATTCGAACAACCTTTTTAAATTGGACAAAAGGAAAAGTACCCGGGTTTTCGGGTAAAAATTTAATGAATCTTGAAAACACTTCATTTAAATTGGTAAAAGTAGAACCACACGCTAAATATCCAGTGCATATTCATCCTGATAAAACAGAATTTGCTTTTGTAATAGAAGGGAAACCCGAATTTATGATTAATCAAATTAATTATATCAGTGAAACTCATGATTTTTACATTTTTCCTCAAAACATCCCTCATGCTATTATTAACAATACAGATAAATCTTGTTTGTTGTTAGTTGGAGGAATAAAACAATAAAGAAATGTTAGATAGATTAATTAAATGGATTGAAAATCCAGAAAAAGAAACTCAAGATAAAACTCCAGAAGGGGTTTGTCCTGTATGTTGGGGCTATCAAGAATACGACAAAAAAATAAGAACGCTTTATTATGATAAGCAAATTGATGTAAACAATCATAAAGCGAAGTATTCGATGATGCGAGAATTTGTTAAAGAACACATCGATGGAATTAAACTAAAAGAAGGAGAAATAGCAACTTGTCCGAAATGCGGGCATCAAAAAAAGTAAAAAGATGAAAGCAATCAAAAGACATGAGGCATTAAAACCATTGAGTAGAGAACATCATGAGGGATTGTTGTTAAGTTGGAAAATACGAATGGGGTTAAAAAAAGAGGTTGCTATTGACCGAATAAAAAGATATTGTGATTTCTTTTTTAAAGAAGATTTAGTGCATCATTTTAATATAGAAGAATTACATGTTTTTTCGTTGCTTGAACCAGAAGATGAATTAGTGAAAAGAGCGTTAGCAGATCATCGCAAGTTAAAGCGATTATTTATGCAAAAACAACCCGATATGAAAACAATTGTAGCAATCGAAGAAGAGTTGGAAAAACATATCAGGTTTGAAGAACGTGTTCTATTTAATAAAATTCAGGAAGAAGCATCTGAAAAACAGTTACTAAAAGTTCTCGAATTACATAATTCTAATAAAGGATGCAACATGGATAACTGGAACGATAAATTTTGGGAATAATGGAAAGAAACATCAAACTCACCATAACTGAAAATGGACAAAAAAATGAAGTAAGAACATACCATGGAGAATACATGAATCTAATGATATTGTTAAAAGAAGTACAATTATTAGAAGATTTTGGTGAATGTGGAGGTGTAGGTAGATGTGCTACTTGTATAGTAAAAGTATCAGGAATACAAGGAAATTCTAATGTTAAAGAACGTAATGAACCTACTACCCTTTCTAAGCTAGGTTACTTTGAAAAAGATATTCGGTTATCCTGCCAATTATTCATTACCCAAGAGCTCAATAATGCTGAAATAGAAATTTTATCTTAAACAGTTGTTTTAGTTAGGAATCCTAACTATATTTGTGCTGGCAATAATGCCAATAACTAAAACATTTATATTATGAGTAAATCAGTTTTTTATCATGCTGGATGTCCTGTTTGCGTAAGTGCTGAACACGACTTGTTAAATTTAATTAACCCATCAGAAGTTGATGTCGTCCATTTAGGAGAGGATAAATCAAGAATAAACGAAGCAGAAAAAATTGGTGTAAAATCAGTGCCTGCACTAGTTACATCCAATGGTAATGTTTTACATATTAATTTTGGAGCTTCCTTAAATGATGTAAAAGGTTAAAAAAATTTGCCCCATATAGTTAGGATTCCTATCTTTATGGGGCATTTTGTTTAATTCAAATAAAACAACAAAAGAAATGAAAGTAGCAGTATGGGACACCTATGTGAGAAAGGAAAACGGAAATGTTTTACATTTTGATATTATTGTTCCCGAAAATAATACAGATGAATCATTAATATTTGATTACGGAAAAAAATATTTAACCTCCATACAAACAAAAGGTCAAATTACTTCCGAAGAATGTCAATATTGTCATATTGAAAGTCCCTCCAATGAAATAGTATCAGCAATTGAACAAAAAGGATTTTATATATTAGAAATGGAAGAGATTCCTAAAAATCTACCTCAAAACCCAACTAGAAGAGATATGATTTTATTTTTAAAAGCCCATTTTAAAGATTATAGATTTGCTAATTTTAAAGGAGTTAGTGAAGAAGAAGTAAAAGAGAAACTAAAATTAAAAATGAATGAGTAATACACCTTTTAATCCAGAGTATCAGACAAATAATATTGAAGGCAAAATTATTACTGCTTTAGAGCGAATTTCAGAATCGTTTAGGGTTTTATTATGGAATGAAAGCAAACAACATGGATTAAGCCCTATACAAGTTCAAATTTTGATATTTTTAAGTTTTCATGAAGACGAAAAAAGAAAGGTTAGTTATTTAGCCGATGGGTTTAATATGACCAAAGCTACGGTTAGTGATACTATTAAAACTCTTGAAAAGAAAGGTTTGATATTAAAGGAATATGCACCAAATGATACCAGAAGTTATTTCATTAACCTAACAAGTAAAGGACAAAAAACCTCAAATCAAATAGCTAATTTCACTCAAGAACTTCAACATCCAATAAGTAAATTAGATGATCAAGCTCAAAAAGACATGCTCCAATATTTGTTAGGGATCATTAAACATTTAAACAAAGCCAACATTATTACTGTACAGCGAATGTGCTTTAGCTGTTCTTATTATCAGAAAAAAGAAAATCAGCATTTTTGTAAATTACTCAACCAACAGCTTCAATCATCTGATATTAGAGTTGATTGCCCTGAACATCAACAACAAATAGGTGTTGTTAATCTTAAAAATTAATTAAGAAGTGTTCCGCTTTTAAGCACAGAAGAGACCTAGTTATAACAGAAAAATAAAACAATAATTGGGTATATAGTTCTAATAAAAAACTCAAATTTGCTCTAGGGTTTTAACTAATGAGACAAAACCTGTTTATGTTTCTAGCACAAAAAACTAGTTATACCTTGCCCTACAGCCTAAGTCCGTTTTTTTTTAAATTAAATCAGGCTTAGTTCTGTAAATTATTTTTTGTGGTAATTTCAATTGATTTTTTTTAAATACATCGGTCATTTAAATTAGGTAATTTACCTAATCAAGCTAAATCCACCTTTTTTGAAGTATTCTTCACCATCTAATCCTTTGGCTTGAATGATGTAGAAGTAAGTTCCGTCAGGAGCTTCAGCTCCGGCTAAGGTTCTACCATCCCAATACCCTTTAATGTGATCCCAAGAGAACATCATTTGTCCCCATCTGTTGTAGATGACTCCTTCAATAGATTCTAGGTTCACACTTTTTACGGTGAATACATCATTGAAATTATCTCCATTTGGTGTAAATACATTAGGGATTAATATTTCAGATTCACCAAAAGTAATGATGGTAATAGAAGCCGTATCAAGACAAACTCCATCAGTAACAATTAAGGTAACAAGATATTCCCCAATATTAGGGTAAGTGTGACTAGGGTTGCTAAGGACACTAGTAGCTCCATCACCTAAATCCCACAAATAGCTGATAATGTTTCCAGTACTTCCACTTCCAGTAAAATCAACATTTAAAGGAATAGGACCAGTAATAGGATCCGCATTAATTACAGCAGTAACACCACCAACAATAACATTAACAGTATCGATAGGACTATCACAACCACCTCCCACACTCTGTACATATAACGTATAAGTACCAATACTGCTAGGTGTAATAGCAGGCGTTAAAGGGCTTCCATTTCCTATAGTAGTAGTTCCAGCAGGATCACTATACCAAGTAATAGTACCAACACCAGTAGCAGAAGGAGAAAAAGATTGCCCTAAACAAATAGGAGCAATAGAATCTGGACTAACAGTACTTTGAGTGTTAATTACAATGGTTACAGAATCTTCAGCGGCACAAGGGTTACCTAGATTGGCAGTATTATAATGTACAGTAAAAGTACCATTCCCTGTAGATACAATGTCAATTTCTCCAGTAGAAGGATCAATAGTACCTGAAGGAGTGATGGTAAATATACCCCCATTAGTACCATTAACACCAATAGTAGGAGTTGGATTCGGATCCGCTAAACAATAAGTGTTTCCAGTTGAATAAGAGAAGTTAGCCGAATCCACTTGTAAAATTTCTATAGTAGTAGAATCAATAGCAGCAGCACATCCTCCAGCAGGAGCGACAGTATTGTAAACGGTGTACACACCAGGAGTACTAGTGGCTAATGTAATGTTACCAGCAGCATCAATAGTTAATCCAGCAGGATTAGCAGTGAAAGTACCGCTACTAGCTCCTAAGTTCATCGTTAATACTGGATTTAAAG
>JAGFIT010000036.1 GCA_024103385.1 Vicingus serpentipes
TAGACGAGGGAAATATTATAAAAGTCCTCGACTTACTCCCTAATCATCAGGTAATAATCACAACCACCCACGAAGAGTTCATCCCCAGTAGATTTGAGAAAAAAGAAGGGGTTGAGATTATAGAGCTGCTATAAATGGTAAAACAGCACGATTATTACAGGCAGTATTAGTAATAAAATAAAAGCCGCAAAAGCTATAGCCATATAAATAAGGCTTTTGCTATCTGTTTTCATTTTCTCTAAACTTATCTCTTGCTTAGATAGTACTTTTGTATCAATCGTTTTATGCAAAAAGTAAAAAAAGTATACCTGGGCAAGCGCAAAAAGAGCAAGTGCTAGCACATAAGCATAATTAGGCAATTGACCTAAGTTAAGAATATTGAACCCCTCTAGGAGTCTTAATATAAAAAGATTACCGCCACCCAGCATATCTCCTCCGTCTCCAAACATAAATAAATACGAAAGCGTCTGAAGAAGAAGAAATACTTGAAATCTCCTTCTTGGAATATGTAAAAAACTTGGCAATTTACTAAAAACCATTAGTAAAAATGTAGATATACCAAAAAATATTCCATAAGCAAATACTCCCAGACTGCTCCAGCCAGATGATGTTCCATACAAAGCGAAAGGATTAACTAAAATAAATAAAACAACAAAGAATATAAAATGACTTCTACTGAATAAATACTCGTTATTTAGACTGCTAGAATCTACTTCAATCTCTTTTCTATTAAAATATTTACTCGTAAAGATAAGCACCATTGTTGTCTGAATAGCAATAATAATACTAATAATTACTAGTCCTAGACCTTCCTCAATACTACTCAATGAAGAAAACAGCTTGGGAAGATTTACGATAATTAAAAGTACTGCTGCAATAAAGGTAAAAATGTATCCGCTTCTAAACCGGCTTAGCGCTCTAAATGCAAAAAAGGAAAGAGGAATAGCCAATAGTGGAATTGATAGATTCAGCAAAACATAAGTACTAACTATGCCTATTTTTACTAAAAGCGGGAGAGCTAAATTTTCGCTTTTTCCAACCTCATCCATCTAAATAATCATAACAGCCTATCCTATCCCACAACAACCTCTTTCATAACTTTAGGGATTTCGTCGGCGAGATCTGATGCGTTGAAACTATAAAGCTGACAATTATAATAGATTTATGGAAGTTATAATACCCCTTTTATTGATATTTTTTCTTGCAGCATTTGCAGTGCTAATATTTTTCGTAGGATATAGAGTTGATTTATTTTTTCGAAAACTTCTATTCAAATTACACCCTTTATCATCTAACGCTTCGTTGGATAACGCTAACAAGAACAGTGTAGTGCTTTTTGAATGGAGTATTAACTTTTCCACCATAGAATCTCGCCTCATTATTAATGGATTAAGGTCATTTTTAGTAATATTTGTTTTTTCAATATTTTTAACCACTCTAATGTTTGGATTTAATGACTTAACTCCATTAAAAATACTAATAATTCTTGTTACGAGCTCTTTTATAATTCTAATTACCTACTTAGGGGTATTCTTAAGAGGAAAATTCATCCCCAAAACTTTAAGCCATTATTTTACCTACAAAATAACACCTGAAGGAATTTTTCAAACAAATACAGTAAATCCAATTGTGTTCAAGAGAAATTCATACACAAATTTATTTGTACCTTTTACCAAGCTCCAGAATCCAAAATTTGTAGATTCAAAACATCTTGTAATCTTTAAAAGGAGCAGGTTCTTTAGGTTTTATTTATTCTGTAATCCTGACAATTATCAAAGGGTTTCTGAATACATTAAGGGTATATATGATGTAGGAAAGCAAGTCTAAGCTATAACATTTTTCATAACTTTAGGGATTTCGTCGGCGAGATCTGAAGCATTAAAATAATATCCCACACGCTCAAACAAACTTTCTCCTGCCTTTTTATTTATATAACTTGCGGCACAAGCTGAGAGAAAAGCTTCGTTTTTCGCGTAAAGCGCTGCTACTAACCCCGCAAGCACATCTCCAGTCCCGCCTT
>JAGFIT010000018.1 GCA_024103385.1 Vicingus serpentipes
ACTACTGGAGTAGCAGATGATCCTCCAGAAACAATGACACCTGCAGGACTTCCTAAGGCTGTCCAATTATAAGAGTTTCCTCCACTAGCGTTTAAGGTAATGTCATTCAAATAACAATCAGCTGCATCGGGGGCTACAATAGTGGGTAGGGGGTTGACGGTTACAGTGACGGTGGTGCTATCTTTACAACTATTATTATCAGTTACCAATACTTGATAGTTTGTTGTAGTTACAGGATTAGCTATTGGATTGGCTATATTAGGATTACTCAAATTAGTGTTTGGTGTCCATAAATAAGTAGTTCCACCACTTGCATTTAATGTTACGTTTTCTCCTATACAAACACTATCGTCTAATGCTAATGCAATAGGCAAAGGATTAACTACAATGTCAGCTGTTGCAGTTGCTGTATCTCCGTTGTTGTCTGTAATTAAAACAGTATAAGTAGTTGTTACGATTGGGTTGTCTGTCTGTATATCGATAGATGGGTCAGTAGTTCCACTCCCTGGGGTAGTAATAGTACCTCCAGTATAATCAAAAATATAGTTTAAGGATCCTCCCGAACCTGTTGCTGTTATTGTTCCAGTTTCTCCTAAACAAATAGTGTCTCCTACTAAGGTAACTTTTGGTCCGCAAGTAAGAAGAGGAAGAGGAATCTCTAATGAATCAAAACATATGTTACCGTCTCTTATCACGACTTTAAAAATAGTATCTGTAGGTAATCCAGAAATATCTTGTGTGGTATCCCCTGTGCTCCAGCTATAAATAAAAGGAGCGGTTCCTCCATTAACAATAAAATCAATACTTGCGTCATTATTACATGTACCTAAATTGATTAGCGTATCTAATACCATTGCGGGTAATGTGCCTATTGTTATCGATTCATTAGTTATACATCCAATAGCATCAGTTACTGTTACATTACAAGTAGTTCCAGAAGATATACCACTTATGTTTTGTGTGGTAGCACTAGAACAATCCCAACTAAAATTATAAGGAGGTGTCCCTCCTGTAACTGATGATGTTATTGCTCCATCTGTTTGTCCTGGACAGGCGTCTTTTCCGCTTAATGTTACAGATAAAGGACCATAATCAAAAACAGTTATTGTATCTTGCTCTATACACCCATTGTTATCGGTAACGGTGACTTGGCAAAAACCTGGGTTAACGTTAGAAATGGAAGCAGTTGTTGCTGCAGGTTGACATGTCCATGAGTAATTATAAGGCGTGGTTCCTCCTCCTACTCTCATGTCAAGCGTGCCTGAGAAATTACCAGCACAATCAATAGAACTGTTGTCTTCAAGATCTCCGTCTAATGGAAGTGGACGATTCACAGTAACTAAGGCGTTTTTTGTACAGCCCTGAGCATCAGTAACAGTTACATCGTAAGTACCTCCTAGTAAGTTAGAAGCTGTTGCTCCTGTTTGTCCACCTGGAGTCCATAGGTAAGTAAATCCACCATTACCTCCAGAAGGAGTCGCTGTTGCTGATCCGTTATTGTTCTCAAAACAAGTTGCTGGTACGGTAGAAGTATTTAGAACGATATCATTGGGAGCATCTATTGTAAAAGAATAATCTCCTTGACAACCGTTGTTATCTGTAGCTGTTACTGTATAGAAATTTTTAGAAAGACCAGTAACAGTAGTTCCTGTAGAGACAGGTATAGTGTTCCATGTGTAAGTGTATGGTCCTGTTCCTCCTGTTGCTGGAACAACCGTAGCAGAACCAGTAGTGTCTCCAGGACACACAACATCGGTAGCATTAGCACTTACGTTGATTACAGTTACTTCATTGATAACCACTACTGCTGATTTACTACACCCGTTACCATCTACTACAGTTACTGTATATGTGCCTGGTGGTACATTGCTTACATTTGCTGTGGTATAGCCACCTGGTTGCCATGAGTAATTTACTGTTCCTGTAGTTCCTGTTGCATTAGCACTCAAGGTTCCATCATTAGCAGTACAACTAGAAGGGTCTGTTGCTGAAGCGGTTAAATTAAAACTCGCATCTCCATTAATAGCAAAGTTTTTTACCTCTGTACAACCATTATCATCCGTAACGATTACATTATATGGTCCCGGATCTAACTCTGTAGCAGTTCCTCCACTTTGAGCAGGTGTTGATGTCCATTGAATAGTGTAGGGAGCTGTTCCTCCAGTGATGTTTGCTGTTGCACCACCAGGTTGTGGTTGGTTAAGCATTGTGCATACGGTTATAGTTCCACCACTCATGCTTAATCCGCAATTACATGATCCAGTTTGTGGGGTTTGACTAATAATATTAGAATTAGGTCCTGGCATTTGTTGACCACCACAATAAACTACTCCGTTAATTGAAGATATACCAGAACTGCATGCTGGATCTGTAAAAGCTACCCGATAACAACCACTTACTGGCGTACATACACCATCTATTAAGCTAAGATTTATATTCATTCCGCACGGTCGACATGTATCAACAACTAATGATTGTGTAACCGTATCATTACATGTAGGGTTTGCAGAAAAAGCAATTAGCTGAACAGTATATATTCCAGTTCCAGGATAGGTGTGGACTGGTGCAGCTAGTGTTGATTTTGGAGATCCATCTCCAAAATCCCATTCAAAACCTATCGCTCCTTGAGAAACATCATAAAAAGTGATCTCATAATTACTACAATCTGTTGGGGCATATAAAATGTCTTTAATAAAATCACCATCTAAATCGTTAGAAGCAGATGTTACTGGGTTGCAGTCTACTACATTGAATTGGAAATCTCGAATAGTAGTGGATACTAATACTCCATTTCTATATTCAGCTACGCAAACACCTATAACAAACCTACCTTTTATTGGTGGTACTCCTGTCAATAAACCTGTTGAAGGATCAATAGATAAGGATCCGTTAATTTGATCTGCAGTGTTGTATGGTGCTACATAAGTAACGGGCACATCTTTATTCTCCATTGGGGTACACATGGAGTAGACCAAGTTGTCACCATCAGCATCAGTAGCTGAAAGATCTAATGATAAAGGAGTGTTTGTACAAACAAAAACGGGAGGTCTTTCGTTAAATACGGGATTACTATTACAATCGGCTATACTGATATCTGGAATAGAGACCGTAAATGATCCGCTTGCGTTTGGAGTAAGGTTAAGAATGTCAGCGTTTCTACAACAGGCTCCCCATTCAAGAACGTATCCTCCAGCAATAGGGGGTAAGTTGACTACTTTACTATATTCTGTGACTTCTAAACAAAGACCTGTAGGTGTTGAAGTACATGGATTAGGGGGAGCTGGATTTATTGTTGTGGGACCAGGAGAAGGAATACTGATTGTTTGAAGCATTGTTCCAGCGGTGTTATATACTCCGATACTAATAGGGTCAGGGAAAGCAGCTCCACCACCATTACAATCTCTATACATTTTAAAAGTAATGCGGTATTGTGATCCACCTAGACATTCGTAGGTAAATTCTCCACCAGCAATGTGTGCGGCTTTAAGAGAGGTAAAAGAATGCAGTATTATAAATAGAAGTACAAAAAATAAATGAGAGAGCCGCATAGTTTTGTATTTTTTTAGCAAAGGTATCATTTAAATTACAGTTAGAAATGTAATTTTTGTATTTTTTATAAAAAAGAAAACCTTAATAATTATTCAATTTTAAAAGTGTAAAATATTGATATTTAATAATTTATGTATTTATATATTTAATAATTAAGAATTAAAAAACCATAAAAAAGTATCTTTTTTGTTAAAAACAATAAGGTTGTAAAAGTAATAATAGACGGATTTTAAAATGTTGTAAATAAAAAATATAAAAACACTAAATATCGACAATCAGAACTCTAGATAAAACTTCAGGTTGAATTGTCTCGAGGTTAAATAGTTAGGAACAGCGTAATTTCTTCCAGTAATATCTTCCACCCATAAGTAAGATATCACATTATTAATTTGTAATAAGTTAAAAACTTCAGCGCTTACCCATATGTTTTTAAAATAGTTTAATGGATTTTTTCCTTTGACTTCTTTTTTATCGCTCTTTAGTAAATAAGAAAAACCTAAGTCTACTCTACGGTAGGGAGGAATACGTAAAGTGGCTTTATAACGTTCGTGATTTTGAGAGGGGCCAAAAGGTAAGCCTGTTCCATAATATAAGGCAATATGCATTTTTAAACTAGGTAGTTTAGGAACGTAATCTTGGAAGTAAAGTGAAAAATTAACGCGTTGATCCGTAGGACGAGGGATATTACCAGGTTGAATAGTATTACTGTCAATAGCTGTGTTGTTTGAAGTGTAACCCGGGATGATCGTTTCTCCATCACTATTAATGTATTCTACATAATAATCGTCCACTAAATTTTCTTCTGACTTCATTATAGACATGCTGAACCATGATTCAACACCTTTTACAAACTCCCCGTTTACTTTAAAATCTACTCCAGTAGCGTAAGCATTAGCATTATTAGTTGCAAAATAACGGATACGAACATTATCAATTTCATAAGGGATAATGTTTTGCATATACTTATAATAAATAGCAGTGGTAAATTTAAAAGGTCGTTCCCAAGCCTCAAAGTTTCTGTCTGCAGCTAATACGGCTTGGTAAGAAACTTGTGATTTGATGTTTTTATTAATTTCTCCGTTAAAACCTCTCATTTCCTTGTAAAAAGGAGGTTGGTAATATACTCCTCCAGATAATCGAAATAAGTAGTCTTTTTTCCAATTAGGCTGGAAAGAAAAAGCACCTCTAGGGCTAAAAATAAATTCATCATTCAAATCCCAATAGCTACCTCTAATTCCTATGTTAAATGAATAATTGGCGGTATCTTTACTCCATTGCCATGTGCGCTGCAAGTAAGCACTATACCTATTGCTATTTATAGCAATTTTTGATTTTAAAACTTCATTTAATTCTAATAACTGAATGGGTTGAGCAGATGGATCTGTATATCCCACAGAATCGCTAGAATGATGTATAGAATAATCTGTAGAGTCAAATATTCCCAATTCACTAATTTTATCTTTGATATATTCGTGTTGATATTTTACTCCCCAAAAAGTAGTGTGGTTATTTTGTATAATTTTTCCTTTATGGGCAATGTTAAATACAGTAGCATCTAACCTATTTCTAGCATGATTTAAAAATGAGCCAACACCTCTATTGAATTTGATATCGCCAAAATTATCTTTACTTAAATCCCGTTCTAATTCATCAATACTGTATGCTCCTTCAATGTCAAATTTTTCATCTTCCAATGTGCTAAATAATGAAGTAATTATTTTTAATTCGGTGTTTTCTTTAGGTTTATAGGTGTTGCTGATAGCTCCAAAATAAGTTTGAAATTGATCGACTTCTTGTCCCTCAAAAAATACACTCAATTGCAATGCTTGGTTGATAGTTCCAAATTCAGTTTTTCTGTTTTCAGGGATAAAATTGTATCTATTTTTAGCAATGTTTCCTAGAAAACCTATTTCCCATTTTTCTGAGATGTCGTAGGTTAAATAGGATTGTATATCGAAAAAAGAAGGTTTATAATCACCATCAGTATCTAAACTTTGAAGAATGTATTGGTTGGTTTTGTATCTGATTCCTGTGAGGTGTGTGAAACGGTGATTGTCACTTGCCCCTTCTACGTGTATAGAAGCACCTTGTAAGCTAAATGAAACAGAACCTGCAAATTCTTCAGGTTCTTTATATTTTACATCTAAAACAGAAGACATCTTATCTCCATATCTGGCATCAAAGCCTCCTGCAGAAAATTGAATATCACTTACCATGTTGGAGTTAATGAAGCTTAGTCCTTCTTGTTGTCCAGACCGAATTAGAAATGGACGGTAAACTTCTATGTCATTCACATAAACCAAATTTTCGTCAAAATTTCCCCCTCTAACCGAGTATTGTGAACTTAATTCATTATTAGAGGAAACCCCGGGTAATGTTTTAAGTATTGCCTCAAAACTACCTGAAGAGCTAGTGAAAGTAGTGGCTAATCGAGGGTTAATTTTTTGCATAGTAGTACTGCGATTTTTTTCCTCTTCGATGTTGACATCATCAATAAATGTGATAGATTTAGATACTTCAGGGTTGAATGTATACTGTTCGTTTGGTTGTAGATATAGTGCTTTTTTTATAGAGTTATATCCTATAAAGGTTATGCCTAATTCAATACTGGTGTTGGCAGGAACTGTTAAAGAAAAATAACCATTCTTATTAGATGTTGTTCCTCCCGAAACACCAACTACAGCAATGTTCGCTCCTTCAATAAGCTCACCATCTACATTTTTAATAATACCCGATACAATAGCGGTTTCTTGAGCAGAGAGAACAAAGGAAATTGTCAGGAAAAATAATATGTAAATGATTTTTTTTAGCTCCACGAATAGGCTTACTTTTAATAGATTTCAAAACTAACTAAAATTGTGAGATTATATTGTAGTGGATTTTTTATTTAAGTGAGCGCGGAAGGATTACTTTGTGATCCTTTGGCGTTCCGAATTCCGAAAATAAAACTCAAAATCTTTGATTTTGTTTTTTTATTGGTTCATTCACTCATTTGAATAAATTCAATTCGCTTATTCCCAATAAAAAACTCCTTCAGCTTTGCTGAAAGAGTTTTCTTTTCTTAGTGAGCGCGGAAGGATTCGAACCTTCGACCGCCTCCTTAGAAGGGAGGTGCTCTATCCAGCTGAGCTACGCGCCCATCAAGAACTTGAGAGTAATCACTAGATTGATTTGCAGGTAAATTGACAGTAAAAATGCTTGATTAGTAATTAATTTTTATCAGGTACTCTCATGGGTTATGTAAAGAACCAAAAAACAGACTAAAGTTTTATTGATCCCAGGCAAATATAGGTTTCCAGCCTTTACAAGTACCACTTCTTAAGCCTTTGATCCCTACCTAATGCTTTATAATCTTCTTAGTAACCACCTGACCATCCACATTAAGTTGAAGGAAGTAGATTCCAGTAGGATAAGTTGACAGATCTAACTCTAATTGGTCTCCAGATAAAGAATTATCATGTAACAGTAATTGTCCAAGACTGTTTCTGATACTTTCCAATGTTGGATTACCTCCCTCTAAAGTGATGGATAGCTTCCCTGATGTTGGGTTAGGGAAGGTATTTATGTTAGATAGTTGGTTTTGTTCATTTATACTTACAGCAGAACAAGAGTTGTTGCAGTTAGAGCTAAAAGATACACCAATATCAATACTGTTGTTTAGAACAGTCCAGTTAGAGTTAGCCCAACTTGGGTTATCAACCTCTATACAAGATAATAGATTTTGATTTACAGATAGATAGGTCATATTAATGTTGTTCCCATTTTTTAGATTTAAGCAAGTCATATCATTTTGACTCCCACCATAACTGGTTAAGTTTATGTTGTTAGATAAATCATGTTCAGTGATTGAATTTAAAGAATCAGTCAAAGTAACCAGTTGGATGTTTTGAGAAACATCTAAAGAGGTTAAATAATTCCCTACACAATACAAAGAGGTTAAGGCAGTGTTTTGAGATACATTAAGTGATGAGAGATTGTTAAAATAACAAGAAAGCTCTTTAAGGGCTGTAAAATCTTCAATTCCTGTTAAAGAACTTATGTTTTTTAGACTAACATCCAAAACACTAACTGTATCAATATTAGCTGTTAGAACAACACCATCAGGAGTTCCTGCATCATAACCCATGTCAATTAATGCTTGTTCAAAATTAGCATCAGGTATAGCTGTTGTTTGAGCTTTATAAATTACAATCGACAGTAACAAAGGGAGTAGTAAAATTTTTTTCATATTTATTATTTAAGTGTCTAAAATATAGTGATTTATTATTTTTTCCATAAATACCGTATTACTTTTTATCAACTACAAACATCTGTTTTAGCAATGCTGCTTGATTATATTATTGACATACAAAAGTCTTAGCAATAAAACTATTTGTATTTTGACCACAAGTTGGATTTATACCAGAACAAAAAGGCAGTAAGCCTCCAGTTGTTTGAACCTCATTGCCATCTTTAGAAATAGACATTGAGATATCATTAACAGTATTAACTGATGACATCTGTCTAATAGCTAAAGGACCTGGTTCAATACTTAAGTATAAACTATATGCACCTCCAGGAGGAGTATGTTGCATACTAAATGTTTTACTGAATCCAGTTGTTATACTAGTATCTGTAATCATATTATTATACTCATCTTTATACTTTACTGTAAAAGTTCCAGCAGGAACAGGTGTACCCAAAGTAACTTCATACTTCCATGTGCTGTTTGCACAAGTAACAGAAGTTGTAGGTGTAGAAGGTGGATTTTGAGGAGGTGTTGGTTGGACATTGTTTTTTGAGCATGCTAATACTGTTAGTGCTATCATAAGTAATCCTGTAAGTTTTTTCATGATAAGTGGTTTTAGAAGTTAGGCACATCAAATATACGAACTTATAATATATCATAAGTTGTTTTCAAGCTAATGCTATGACCTTTGATTTGTGGGTGATAACATTAAATATCAAGAACAACTTGAAAAACTTAGTAATAATATTAAGCTTGCTAGGGAAAGAAAGGGTATGACAAAAAGAGAGCTTGCTGAGAGGTGTGAAATGGAAGAATCTAATTACTGGAGGTTTGAAAATCCGAGTGATAAACTGAACCCCACCTTAAAGATACTTGTTCAAATATGTGAAGTATTGGAAGTTGATCTCAAAGATCTTCTTTAACAGCTCTCTTTAAAGACAGCCTTATTATTATTCTGATCCAGAATTAACCAGTCTGTTATCCATCTCTTTCCGATTAGACTTTGTACCACCACAAAATCAGTAGAAAAGTGTTTTGCTTCATCAAAGTGTAGCCCCTTTGCAATAAGAGTTTCACAAAAAGCATCTAGTGGTGCTGGATGCATAAAAGCAACTCTCGTTAAGTACTCATCATCAACATAAGAAGCATTAGTTACATCAGCTTTATACTGTTCTAATCCACCTGCATATTTTTGTTGTATAACCTGCTTAGGCACAACAACACTAAAAAACTCAATTGATACTGCCATAATTTTGTGGTTTAAAGTTAGAAAAAAAAGGAGGTTTACAGTACCTCCTTAAACTGGCTTTCGTTTCAGATGCTATTAAACTATGGCAGCTTCTCAAAAAAATGCTAACAAATACACACACCATTTTAAACTAGTCAAAAAGAGTTATGGGCAATCACAAGAGAACCAGCTTTGTTTCAGCCATCAAGAATTGTGGGTTCTACAAAGAGAACCAATTTAAACCCCTAAACTTTATTAGTTTAAAAGTATCTATCTATAGCTCTATCTATCTATAACTATATAGTTTATTTAGTAGAGATATATACTGGATGAATGTTTTTATCAAGAAATAGTGCTTTTAGAGATATACACATGTACTAACACATATTCTACTCCAGATCAAAAACTTTAAAATACATTCTTAGCTTCTGTTGTCTTTAGGGGGGTGGAAGCAGATTGTAAAAGTAGTGGGGTATGTTAGGAGGGGAGGTGCTGTTTTACACTAACACTTCCTTTTTGCAGCTTTCTCAAGGTGTTTTTTACGTCTATCCAATATTAGCTGGTACAACACTGGGTGCTTTTCTTTTAGAGCTTTCTTTAAATCTCTTGTAGCATCAATGGAAAGTCTTACTGGTTCAAGTCCGTGCTGTTTGGGATCATAAACATGAAAGAACAATCTATCAGGCTCTTCTTTTATCCAGGTGGAGACTTTCTTGCGGGTTAACTTTCCTTTTATATGGAGAGTTAACATCTGCCAAGGGTGGTATCTGTCAGTAAGTTGATTTCTTCTAGGTCTGTTATCTGTGGTAAAGTGCATATATAAAGTAATTTTGGGATCATGGAGTAGAGGTCATACTTTTACTTATTTCTAGTATACTATAAGATAAGCAACTTTTCTTAGAAAAACAAGTTTTACGTCAAAAAAATAACACATAAAAATACTGATAATTAGAGAACTATCTATCAGCTAAGAAGCAATGGATAAGAATAGGAGAAGAATTAATCTCCTCCTATTACTCTGTTGCAAACAACCCTGTTCATCTCATCTATCACTTCTAAATCATAATTATCCAAATAACCAGAAGTTACCTTGTTGGTAGCAGAATGACCTAATGCTTCCCCTATCATATCTAAAGAATAGCCCATGCTTTTACAGGCGTTAGCATACCCATATCTAAATACATAAGTGCTTAAATCTTCTTTCACTCTAAGTTCTTGCCCAATCTTGCGTAACCACTTATTGCATGTTTTACGTTGTTGTCTAATTCGTTGCATTCTAGCAGAGTTATTCACAAGCTCCTGATTGGTTAAGATAGGGAAGAGTGTTGTCCTCTTAGGGTCATGATACAGGTTGATGAGATCATTGATTAGTGGGAGTATCTCTACTGAGTACATTTTATGCGTTTTACTCCTTTTGTAAATTATCCTACCATGCTTGATGTTATCCATAGTAAGCAGAGCTAGGTCAGTAAAGTTGATACCTCTTAGTAGGAAGATGAGCCTTCCATAATTCCAGTTGTGGTATAATTGATTATCAAGATTACCACTAAAAGCAAAAAACTTTTGCAGTTCCTCAATGGATGCTACTCTTGGGTTAGTACAGTCAGATTTAATCCTGTACCTACGAAATGGGTAACTATTGGCATCAGTAATTCCATAATTAATGGCTTTATTGTAGATACTTCTCAATTTTCTCATGTATGTAGATATTGTATTAAGCTTCAAGCCTGCCTCCCTGAATTTGGTTTCTAGCTCTAATAACCATTTGTAATCTATTCTCTCAAAAGGCAGATTGAGTGCTACTTGCAATGTGATACCGTTAAGTGCACTCTGATAGTTTCTAGCATTTCCAAATTGTTTGGCTTGATTTAATCTTAGCACTTCTTTCTCCCAGAATTCAAGTACAGAAGGAATTTTCTTATTATTGTTCTGTAAGTACTCCTTTACATATTGCACATTCACACAATTAGGAAATTCTTCTTCATATTTTCTAATACCTTTTAATAGTAGAAGTTCTTGGTCTTTTAATCTTTTAACAAGGAGCTCTTCCTGTTTACTTTTTGCCTTTAAGCAGTTCCTTTGAGTGTTCCATTGCTCTTTTTTGCAGGCAAATCCTGTTGCAATGTCTCTTGTTTTGCTTTTAAGTGTGAGACGAAACACAATTGGATGAGTTCCATCAAGCCTAGTCCTACGCGTATCACAGGTCTGTTTTAAGTGAATCATGCTTAGTGATTTATAGCATAATACTGTCAAAATAATTTGCAGGTAAATTTGTAGGTAAAAGCTCCAAAAAGGCACTTTTTTCCACTTAATCTCAAGAATTGAGCAGATACAAAAAAGCCTCAACAACTGAGTGTTATCAAGGCTTTTCTTAGTGAGCGCGGAAGGATTCGAACCTTCGACCGCCTCCTTAGAAGGGAGGTGCTCTATCCAGCTGAGCTACGCGCCCATCACTATTTAAAAAAACCATCAGCCTTAGGCAGATGGCTTTTAGTCGGGGTGGCAGGATTCGAACCTGCGACCTCCTCGTCCCAAACGAGGCGCGATAACCGGGCTACGCTACACCCCGAGTGTGTAAAGCAATACATTAAATTTTTAACCCATCCAACAAAACTACTTCAAAATTTCAGTATCTCGGTTCCGGGCGGAGTTTATATACCGCACTTGTTGCGGTACTACACCCCGAATATATTGGTTTTCGCGGGTGCAAATATATATATACTTTTTACTTTACGAAATAAATAATCAAAAAAAAATCAAAAATAAATAGAATCCAAATCCCTATATTTGCTGCAATGAGTACACAAATCAAAACATCAAGAACCATGGGCACTTTACCGGTGTTTATGACTGCTGTTTCTACTATTTTAGGGGCGATACTGTTTTTAAGGTTTGGATATGCAGTTGCTCATGTTGGGTTAATTGGTGCTTTAGGAATTATAGTTATAGGGCATTTTGTAACTATACCCACAGCAATGGCTGTTGCAGAAATAGCTACCAACCAAAAGGTGGAAGGAGGTGGAGCTTACTATATGATATCTCGTTCATTTGGGTTGAATATAGGAGCAACAATAGGCATAACATTATTTCTATCACAAGCGATTAGTGTAGCTTTTTATGTAATAGCATTTGTAGAAGCTTTAGTGCCCTTGTTTGATTGGCTAAAAACGATGTTTTATATTCATCCTTTTTTCTTGGATAAAAGGGTGTTGGGCGTTATAATGATGACCTTATTAACCTTGTTAATGTTATCCAAAGGAGCTAACATAGGGGTAAAAGCATTATATGGGGTTGTTTTTGTTTTAGCAATTTCATTGGCCATGTTTTTTATGGGAGAATCAAATGCTCCTAACAGTAATTACTTTTATAAAACCATTGCGAATAGCGATGATTTTTTTAAAGTGTTTACTATTATTTTCCCTGCTTTTACAGGAATTGCTGCAGGATTAGGCTTGTCAGGAGATTTAAAAGACCCTAAAAAATCGATACCTAGAGGTACACTTTGGGCAACAATTGTTGGGGTGATTGTTTATGTGGCAGTGGCTTTTAAATTATTTTACTCTGCTTCAACTTATGAGTTGGCCAGCGACCAAATGGTGATGAGTAAAATTGCTATATGGGGACCTATTATTCCTATTGGATTGGGATGTGCGGCTATATCTTCTGCTTTAGGTTCTATTATGATAGCTCCTAGAACATTACAAGCACTTGGGGTAGATAATATTTTTCCGGGAAAATTAAATGGAATTTTATCCAAAGGTAGAAAGAAAGATGGAGAACCATTTAATGCATTAGTAATAACATGTATTATAGGTTTTGTCTTTATTGTAATGGGAGATATTGATACTGTTGCAGGTGTTATATCTATGTTTTTTATGGTGACTTATGGAGTTATCTGTTTAATTTCTTTTTTAGAGCAGTTTGCAGCAGATCCCTCTTATCGACCAACATTTAAGTCGAGATGGTATTTATCATTGCCTGGAGCAGTACTCTGTTTTTGGTTAATGTTTAAAATGGACTTTGCTTATGCGTTGTCATCAACTATTATTATGATATTGATATACGTATGGGTAAGTAACATTAATAAGGACAAGAAAGGAATTCAGAAGTTATTTAAAGGAGTATTGTTTCAGTTGAGTAGACAATTTCAACTCTTTTTACAAAAACGAGATACAGAAGCTACAGAGGGAGAGGATTGGAGACCTTTTATTATATGTGTTTCAAAAGACTCGTTTAAAAGGCAATCGGCTTTTAATTTATTAAGATGGTTATCTCATAAATATGGTTTTGGAACTTACATCCATTTTATAGATGGGTTCTTATCTAAAGAAACTTTTGTAGAATCACGAAATGTGATGAAGCGATTACTGACCTTAAATGAAGGCTTGAGTAGTAAAGTGTATTTAGATACGATTATAAGTCCTTCTTATACTTCTGCTATAGCACAAGTAATTCAGCTTTCAGGAGTGAGTGGTAAGGGAAATAATATGATTTTGTTTGAATTTACACAGAATGAAAAGGAAAGTTTGAATGATGCTATTCAGAATTACCAATTATTACGAGCAACAGAGTTTGATGTTTGTATTTTAAGATCAACGATCAAGGGTTTTGGTAATAAGAAAAACATTCACATATGGATAAGGCCTAAAGATTACGAAAATGCTAATTTAATGATATTATTAAGTTATATTATGTTAGGTCATCCAGAATGGAAGCATGGAGAAATTAAAATATTTTCAACATTCCCTCCTAATGAAAAAAAATCTTCTGAAAAAAAATTATTGGAATTGATTAAAGAAGGTAGGTTACCGATATCGCCTACTAATATTCGATTAATACCTCAATTAAAAGAAGAAAAAATTGATGGTATAATTAATAAAAAATCGGCTGATGCGGATTTAACGATTGTAGGGTATAATAGTGAACAAATTGAAGAGGAGAAAGATGTTACTTTTAATAAGTATCCAGATATAGGAAATATTTTATTTGTAAGTGCATTTAAAGAAAAATCAATAGAGTAATTATTTAAAAATAAAAGATGAAAGTAAAATTATTAGTTGTATTTGTTTTTTTGTTGTTCAATGGAGTTTGTTTCTCTCAGGACGTTACTAATGTAAATACTGTTAAACCAACTGAGGAATACGATAATGTTCATTATAAAAAATTCTATTCAGACATGAATACTTCCTATTTCGTGATTTGGATTAAGAAAGGGATTAGATCTCATAAACATGTTTCACATACTGAAAACGTAATAGTCTTGGAAGGGTCAGGGGTAATGACTGTAGGAGAAAAAACGTTTGACATAAAGGTAGGAGATTATTTTATGATTCATCAAGATGTATTTCATGCTGTTGAAGTAACCTCAGAAGAGCCTTTAAAAATCATAGCAGTTCGTTCTCCTGAGTATTTTGGGAAAGATATTGTTTTTGAAGATGAGCAAAAAGGTGAATATTAAAAGTTCAGAGCTCCTTTATTTTAGAGGGTTTCAGCCATAGTTATTAACAAAAACCCTTATTTATCAACAATTCCAGCGTTTTTTTAGGTTAAAACTTGTGGGCTAACTTAATTCGTCTAATTTTGTTAGCAGTTAATAGAAGAAATATAATTGTTTAACCTAAAAAATTAAAAAAATGAACAAAGCAGAATTAATTGATGCAATTGCAAAAGATGCAAAATTATCAAAAGCTGATGCAAAAAGAGCATTAGAATCTTTAACAGGAAATGTAACTAAAGCCTTGAAAAAAGGAAATAAAGTTGCTTTAATTGGATTTGGAACTTTTTCAGTTTCTAACAGATCAGCTAGAACAGGTAGAAATCCTCAAACAGGAGCTACTATTCAAATTAAAGCTAAAAAAGTAGCTAAATTTAAAGCTGGTGCAGCATTGTCAAGCTCAGTTAACTAATACTTAGTTAAATTATTGAAAAGGCTTTTCTAAATAGAAAAGCCTTTTTTATTTTTACAGCATGAGTAACAACAATAATAGAGAGCAATTATTAAAGCATTTACTTTCTTTTGTTTCAGAAAACAAAAATGAATTGTTTGAAAAGATAATAAGGGAAAGAACAAAATACGTCACTGTTGTTTTAGAAGATATTTTTCAACCTCAAAACGCGAGCGCTGTACTTCGTTCTTGTGATGTTTTTGGAATACAAGATATTCACATCATTGAAAACAGAAACAAGTATAATGTAAATCCTCATGTGGTGCACGGAGCTTCTAAGTGGGTTACATTACACAAGTATAAAAAACAAAAAAACAATACATTAACTTGTATTAACACATTAAAAGAGAAAGGTTATAAAGTATATGGTACAACACCACATACTAATGATTGTTTAATTCAAGATATTCCTTTAGACAATAAATTTGCATTGATGTTTGGAACAGAACAAGAAGGGTTATCTAAAGTTGCAATGGATAACGTAGATGGTTTTGTAAAAATTCCGATGTACGGTTTTACAGAAAGTTTGAACATCTCTGTTTCTGCTGCTATATGCTTGTACGAAATAAGTAAGCGGTTAAAAATTGCTGATATTGATTGGCAATTAACACCAGAAGAGAAAACGGAACAATTAATAATTTGGGCTAAAAAGGTAATTAAGAGTGGAACGTTAATTGAAAAAGAATTTTTAGAGAAAAAGTTGAGCAATTACACTGGCAGTGGAAATTGAGTTTCCCACAATTCTTTTGAATTTACTTTTTCCATAACTACTTTCAAGAAAGAGTGGTCACCATCTTTATACATTGTTCTATCTTTCACTTTACTTTTTTCTTCGGATGTGTCTTCAGGATTAGAAATCACATCATTTAGTCGGGGTAAAAAAGGATATTGGATAGTTATTTTCTCATCATCTGTTAAAACTAATTTGATGGCATTCTCAAAAATAATTTCTTCAAATTTTTCAGATATGATTTCATCATTTACTTCGTCTTTAGCTTTCGGATCTAAATCCGATACCCAATTGTAGAAACCTTTAACAGCGTTGTCCTTTAACATAGCTCGGATATAATCAGGAAAAGGAGAACGAATGTGTTCGTTATCTGAAAACCAAAAATTAAAAGTTTCTTCTACTAGTTCACTGCTCTCTATAGTTCCTTGTTCTAGTTCTTTCATAGTCTTGTAATTTTATAGTCAAAATTAAACGTACTTCCTACTGCTTAAAATGACATAAATCATAAATAACAAAAATATGACCTATTGGTTATTTTAATTGTAATTAATAGCTGAAAACCACTATTTTTGAATAAAATTATAATGTTATAATGTTAAAATCTAATGCTAGAGATGCTAATTGTGAGAGTTGTCAGACCTCTGGTTGTTTCATTAAACAGCATTGTGCAGATAAATACATTACATTATTGAATAATTTAAAAGAAACATCCACATATAGAAAAGACCAATACATCGCCTTTGAGGGATACCCAGTATTAGGATTGTTCTTTATTCAGTCAGGAAAGGCCAAAGTAGTTTCGTCAGGGTTAAATGGGAAAACACAGGTTGTTCGATTAACTAAATCAGGAGATATTATTGGGCATAGAGGATATGGAGGAGAAAAATATCCAATAAGTGCCGTAGCAATAGAGGAGTCTATTGTCTGTTTTGTTGATAATGATACTATACATCAAGCTTTTATGGACAATCCAAGGTTAACCTTTGAGTTGATGATGTATTACTCTAGAGAGTTAAGAAAATCAGAAGCTAAAATTAAAAATCAGGCACAAATGAATGTAAGGGAAAAAGTAGCAGATGCCTTAATTTCCTGTAATTCTTTCTTTAATAATAAAAACGACTCTTCATTTTTAATTCAGTTAAATCGACAAGATATTGCAGATTTAGCGGGTATAAATACGGAGCAATTATCTAGAATTTTATCTGAATTTAAAAAAGATGAAATTATTACTATTTCTAAAGATGGGATATCCATCAATGATTTATCTTTTTTTCAAAAAATTGTTTCTCCTTTCGGATCTGTAGAATAATTTCGGTGGGCTCTTATTAAATAGGGTTGTTTATTCTTTTATGATTTAAATCATATTTATTCTTGTTAAATAACAATTCCAATTCTGACACTTGTCAGGAAAGTAGCTGTTCCTTTACTTTAATATTGTAGTATTAATTTATATAAAAACGAAACTATAATATTATGGCAGAAATAGTAGATGATGGGAAATTCAGGTTATTTGATTTTTCCAAAGAAGAAATAAGAATACTGCACCTTACATGGGTGGCATTCTTTCTAACATTTTTTGTCTGGTTTAACTTTGCACCAATGGCAAGTACTATGTTGGAGAATTTAGATTTTTTAACTCCTAAGCATATAAAAACCTTACTAATATGTAACGTAGCACTAACTATTCCTGGAAGGGTTATAATAGGCGCTATGGTAGATAAATTTGGGCCGAAAAAAGTATTTGCTATCCTGATGGTCGTAATGGCTGTGCCTGGTTTATTCTTTGCCTTTGGTACCACTTTTATTCAATTAGTAGTATCTAGGTTATTTTTATCGGTGATTGGTGCTGGCTTTGTGATTGGTATTAGAATGACAGGGCAATGGTTTCCTCCAAAGCATATTGGTACTGCTGAAGGTTTTTATGCAGGATGGGGTAATTTTGGTTCTGCGGCAGCAGCGGGTTTAATTCCTTTTATTGCTTTTAATGTATTTGGAGGTGATGATGGATGGAGATGGTCACTAGCTACTAGCTCTATTTTATGTGCTGTATATGGAGTTATTTATTTCATATTTGCGAGGGATTTGCCTAAAGAAGGAGCAACAGAAGATTATCACTTCGTTGCTGCTAAGAAGATGGGTGCTATGCCAGTTTCCAGTTATAAAGATTTAATTCAATACATAGTGTGGTCGTTTCCATTGTATGGTGCTTTAGGAGTATTGGCTTGGAAGTTAGGTGGAATGGAAGTGGATGGGGTTCCGATGATTTCAGCTACAGTAGTTAACGTGATTTATGTGGTACTTGGATTATGGTATTTATATACAGTATATGGCATTATAAAAGAAAATTTACCAGCTTTAAAGAAAGGCATCCCTGAAGAAGAAAAGTATTCTTGGAGTAGTGTTGCGGCATTAAATAGTACTTATTTTGCCAATTTTGGTGCAGAGTTAGCAGTGGTATCTATGCTTCCGATGTTTTTCTTGACCGTTTTTGAGCCCTTAAAGAATGATGCTGGAGAATCAATTATGACGGTTACATTGGCTGGTTTGGTTGCGGGTTCATTTGCCTTTATAAATTTGATAGCTCGTCCTTTGGGAGGCTATTTGTCTGATAAAATGAATAGCCGTAAGAATACCATGTTAATATATATGATAGGTATTACTATTGGTTTCTTTTTGATGGCACTTATTCCTAAATATGGAGAAGTGATAGATGGTGTACAAACATTGTTGCCACAGTTTGATGGTATATGGTGGTTGGTAGTTGCTGTTGTAATTACAATGGCAGCTTCCATGTTTGTTCAGGGGGCAGAGGGAGCAACCTTTGCTTTTGTTCCACTTATTAATCATAAAATACAAGGTAAAATTGCAGGTATGGCAGGTGCTTATGGTAATGTAGGGGCTGTAATTTATTTAACTATATTTTCCTTCGTAGATGGTAAAACCTTCTTTTATATTGTAGCAGCCGGAGCATTAATAAGTTGCTTATTCTGTTGGTATATGTTGGAAGAGCCAAAAGCTGGAAAAGAAGGACATGGACATTAATAGTAATATGATTTGTATCATACTAAATTGATGTTTGACGAATTACATTTGATTATAAATAATAAAGAGCAATACTAACTAAAAATACAGCAATATGTCAGAAGTAAATATAAAAGAGTGGGATGTAGAAGACGAAGGTTTTTGGAAATCCACAGGAAAAAAAATAGCTACTAAAAATTTATGGATATCAATTCCGGCACTTCTACTTGCTTTTGCAGTGTGGATTATGTGGGGGATGTTAGTAACCTACATGAAAGATTTTGGATTTACGTTTGGAATGTTAGAAGGATTAACAGCTGGAACTCCAGAATATGAGGCCGCTTTGGCTAATGTAAATAATATGTACTATACTTTACCTGCAATTGCAGGTTTAGCAGGAGCTACATTGCGTTTACCCAACTCATTTTTAATCTCATTGGGTGGAGGTAGAAATGTAATTTTTGTTACTACAGCTTTACTATTGATTCCTGCTATTGGAGCTGGTATTGGTTTAAGTGATTTAAATACATCCTATGAATTCTTTGCTGTTATGGCTTTGTTATCTGGGTTTGGTGGAGGAAACTTCTCTTCTTCGATGAATAATATTAGTTATTTCTATCCAAAGAAAATGCAAGGCTATGCTTTGGGGATGAACGCTGGTATTGGTAACTTAGGTGTTGCTACTATGCAAAAATTGATTCCGTTAGTTGTGCCAATGGTAGTTTTTGCAGGAGCTGGTTCTGATATTACTTTAGAAGGAGTCAACTTTGCAGGAGTTCAAAATGCAGGATGGGTTTGGGTTCCTTTATTGGTTTTTTCTGTTGTAGCAGCATTTATAGGGATGAATAATGTGATTACCGGTACTCCAGAGTTACCAACTACAGCTCAAGGCGTAGGTAAAACTTTAATTATGGTTTTATTAGGTCTTATTGCTGCATCAGTAGGAGGATATTTGTTAATTGGTTTAAAAGTAAACATGTGGATAGTGCTTCCTATAGTTATCATATTAGCAGTAGTGTTAATGAAGTACGCAACTCCATCTGAAATTAGAGCTAACTTAAATAAACAATTTTCGATATTAAGTGATAAACATAATTGGATTATGACTATTATTTATACGATGACTTTCGGTTCATTTATTGGCTATTCTGCAGCTTTTCCTAAATTATGTCAAGATATTTTTCCAACAGCAGATTATAGATTATGGGTGTTTCTTGGACCAGCTTTAGGAGCTTTGGTTCGTCCTGTAGGAGGAATTATCTCAGATAAGGTAAATAGTGGTGCAAAAGTTACGATGTGGAGTACCATATTTCAAATTATTGCGGCATTAGCAGTTGCTTACTTTGTTGTCCAAGCTAGAGGTTCTGAAGATTCATTGGAATATTGGTGGCCTTTCTTTGGTGCGTTTATGGTATTGTTTCTTACTACAGGTATTGGTAATGGTTCTACGTTTAGAAGTATCCCTTATATCTTTAGTAAAGAAAAAGCTGGTCCAGTTTTAGGTTGGACAGCAGCAATTGCAGCTTATGGAGCATTTATTATACCTAAAGTATTTGGTCAGCAAATTAAAGCGGGACATGCCGAATATGCTTTGTATGGTTTTGCAGTATATTATCTTATCTGTTTAATATTAAATTGGTGGTATTATCAAGGACCTAAAAGAGAATTTGATAATCCATAAAATTAAAGGTTTAGGTTATTGTTCTTTAGGAACATTAATTTAGTTAGGTGAAAAAAGGGTTATGAATTTCATAACCCTTTTTAGTTTGCAAGATTTACTTATAACTTTGTATTATATGTTTAAATGCTATTTTTTTAATGAACAATAAGCCTGCATATGAAAATAAATTATTAGCATTTACCGGAAAAGTAGGTGATTTAGCACACAATGAAATAAAGGTAGTTGATGTTGAATGTTCGCTTGCTCAAGCTGCTAAATTGCTTTCAAAACCCACTATTGATTACTTGGTGGTATTAAGAGGTATTATTCCTGTTGGAATTTTAACCAAAGAACATTTTTCTAATTCGAATAAAGAGGAAGTCAAAAATTTGAGTGCTACAGTTAGTAGCATAATGAACACCCATTTGATTACGGTTCAAAAGAGCAAGGGGGTATTTGATACATTACTATTTATGCTAAAACATGATATTAGTTATTTATTGGTGATGGACAATAAAACCCCAATAGGAATTGTTACTCAGCAAGATTGGCTTTCGGTTCAGGTCAATTACCCTACTCAAATCATAAAAAAAATTAGAGAAGCGGAAAGTATTACTGAAATTGCTGCATTGCGAGTAGAAAGTAAAAAAGTAATTTGGGATACGTTTATCAAAGAAGAAAATGCAGTATCGTTAACCAATATTATCACTGTTGTAAATGATGCTATAGGAAAAAGGATTCAGCGTTTAGCTGTTGCAGAAATGGAGATGAGGGGAAGAGGGCTTCCTCCTGCTAAATTTGCATGGATAGGGATGGGAAGTGAAGGTAGGAAAGCACAAACAATTAGAACTGATCAAGACAATGGAATTATTTTTGAAAATGTTCCTGAGAAAGATTATGATAAAACAAAACAATGGTTTTTAGAGTATGCAGCAATTGTTGTTAATGGGTTAAATGAATGTGGTTACCCCTTGTGTGTAGGAAATATAATGGCTACTAACCCTGATTTGTGTGCCTCTATTAATAAGTGGAAGTCGCTTTTTGAATTTATTATTACAAAAGCTGATGCCAAACAATTATTGGAAGCTTCTATCTATTTTGATTTCAGATGTGTTTATGGAGAGGAGTATTTAGTAAATGAGCTATGGGATTATTTATTTGAAAGAATGAAAATACATAATTTCTTTTTACGTCATCTTTCAGAAAATTTACTGGAAGCTAGCCGTCCTCCTATAAGAAAATGGAAATGGAGAGTCCCTGACTTTTTTAATGTAATACCTCCTCCTTTTGATATAAAGAGAGAAGGAACAGCTCCTCTGGATGCAGCAATAAGATTGTTAGCACTTCATAATGAAATAAAAGAAACAAGTACATTAAAGAGGTTACAAGCTATTTTAGAAAAAGGAAATATGTCTAAATTGTTGGCAGATAATGTTCATGTGGCTTTTGATTTCATTTTAAAATTGAGGTTTAAGCTAGAGTTTACAATGGATACAGAAATAACGTCATTAGACCACACTGTTAATCCAAAAGAGTTAAATCCAATGGAACTAAGAAAACTAAAAGATGCTTTAAGAACTATTTATGAATTGCAAGATTACGCTTTTAAAGAAGTTACTGAGATGAGCATTCCTTGGAGTATGAAATGAATGAGATAATGCTATTAAGGAGTGAATATTAAAAAAATAAAAAAGAATTAAAGTTATAAACTTTCAACTTTATGACTTTACAAATTTGATAACTTAGAAATATGAATACAAGACAAAAACATTGGTTCTTTTTTATAGTGACAGCAATTGGAGCAATTGCAGTGGTCAACTTAGCTATACTATTGATGTGGACAGACATGACTCAAGAAGAGAGGGAGTTTGGGAAACAAGTCTTTGGAAGAGTCGTTGTGTATGGAACATTAGCTATGATTGTTTTGTTTTTTATCAGTTCACAATTTATTCTTTATATTTTTAGAAATTATATTTCTCCTATTGAAACACTCACGGAAGAAACACGGTTAATTACCGTTGCTAATGCTAAATACAGGATTAAACCAGTAGGAGCTTTAGAAACCCATAATTTAACCAGTGTTATTAATGAATTAGCAGACTCCTATATTTCCTTAAAAAAGGATGTAAAAAGTATAGTTACTGAATCTAAAGAGGGATTTCAAGAAGAAAAATTAAGACTTAAAACATTGATGGATGTAATTGATGATGGAGTAATTATTTGTAATCATGATGGTAGGATATTAGAGTGCAATCATCAGGCATATGAAATTTTTAATTCTGTTGAACACAATGAGGTTGGCCGATTTTCAAGGCTAGGTGTGGGACGTTCTATTTTTAGTGTTTTCAATAGGGCGCCTATAGTTTATGCTATAGAGAAATTAATCAATAGCCCATCAAGAGACTATAAAACCTATAGTTTTATTACAACCCGTTACAAGGTACAGTATTTAAATGTGAATGTAGCTTTGGTATTAAACAGTCAAAATACTAACTCAACTTCTGGTTATGTGATTACATTTAATGATATCACAAATGATGTTAAAGAAAACAAAATAGAAAAATTTAATGATCAACCTATTATTATAGACGAGATTACTTCCATTGTTAATATGAGAACAAACAACCAACTTCATTTTATAACAGAAACGGGAATATGGTTAACATTTAAAAATCATTTCTTGCTCTATTTTTTAGAGGAGTTGGCTATTTATTTAAAAGATTTAGGGGTTAAAACGATTAGTATAGGGTTGTCAGAAAAGGGTAAGTTACAAATTCACTGGAAAGGTGAAAAGTTTCATTTTCAATCAAGTAAAAAAGAATTTAACGAACTCATTGTTCAACAAAGTAGTGATAGAGGGCAATTTAATGTAGAGTTGAACATAGATGCTTACAGACAACACAACGAATTAATAATAAATAACCCGATAGCATCAAGACCATTGTTTTATGATGCAGGATTGTTTGATGATCAAAAGCAAAGTAGAAAGATGGATGATATGTTGTTGAAGGATTTAACTTTTGTGGTGTTTGATACTGAAACCACGGGTTTAGACCCTTCGGGTGGGGATGAGATTATCTCTATAGCAGGGGTTAGGGTGCATGAAGGAAAAATTAGTAATGAAGAGATTTTTGATGAGTTGGTTAATCCACAAAGAAGTATTCCGTTGCTCTCGTTAGAAATTCATGAAATTTATCCAGAAATGTTGGATGGAAAACTAACAATTGATAAGGTATTACCGATGTTTCATGAGTTTGCTGATAATGCTGTTTTAGTAGCGCATAACGCTGCGTTTGATATGCGATTTCTACATTTAAAAGAGAAAGTTTCGGGGGTTGAGTTTAATCATCCAGTATTGGATACTTTATTGCTTTCAGCTATTTGTCATCCTAAGCAGGAGTTACATAATTTAGAAGATATAGCCGTAAAATGTGGAGTAGAAATTATTGGTCGTCATACAGCATTAGGTGATGCCTTTGTTACTGCAGAAGTTTTACTGAAGCTTATTCCAATATTAGAAGCTAATGGGATAAAAACACTAGGAGAAGCTCGTGAAGCAGCTCGAAAAACAGAGTTTTCTAAACTTAAATTTTAGCAATTTGAGATTTTATAGCATTAAAAAATATGATGTACATCATATTTTTTAATGCTATAAAACAATTTTGGCATTGACTCTTCTCATGTTTAACCTCTTTTTCTCTTTTTACTTTTACAGATAATTAATTGATATTAATGTAAAATGTATAATATGAAAAAGGTAACAAGAAAAATTTTAATCGTTGGGTTAATGCTATTAGGAGCTACTCCTTCATTTGCTCAATTTACTTTAGATGGTGAGATTAGACCAAGATTTGAGGCTAGACATGGTTACAAATCAGTAGCAGATTCAAATGATGCAGCCGCTGCATTTGTTGAGCAACGTACTCGTTTAAATTTTGGATACAAAACGGAAGGGTATATTTTTAAAGTAACCATGCAGTATATCAATGTGTGGGGCTCTCAACCTCAGTTGATTAACAGCTACACTAATTTAAATCCTGATGGGTCTTACTTTGATTTTCATGAAGCATGGGGAGAAGCTTTAATGTCAGATAATTGGTCATTAAAATTTGGTCGTCAAGAGATAGCTTTAGACGATGATAGAATATTTGGTAGTGTAGCATGGACACAGCAAGCACGTAGTCATGATGCAGCCATCTTAAAGTTCAAGAAAAATAAATTAAAAGCTGATTTTGCGGTGGCATATAATCAAGATAAAGCAGCATTGAAAGGAACAGAAGCTTCTAAAGGAAGTTATAAAGCATTTCAATATTTATGGTTGCACAATGATTTTGGAGAAAATTTTGGAGCGAGTGTTTTGTTTTTAAATAATGGTAAAGAGCAATTGGATTATGATAGCTCTGGAACTATTTCAGTAAGTAACCCTGTAGATGTTTATTATAAAGACAATTATAGTCAAACAATAGGAACAAGATTAACATTCAAAAAAAATAAACTTTCTATTAATGGAGCTTTTTATACACAGATGGGGGTAGATGGAAACAGAAATACTGTTTTTTCTGATGTAGCGGGGGAATATAACAAAGAAATTTCAGCAATGAATTATGGAGTAGACGTTTCTTATAAAGTAACAGAAAAATTTGCTGCTACTCTTGGGTATGAATATTTAAGTGGTAATAGTCAGGTAGATACAAACTCGTCTTATAAAAGAGTTGATCATGCCTTTAACCCTTTCTACGGAACTAACCATAAATTCAATGGGTTGATGGATTATTTCTATGTAGGAAATCATGCAGGAAGTGTTGGGTTACAAGATATATATGTGAAGGGAAAATATACAGCTGATAAATTTTGGGTAGGATTAGATGTGCATTTGTTTTCTGCAGCAAACCATGTTTGGGATGGGTTTAAATACGCTGACGATTTAAAAGCTCCAACAGCAGCTTTGTTAGCTGCGACAACTCAAGCAGAGATAGATGCTGCTAACGCAGATATAAAAGCCATTAATGATAAAAAATACACTGGTTATACGATGTCATCAGGATTAGGTACAGAGTTGGATTTAACTTTCGGATTTAATTTAGCTAAAGGTGTTGTTTTTAAGGGAGGATACTCTATGATGATGGCTACTGAAACATTAGCTTATTTAAAAGGAACTACAGATTACCAAGGTCAAGGTAGAACAGATCAAAACAGCACTTGGGGATGGGCAATGATTATCATCAAACCTCAATTTATTACTGGAGAGAAGAAAGAAGAAGTGAAAAATTAAAAAATAAAGATTTAGTGAGAATGAAACGTTAAATTGAATTAGTTAAGTAGAAAGGAGTTGTACAATTCGTACAGCTCCTTTTTGTTTGTAATAATAGTATGCTATGATGCTAATCATAGCGTGTAATGAGGTACTTAAGTAAATTTACCTTGTTGATTTACTAGTTATGCTGAGAAATGTCTATTTATTCTATTTTTTTGTAGCTCTTTTGTTGGGTTGTACAAAAGATGAAGAGTTAGCTGTTATTCCTATCTCAAAAAGTGTAGATTACGGAACATATAATCCTACTTATATAATTCCTGAAGAACTTCCCTCAATACCGCCAATGAATAATCCTAACTTTAATCTATTAACAGAAGAAGGAATTGTTTTAGGAAAAAAATTATATTATGATAATATATTGAGTACCAATGGGAAATCATGTTCCTCTTGCCATATACCTCAGTATTCATACTCGTTGCCAATAATGGGACCGATAAATACAGCAATTATGCCTCATGTGAATTTGGGTTGGTATAAAGCATACGGTTGGAGTGGAGGAGAGGAATTGTTAGATCATGTTGCTTTAGCAGATTTAGCGGAAGGAAATCCATTTTTAAATGCGAACAGTGATAGTATATTAAATCGCTTTTCTAGAAGCTTTGAATATCAACAGTTATTTTGGAAGGCATTTGGAGTAAAGATCATTGATTTACCTGTTGCGGAAAGAAATAAATACATCAGTTATTCATTAGCACAGTTCTTAAGAACCTTGGTATCAAAAGATGCTAAATTTGATAGATACCTTCGAGGAGAGGTGGCTCTAACTTCTTCAGAGATTAATGGGTTCGCTATTTTTATGGATGATGAGAAAGGGGATTGTTTTCATTGTCATGGAAATGCAGCGAATCCTTTATGGACGGATGGAGAGTTTCATAACAATGCGTTAGACTCTATTTTTGTAAGCGTTAACCAAGGACGGTTTTTAGTTACAGGAAATTTATTCGATTTAGGGAAGTTTAGAACACCAACACTAAGAAATATTGAATTAACAGCACCCTATATGCATGATAATCGATTTGCGACATTAGAAGAGGTAATTGATTTTTATAGCGAAGATTTAAGAAATTCACCTTATGTTGATCCTTTAATGCAAAAAATAGGGCAGGGAGGGGTTCATATCACTCCTTCTGAAAAAGTAGATTTGATTGCTTTCTTAAAAACATTAACAGATACTAGTTTTATCAGCAACCCTGATTTTCAATAAATACTTTTAATAATATGATTTATATCATTTTTCACTTTTTTTGCATAGCGTAATTTTATTAAAAATATAACGCTTAAATTCGTAGCAATGAAAATTATAGATAGAGAAACAGGAAAAAGGCTAAAGGAAATTGATCCGGTTAAAGGCAACCCTTTAAAGGATGAAGCAGATATTAGCAGTGAAAATTCACCAATGGATCCGCCAGAGGCGTATGCAGAGCCTACTGTGAATCAAATTACTGATGAGGAACTGGATGAAAGTCTTCGGATTTTTAAAGAAGAACATAAAGAAGCAACAGCAGTAATTGAAAAATTTGAGAAGGCGTTGATTAGTTTTAAAGAGAAGGCCTATCAATTAGATGATTCCATCAATGAAGGTTTTAAAGCTTTTTTTGAATTTTTTGATGATGAATTATTACCACATAATAGAAAAGAAGAGAAAACACTTTTCCCTATCTTACATCAAAAATTACTGGAAAATGACGAACACAGTCCAGGAGATAATCCAATGACGGCTATTGATATGATGGAAGATGATCACGTTAAATTTATACAGTTGGGCACACTTACGTTTAATTTGTTGGGTTTAGCCCCTCGATTTAGAGATGAACAAGCAAGAACTTTTACTTATGATGTAGCTTTTAATAATGGGTTGGAGTTGGTAGAAATGTTGAAACTACACATCTTTAGAGAAGATACCACTTTATTTCCGTTGGCTCAAAAATATTTAACCAAAGAAGAATTTAATAACGTGATAAAAGAGATGCATTCTTTGGATGCTAAAACACACCAACATACAGCGGATTGTAGCCATTAGTCTTATATGAATAACCAATCTCACATAACAGATCAATTTGGAAGGGTACATGATTACCTAAGAATATCTCTTACAGAAAGATGTAACTTGAGATGTTTTTATTGTATGCCTGAAGAGGGAATTGAGTTGACAGAGAAGAAAAATTTAATGTCGCATGAAGAGGTAATTTTTATTGCCAAACAATTTGTGGAGTTAGGGGTTAAGAAAATCAGGTTAACAGGAGGGGAGCCTTTAATAAAAAAAAATATTGAAAAAATAATTCGAGAGCTAACAGCCCTTCCTATTAATTTGGGAATAACAACCAATGGTATTTTATTGGATAAGCACATTGATTTATTTAAGGAGTGCGGAGTTCAAGATGTTAATATTAGTTTAGATACACTTGATAGAGAAAAGTTTAATAAAATTACCAGAAGAGATTATTTTGAAAGAGTAACTAAGAATATAGAAGCTTCTATTAAATCTGGATTAAATGTTAAGATAAATGTGGTTTTAATAAAAGGAGTAAATGATGATGAAATAATTGATTTTATTGAATACACTAAAAACAACAAAATATCCATTCGGTTTATAGAGTTTATGCCTTTTGATGGTAATAAATGGAATACAGAGAAAGTGGTATCATTAGATGATGTTTTAAGTCAAATCAATGCTAATTATCAACCCCATCAGTTGATTAAGTTAGAAGATAAGAAAAACGATACCACTAAGAATTATAGAATAAAAGGATATGAAGGTTCTTTTGGTGTAATTAGTACAGTATCAAATCCATTTTGTGATAGTTGCAATAGAATAAGGCTAACAGCAAATGGACAAATTAAAAATTGTTTATTTTCTTCTTCAGAAACTAATCTTTTAGAAGCTTTAAGGAACGGAGAGGATGTTAAAAGCATTATTCTAAAAGGGGTATATCATAAAAAGAAAGTTAGAGGGGGTATGACTTCTGATAATGAATTTTTTGACAAAAAAAATTATACCAAAAACAGAAGTATGACTGTAATAGGTGGTTAATCTATTTCCTGCGAAAAATCATATATTTTTAAGTTTTATGTCGCTTAATTTAGCTAAATAAATTAGTTAACTTATGGATTCTTTTTTAAAAAAATATTGTTCTCCTGAATGGCAATCTTACATAGATATATATAAGAAACAAAAACAAGTTAAAGCAAAAGCATATGTTTTTAAAGAAGGGGAGACTACAGAAGGACTTTATATAATTAATAAAGGTAAAGTAAAAGTAGTAACTAAAGATGATGAAGGGAAAGAGACTTTGATTAGATTAGCGACTGATGGAGATATATTAGGACATAGAGGGTTTGGAGGGAATTGGACTTATCCTATATCTGCCATAGCTCTAGAAAATACTGCACTAACATTTGTTCCACTCAATGCTTTTAATGTGTTAGCTAAATCAAACGCGGAGTTCACTTATCATTTAATGATGTTTTTTGCTGAAGAATTGAGAAAGTCCGAGGAAAAGATGAAGCAACTTCCTGTCAAAGTTAGAGTAGCAAGAGCAATAGTTATGAACTATAAGTGTTTTGGTTTTGATGAGAATGAAAAAAATAAACTGAGTTTCACTTTATCCAGAACAGATTATGCTAGCAAGGCAGGAACAACTTATGAAACTGTAATTAGGGTATTAGCCGATTTAAATAAATCAGGCATCATACAAATTAAAGGCAAATCTATTTATATCTTAGATTTAGAGCAATTATTAGCTATTGCTATCACAAAAAAGGGTTAAACATTTCCTGTTTTACATCATCTTTTTTTCTTTGATTACTATTGACTTATTTTCTTTTGACTAAAAAATATGATTAAAATCATATTTTAACATGATGACTGTCATTTATTATCTACCTATTTCATAAGACTTTTATAAAAGAAATTGAAACTACCCCAGAATGTAGTTAAAAGCTGAAAAAAAATAATTCTGATATAAATAAAACAATTGGAAAAAATGAAAATCAAACTAAAATTAATTGCAGTTACTACTGGAGCATTGTTTTACGGTTTGGGAGTGAATGCACAAGATGGTGAGGCATTATTCAAGCAAACTTGTGCAGCCTGTCATACAGTAGGAGGAGGTAAACTAGTAGGCCCAGATTTGCAAGGAGTTAATAAAAAAAGAACGGAAGATTGGATCGTTAATTTTGTAAAAAGTGCAGCTGATTTTGGTGCAAAGGATGCAGATGCTAAAGCAATGATAGCGGAGTACGGTTATCCGATGCCTAATCAAAATTTAGGAGAAGGAGATGTGAAAGCTATCATTAATTATATAGCAGCAAATAGTCCAACAGAAGAAATAGCCACAGAAGGTGGCGCACCTGCAGAGGAAATAGTTGCTGAACCGGCAGATCCAGCATTAGATCCAGCAAATGCTTCTGCGGAAGATATTGCATTTGGATTAAAGTTGTTTTCAGGAGAAAATAGATTAGCAAATGGAGGACCTTCTTGTTTGACTTGTCACAATGTTGAGCATACTGATTTGATTGCTGGTGGGTTGTTGGCGAAAGATTTAACAAAAGTTTATGAAAGAATGGGTGCTGCAGGGTTAAATGGAATATTGAGTTCTCCACCTTTTCCTGCAATGAATGCTTCTTATAAAGACAACCCTTTAACAGAAAAAGAAATTTTTCAATTATCGGCTTTCTTTTCTGACGCTAGTGTAAATAATATTTACCAAAAACAAAGAGCTTATAACGATAATTTATTATTGTATGGCGGTGGTGGTGCGTTTGCAACTATCGCAATCGTTATATTTTTCCTTTTCTTAGAAAGAAAAAGAAAATGTGTTAAAGAAGACATTTATAAGCGCCAAACAAAAGCGGCTAGTTCTAAATAAAATATTGATTAATAAATAAAAACTAACAATTATGAGTTGGATTGAAGATATAATATCACCGAAGACCAGAAAATGGGAAGAGTTTTACCGTAATAGATGGCAGTATGACAAGGTTGTTCGAAGTACTCACGGTGTTAACTGTACAGGTGGTTGCTCATGGGCAATACATGTAAAAGATGGTATTGTTGTATGGGAAATGCAACAAGTAGATTACCCTCAATTTAATAAAGAAGTACCTCCATATGAACCAAGAGGTTGTCAGAGAGGAATATCTTACTCTTGGTACTTATATAGTCCTATTAGAGTGAAATATCCTTTGATGAGAGGTGCTTTAATGGATTTGTTTAATGCAGAAAAAGAAGCTGCCGGAGGAGATTCAGTAAAAGCTTGGGCTAATTTACAAGCAGATCCCGTTAAAAGAAAAAGATACCAAAGAGCAAGAGGTAAAGGTGGATTTAGAAGAGCTAAATGGGATGAGGTAATTGAATTAATTGCTGCGTCTAATATTTATACTGTTCAAAAATATGGTTCAGATAGAATCATCGGATTTGCTCCAATACCAGCAAAAAGTATGCTGAGTTATGCATCAGGAGCTCGTTACTTACAATTGATGGGAGCGGTTAACCTTTCTTTTTACGATTGGTATTGTGATTTACCAAATGCATTCCCAGAAATTTGGGGAGAACAAACTGATGTTTGTGAGTCTGCCGATTGGTTTAAATCTAAATATATTGTATCCATGGGAGCAAACTTGGGTATGACAAGAACTCCAGATATTCACTTTTTCTCAGAAGCACGTCATAACGGTACCAAAACGGTAGTAATGGCACCGGATTTCAGTATGGTGGCAAAACACGCTGATCAATGGATTCCTGTTCATGCTGGGTCTGATGGTGCATTTTGGATGGCGGTAACTCATGTTATTTTAAAAGAGTTCCACGTTGATAAGAAAACTCCTTATTTTATTGATTACGTAAAACGATTTACAGACAGTCCTTTTTTAATTAAGTTAGAGAAAGAAGGAGATAAATACATGCTAGGAAGAATGATTCGAGCAAACGAAATCAAAGAGCACAAAGGTGCTGAGAATGGAGATTGGAAATTTTTAAACTATGATGCTAATACAGGTGGTTTGATTGTTCCTATGGGAACAACAGGGTTTAGATGGCAGGATGAGAAAGGAAAATGGAACCTCAACTTCAAAGATGGTGAGACGAATAAAGAGTACGATCCAGAATTATCATTAATCGATAAACATGACGATGTACTTCAAGTAGAGTTTACGGAGTTTGGTTTAGATAAAAAAGCCATGAGAGGAGTTCCTGTTCGTTACATTACTGATGTAAATGGAGATAAAGTTCCAGTAACAACTATTTATGATGTTACAATGGCTCAGTATGGTGTGAGTAGAGGATTAAAAGGAGATTATCCATCTGACTATAATGATAAAGAAGCTGCTTACACACCGGCTTGGCAAGAGATATTTACAGGAATCGGAAAAGAAACTGTAATTCAGATGGCTAGAGAATGGTCAACTACTGCAGAAGCTACAGAAGGTGCTTGTATGGTAATTGTTGGAGCTGGTATTAATCACTGGTTCCATGAGAACTTAATTTATCGTTCAGCTATTATGGCGCAAATGCTGACTGGTTGTAACGGCAAAAATGGTGGAGGTATGAATCACTATGTTGGACAAGAGAAATTGGCACCAATGGATTCATGGGCAACTATAATGAGTTCTAAAGATTGGGGTACTGCTCCAAGATTACAACAAGGACCAATTTGGCATTACATTAACTCTTGTCAATGGAGATATGATGGTAACCAAAAGAAATACAACTCAGCTCCAGATAACAAGCTAGCTAACTTACACTCTGCAGATTGGGCAGTAAAAGCGGTTAAAAATGGCTGGATGCCTTATTACCCACAATACAGTAAGTCTAATTTTGATATTGTAAAAGAAGCTAAAGCTGCTGGACACACTACTGAAGATGCAATGAGAAAACACATTGTTGACCAATTAGTAAGTGGAGACTTAAAACATGCAATTACACAACCAGATAGAGAAGAAAATTTCCCTAGAGTTTGGTTTATTTGGAAAGGTAATGCAATAGGTACATCAGCAAAAGGACATGAGTATTTCTTAGATCACTATTTAGGAACTCATACCAACAAAATTGCAGATGAGGTAGCTCAAGATGTAACAGAAGATATCGAGTTTATAGAAAAAGCTCCGCAAGGAAAAATGGATTTAGTAATTGATATCAACTTCCGTATGGATACATCAGCGCTTTATTCAGATATCGTTTTGCCAACCGCTTCATGGTATGAAAAAGCAGATATCAACTCTACGGACATGCACTCGTTTATTCACCCATTATCTGAGGCTATTCCTCCAGTATGGGAGTCTAAAACGGATTGGCAAATTTTCCAAGAACTAGCGAAAAAAGTGCAAGACATGGCTCCAAAATATTTGCCTGAAGTGATGACAGATGTAGTTAATGTGCCATTGTCTCATGATTCAAAAGATGAAATGAGTCAAACGCGTTTGAAAGATTGGAGTAAAGGTGAATGTGAGGCTATTCCTGGAGAAACAATGCATAAAATTGTTTTTAAAGAGAGAGATTACACGAAGATTTATGATAAGTTTATTTCTTTAGGTAAAGGCGTTGCTGAAAATGGGTTAGGCGCTCATGGTAACCACTACATGTGTGAAGATGTATATGAGGATATGTTATCACACAGAAATAAAATTACAAAATGGAAAGATGGAACAGAATATCCTTCATTAAAGGGAGATATAGAAGCAATTGATGCCATCTTGCAGCTTTCTACATTAACAAACGGAAAGTTAGCAGATAGATGTTATCAAAGTATGGCTGAAAAAATTGGAGTTCCAGAAGTTGCGGAATTAGGAAAGCCTTATAAAGATATTCAGATTGAATATAGAGATTTACAGGCTCAACCTAAACGTTATAATTCATCACCTTTATGGTCTGGGTTAATGCATGAGGGTAGAACCTATGCAGCCTATACTTACAATGTAGATATGTTTGTCCCATGGAGAACGTTAACAGGTCGTCAACACTTTTATTTGGATCATGATGCTTATATCGCTTTTGGAGAACATATGCCAACCTATAAGCCATCACCAACACCTGAAGCTTATGGTGATTTGAGGGTGACTATTAACGATGGTAAAGCTAGAATGTTAAATTGTTTAACTCCACACGGTAAATGGCATATTCACTCTACTTATGGTGATACATTAAGAATGTTGACCTTATCAAGAGGAGGAGAGCCATGTTGGTTAAGTGAAAAAGATGCAGAAGAATTAGGAATAAAAGACAATGACCATGTGGAAGTTTATAATGATCATGGTACTTATGTAACTAGAGCTTGTGTAAGTGCTCGTATTCCTAAAGGAGTTTGTATTGTTTATCACGCTGTTGAGAGAACATACAATATTGCTAAATCACAAGAAAGAAGAGGTAAGAAAGGAGAGCCAAGAAGAGGAGGTATGAACAACTCGTTTACTAGAGTTCATTTGAAACCAAATTTAATGTGTGGTGGTTACGGACAATTTACTTATCACTTTAATTATTGGGGACCAGTAGGGGTAAACAGAGATACTCACGTACTCGTTCGCAAAATGGAAAAGGTAGAATATTAAAGAAATGTTGAATTATAAATGATGAGTGATAAATATTTACAACTCAACATTTAAAACTTAAAACTTCATAAATTATGAATATAAGATCGCAAATATCAATGGTTTTTCACCTCGACAAGTGTATAGGGTGCCATACTTGTTCTGTTGCATGTAAAAATGTTTGGACAGACAGGAAAGGTGCTGAGTACATGTGGTGGAATAACGTAGAAACTAAGCCAGGAACGGGGTATCCGACAAAATGGGAAGATCAGGAGATTTATCAAGGTGGATGGGAAAAAAATGGAGATTCTGTTTCATTAAGAGGTGCTGGTAAACTAAAAGGATTGAAAAATATCTTTGCCAACCCAAACATGCCAGTATTGGATGATTACTATGAACCATGGCAATATCGTTATCAAGATTTGTTTGATGCTCCAGAAGGGGATGATCAACCAATAGGTAGAGCAGTTTCATTAGTTACTGGAGAACCTATGGAAGTTCAAGCTGGACCAAACTGGGATGATGATTTGTCAGGAACGCCAGACTACGCTAGAAAAGATGTTAACTTTAAAAATGTGAGCGCTGCAGAACAAGATGCGATGTTTCAATTGGAAAGAATGACATTCCATTACTTGCCAAGAATTTGTAATCACTGTTTGAATCCAGCCTGTGTAGGTTCTTGTCCATCAGGAGCTTTATATAAAAGAGGTGAAGATGGTGTAGTGTTGATTAATCAGGAAAGATGTAGAGCATGGAGAATGTGTGTTACTGCATGTCCTTATAAAAAATCATATTACAATTGGAGCACTGGTAAATCAGAAAAATGTGTATTGTGTTACCCTAGATTAGAATCTGCTCAACCACCAGCATGTTTCCATTCTTGTGTGGGAAGAATTAGATATATGGGGGTGATGTTGTATGATGCTGATAGAATTGAAGCAGTAGCTTCTGCAGATGAAGCTGAATTAGTGGATAGACATTTAGACATTTACTTAGATCCGAATGATCCTGAAGTAATAAAAGCAGCTAGAGCTAATGGAGTTCATGATTCTACAATTGTTGCAGCACAAAAATCTCCAGTTTACAAATTTGTAAAAGAATGGAAAATTGCGTTGCCGTTGCACCCAGAGTTTAGAACATTACCTAACTTATTCTATGTTCCACCATTGTTACCAGCTATGGCATCTGTTGGAGAAGATGGAAACTATGATTCAGTAAATGAAACATTGTTAGTAGGAGTAGAGAAATTAAGAGTACCTATCAGTTATTTAGCTTCTCTTTTTACTGCTGGTAATGAAAATAAAGTGATTGATGTATTTAAAAAACTACACGCTGTCAGAGTTTCTAGAAGAAATTCTACTGTAGGGGATGTTTCTGAACAACAACTAAACACTTGTATGAATGAAGCTGGGTTTGATACACATGTAGCCAATGCGATATACAGGTTAACTTCTTTATGTACTTACGAAGAACGATTTGTAGTTCCTGCAGCTCATAGAGAAGAATCGATAGAAATGTTAGAGAGTGCTCATGACTATAAAGGAAATACAGGTTTTGGATTTAAAGAAAGACCAGCTAGAGGGCTATAAAATTATAAATGTTAAATGTCGAATTATAAATATTTATCACTCAGCATTTACAACTTAAAATTTCATTTATGAAAAACTTAGCACATTATAAATTACTCGCGGAGGTGTTTAAATATCCAACACCAGAAACAGCAGGTAAAATAGCTGAAATAAAAGAGCTTCTAGATAAAAAATACCCAGAAGCGGGGAAAGAGTTTACTCGATTCTCTGATTTTATTGCCAATTCAACTAACGATGAGATTGAAGAAATTTTTGGTAAAACGTTTCACATACAAGCTATCTGTTTCCTGGATTTAGGTTATGTTATTTTTGGAGAAGATTATAAAAGAGGAGAGTTTTTAGTGAACATGAAAAAAGAGCAAAAAGACAATAATGTAGATTGTGGGATAGAATTAGCCGATAATTTACCTAATGTGTTAAACTTGTTGACTGTTCATAAAAATGAAGCTTTTATTAATGAATTAGTAGTAATGATCTTAATCCCAGCATTGGAAAAAATGCTTTCAGAATTTGACGAAAGAAAAACTCAAATTAGAGAAAAAATTCTGAATAAAAAGCAGAAAGTCATTATTATGAGAGACATTAAAGATGGAAATATTTACAAAAATGCATTGAGCGCAATGTTAATGGTATTTAAAAAAGATTTTGAAGATGTCAATTTTGAAAAAGAAGTAGAAATTGTGCCAGCTTACGCTAAAGCATTTTTACATACAGATTGTGGGGATGGATGTAGTACAACTATACCAACTCCAGATCAAATTAAAGAACGGTCTATGGCCGCAATTAGAAATTAAAAATTTAAAAAATAAACGTTATGTTAGATTATTTATTATTCGGAGCCTTACCTTATGTGGCATTAGCAGTTTTTCTAATAGGATCAATATACAGGTATGTATTTAAGGGATTTCAAGTATCCTCGTTGTCTTCTCAATTTTTAGAAGGAGATCAATTGTTTTATGGTAGCCAGTTTTTTCACTGGGGAATTATTATGCTGTTTTTTGGTCATTTAATTGGTTTTATGGTACCTAGTGCTGTAGTAGCTTGGAATGGTGATCCAGTGAGGTTGTTAATTTTAGAGTTCACCGCTTTTGGATTTGCATTGTCTTGCTTAGTAGGTTTGTTGTTGTTAATTAAAAGACGACTAACTACTAAAAGAATTCAAATGGTAACAGGACCTATGGATTATGTAGTGTACATTGTATTATTATTGCAAATTATTTCGGGTATCGGAATTGCTTACTTTGGTAGATGGGGATCTAACTGGTTTGCTGCAGTAATGACTCCTTATTTAAGATCAGTATTTGCATTTAACCCTAATGTGGATTTAATTGCTCAATTATCTACAAGTAATGCAATCGCGATGTTAATGGTTAAAACGCATATTGCATCAGCATTTTTAATTATAGGAATTATTCCTTTTACAAGATTTGTTCACTTCTTAGTCGCTCCAGTAGATTACCTATGGAGAAGGTACCAACTGGTAATATGGAACTGGAACAATAAAGAGATACGTAAATCAAGAAACTATTTCCCTGGAAAAAGTAGAGAGTTTAATAATTAAAAGGTATTTAACATACAACAAAAAGAGCTTCATTTATGAAGCTCTTTTTGTTTGTTACGAAGTTTTAGTTTTAATAAATCCTTCCGTTTCTCCAGCTATCTACTGCTCTAAACCAAGTGTTTTTGTAGGAAGGAGAACGGTTTAGTCGGTAATCATTGTTACTAATAGGGTTATTGACTTTACTAAAAACAAAACTCACAGACATCACATTGTTTTCTTCTCCGTAAATCCAATTTTCATAATCTTTACCTTTATAAACAACGTTAGGAGAACCATATATAATGTAAATAATGCCCCTGTCCGTTTTCCATCCTTCCATATAAGAAGTGAAATAGAGGTTAGCATTTTCTACACGATTAAAGTACTCTCTTATTAATGTTCGAGCACGTTCATTACTTCCTGCAGCGTCTAACCAAAATTTATCTACGGCTGCTTTAGTATTTTCACTTTCGTTTAAAAATGAAAATTCTTTTTTTGTAGTAATATAACGCATAGCTTCAATCATGTTTTCAAGACTCATCACTTTAGGGAAGTTTTCTTGAAAATTAAATAAAGTAGGCCCTTCTTTATCACTTTTAGAAGCCTGAAAATGATAAAGACCTCTTTCTGATATAGTGTAATTTAAAGAATTCAATGAATCAAAAGTGAGCTCTTCTACAGCGTCTGGTTTTAACTCCGTGTTTTTATCTAGATCGTCTTCAGAGAAAGGGGGTTTAGCGATGGGCAGGCTGGTAGAATAGTATTTTAAATATAACCCAGGGTTAGGGTTATTTTCGTTTTTAATAATGGTAATTTGATTGTCTTTTTTGAAGTAATCATTGAAAATTACGTTTTGATTACTATCCACTATTAAATAGTTTTGTTCGTTATTCAAGTTTTGACGATTGATAAAAACGTGTTTTTTGAGGTAATGGTCACGAGATAGATCGTTAAATGTAACTAGTAAATCATAAGACTTGCCAAGTTGTGTAGGTACTTCAAACTTTCCATCTAAGTATTTTTTTGTTTTATTATCACTAAAATCGGTGTAATGAATGGAAGTACTATCTACTATTTTTTCAGAAATTTTATCTATCAATTCATAATGAATAAGTATGTTGGAACTAAATGTAGAATCCCCTCTTTTTCTAGTATATAGGATGTTTTCTGAGTGGAGTCTGAAATGAAATTCAGTAGTAGAATCATTTTTATGAAAGACTTTATAGGTAGGTCTAATTAAATTTAATCCAGGCATATAAATACCAGCAATATTTTTATTGGAGGAGTTCTTGGTAGATGAACATCCTAAAATAAATACTAAGCCAATTATAAGTATATAGACTCTATTCTTCAATTCGATTATTATTTTCTGGTAAAAAAACATCATCTATTTGTTTAGATGTTTTAGCTCCTAACTCTTTTATTCTTTCTACTTTTCTGACTAAATTATCCTTACCGGTCGATAACTTCTTTACAGCATCATCATAGGCATTTTGAGAAGTTTTAATTCCTTTCTCAATTCTTTCTAAGTCTTCTAAAAAACCAACAAATTTATCATATAAAGCTCCAGATTGTTTAGCTATTTCCAATGCATTTTTAGTTTGCCGTTCTTGTTTCCATACCGAAGCTACTGTTTTTAAAGTAGCTAAAAGGGTGGTAGGGCTGACAATTATAATTTTTTTATCCCAAGCATAATTGTAAATGTTATTGTCATTTTGTAGTGTAAAGCTAAAAGTAGGTTCAGAAGGCATAAACATTAATACAAAATCTGGTGTATTTAATCCAGGTATTTGACTGTAATCTTTTTTTGCTAAAATATCAATATGACTTTTTACTGAAGCAATATGAGCTTTGGCTTGGATTGCTTTTTCCTCTTCATCATTACTCTCTATATAATTACTATATGCTGTGATAGAAACTTTTGAATCAATAATAATTTGCTTATTGTCAGGCAATTTAATGATAACATCTAATCTACTTCCTCCACCATCCTGATTAGTGTGGTAATCTTCTGTTTCGTATTCTTCTCCTTTTATTAGACCTGAACTTTCTAATATTTTTTCTAATATTAATTCTCCCCAATTTCCTTGTGTTTTGGAGTCGCCTTTTAATGCTTTGGTTAAACTTTGAGTGTCTTTACTCATTTGCTGATTCAATTCAGAAAGTGTTTTAACTTGTTCCATTAAAGAACTACGTTCTTTTAGTTCTTTTTCATATTTGTCGTCAACCTTTTTCTCAAAGTTCTTAATGTTTTCCTTTAGCGGAGATAGGATGTCATCTAATTTTTTTTGGTTGGCTTCTGCAAATTCGGATGAATTTTGTTTGAGTAATTTATTGGCGATATTCTCAAATTCCAAAGAAAATTTCTGTTGCAATTCTTCCACTTCTTGTTTATGTTCTTTTAATTTTTCTAAAAGATTCTGCTTGTCTGCGTTTAATTCGGAGTTTTTAGAAATTAGTTCTTCTTTCTGTATGGATAATCTTTGTATCTGCTCTTTTTGTTCTTTAAACGTTTCAATAGCAGCATCTAATCGACCTTGCAATATTCCATCACCAGACTCTTTAGTTTTTTTAAGGATCCATCCCAATGCAAAACCTATGGCAATGCCGATAATTAAAAGAAGGATTCCTGCTAAACTCATAGAAAATAAACTAAGGCAATAAAATTAAGATAAATAAGTGAAAATTATTTAATATTTAAGGATAAGTATAGGAGTTCCTTCTTCTATTAAATCATATAATTCAACTACATCTTTATTTTTCATTCGAATACAACCATGAGATGCAGGTTGACCGATAAAACCTTCTTCCGGAGTGCCGTGTATGTAGATGAACCGATTGTATGAATCTATATTTCTACCTCTATTTAATCCGTTTTCTTCTCCTTGTAGCCACATTATTCTAGTGGTTACATAATCTTTATCGGCATGTTTTTTTGAAGTGATAATAGGCGTTGTTTTGCCATTGTAAATACGTGACTCAAAAATTCCTCCCAAAGGGACATTATCTCCAATTTTCCTTTTGACCGTATGTAATCCAGAGGGAGTTTTAAAGCTATTCTGTTTATTTCCAATTCCTTTTTTTGCTGTGGAGATGGGATATTTTCTTATGGTAGAATCGTTTTCAATCAGATAAAGATGTTGGTGTTTGATGGACACATACATGTATTTTTTAAACGAAATTTCAGGAAATTTTAATACCAGGTATTCACCTAAGAAATTAATCATTCCTTCGCTGCTTATCTTTGGTTCTGGAGGTAAGTTCTTTTCTTTCACAGGTTGAGTAGTATCTTTAATTACTTTCTTTTGGCTAGTACAAGCAACTAAAAATAAGATGATAGCAAAATAGTAAACGAACGATTTTTTTAAGATCGGTATCATTTTTTTTTAGCACTCATTTTTAGCATGATGGAGTAGAAGATATTCGGAAAAAGAGTTTTAAAGGGAACGGATAGCAATTCTTTACTTCCAATATAAATGTGTTTTTTATTAGACTGAATTGCTTTAACGAGCTTTTTAGCAAAAACAGAAGGTTGCATCCCGTTACGCTGTGCATCACTATTTTCATTAACTAGTGAACCGTCACCTTTTACGGCATTAATTGCGGCATTGGTGTTAATGAAACCTGGAGCTACTAATAGTATTTGAATATTATCTTTTACATGTTCTAACCGAAGTGACTCATAAAAGCCATATAAGGCATGTTTTGATGCAGCATAAGTGGTTAGTTCTGGTAATCCAAACTTTCCTAAAATACTCGTAATTACAACTATTTTTCCTGATTGTTGCTGTTGCATAACAGGTAAGACAGCTTTGGAAAGCGCTACATTTCCAAAATAATTAATGTTCATTATTTTTTGTTCTGTAGCTGTATTGGTAGATAGCGCAAAGCTTTTCTGGCTGATACCTCCGTTATTGATGAGAATATCAATTTTTCCAAAAGCAGTTAAAGCTTTTTTTGTCCACTCTTCAGCTTCTTGGTGTTGTTCTAAATCAATAGGAAGAATAAAAACATCTTTAGCCATTAAATTGTTTTTAACACGCTCTAATTCGTTTGTTCTTCTGGCAGAAAGAATGAGTTTGCAACCTTCTTTAGCTAATTGAGTTGCAATGGCTTCTCCAATTCCAGAAGAAGCGCCAGTTATCCAAACCACTTTATTGGTTAAATTCATATCGCTAAAATAAGGAAATGGAATTATAGAGAAGGGGAGAACTTTAATAGACTTTTAAACTATAGGTTCTTTAAAACTCAGAATGTTTCACAATTCTTGCAAAGCTCTATTTCGGATTTTTTACCTTGATACATCAATTCTATCCATTTTTTTCGCTTGGGAGAATTGTAAATATCAAATAGTGATTGGTCGTTGATGTTTCCAATAACTCCTTTTGCATTTAAATCGGCACAACACACATTTATTCCCCCATTTGGTAGCAATACTAATTGATGCATTAATAAACCACAACCAATTTTATGTGGTTTGTTCATACTGTTAGATGATTTTCCGTCAATATCAATTTCTCCAGCCCAAGAGTGAGGGTGTCTTAGTTCATAAGAATCGACCATGTTCAATAGATCAACAAACTCTTTGCTCATCCAATCCGTTTTCAGTGTTTTGTTAGGGTCTATAACTGAAATAATGTGGGTTTTAATTTTACCTCCACTTTTTTTATTCTCATCACAAAAGAATTTCATGTTCTTGTAAAAAGTATCCCATTTTGCTCCAATGCGCATTTCTTCAAATCGTTGAGGAGAACCTCCATCCATACTAAATCGCATAACATCAATAGCTTCACTTTTTATTATATCTATTGCTTTCTTTTCAATGAGCGGAGTTCCGTTGGTTAATAGATTAACAGCAGGAAAACGATTTCCTTTTTCTTTAGCGATATTTTTGTATCGTTTTATTAGCTCTAATAATTCCCCTGTTTTTGGATGTAGTAATGTTTCTCCTCCATTGTGTAAATGAATTACCTCCACTTTTTTAAAACGGTTGTCGTTAACCAGATGAGCTAAAAATTTCTCTAAAACTTCAGGAGTTATACGTTCTTTAGGTTTTTCATGATCTAAAGAACAAAAAGAACATCTTAAATTGCAGTAGCTAACAAATTCTATATTTACCTCTCTAGTGGTGCTAGATTTATTGATGTTCCATTTGTAATGAAACAGGTAATTTTTTACATAGAGCATTCCTTGAAAGAACTCTAAAACCTTCCATAGAAAGGTGTCTTTCTTTAAGTTTCTTACAAAAAAATCTCTTGTAGCAATTAACATTTGCTTTAATTTTGAAGTAAAATTAGTAATGCTACCCCTTATGAATAGTGACATATGTCATACTTTAAAATAATCTAATTAATTTTGTTTTTTATTTGCTAGCAATTAAAAAAAGTCTATTTTTGCAGTCCAATTTTAAGGAACAGATTAAAAAGAGAAGAAGATGAAACGTACATTTCAACCATCAAAAAGAAAAAGAAGAAACAAACATGGTTTCAGAAGTAGAATGGAAACTATGAATGGTAGAAAAGTTTTAGCAAGGAGAAGAGCTAAAGGAAGAAAGAAATTAACTGTTTCTGATGAACCAAGACATAAGCACTAATTAAAAGTGTTATTATAGATAAAAGCTCCGAAATATTCGGAGCTTTTTTTATGTCTTATTTTTAAGTTGTATTCGATTTTCTTTTTTTTAAATAAAGTATAATTCCAATTATTGGAATTCCTATAAAGTTCAATAAATAACCAAGGAAAAGAAAGCTTGCAGCACCAGTTGCACATACAGGCTCATGATCTTCGGGGAGCCCATATGAATGTCCTGATACTGAAACAAATACTGCGAACCATGGAATGATAATACTGGCGACAAGGGCAATAGAAGATGATATAAATATATTGCGTCCAATTTTACTCTTAAATCGAAGACTTATTAATGTAAATACCAGAACTGGTAGAACACAAATTAAAGTTGGTAATAGTATTAATAAAATAAAACTCATTTTTTAAATTTAATACTTAACAACAACCAAAAAACAACATCTATTGTTTATTCGTATTGTACGTTTGTACTCTCAAATATAATGTAAAATAATAGGACTTTATGCTTTATTTTCAAAAGGGCTAATGAGTAAAGCAATTAATACAACTAAAGAGCAGCCTATCACATTGTACCACAAGTACGCAATTTCTTGTATTTCTCTTCCGAGTAGGTAGGAGCCAATTTGTTGCCCGAAAAAGAACAATATAATTACTACTGATTGTCCAATTATAGCTGCAGAAAAAGTAGCTTTTCCTTTTACGTTTTTCAGAAAGAAAGCAATTAAAAAGATACCTAAAATAACGCCATAGAATATTGAACCCAATATATTTACTGCTTCAATTAAGTTTTCTACCAAGTGCGCAAATAAAGCAAATGCAATAGCTACAACTCCCCATCCAGCAGTAAATATTTTGGAAGTATTAACGTAATGTTGTTCTGAGTGCTCTTTTTTATTTAATCGTTTGTAAAAATCAATGGTAGTGGTGGTTGCTAAAGCATTCAATTCTCCTGAAGTAGAAGACATGGCTGCAGAAAAAATAACGGCTAGCAATAATCCTATTAAACCCATGGGTAGGTAATTCATTATAAAGGAGAGAAACACATAGTCTGAATCTTTAGATTTATTATCAGGAACAGCTTTATTGACTAGCTCTTTGGCTTTATCTCTTATTTTTAAGGCTTCAGTTTCTTTTTCTTGCGCAGCTTTTATTGCTTCTTCGGTAGCCTTCTCATTTGTTTCATAATGCTGAACAATAGTGGTTAAAGCTACTTTCTTCTCTTGATAGGTTTTAGAATAATCAGCTTCAATGCTTTTCATTTCATCAGCATATTCCGTTTCGTAAACCTTATCAATAGAGTTTTGATTAAACAATACAGCGTGTTCTTGATATTGAAAAAAGACAAAAACCATTACGCCTACTAGTAAAATAAAGAACTGCATAGGAATTTTTAGGATGGCATTAAACATTAATCCCATTCTACTTTCATAAACAGAACTTCCACTTAAATAACGTTGTACTTGAGATTGGTCTGTACCGAAATAGGAGAGGGCCAAGAATGTTCCACCTGTTATCCCTGTCCAAAAAGTATAACGTTTATCTATGTCAAGAGAAAAATCAACTATATCTAATTTCCCCATAATTCCTGCAACAGAAATAGCATCACCAAAAGATACAAAATGGGGTAGCTTATAAATGATAATAAAAAATGCGATAAACATTCCCGACATGATGACTCCCATTTGCCATTTTTGAGTTAAACTTACTGCTTTTGTTCCTCCAGAAACGGTATATATAATGACCAATACTCCGATTAATAAAATGGTTAAACTTAAGTTCCAACCTAATGCCGTTGAAAGAATGATGGCAGGGGCATAAATGGTTATACCAGCTGCTAAACCACGCTGCACTAAAAACAAGAAAGCAGCTAACATTCTACTGGCTACTCCGAAACGAGTTTCTAGGTATTCATAAGCAGTATATACTTTTAAACGATAATAAATTGGGATAAAAACTGCGGAAACAATAATTAATGCAATGGGTAGTCCAAAATAATTTTGCACAAATCCCATCCCTGATTCATAAGCTTGTCCTGGAGTAGAAATAAAAGTAATAGCACTTGCTTGAGTTGCCATAACAGAAAGACCAATGGTAGTCCATTTCATTTCATTACCACCTCTTAAATAATCTTGTAGGTTGGCATTTTTTCTAGTTTTCCATGTGCCATAAGCTACAATAAAACCTAGTGTTCCTAACATTATTATCCAGTCAACTATACTCATTGATTATAGATGTTGGTTAAGAGGTAAAACAATACAACTAGAAAAGCAAGAAATCCTAAAACAAAAATGTAAAAACCTCTCCAATTTTTAAAGAAAGGTGGTTTTTGATGGTTCATAATTTGTGAATGATATAGTGAGTGAATGCTATAATGAGTGAATGCTATAATGACATAATGAATGTTTGTTTTTTCATAAAATTTGTTATTCAAGCATTGCATCATTCACACATTCATTTTCTATAAGAAACAATATTAGCAAACAATTTAAATGCTCCAGGAACTCCAGCGGGTAATTCTCTAAAAAACGAAATACCAGTATAGATAAAACTTCCTTTGCCGTAGCTAGCAACCAGTAAACTTCCTTTGGTCATTTCTTCATTAGGGTCGTTCCAGCCTAAAATAGGAGTGTAGTTGTTATCCCATTCGTTAGGGAAGTACAATCCTCTTTCTTGTATCCAATTATCAAAATCTTTATCGGTTATTTTGTTGGGGGTGTTCAGTATCGCGTGTTCAGAGGCTAAATAGGTTGTTTTTGCTTCTTCAACAGTAACTCTATCTCTTGAAAGTTTAAAGGGGTAAGGGCCAATTTTTTCTTCTTCCAACCCTCTGTTGGTATTGTATTGCACCACATAATTCCCTCCGTTTTTGACATACTCCATTAACTTGTTGTAAATGGTTGTCATATACTTATTCGTGTTGTATGCTCTTATTCCGCAAACAATGGCATCAAACTGAGCTAAATCGTTGTTTTTGATGCTCGCTTCATCTAACATGGTTACATTATAACCTAATTGTTCTAAGGTAACAGGAACTTCATCACCAGCGCCTTGAATATAACCTATTTTTTCTCCTTTTATAGCTACGTTTAATCGAACCAATTTTGCTTTAGCATCTGGTAATAGCGTTTGAGTAGGAATGTGATCATATTCAATAGTTGTTAAGCTTTTAACACGTTCCTTAACATTACTTAATAATACAGACACCTCTCCAACACTTTCTTTACTAGAGGAAGTAATATTAAAAACGATTATTTTCTCCTCATTTTTTTCTTTTAATTCATAAGGAATAGAGGAGGGTTCTGATTTCCATCCTTCAGGAAGTTGTAAAGCAACATTTCCTTTTATATTCGATTGATGTGCTTTTAGGGTTACTCTTACTTCTTTTGACTTATCTGAGGAAAAGATATACACACTTTCAGCAATGTTGGCGGTAATTTTTGGCAACACCACAAAAGGGCGGTAGATTTCACCCTTCACTCTGTCTGTCCATTTGTAGGTTACTGAACGATGAACAGGAAAAACAACACCATTTAATTTAAAAACATATTCAACAGGAATTGCTGCAGTATTTTCAGGAACACCAATTTGATTTTGATCATCAACTTTAAAAAGCCCTTCGTAGTCGTTATTGAGCCAATAAGGGTGGGATAAAGGAAACGCTGTAGTTGTAACATTGTGCTCGTATTCTTGTGGTTGGTTGTTTCCTAAAATAACTTGGACAATGGTATCGTTTCCTGCTATTTTAATGGAACTTAGTTCTAACTTTAAATTACTACGATTAAGAATGGTGCTTTTTAATTGAATATTATTTCCTTTAGCAATACTATAATCTTCGGTAGTAACTTCAATAAATAAACCAAGGCATGATTCGATGATGTTTTGAATGTTTTTGAGTTTTGATTCTTTCCATTTTACTGTATTAGGAAGTTGATTGATTAATTGGTAAGTTTTTAAAAGTTCGGGAACAATATTTTCAGGTTGTTCAGCATTAAAATTGGTGTTAGCTTCAATTATTAATTTTTCAATTTCAGTTCCACCTTGTATTTTATTCCAAATAACATCAATACCATCAAAAACAGAAGTTTGGAAGGGTTCGCCTTTTATCAATTGTAGATACTCTAATTTACTTCCTCTTTCTTTTCCTGTTCCAAATCCTTGACTTTTGTGCATGGTACGGCTTTCTGCTGCAATTTCCGCATAAGATTTTCCTAATAAGGTATTATACGTTCCTATATCAATAGTTAAGTATTGGTCAGGCGCATTTTTCGCTTTCTCAGGTAATTCTTTGTCCCACCAAGTACTTACATTGAGAAACAAACGTTTAGGCTGCCAAATGGCAACATGTTTTAGTTGTTCAGGGAAGAATTTTGGATCTCCAGCTAAATCAAATGCTTCTTCTGCCAATATTGCTGAAGCCGTATGGTGTCCGTGTCCCGCTCTGCTAGTAGGAGGAAAGCGAGTAATGATTACATCGGGTCTAAATTTTCTGATAGTCCAGACTACATCTGCTAATACTTTGTCTTTATCCCATTTTTGAAAAGTTTCTTCAGGTGTTTTAGAATAGCCAAAATCTACTGCACGTGTAAAAAATTGTTCTCCACCATCAATCTTTCTTGCTTCTAATAGTTCTTGAGTCCTCAATACACCCATTAAAGCTCCTTTTTCTGTTCCAATTAAGTTTTGACCTCCATCACCACGAGTTAAAGAAAGATAGGCTGTTCTAGCCATTTCTTCATTAGCCATGTAGGCAATTAAACGCGTGTTTTCATCGTCTGGATGTGCAGCTATGTATAAAACACTACTTAATTTGTTTAGCTTTTTTAAGGCTAATTTTATTTCAGCAGAATTCAGTTGTTGTTGTGAAAATGAGCAAAAAAAGGATAGAGCAAAAAGAAGAGTAAGGAGCTTTCTCATAAAAATAATTTTGATGAACAAATGTAGTAATTTGAATAAAAGGTTTTTTGAAAATGATGAATGGGTTTATAGAGCCATCAAATCACAGGATTACTTATTAACCACCTTCCACTTAGACAACTTACTAAAGAAGCTGATTTGAGTAGTAATGAACCCCATGGATTTAACTACACCATTAATTAAAAATGGAATAAGAGAGGGTCTGGTTACATCAATAAATAAACAATTTCGTTTTTTATCACTTAAGTTAAAGGATTGATGGAGAATTGTATCGTCAAAAATAAATAAAGGTCCATCTGTTTTCCATGTGTGGCGAATATCATTAACATCCAAGTAAGCACGTTCATCAACATTCTCATCAATATTAATAAGTACTCTAATTCCTGCTCTTAACCATCCAAAATGTTGTGTGGTTTGGCTTTGTGCATTAAAAGTAGAAATGCCAATAGTTAAAATTCGTTTAAATGGAGAGTGAAATAAGGGGCAAGGGTAATCATTGTCAACATTAAAACCATACCACTTGTAAAACAGCATTGTACGTTCGCTAGTACTTCCTAACTGCTCTAAAGATTCGGTTAATTGTTTGTTAGGCGATTGTTCTAGTAGTGTTTTAATCTCTTCTTGGTGTTTTTTAGGTAAGTCGGTTAATTGATATACTTGTTTATTAATATAAGGCAAACATAAAATATCAATTAAGGCATTTAAAGGACTAAATAACCATGTTAGCGAACCATTTCCTAAAAAATATAACCTAAAAACAAGGCCCTTGTTTTTGTTTTTTTGACGAATAACATCGTAAAAACCTGTAACAAGAAACAAGACAGGAAGTGGCCAGTAAAAGTAAGCGGCAACACCTAAAACAACGATTCGTATAGTGAGACGCTTTATTAATTTTTTTGTTGTCATAAAAACAAAAGTAACACTTTTCGTAAAGCGATGTTTATAAAGGTAGAAAAATTATGATAGCAGAAGAGGAACGAGTTTATGTTAATTTTAACACATCTTTCTCTTGTAGGGCAACAAATTTAGTATGATCATTTACATGAATTTCTTGATTTTTGGTATGATGCACAGGGCATAACGGAATAATATAGTTGGTGTTATCTCTATTCATTTTTTTTACGTGAGTACCAATTAAATTTCCACTGCATAAACAATTGTATTCAGAACAATATAAAGCAGGTTCACCACTATGGTTTTTCCAGTAAACCAGCCAATTTTCGTAATGGTAATTTTCAATTAAAGGGCCATTTATAGTTTTGACTTTCATTGTCATTCAAAAATTTAGGGAATAAAAGTAAGTGTTTTTTTATGTAAGTCTAAAATCCGTTTTTTAAGGATGAATAAGGTCGTATTTGTTATCCGCATGTTTTATTTATATCAGCAGGGATAAATTTAACGAAATTATTGATTACTAATTCTTCATCACTTCTTCCATGTTTTTCGCATAAAGGAATAATGTACCAATTTTCATCATCTTCCACTTTTTGGACATGAGCACCAAATAAGTGAAACATATGCGTACACCTAATTTCGGAACAAAAAACAGGAGGTTTATTATTGAAATTATTCCAGTGATTTAACCAACTACCACAATTACATTTTTCGGTTGATTCAATGGAAATATTTTTAACGGTAATGATGCCAGACATTTTTTTATTTATTGTATTCATTTTATATCCATCCTTTTTTTGTAGCATAAACAACTATACCTGTTGCTTTTGTTGCTCCTATTTTTTTTAAAATATTTTTTTTGTGGGTTTCAACTGTTCGTTGACTAATATTTAATTGATTGGCAATATCTTTATACGAGAATTCTTGACAAATTAATTGGGCAATTTCTTTTTCCCTATCAGTGAGTTCGTTATTTTCTTTAAAATTAGGGTTGATATTTTTATGCTGAACCAAATCAATAATCATTTGGTTAGATACGTGTTCATTAAAATAGAAGTTGTTCTTATAAACCTGAATGATTGCTTCATGCAGTTCTTGAATAGAAGCTCCTTTTAGCAAGTAACCAGACGCTCCATTCTGAATAAATTTTTGAATAGTATGTTGATCATCATATTGGGAAATAATAATGATTTTAGTTTTGGGTTTGTGTTGCTTTAACCAATTAGATACAGCAATACCATCTAGTTTCGGCATTTGATAATCTAAAAGTATAATATGATCATCTCTACTGGCGCTGTTTGAATAATGATTAATAAAAACTTCGCCATTTTCAAACTCTTTTATAGAATCAACTTCACTAAATGTGCTTAATATCTTAATTAAACCTTTTCTATAAAGATTGTGGTCATCAACTAAAGATAAGCGAATTTTCATATTACAAAACTAAATGTTATAAATTCCTCTAACAATCCGTTTTTTAACCTACCGTGTGTACACATCTTTTCTTTTTAGTTTTGCAGAAAAAAAGGAGAATGAATTTTAAAGGATGTTTTGGCGATAAGCGATTAGAGAAAAGAGCAGTAAAAATAGTTCAA
>JAGFIT010000019.1 GCA_024103385.1 Vicingus serpentipes
TTGAGTGCTACCCGAGTAAATTAAACCAATTATTCATGAACATCATGGACAATGCCATTCAAGCTATTGCTGCAAAAAACACTACCAACCAAAATGAAATTAATGTTAAAACTTATGTTGAAAACAATAATGTTGTACTAGTCGTAAAAGATAGTGGAATAGGCATGAACCAGGAAACAAAAGAAAAAATATTTGAACCTTTTTATACTACCAAACCTGTTGGTGAAGGAACTGGATTGGGAATGTCAATAGCTTATAGCATTATCAAAGTTCATAATGCTAGTATCGAAATTAATAGTAAAGAAAATATAGGAACAGAAATAATCATAAAAATACCTTTTAACAATGGATAAAATAAAAGTATTATACATAGACGATGAAGTAGAGAATTTAAGTGCTTTTAAAGCTGCTTTTAGAAGACAGTTTGAGGTTCATCTAGCTAATTCTGCACAAGAAGGTATGGAAATCCTAAAAAACGAACCCATTGAGGTGGTCATTTCAGATCAAAGAATGCCAGACCAAACTGGTGTTGATTTTTTTGAAGCAATTGCAGATGTACACCCTAATCCTATCCGAATTCTTTTAACAGGTTATTCTGATATTAATGCAGTTATTGATGCAGTAAATAGAGGTCATATCTACAGATATGTTACTAAACCCTGGCATGAATATGATTTAAAACTAACTATAGAAAACGCTTACCACCTCTATCACCTTAAAGAGCAAAACAATAAATTAAATATTAAATACAGGAAGGTATTTTCAGATTCTTCCGATCCTATTCTTTTATTTGATCTAAAAGGTAGAATTGTTGATTATAACAAAGCGGCTAGTAATTTTTTTGATACTAAATCAAACAACCTGAATATGGTTACCTTCAATTCTATCATTAAGGAAAAAAATGGAATTGAAACCATTATAGATACATTAAACAAAAAAGGACTTATAAACGGGTTTGAATGTCAAGTATACGGAAAAGACAATGAAATTAAAACTTGCTTACTTTCTGCCAATAAAATCACCAATAATTATGGTGAAATTATTAGCTACCAAGCTATTTTAAAAGATATTACAGAACACTCCAAACTCAACCAACTACTACTTAAAAAAGTAATTGAGACTCAAGAAAAAGAAAGAGAAAGAATTGCAAGAGATTTACATGATGGGATTGGACAATCATTAGCCGCAATAAAATTACATATTGAGAGCTTGAAAGCTAATTTTCATGAGAAGAATGATATTGCTAATGAATTAGAAACTATTCCTCAATTATTACATCATGCTATTCAAGATTTAAGACAAATATGTTTTAACACTTTACCTATCGTTTTAAAAGAACATGGTTTAGTTAAAGCTATTGAAGAATTGCAATCAAATATTTCTAGTATTGATTTTAATGTTAAATTTCATCATAACGATCAGTTCCCTGCCATTAATAAATCGTTAGAAATTTCTATTTTCCGAATTATTCAAGAATTTATCAATAATAGTGTTAAACATAGTCACGCTACAGAAGTAAATATTGGTTTAAGTATAAAAGAGGATCATATCATTATCAACTTAACTGACAATGGAGTAGGCTTTAACATTAATGATTTAGAGATTTTTAATGGACATGGTTTAAAAAACATTAAAACTCGAATAGAATCATTTAACGGAGATGTTAATATTAATAGTATTATTGATCAAGGAACTGAATTTGATATTGCTATCCCAATAATTTTAAATTAAAATATAAATGAATAAAAAAATAAATATTTTACTGGTAGATGATCATAAATTAATTAGAGATGGTATTAAATCTATCATGAATACCTCTAAACGAATTAGTGTTGTAGGGGATTGTAATAACGGAAAAGAAGCCATTGACTTTTTAAAAGGAAAAGGTAAAAAGGTTGATGTTATCTTAATGGACATCACCATGCCAGAGTTAAATGGAATCGATGCTACTGAAATCATTACGAAGTTGTATCCTAAGATTAAAATATTAGCCCTTACCATGCACATAGAAGAATCTTACCTTATGAAAATGATTAACGCAGGTGCATTAGGGTACATTTTAAAAGATTCCACTAGAAACAAATTAATTGAAGCGATTGAAACCGTTTATAAAAACGAAAAATATTACAGCAGTGAAGTTTCTATGAAATTAATCAATCACCTTTTTAAAGAAGAAAAAGAAACGGAATCTGATTTATCTCAAAGAGAACTTCAAATATTAAAATCTATTTCTAATGGAAGTACCAATCGAGAAATAGCTAAGCAATTAGATATAAGCAATAGAACTGTTGAAACACACAGGCGTAACATTATTAGAAAATTGAATGTTAAAAACACAGCAGAATTAATTAATCATGCTGTGAGTGAAGGACTAATTAAGGTTTAAAGCTTTAGTTAAAACCATTTTGACTTCCTTTGTTTACTTTTGGTAATTAAAATTGAATGGATGGGAATATTCTCATACAATAGTAAACATAAATTTATTATAGGAATCCTTATAATGGGTTATTCTGCCTATCACTTCAGTGGAAAAAGACTTTCTAACAATTATTATGAGACAGGAAAACCTTCACAATCCGGTAATTTCAAAGAAGGAAAAAACCACGGTTTATGGGTTTGGTATTATCCAAATGGCAAAAAGAAAATGGAAGGAAATTTTGATATGGGAGAAAGAGAAGGAAAATGGACTACCTTTAATGAAAAAGGAATAAAGATTAGTGAAAGCTATTATAAAGACGATCAACTGAATGGAAACTTTTCAAAATGGGATGATTATGGAAATTTTCTGTCGTCAACTTTTTACATCAACGATAAACCTGTAGCTAAATAAATTCCTATAAGGCTGCCTTTCTAAATTGAAATAAAGAAAACACTATCGTTCCTAGTAATAAAAATGCCCCTACTTGATGCAAAAGACCCAACACTATAGGCACCGCGTATAGCAAGGTAAATATTCCTAATAAAAATTGAATGGACACAACAACAATCAACCCTATTAATGCATTTCGTTGCAAATGAGTAATAGGATATTTAACACTTATTAATAGTAAATAAATAACAATAGCTACAACTACATAAGCCAAATAACGGTGAATAAACTGTACTCCTCCTATTCCATCCACAAAATTTACCCATAAAGGTTGAATGGCTGTTACATTATCATTAATCCATTGACTGCCCATTTTAGGCCAAGTGTTCATTACAAACCCTGCATTTAAACCTGCAACAAAAGCTCCATAAATTATTTGAATAATAACCACTCCCAACAACAAATAAATTATTTGTCGGATTTTTTTACAATCTGCTATTTCTCTTTCTGGATAAATTAAACCCAATGCCACCCATAGCGCATAAGCAAATGTGAGAAATGCAGTAATTAAATGTATTGCCAATCGATAATGACTCACATCAGGATCTTTCACTAAACCACTCTTCACCATCCACCATCCTAAAAATCCTTGAAATGCTCCCATTCCTAATAAAATAAGGGATTGAAGTATTAGTTTTTTAGACAACTGCTTTTTAAATAAAAAATAGATAAACGGAATGATAAATACCATCCCTATAATTCTTCCAATTAAACGGTGTAAATACTCCCAGAAAAAAATAGATTTAAATTCAGATAAAGTAAAAGTGAAATTAACTTGCTGATACTCTGGGAATTTTTTGTATTGCTCAAAGGCTGCCATCCATTCCTGTTCGTTTAAAGGGGGAATCATTCCCATAATCAATTTCCAATCGACCATTGACAACCCAGAATTGGTTAAACGAGTAATACCTCCTATAACTACCATTAAAAAAATGAGAAAACATCCTGTTAATAGCCATATTATTACCTGTTTGTTTTTTGTATCCATTGGTATCTCATAAAAAAAGCGACATCATACTGATATCGCTTTTTCAACTTAAATTATATCATTAAATTCTTTCTATTAAAAAAGTAAATAAATTAGGAATTTGAATTGAAGGAATTGCCACCTCTATCATTGGTTCTCCATTTTCTGAATTCCCTTCTTCTTCAACAGCAGGAGCTTCTTCTTCAATGATTTCTTTTTCCTCCCATTTACTCACCTTATATTGTCCATCTGCAATAGACTCTATTTTTGTAATAATTGCTTCTTCAGTTACCTGGGTTTTATCAAACTCAATGTGTGCCTTTCCTGTTTCAAAATCAACACTGCATTTTACAACACCTGACATATCAGCTACTTCATCTTGGATTGTCTTAGCACACCCCATTGCGCAAACCATTCCCTCTACAGCATAATCAACTACCAATAAATTTTCAGGAGCTACCGTTATTTTTTCTGTATTCTCTTGTTCTGCGTTACTACATCCTATTATAGTAGAAAGTGAAAAAACACTAACCACCAATATTCCTATATATTGATTTAACTTCATAATTTTTAACTTCATAATTTAAGTTGTTTTATAAATCTCGGATTCATTAATTGCTTGCTTCAATTGCTCAAGAGTAATTTCATTTTCATCAAATATTACCTGAGCATTATCAGGTAAACTCACTTCCACTTTTTGAACTCCTTTGCTATTTCTTAAAATAGAACCTACAGCATTTACACAATGTGCACAGCTTAATCCTTCTATTTTTAATTCCGCCTTCATAATTTAAATCAAAATTAAGAATTAATATCATAAAAATGTAGCTACTTTTATCGCTTTTTAAAGCCTATGCCACTTTATGATTTAAACAAAAAAAGTTTACAATGGTTAACTCTTTTTTTTCTTGCTTTCATTTGGGGAAGTTCCTTTATTTTAATGAAGAAAGGACTAGTAGCATACAACCATACTCAAGTAGCTGCATTAAGAATTGGTATTGCTTTTTTATGTCTTATGCCTTTTGCTATAAAGCCACTGTTGAAAATAGAAAAAAGGTATTGGAAATATTTATTTATATCTGGATTTTTAGGCAATGGAATTCCTGCTTTTCTATTTACCAAAGCGCAAACTGAAGTAGCTAGTTCTTTAGCAGGAATGTTAAACTCTTTAACACCTATTTTTACATTAATTATAGCCCTTTTAATCTTTAAAAGTAAACCGAAAAGAAATCAAATTATTGGTGTTTTTATTGGATTAATAGGTGCCATCTCCTTAATACTTTCTAATGGAGTATCTCTTGAAAACACCAATCTAATCTATAGTTTATTCATTGTAACAGCTACTTTTTTTTATGGCATAAGCGTAAATGTTATCAAAATAAAACTATCAAACATAAAACCTATTACGATCTCTGCTTTAGCTTTTCTTTGTATAGGACCATGGACAATCATCTATTTATTTACCACCAATTTTATTGAAATTACCACTACCAATCCTGAAGCACTAGAATCTCTTTTTTACATTTCTTTACTAGCTATTTTCGGGACAGCTATAGCTATGCTTATTTTTAACACTTTAATTAAAAAAACAACCAGTTTGTTTGCCTCAAGTGTTACTTATCTCATTCCTATTATTTCCATATTATGGGGAGTCATTGATGGTGAAACCATACAACTCATTCAAGTTACAAGTGTATTTACCATCTTATTAGGAATTTATTTTACAAATCGTTCTACCAATTAATCCAACTATTTTTGAATTGTTTCCTTACCAATTTTCAATAATTTCTATTTGTGAATAATTATCTGAAATATTTGACACCTAATCCTTATATAACCTATTAATATTTATAAATTTGTCATCTTTATTTGATGAACGTTAAAAAAATGCCGGCAGGAACAAAGTATATTTTTGTTACAGGAGGAGTTACCTCTTCTTTAGGTAAAGGAATTATTGGTGCATCACTTGCCAAACTTTTACAAGCAAGAGGATACTCTGTCACTATTCAAAAATTAGATCCTTATATCAACGTTGATCCTGGTACACTTAATCCATATGAGCATGGTGAATGTTTTGTAACCGATGATGGCGCAGAAACCGATTTAGATTTGGGTCACTACGAACGTTTTTTAAATGTACCTACTTCTCAGGCTAATAACGTAACTACAGGAAGAATATACCAATATGTTATCAATAAGGAACGTGAAGGTGCTTATTTAGGAAAAACAGTTCAGGTAATTCCTCACATTACCGATGAAATTAAACGCAGAATTAAATTATTAGGTAATACAGGAAAGTATGATATTGTTATTACCGAAATTGGAGGAACTGTGGGTGATATTGAATCATTACCTTACATAGAAGCGGTTAGACAACTAAAATGGGAGCCTGATTTTGACTGTATTGTTTTACACCTCACCTTAGTTCCTTTTTTAGCAACTTCAGGAGAATTAAAAACAAAACCTACTCAACATTCCGTAAAATCCCTTTTAGAATCTGGAGTACAACCAGATATACTAGCCCTAAGAACAGAGCATAAGTTAACAGAAGGAGTTAAAGAAAAAGTGGCCTTATTTTGTAACATAGCACCTAAGGCTGTAATTCAAGCAATTGATGCTGAAACGATTTATGATGTTCCTTTATTGATGCAAGAGGAAGAATTAGATAAAGTGGTTTTAGATAAACTTTCGCTACCATATAAAGACGAACCAAGTTTAGTAGCTTGGAAAGAATTTTTATCTAAACTAAAAAATCCAAAACATAAAATTAGCATTGGTTTAATAGGGAAGTATATTGAATTAAAAGATTCTTATAAATCTATAGCTGAAGCTATTATTCATGCTGGTGTTAGTAATGAAATAGAGGTAGATATCAAATGGATTCATTCAGAATCTATTAAAGATAGTAATGCAAAACAGAAACTATCCGCTTTAGATGGGATATTAGTTGCTCCCGGGTTTGGCGAAAGAGGTATTGAAGGTAAAATAGCTGCAGTTAAATATGCCAGAGAGCAGAAAGTTCCTTTTTTTGGAATTTGCTTAGGAATGCAGTCTGCAGTCATTGAATTTGGAAGAAACGTACTCGGACTTCCTGATGCACATTCTACAGAAATGGAGGAAAACACCTCTAACCCTGTTATTTATTTAATGGAAGACCAAAAAAATGTTTCGACCAAAGGAGGAACCATGCGATTAGGTGCTTATCCATGTCAAATCAAAAAAGATTCCAATTCCTACGAAGCATACCAATCAGAACATATTTCGGAAAGACATAGACACCGTTATGAGTTTAACAATAAATACCGAGCCGAATACGAAAAAAATGGAATGAGGGCTACAGGCATTAATCCTGAAAACGACTTAGTAGAGATTGTAGAAATTAAAGACCACCCTTGGTTTGTAGGAGTTCAATTCCATCCTGAATACAAAAGCACCGTTACAGAACCTCATGCATTATTTGTTAATTTTATTAAAGCAAGTGCTCATGTAAAGGCGTCATTAAATTCAACCCCTCATTAATCAAATCTAAAAAAGACAACCCTAAATGAGTAACAAAGGATTAGATAAAAACTCTATTATTGGTTTAGTTTTAATTGGAGCAATTTTATTAGTATTTAGTTGGATAACAAAACCAACAGAAGAAGAAATAGCTGCTAAAGAAAAGAGAGAACAAGAAACAAAAGCGAAAACAGAACAAACCACGGTAGGTGAGCAAGAGCAAAATAGTTCAGAAAAAACGGACACTAACTTTGAATTAACAACAACCACAGATACCAATATTCTTGCAAAAAAAGACTCTTTAAATGCGCTTAAATCAGTTTTGGAATATGGCCCTCTATCTGATGCTACTCAAGGGGAAGAGAAAACATACACCATTGAAAATGAATTGATTAAAGTAGCTATCTCTAATAAAGGAGGTCGGGTTAGTTCTGTTGAATTAAAAAACTTTCATACTTACGATTCTTTACCGCTAATCTTATTTAAAGAAGACTCTTCTCGTTTTAATCTGAACCTTACCATTAAGGATGCTATCAATGGTAACATGATTATTAATACAGAAGAATTATTTTTTGAAACTACGGATGAAGATTTTATTGTAAAAGGAAAAGATGGAAAAAGCTTTAGTATGAGGTTATATGCTAACGGAAGTAAAGAAAAATACATTGAATACCATTATTCTCTTTCTGGCAACTCTTATTTGGTTGATTTTGAAATTAATACCGTAGGATTAAATGATTTAATTTCTAAAGGATTTCCTATCTATATGGATTGGAGTATGTTTACTCCCAACCAAGAAAAAACAATTCTTAATCAACAACAAAAAAGTACCATTTATTATAAATACAACACTGGAGATATAGATTACATCAGTGAAATGAAGTATGAAGAAGAAAAAATGGAAGCTCCTGTGGAATGGATCATGTTTAAACAACAATATTTTAATGCTTCCATAATTGCTAAAAAAGAACCTTTTCATTCTGATTCTAAAATCAAAACGATAGAAATCCCTGAAGGAACTTCTACCGAATATGTTCAAGGTATGGAAGCAAGTATTGCTGTTCCGTACAATGGTACTAATAATGAAAGCTTTGCCATGCAGTACTATTTTGGACCTAATAGAATTCAAGATTTAAAAGCTGTGGAAGCTGATTTAGAAGAGACCTTAGATTATGGATGGGGAATATTTGGATGGGTAAATATGTTTTTAATCCGCCCTGTCTTCGATTTTTTAAACGGATTTAATCTTTCTATAGGTGTTATCATTCTTCTACTAACACTCATCATTAAATCTATTCTTTTTCCTATTACTTGGAAAACCTATTTGAGCAGTGCTAAAATGAAGGTACTAAAACCTGAAATTGCAGAAATCACTGAAAAATATAAGAATGATGCTATGAAAAAGCAACAAGCTACCATGGCATTATACCGACAAACTGGTGTTAATCCTATGGCAGGGTGCATTCCTATGTTAATTCAAATGCCTATTTTATTTGCTTTATTTCGATTTTTCCCAGCCACTTTTGATTTAAGACAAAAAAGCTTTTTATGGGCTGAAGATTTATCCACCTACGATTCTATTTATGATTTAGGATTTCATATTCCAATGTATGGTGACCACATTAGTTTATTTACACTATTAATGGCCATTTCTATGATTTTTTACACGAAAGTAAACAGTCAAATGACAGCAGGAATGGGTGGAGATAATGCCGGAATGATGGCTACTCAAATGAAAATAATGACTTACTTAATGCCTGTAATGATGTTGTTTTTCTTTAACAGCTATGCGGCTGGATTAAGTTTATATTACTTAATTGCCAATGTCATTACTATTGGTCAACAATATGCTATTCGGAAGTGGATAGTAGATGAAGACAAAATACATGCTCAACTACAAGCCAACAAAGGAAAGAAAAAGAAAAAATCTGGATTTGCTGCTAAGTTAGAGCAACGAATGAAAGAAGCTCAAGCATTACAAGAGCAAAGAAAAAAGAAAAAATAATAACCACTGCCCAACCATAAAAAAACAACAGATGGCAATTGAAATTAGAGAAGCAAAAACACCTAAAGACTTTAAAGATTTCATCAATGTTCAGTTTGATATCTACAAAGGAAATAGTTTTTGGGTACCTCCTATTAAGAAAGATGAAGTTAAAGCACTTCAAAGTGAATTTAATCCTGCCTTCCGATTTTGTAAAGCTAATTTTTGGTTAGCGTATAAAGAAGGTAAATGTGTAGGCCGAATTGGTGCAATTGTTAACGAAAAATACAACGAGAAGATTAATGCTAAATGTGGTCGTTTTACCAGAGCCGAATTTATTGATGATGATGAAGTAGTACAACAACTATTTTTAACTGCAGAAAAGTGGCTGAAAACACAAGGCATGGAAGAAGTGGAAGGCCCTTTAGGTTTTACCAATTTAGATCACCAGGGAATGTTAGTAGAAGGGTTTGATCACTTACCTTCTGCTGCATCAGAATACCACCTTCCCTACTATAAAGAGCAATTAGAAAAAATAGGCTACCAGAAAAAAATTGATTGGATAGAATTTCGTTTGTTTTTAGAAGGTATGCCTGAAAAAGCAAAAAGAGGAGCGGAAATTGTAAAAAAGAGGAGTGAATTAACCGTTAAAAGTTTTACAAAAAAATCTGAACTACAACCTTATGCCATTCAGTTATTCGAAATTTTAAACGAAGCTTTTAAAGAGTTACATAGTGTAGTTCATTTAGATAAAGAAATGATTGATTATTATGTAAAACGCTACTTAATGTTATTAAATCCTGAATTTGTGAAGCTAGTATTTGATAAAGAAGAAAATTTAATTGCTTTTATTATTGGATTACCTTCATTATCTGAAGCCTTACAAAAAGCCAACGGAAGCATATTCCCTTTTGGATGGTACCACATTAACAAAGCCTTAAAACACCCTAAACTAATTGATTTAATGTTGACGGGTATTTTACCAAAATACCAAGCGAAAGGAGTCACTGCGGTTTTATTTTACGAACTCCATGAAGTAATGGAAAAATATGGCGTAACTGAAATGGAAACTACAGGTATTTTTGAAACCAATCAAAAAGTGATTCAAAACTGGAAAAACTACGAAAATATACAACACAAAAGAAAAAGGTGCTGGACAAAAGCACTATAATTAAAACTCTGTAATCCTATATTTCATATGAAAAAAATAATCTTAACATTAATTATCGTTTTATCTTTTATTGGATTAAATGCACAAGTTAAAAAAGATAAAGGCAATTATTCTATTCCTGAGAATAATACAAAAAAAGATACTTTAAAAAATAAAGAAGATGGTCATTATTTTTTCACTATAGTTAAAGATATTGAAACCTTAGATGTTCAAAACCAAGGAAGAACAGGTACTTGCTGGAGTTTTTCTGCACTTTCATTTATAGAGTCTGAAGTAATTCGAAATGGAAAAGAAAGTGCTAGTCTTTCAGAAATGTTTATTGTTAGAAATGCCTATCTAGAAAAAGCGATTAACTATGTGAGAATGCATGGAAACTTTAATTTTGATGCTGGTGGAGCATTTCATGATATCCCTTTAATTATTAAAAAGTATGGTATTGTTCCTGAAGAAGTATATAAAGGGCTAGATTATGGCACTGAAAAGCACAACCATGCAGAACTGAATGCTATTTTAATTAGTATGGTTGAAACAATCGTTAAAAACCCTCAAAAAGAATTAACGCCTTCTTGGACAAAAGCAATAGAAGGTGTATTGGATGCTTATTTAGGAAAAATTCCTCAAGAGTTTGAATATCAAGGTAAGAAATACACTCCGTTAACTTATGCAAAAAGAATAGGTCTAAATATGGATGATTATATAGCCATTACTTCTTTTACTCATCATCCTTTCTACGAAAGTTTTGTGTTAGAACTACCTGATAACTGGGCGTTCGGAAAAGCCTATAATCTTCCTTTAGATGAAATGATGGAGACATTAGATAATGCGATAATGAATGGTTATTCTGTAGCGTGGGCAAGTGACGTTTCTGAAAAAGGATTTTCTTTTAAAAATGGATTAGCTATTGTACCTGAAGATGAATCTACTATTTCTGTAAAAGGAAGAGATAATAAACACTTTAGTGACTCAGGGGCTGATAAAATTAGTAATGCATTTGATGAGCCAGTTAAAGAATTAGCCATTAATCAAAAAATGAGACAAATTGATTTTGATAATTACAAAACAACAGATGATCATGGAATGCATATTACAGGGATTGTTAAAGATCAGAATGGTACTAAATATTATATTGTAAAAAATTCATGGGGAACAGAAAATTATAACAATGGCTATTTCTATGCTTCCGAATCTTTTGTTAAGTTCAAAACTACCAACTTAATGATTCATAAAGACGGAATTCCATCCAACATTAAAAGTAAATTAGGAATTAAATAAATTAATTATGAGCCTTGATAAAAGTATTAAAATAGGAATCGGTTTAGGAAATATTAAGTTTGGTTGCACACGAGATGAGTTAAAAAAAATAATCGGAGAACCTTCTGAAATTGATACTTACAACGCTACAGGAGAAGAAGATGGTTATCTAACTGAATCATGGCATTATGATGAGGATGAATTTTCTGTCTCTTTTGATGAAGAGGATAATTGGAGGCTAACAACCATAGCAGTTAGTTCTCCCGATTTTGAGTTCAATGGCAAAAAAATAATAGGTCTTTCTGTTGATGAAACACTTTCTTCTTTAGAAAATGAAAACCTAGGGAGTAATGAATTAGAAGATTTGTCTGATGAACATATTAATCACAAATTATTAAGTTTTGTTGAGTCGAGTTTAAACCTTTGGTTCGAAAATGATCAGCTCTCTGAAATTCAATGGGGCGTATTATGGGATGATGAAGATACTCCCGCTTGGCCAAAATAATTTTCAATTGCATTCCCTTTTATTTTCAAGTGACCCCACCCATTGAGTAGGCAATTATTGTTTAATTAAGTTGTTTTGAATAGCATAACGAACCAAGTCTGCCGTATTTTTCACGTCTAATTTTTGTAAAATATTTCTCCTATGGCTCTCCACTGTTCGATTACTAATGTGCAACGCTTTACCTATTTCTATGTTGGTCAATCCTTCAATAATTAAAGACAATACTGCTTGTTCCCTTTCTGATATTTCAGCACTATTTTCTTTTTTACCCGCATCCATCATACTGTTAATCATGGTGACAGAAACATCATTACTAAAGTACTTCTTCCCTAAAGCAATCATTTCTATAGCTTGAAATAATTCTTCCTTACTGGATTCTTTTAAAACATACCCCAATGCTCCTGCTTTAATCATGCTCATGATATAAGATTCTTCTGCATGCATGGTTAATGCCAATACATTTACAGTTTTAAATCTTTTCGATATAATTTCTGTAGCATCTATCCCATTTAATTCTGGCATATTAATATCCATCAAAACAACATCCACTCCTCCATTATTTTTTTCTAAATACTGGATTACCTCTCTACCATTTTTTGCTTCTGCAACAACTTTTACATTTTTAGCTCCTTTTAACATATAACGAATTCCATCTCTTATAATAAGATGATCATCTGCTAATAATACTTTTATTTCTTTCATAACATTATTTTAAAGTGAAAGTGATATATTAATTTTTGTTCCTGTTTTTATTTTATTGTTGATTATAAATTTACCTCCAAGGTATTGAATTCTGGAATGCATATTTTTTAATCCTATTCCCGATTTATTTTTATTATTGATAGTTCCTTTTTGAATTCCAATTCCGTTATCTCTTATTTCTATTTCTAATTTGTTTTTCTCTTCCATTATTGTCAAACTTGCTTTAGTAGCTTGAGAATGTTTGGTGATGTTGTTTGTTAATTCCTGTAAAGTACGATAAATTCCCATCTCGACTTCTTCATTAAATCTTTTATCAGGTATATTATGTTTAAACGTAAAATCAATATTCTGAGTTATATTAATATTATTTATAATATCGTTTACTGCATAAGCTAACCCAAAACGATTCAATACACGAGACATTAATCCATGGGAGATGCTTCTCGCCTCATACACAGCATCAGTTAACAAATTAATTGTTTTATTAAAAACTTCAGCTGTACTAACATCACTTGTACTATTTATTTCAGACTGAATTGCTTGTAAGTTCATTTTTGAGGCCAATAATATTTGTCCCAATCCATCATGAATTTCCATTGCAAACCGTTCTCTCTCATGCTCTTGCGCTTCAATAACCTCCCTAATTAAACTACCTTTTGCTTTTTTTTCTTCTGTAATATCAAACTGTATGGAAATAAAATTTTCAACATCCCCTCTATAATTCATTATCGGTGTTACTGTTTGAAATACCCAGTAATAAGAACCACCTTTATGTTTATTTCGAATTTCTGCTTGCCATGTAATTCCTTTGGTAATAGCATTCCACATTCTCTCCCATTCTTCATTTGTATGATAATTGGAATTAAATATTCTTGCTGGAGATCCGATAAGTTCTTTCTTTGAATATCCTGATAGATATTCCAGTTTTTTATTAATATCTATAATATTCGCTTCTAAATCTGTAAAAAATACAGCAGCTGAATGGTTTAATGCACTTCTTAAATTGGTAACTTGCTTTAAAGCTTGTCTTCGTAGCGTTTCATTATATATAAATGCGATACAATAATCCAACTCATTTTCATTTTTATAAATAGGTCGTACAGAAACTCTACAGCTTAAGACACTCCCATTTTTGTGTTGATACCTCTTCTGAAAACTATATGATTTTGCTTTTTTATTGTTTATGATATCGTTGAAAATATTACTGCTTAAATCCAAATCATCTTTAAACGTAATATCTCTAAATGTTTTCGTAAGTAATTCTTTTTCTGAATAGCCCAACATCTTGCATAATTGCCTGTTCACCACTAAAAATCTACCTTGGCTATTTATTTTAACAATACCCTCGTTAGAGTTATTGAATATGGTCGTTAAATCATTTTCACGTTGAGCCAATTCTTCTTTTAAAATGGTATCGCTAAGCACTACCGCTACTAACAGCGTAATTTCTTGTATTAATTTTTCATCTATATTTTTAAAATAATCTTTTATATTAGAAGCAAAACAAAAGGTTCCTATAACTCTATCATTAATGATAATCGGTTTAATGTAATAAGATTTAAACCCTTGCTTTTTATTAAGTTTATCTACTTTTGTTAGCGTTTTTAATTTAGAGATATCATTAACACGAAAAGCCTCTTTTTTTAGAATAGATTTTATGCTCGACAATTCTTTAAATGGTAAAAAATCGCCTTGCTTAATCAATGTATTATCCCACTCTTTAGAGTTTAAGGCTATAATTTCCAGTTCCTCATTATCATAATGAAGTAACCCTATATTAGCATAACCGACATCTATAACGTTACTAATAATTACTTGTAAAGTATCATTTAATATTTCCTTCAATGGGTTACTGGAAATCAATGCTTTTTCTACCTGATGTAATGCTATTAATCTTTTTCTAGTATGCTCCTTCTTTTTCTCTATTACAATCCTACTGGTTACATCTTTTGCGTTAAAAATGACTTTTTCGCTTTTGTATTGGTTGATTGATATTTCTAAGTATTTTTTTTCTCCATTTTTATCTATTATTTTCAGAACATCAGTATCGTTTTTGTGGATTCCTTTTTTTATAAGATCTGGAAGGTTAGGTATTCCCAAAAATTGATTGATGTTTTTTTTTAATACTTCTGAAGGATAATACCCAAGAATTTTGTGAACTGATTCAGAAACATATTCCACTACTCCATTTTCATCTAGCACACCAATAATTTCAAAAGAATTCTCTAATAAAGCTCTGAAATACTCTTCAGGCGTATCAATATTCTTATTTTGTTGGTATTTATTCATCTTACTCTGTGTTCAATAAATATAGAGATAAGAATCCTATAAAGAAATACCCTAGTTTACCTAAATAACAAATACACAATTAAGTACTTTTACTTAGTAAGTATAGGGTATTATCTAAAAACCTTAAAAACTGTTTTTAAAATAATAGTACAATCGGTGATAAAGCTTTTATTAGCTATGTACTTTTTGTTTAGTCTTATTTTTGCAGGAAGAATTTCATTAATGTATATGGCTTCTGGATTTTTAGCCATTGCCAATAATTCATTCTCATTAAAATACTCTAAAGATGCATAATCCGTAATTCCTGGTTTTAATTTCAGTATTTCTCGTTGTTCTTCAGTATACAGCTCAACATACTTACTCACCTCTGGTCTCGGCCCAACAAAACTCATCTTTCCATTTAAAACATTAATCAGCTGAGGCAATTCATCTATCTTATATTTTCGAAGGTAATAACCTACTTTAGTAATCCTGGCATCTCTATTTCCTACTGTTAACAATCCCTCTTTATCCGAACCAGTTGACATAGTTCTGAATTTAAATAAATTAAATGTTATTCCATTTTTTCCTATTCGTTTTTGAATGTAAAAAACTCCTCCCTTTGAATCAATAATGATAAGTAAAGCAATTAAAATAAATAAAGGAAATAATAGAATAAGGCCAAAAAGAGAAAGTATTATGTCAAAAATACGCTTACCCATTCAGCACTTGGTTTACAGCTTTTACAACTGAAGAAATTACTGTATTAATCTCTTTTTCGGAAAGCCCGTAATAAACAGGAAGACTTATTTCTCTAGCATAATTATCATAAGCGATAGGAAAATCTTGAATAGAATAACCTAATTCTTTATATAACGACAACATCGGTAATGGTTGAAAATGCACATTCACCGAAACTTCTTGCTCAAAAATAAGTTGAATAATTTTGTCTCGCTGTTCTTCTGTTATTCCTTTTATTCTTAATGGGTAAAGATGATAAGAGGTTTCTTTTTTTGATGTCTTATATTCAGGAATTTCCGCCCAAGTATATTTTTGAAATGCTGTAGTATAAGCATCAAAAATTGATTTTCTTTTAGGCAGTGTATCGTTATTGTAATGTTTCAACTCTACCAACCCCATACTAGCTTGAATATCCGTCATATTCATTTTAAACCCTGCCTCAATAACATCATAACGCCATGCACCAACTTTTGATTTTGCTAACGCATCTTTATTTTGTCCGTGCAATGTCTTCACACATAAATAATCATAAACTTCCTCATTATTAAATGGAGATGGCAAATTTAAAGCTACAGCCCCCCCTTCTGCTGTAGTTAAATTTTTTACTGCATGAAATGAAAAAACAGTAACGTCTGTTAAGCTCCCCGTTTTTTTATCTCCACTAACTGCACCTAAAGAATGAGCTGCATCAGAAAGCACCAATATTCTTCCTATTTTTTTTTGCACTTCATTGTGAGGTTGAAATAAATTTTTCACTTCATCTGATTGAACTAGTGCATTGATTTCATCATAATCACATGGATAACCAGCAAAATCAACTGGAATTATTACTTTAGTATTGGTAGTAATTACTCCTTTTAATTGCTCAATAGCTATATTAAAATCCTTATCCACATCCACAAAAACTGGTTTCGCCCCACAATGCAATACTACATTAGCTGTAGCACAATATGTGTAAACGGGAATAATTACTTCATCTCCTTCTTTCACTCCATACCACCTCAACATAATTTCTAAACCTGCTGTTGCAGAATTCAAACATAACGTTTTTTTATTTCCACAATATGCTGCCAGTTGTTGCTCAAAAAATTTAGTCTTGGGGCCAGTAGTAATCCACCCAGATTTAAGTGTATTAACAACCTCATCAATGATTTCATCATATATTTTAGGTGGTGAAAAAGGAATCATACTGCACTTAATTTTTTATAAAAAAACTCCAACAAATAACGAACAAAATTATTCATTACTTATTGGAGTTCAATTGATTAAAATTATTAAAAGTAAGGTCTATAATTAATGTGTGTGCCCAGTACTTTTATTAAATAGAATTATTGCTACAATAGCAGCAATAATAATAACAGTCATCGCTAAAGCCTGAACAATTCCTCCATGCCCTTGTATATTAAGGTATGCATAATAAAAAGGCACTGTAAATAAAACGGCAATTATTGCTACTGCTATCCACTTATTCTTACTCATAATTCTTATTTTTAAATTCGAAATATAGCTAAATTACACCCCGAATATAATAATTATTTATTTATAATGTACCTCTTTTTTCCTGTTCTCTTTCAATAGATTCAAAAAGGGCTTTGAAATTACCTGCGCCAAAACCTCTTGCTCCCATACGCTGAATTATTTCAAAAAATAATGTTGGTCTATCTTCTACTGGTTTTGTGAAAATTTGTAACAAATAACCTTCCTCATCAGCATCTATCATAATTCCTAAGCCTTTTAACGTTTCGATATCTTCTCTTAACTCATGATTATGCTCTTCTAACCTTACTGGAACTGCTTTATAATATTCTTCAGGTGGAGTAGATAAAAATTCCACTCCTCGCTCTCTCAACTGAGCTACCGTTTTAATAATATCATCAGTAGCTACAGCAATATGTTGAGCTCCAGGACCTTCATAAAAATCAAGATATTCTTCAATCTGAGATTTTTTCTTTCCTTCCGCTGGTTCATTAATTGGGAACTTAATTCTTCCATTCCCATTACTCATTACCTTACTCATTAAAGCAGAATACTCTGTATGAATTTGCTTGTCATCAAACGATAAAAAGTTAACAAATCCCATCACATCTTCGTACCATTTTACCCACTGGTTCATTTCCCCCCAACCTACATTTCCTACCATATGGTCAATAAATTTCAACCCTACAGGTGTTGGATTATAATCTGATTCCCATTTTTCATATCCTGGCAAAAATATTCCTTTATAGTTTTTCCGCTCTACAAAAATATGAACCGTATCTCCATAAGTATGAATTCCTGAACGAATTACTTCTCCGTATTCGTCTTTTTCAGTGGTAGGTTTCATAAAAGATTTAGCTCCTCTTTTAGTGGTTTCTTCCCATGATTTAGTAGCATCCTCCACCCACAATGCTACCACCTTTACTCCATCTCCATGTTTGGTTAAATGCTCGTTAATTGGCGATTTAGAATTTAAAGGAGTGGTTAATACTAAACGTATTTTATCTTGTTTCAAAACATACGAAGCATATTCTTTACAACCTGTTTCTAATCCTTTGTATGCAAAAGATTGAAACCCAAACGCTGTTTTATAGAAGTGGGCAGCTTGTTTTGCATTACCTACATAAAATTCAACATAATCAGTTCCTAATAAAGGAAGAAAATCCTGGGCTCCTTCAAATATTTTTTCAAGCCCATATTCTACATTTTTAATTTTACTCATAATAGTATATTTTTTTTGAGATTGCTTACACAATCTTAAATTCGTAATAATTTGATTAATCTAACCAAGATTGGTAGTAATTTCCATCCTGGATTTTAACAGCTTCTTCTGTAACCATCAATGGTTTAAATGTATCTACCATAACTGCTAATTCCTCGGTATCTTTTAGTCCAATACTGCGCTCCATAGCTCCAGGATGTGGACCATGAGGAATTCCTGCCGGATGTAGTGTAATTTGACCTCTCTCAATATTATTCCTACTCATAAAATCTCCATCCACATAATACAACACCTCATCAGAATCTATGTTACTGTGATTATATGGTGCCGGAATAGCTTGAGGATGATAATCGTATAACCTTGGAACAAAGGAGCAAATGACAAAACCTGCCGCTTCAAATGTTTGATGAATTGGTGGAGGCAAATGGACTCTTCCTGTTATTGGCTCAAAATCATGAATCGAAAATTTGTACGGAAAGTTGTACCCATCCCATCCTACAACACTAAAAGGATGTGCTGCATAAATGTATTCGTGAATCATGTCCTGTTTCTTCACTTTGATCAAAAATTCTCCAACATCAGAAAAAGTTTCTAATTCTGTTGGTGGATGAATATCTCGTTCACAAAATGGTGAATGTTCTAAGTGTTGTCCAAACCAATTTCGGTACCCTTTGGGCGTATAAATTGGGCTTTTAGATTCTACAATAAATAACCTGTTATTTTGAGTATTAAAGTTGATTTGATAAATCATTCCTCTAGGAATAACTAGGTAATCTCCATATTCAAAATCAATATTCCCTAAATGAGTTCTTAATTTCCCAGATCCTTCATGGATAAATATAACTTCATCAGAATCTGTATTTTTATAAAAATAACTCGTCAATGATTTTTTAGGACTCGCTAAAGCAATGTAACAATCTGAATTGTATAGTACCGTCTTTCTACTTTCTAAAAAATCATCTGTAGCAGGTACTGAAAATCCTTTTAAAGAAATGGACTTCATATTTTTTTCTACAGCAACCTTTGGCGCTACAGAATATGACTTTAACACTTCTTTTACCTGAGTAGGTCTATTGGTATGGTAAAGCAATGACGACATTCCATCAAAACCTACTGTACCAAATAACTCTTCATAATAAAATTTACCTTCAGGACTTTTAAAAACCGTATGTCTTTTGTGGGGTATTTTCCCCAGCTTATGATATCGTGGCATAAGTAATGATTATTTTAAACTAATGAATAATAATATTAATCGAAAAGTTCAATAATCATTCTGGATCTCGCTTGAGTTCTTTCTTTATTCTATTCTTATATTGTGGCACACTTCTTTTCACCTTATTGTAAATATACAAAATTGACTAAAATAAAAGTAACAACTATCAATTAATTATCTTCAGCAAACCACTCTGCGTAAGAATTGGGGGTTTCTCTCAAAAACAAACTATGCAGTTGAATGTTACTTGGCAACTTCGATTGAATTAAATTTGCGTAATGCACCAACAACTTTTCACAAGTGGGCTGAAAAGGAACGATAATTAGCTTATTCATAAATTCAAATTGTTCTTCCTCAATTTTCATTTTTTCATTCAGTACCAATGAATGGTCATATTTATGAACGATTAACTCATTAACAATATCTTTTATAATTCCAAAATCAATAACCATCCCCTCATCAGAATCAGCTGTTCCTTCTTTCACCTTACCTATTACAGTGACCTTCAATTTATAAGAATGCCCATGTATATTTTTGCACGGACCATCATAACCTAACAAGGCATGTGCCATTTCAAATTGAAATTCCTTAGTAATTCGGATTGTCGACATCATCTTTTATTTTCTCCACAAAATTAGTAATTGTTTGGTTTTTACAACCTACTTCCTATAATGATTACATCATCTATTTGTTCAAGATCTCCCATCCATTCCTCAAAAGTTTCGTTTAAAATAGTTCTTTGCTCTTCCATACTTTTAGAGTTAATAGACAACAACAACTTCTTAAAATTTTTGTACCTAAATTTTTTCCCCTTTTCACCACCAAATTGATCAGCATAACCATCTGAAAACAGGTAAATGGTATCTCCTTTTTCTAATTTAAATGAATGATTAGTAAATAATTGCGTCTTCTCAGTATAACTTCCTATTGGAAATCTATCTGATTTGATTTCGTACAACATTAGTCCATCATCATTAACCATATTAGGCTCCAAATCTTCTCCTGTTAAATTATTTAATCTATGTTTGGTAACAACATACAATGGATTGTACGCTCCTGCGTATTCTAACTCATTTGTCTTTTTATCAAAAGAACATAATGAAATATCCATTCCATCTTTTATAGCACCCGAATCCACCTCTTGTCTTAGTGCTAAAGAAACCCCTTTATTCAATTCATTTAATATTTCATCTGGTTTGGTAATGCTGTATTCTCCCACAATTTTATCCAATAAATTGTAGCCTACAATACTCATAAAAGCTCCTGGAACTCCATGGCCTGTACAATCGACTGCTGCAAACAATGACTTATCATCCTTGTGTGTTAACCAATAAAAATCTCCACTAACAATATCTTTTGGGTTAAACAGTATAAAAGTTTGAGACAGTTGATCAGTAAACATTTCTCCTGTAGGTAAAATGGCATCTTGTATTCGTTTGGCGTAAGTAATACTATCAATAATATCCTTATTCTTCCTTTCAATTTCTTGACTTTTTTGTACCACTTCTTCTGTTCTTTCTTTTACTTTTTCTTCTAATATTTCTTTTTCTTTAATTAAATTCTTCTCCCGCATTTTGATTAAGAAAATCACCAATACAATAACAAAAAATAGACATAAAATAATGAACCATGGGCGTTGCCACAAAGGAGGTACTATTTCAAAATGATAAGTAGCAGGAGTTGAGTTCCATACTCCATTATTATTACTTGCTATCACTTTAAAAGTATATTTACCTGGAGGTAAAGGTGAATAGGTTACATAAGTTTGTTGTGTAGGCATCCTCCAATCATCATCCGCTCCTTCTAACATTACCTTGTAAAAAACTTGATTTGGATTGGTTAAACAGATACTAGAATAATTGAAAACGATGGCCTTTTCTCGATAACTTAATTTTAAGCCTTGCTCCATTTCTCGTTTTTCTAAATTAACTGTAAATCTAGTAATGCGCGTAAGTGGCTCTAATGTATTTTGAACTTCATCCGCAATATTTAATTTAACCGCTCCCATTATTGTTCCAAACCATAAGTTCCCTTCATCATCTTTACATGTAGCATTATTTTTAGATTCAATTCCCACATAACCCATCCTATCATCATAAGCATAAAATCGTTTTTCTTGTGTATTAAATTTATTTAATCCTTTATTAGACCCTATCCATAAATTACCGTTATCATCAATATTTAAGAATGCAATATAATCCGATAAAAGACCATCTTTTACTGTATATTTTTTTACTATTTCTTTTCCATTAAAGAGCAACACTCCTTTTCCTTCCGTACCAATCCATAATCTGCCTTGTTTATCTTCAATAACAGCCGTAGGGGTAATTTTCTCTACCAATTTAACAGCTTCAATTTTTTCCTTTTTAACATCTATTCTAGTTAATCCTTTTCCTCTAGCTCCTACCCACACTATATTTTTAGAATCTGTATAAAGTACTGAAATATCATTTCCTGCTAATCCATCTAATTGAGTGAGTCTATTCGCCAACTGATAATTAATCTCATAAAAAATCAAACCATCTGTTGTTCCGACCCACAAATTATTAGTTTTATCCACTTCTAATGCTGTAATATAGGGCTGACTCATAAATGAATTAATTCGATAATTCATTTCAAAACGATTTTGTTGTGAATTAAAAGAGAGCACACCTCCACCCCAACTTCCTATCCATATATTGTTATTCTTGTCTTTTTTAATGAATCTAATGTCTTTATAAGGTAATCCATTTTCTTCTGTATAGTTTTTTACTAATTGAGAATTATTTATAACAGAAATCCCTTCATTAGTCCCTATCCAAATTTTATCTTTTTCTGCTAATATTGCCCATACCTGATCTGTAATTAAGCCATTATTTACCCCATATGAAATAAGTTGACTTCCCTTATACACCAACAACCCATTTTCTTTTGAACCGAACAATACATTTCCTTCCCTGTCTTTAGCGACACACCTTATATAATTATCTTTTAATCCTTTTTCTTTATTAATCGTTAATAACTTATGATTACCCGTTATTTTTGTAACACCTCCACCCCAAGTTCCTACCCATATATTCCCTTTACTATCTTCAGCTATTGTACTTATCCAATTAGATGCTAAACCATCTCTTACATCATAAATTTTTAGTTCGCCTAAATTTGTTCGATAATGATATAACCCTCCGTTATACGAACCAAACCATTGATCAGAATTTTCTGATTCAAACATGTAAGTAATTTGAAAATAAGCGGGCATGTTAGGAACCTTATAAAATTCAAATTCATTTTTTTGATAGTTATAATTTTTAATCCCAACATCCGTCACAAAGTATACATTGCCGTTTCTGAGTTTTATCACTTGAAAAACAATATCACTTAATCCCTCTTGTCCTTTGTATTGCTTAAAACGAATTTCTTTTTTTGTTTCTGCATAAGGATTAGCTATCTTAATAACTCCCTCACCAAAAGAAGTTACCCATAAATTCCCTTCATCATCTTCACTAAACGAAGTAATATCAGCACTCATACTAAGCACCACTTCTATTTTGCCATTTTTATACCGAGAAACACCTCCATCGACATGACCAAACCAAATTATTCCTAATGAATCTATATGAATAGCCTTTACAGCACCATCGGCCAAACCATTTTCAGTAGTATAATTGATGAACTCTTTTCCATTAAACAAAGAAACTCCACTAGCGGTTCCCAGCCACACAGCTCCTTGACTATCTTGTTCTACTGCATAAACGCTAGACTGAGCTAACCCTTCCTTAACACTATATTTATCAAAATGATAGGTTTGCGCATAAGTAGAATAAGATATAAAAAAAATAACCGACAAGATATACACCTTGACGGTTACTAAAAATTGATTTTTTTTCATAAAACTTATTATTTTTTGATAAAGAAGAACGTTCCATTTTCATCTTCTAAACCAGCAATTTTTCCAAATTTAGGTTTTTGTTTTCCTCCCGTTCCTACTGCATCTTTTACCTTTGTTACAATTGTTTCTATAGGGATACAATTATTAGGGTTACTACTCAACGTATTCGCAAATGTTTTTGTAAACTGAGAATTGTCAACCGCTAGTTCATAACCTGCAGAAGAAAAAACTTGTGATGATTTAAATTTTGTTGATTTCCAATCATTGCAGCTTTGTGCTTTAGGAGTAGATCGCATTGCCTGATAAAATGAGGGACCAGATTCACATGCATCTGTAATTACTAATGTATGTGTAATGTATTTAGAATATGATTGCATTGCTGCTTTTAAATTATTGATATTAAAATACGTAAACTCATCATCTCTTTTAGCATCAGTAGGAATCCAATACCCAGCATCATTAATAAATTTACCATGCCCAGCATACCATACTAATAAAGAGTTCACCTGATTACTTCTAACTAAATCTCTCAATTCAATAGAAAAAAATCGTTCTAATGCTGCTTTCGACATATTCTCTTTATGCAATATATTATGAATTTTATATTTAGCAAAGGCAGACTTCATCATCGTTACATCCTTAGTTGGTCCATCCAAACTGGCAAAATTTTGATAATTAGAATTTTCAATAAAAACAACCCATGTCTTGCCCATTGGGTTATCAGCTAAAAGTTCAATATTTTCTCTATTGATGGTAAATTTTTTCTCCGCCTTATTTCCATATTGATCGACAGCTGTAATTGTAAAATCACCTTTATTCATGATGTTAATGGTTGCTGAAAATTTTGGATTTTTATCATCCAATACATAACTTGCTGTTGCCCCTTCCACTAAAATGCTTTTGATTAAACTTTCATCTTCCATAATTCCTTCTACGTACAATGTAGGATCATCTGCATCTAAGTATACTGTCCCGTCATCTGATGCATAAGGAGCCATTAACTTTACCACAGGTGAATTGACTTCCGTTTCTATAATTTTATATACCCATGTCTCTGAATTTTGATACACATCAAACGCAGTAATTGTAATTTCTTCTATCTCTTTGATATTCAATTCTAATTCAAATACTGGATTAATCGTATCCTTATTAAAAGAAGCATCTTTTCCATTTACTTTGATAAAAGAGATATTACTTTCATCCATTATTTGCCCTTTAACTGTATACATTAAAGCATTCGTGGCTACCTGAACAACTCCTTCCTTAGGAGAAACAGGGTCTATCATTACAATTTTAGGATTGTTACTTTCTTTATTTAATTCATACAGTCTTTCTTTCGCCTTATCATATAATTTCATCGCTCTCCCGTCATAAGGAGAAAGTTCTTTTAGCTTTTGATAATCTGCAATTGCTGATTTGAAATTAGACAATGCTTCATAAGATTTAGCTCTTTGGTAGTAAGAAAAATAATCTTCTTTATTAATGGATATTGCTTTTGTAAAATCGGCTATCGCATTTTGATGTTGAGCTAAATCTTGATAAACAGCTCCTCTTTTTAGGTAATAATTGATATCGTTAGGGTGATCCAATATAATTGCAGATAAATCTTCAACTGCTTTTTGAGGCATCTTATTCGCCATATGTATATCTGCTCTTACTAATAAAACTCCAATATTGTCTCCTTCCAACTTAAGAGCTTTTTCACATGCTGCTAATGCTTTTTCAAAATTGTTTAACTTCAAATTAGCATGTGCTAATCCTATATGTGCTTCTTTAAGTTTAGGAGAATAATAAACCGCTCTTCCGAAACTATTCGCGGCTTCCGAAAAATGCATCAAGCTATCTTCAGCAACACCTCTTAAATAATAATTTTCGCCTGTCTTTTTATTCGATATCGCCAATTCAGCATTATCAATTGCTTTTTGATACTGCTTCAACTTCATCAACGATAAGGTATTGTACTCATATGCTTCTTCTAGCTTTTTGTCGTTATCTATTGCAGCTGTAAATGCTACTGATGCTTCCTGGTAATTTTCTAATTGATAATAAGCTTTTCCTAAGTTATTATAGTATTCTGCCTCTTTAGGTTTGAAGCCTGTTGCTCTTTTAAAATCTGAAACTGCCTTATCCAATTCTCCAAGAGCCATATAAGATAATCCTCTCAAATTAAACGCTCTATCGTGGTCTGTTTTAGCCTCTATCACTACAGTAAATTCTTCTATCGCTGCTTTATAATCTTTCTTTTCATAAAAAGATGTTCCAGACCTATAATTTTTAAAATAAGTCTGAGCTGATAACACCCCTGTCAACAAGATTAAAACGAATAATAATTGTACTTTTTTCATCGTATTTTACTCTTTAAAAAATTAAAAATCAAGCTCCAACAAAACTAAACATTATTTCGATGATTGATAATATTATGTAGACAAAAATCTCCAGTTTTCTTCAAAAAAGTAATCTTAAACAACTCGTCTTTAAAAATCAATTTTAGTAACTTTACCATTAAAATAAAATTAGCTTGTTACTAAAAGATAAAATAAAAAGTACTGTTGGGTTTGTTCTACTCATCATTTTAGTGACTACCTTTTTTGTCGTTGGAAAAGAGTCTCTCATAATGAAATATACCAGTGCATTATGTTTAATTACATGGCTAATTACAATGATTATTATTAACCGTAAATACAAATAGAATTATGCTAGGAAATATGTTCAATAAAAAAATGATGGAAAAGATGCAAGGACAAGTGGAAGAAGTAAAAGGGAAATTAAATAACATCAGTGTAACAGGAGAAGCAGAAAATGGAGCTATAAAAGTAATTGCCAATGGAAATCGTTTATTAAATAGCATTGAGATAACTGATGAATTTTATACTTCAGCGTCTAAAGAACAAATAGAAGATTTAATTGTTACTGCAGCCAACAGAGCTTTAGAGCAAGCTGAAAGAGTTGAAAAAAGTGAAATGAGTCATGCCGCAATGGGCATTATACCAGGATTAGGCTAATGGAGTATTTTATTATTGGAGCTGTATCTCTTTTTACTTCCCTCCTTACCTTTTTTTCTGGTTTTGGAGTAGGAACTATTTTAACTCCTGCATTTGTACTTTTTTTCCCTATTGATATAGCTATAGCTATGACTGCTATAGTTCATTTTCTCAACAATCTTTTTAAATTTGGATTAACTTATAAAGATATCGATAAAGCAGTATTGATACGGTTTGGATTACCAGCCATCCCTCTAGCAATATTAGGAGCGTGGCTCTTAATAGCATTGTCGGAAAAAAACCTGCTATTATCCCAATTTACATTTGCCAATATAAATTGTGAAATACATTTAATACAACTGATTGTTGGTGTTTTAATGTTATTTTTTGCCATTGCAGAATTATTTCCTTCTTTCAAAAAAGACAGCATTAAACAGCAGCATTTAATATTAGGTGGAGCAATTAGCGGTTTTTTTGGCGGACTCACTGGTCACCAAGGAGCTTTAAGAACCATGTTTTTAATTAAGAGTGGATTATCAAAAGAAGCTTTTATTGCTACAGGAATTACAATTGCTTGTTTGGTAGATATAAGTAGGCTAACCGTTTATTTTGGAAAGATTCAAAAAATAAATATCCAAGATAATTTGGGCATTATTTTAACCGCTACCTTATTTGCTTTTATAGGAGCCTATTTTGGGAAAATGCTTTTGAAAAAAATCACTATTAACACCATTCAATATATCGTATCAGCGTTAATAGGAATTATTTCCATTTTATTGATTTTTGGAATTATCTAACCAATTCAACCGTTTCTGCATTCAATACAGGGTTAGCATACATTTGTAAAAACAATTGTTTTGCTTGCTCATTCCCAGCAAAACGTTCCAATTTTTTATTCATATAATCAATAAATTTTTCTTTACCGTTTTCACTATATTGAGCTACATACTTGTTGGATGAATGAAGTAAATCGTAAGCCACATAATTAGAATTCCAAAGTCGGTAATTTTTGTAAATTCTTTGATCAATAACTTCTGCCACACTTTTAAGCAATTGATTTCTGTTTTTTATATCTCGAAATTGTTCTATTTCATCATTAATTGTAGAACCAAACTGAAGATGAACATTCCCTTTTTGCCCCATTATTCCTAACATCATACTCCTTTCGTCTTCACCTTTAGATTTAACATACTCCTTCCCTTCTAATTTGCTTACCAACTCCAATGTTTTAACATCATCACAAGGGTCTAACTCATAAGACAAACTAACAGGAGCAATGTTTAGACTAATCAAATAATCCAACAAGTCTCCTTCTGCAGCCAACGCAAACATTTTTAATACCCCTGGATTGGTTTTATCAAAACCATCTTTAGCCCTCCCTTCTCGTTGAGCAATCCAAATTGATTGCTTTTTTTCCTTCAAGGTGTAATTAATGTATGAAGAAAGGACTTTTGAAGCCTCTAACATTTCTTGGATTGGAAGGTTTCGCTTTACAATAAAACTTTTATTGAGTTTAACTAATTTTTCAATCCATGCCTCAGCTAACAAGTTACTTCCTATAGCAATTTCACAAGTGTTATGTTTTCTATCATTTAAACAAAAATTAACCAGCGCTGAATCCATAACAATATCTCTATGGTTTGTCACCAATAAATAAGATTTGTCTTTGTCTAGTTGATCCACTCCATCATGACTAAAATCGTCCATTGAAGAATCAATAGAACTTTGAATAACCCTACAAACCATATTGCTTTGAAAATCTTGAATACCATTAAAGGAGAGCAACAAGCCCTTAATTTCATCAATTGATAATTCTGGTAAATAATTGCGAACCGTCTCCATTAATGGTGTGATTTCAAATAAATCTTTAATAGCGCTTTTATATTCACAATCCTTATATGGCCTTATATCTTCAAAAATCAGCATCTTTCCATGTATTGGTTAAGACAAAAATAGAAATTTAATTAAGAACAAACATGTTAACAGTTTTCTTTATTATTTTCAACAATGACAACATTTTTTTATTTTTTTTATATCTTTAAATTCTCACCAAACCAGTATGCATGAAATTAAAAGTTTATCTCATTTTACTAATTACCAGTATTGTTATGATTGGCTGTCCTTATGAAGCTGAAGTAGAATTGAATACCTATGAAGAGTCTATAAGAATTGATAAAAAGTTATTAGGAATATGGATTGCATTCCATGATGATGGATCTAGAGAAGAAATGCTACTCACTAAGGCTGCTGCTTCTGTTTTTGATGTTATCCATAAACAATATGAACCCAACAATAAACTTAGTGGTAGGTTTAATTACAGAGCATACCCTACCGAAATTAGCGACTATGTCATTTTTAATATCGAGACTCAGGACGGAAAATATCTTTTTGCCAAATATGGGTGGACTGGAAAAAACACCTTCTATTTACAAGCAGTTAATAAAGATTTTGTTAATGAGAATTTTAAGGTTGACTCCGTAACTACAGAGAATTTAAGAGACTTCATTACTCAACACGTCAACAACGAAAAACTATATGATGACAAATTAGAATTTTACAGAAAGGATTCTCCTGAGCACGAAAGAGTAAAAACATTTATGAGGAAATCGGGATTTTAATCCTCCTTTACTTTTTTCTTTTTAATTAACTCTTCTTGCTCTTTTTTTACACTTTTAGAATAAGCTACATCAAAATTAAATTCCCCTTTATTTTTCTTGTATTTGATAATGGCTGTAGGAAAATCTAACTCCGAATTATCAACCCCTTGACGTTCCTTAATTAATTCCATCATAAACATAAATGGTTCAGCATTTTTATCTCCTTCAAAGGTAGATATAGCTACTCTTTTAGGAATAAAACCTTCTTTTACTAACTCTAGCGTGTAATAAGATTCTAATTTTAAATTATACTCAAACTTCTTACTCCATACCTGAGTGGATATCTTTTCGTTATCTTGATAAAGATTAATAATAACGTCCTTCATCTTTTCATTTTCTTCATCCACCAAGTAGCCTGCAAAAGTAACTTGTGAAAAAGTGGTAAAAGAAAACAAGATCAAACCAACTAAAAATATTACCCTTCGCATTTTTACCATTTTTCGTTTAAAATTAAACATTGTGTTCGTTAGACGAAATTTAAACTAAAAAGTTACGGTTTTGCCCTATTATTAGTTCAAAATACCAATAAATACGTACTAAAAAGTATAAGCAAAAAATAAACCTACATTGCCATTTTGGTAAGTAGGTAATAAGGTAACCTCATTATCTTTTTTATTTCCCCAACGGTATTGGTGAGTATAATAAACTAAATTGGTAGATAATATTCCTATTCCCGCTCCTACTAACACATCAGAGACCCAATGTTTATCATTCATTATTCTCAGCACTCCAACAGATGCAGCAACCGAATAGCCTGCAATACTGTACAAAATACTTTTATGCCCTAATTCTTTATGCATAAAGGTTGCCGCTACAAAAGTTCCAGCAGTATGCCCTGAAGGAAAAGAATGCATATTGCTACCATCAGGACGCTCAACACCTGTTGTTCTTTTAAAGGAATGAACTATTACTGCATTTAATAATTCCGCTTTTGCTAATAATATTGTTTTATTGATAAAATCGTTTTTACTCTCTGTAGCCCATCCTATTAAATACGTGGCAACTAATGGAGCATACTGTATATAGTCATCAGTATGATTCTCAAAATTAGGGTAGTTTTTATCTCTTTTTGCTTTAATTGTATATCTATAACTATCTATACAAAGCGCACCAGAAGTAATCAATACCGTAGGAAGTGCCGCAATTTTAAACCCTTTAGTTTGGTAAAACGGTCGTTTATTTTTAGGTTCAATGAATGAACTATCTGATTGAGCAACACAACAAATAATAGAAAAATGAAACACCAATAAAGTCAACAGCGACTTTAACAAATTATTTTTAATTTTTTGTTTCATTCATGCATGTAGTAAATTCAACACACGAACGTACAAAAAAGGGGCATCCTTTGCAAATATTGTTGAACAACAAACTATTACCTCATTAGAATAAATTAATTTTGAAGATTCATTAATCATTTAATTTAAAATGAGCAATCAAACAACAAATAATGATCCAGGAAGAATAGTAGCTATATTAAGTTACATTACTCTTTTAGGTTTAATTATAGCATTTATCCTGCATGGTGACGAAAAAAATAAATCCCAATTAGGTGCTTTTCATTTAAGACAAGCTGTTGGCATTTATATTTCTTTTGTTGCTTTAGGGATTGCTCAAGTCCTGTTTGTGTTTATTCCAATTTTAGGATGGATGATTAACATTGCCATCACTATCGCAATTGTAGGTTTATTTGTGTTTTGGATATTAGGTTTAGTTACGGCTATCAATGGAGAAAAGAAAGTAGTCCCTATCGTTGGTAAATACTATCAAGAATTACTAAAAGGACTTCAATAAAAAGTATTGATTTAAAATTTAACCCGTCTTGAACCAGTAAACTGTTTAGCTGCTTTTGATAATTTCTCTTTTTTGTTTTTTACTTCCTTTTCCCCTCCTGATGATTTAATGGTAAACCCTGATGATTTTGCTTTTAACTCCTGCTGCTTTCTTTTTGCTTCTGCTTCTTGAGCTGCTTTTAAACGCTCTGCTTCCCTTCTTTTTTCCTCTTCAATATTACGCGCTTGTTCTTCTTCCATTTGCTTATTTAAGGCATCCATTTTTTGTTGGTTAGCTAGTCGCTCCTCCTCCGCTTTTTTTGAAGCAGCTTCAGCAATTTCTTTCGCTAATCGTTCTTCTTCTTCTCTCTTTTTTGCAGCCAATTCTTCTGCTTTTGATTTAGCTTCTTGTTTTGCGCGATCCTTTGCTTCTGTTTCCGCTTGTTCTTTAGCTAGTTTCTCCTCTTTTTCTTTTTGTTGAGCCAACTCTTTAGCAGATTTAGCTAACGCTTCCGCCTCTTTTTTAGCTTTGGCATCTTCTTCTGCTTGCTCTTTAGCCAACTTTTCTGCTGCTTGTTCTTGCTGTTTTTTCACCTTTTCAAGTGCTGCTTCAGCTCTTGCTTTTTCCGCTTCCTGAATTTTAAGCTCCGCCTGTTCTTTAGCTAAACGTTCTTCTTCTTGTTTTTTAGCTGCTGCTATTGCTTCTTGTTTTGCTTTTTCTTCTGCTTCAGCTCTTGCTTTTTGTTCTTTTTCCGCTTGTTCTTTAGCTAGTTGCTCTTCTTTTTCTCGTTGTTGAGCCAATTCCTTTTCTTCTTTTGCTTTTGCTTCCTGCTCTTTTCTTAATTTCGCTGCTGCCTCAGCTGTTTCTTTAGCCAATCTTTCAGCTTCTTCCATCTTCAACGCCTTTTCTTTAGCTAACTTAGCTGCTGCTTCTGCCTCTTGCGCTAACAACATTTTTTTCTCTTCTGCTTCTTTTGCTAATCGCTCTTCTGCTTCTCTCTTAGCAGATTCTTCCGCTGCTAATTTAGCTTTCTTTTCAGCTTCTTCTTTTATTTTTGCTGCTTCTGCTGCTTGCTCTTTCGCTAACCTATCTTCCTCTTCTTTTTGTTTTTGTTCTTCTAATTTCGCTTGCTGTTCTGCTGCTGCTTTTGCTTTTTCTTCAGCTAGTGCTCGCTCCTTAGCTAATTTAGCTTCCGCCTCTTGTTGTTGAGCCAGTTCCTTCACTGCTTTAGCTAACGCTTCTGCCTCTGCTTTAGCTTTAGCTGCTTGTTCTGCTGCTTCTGCTGCTAATCGTTCTTCCTCCTCTTTTTTCGCTGCTTGTTCTGCTGCTAACCTTGCTTGTTCTTCTGCTTCTGCTTTGGCTTTTGCTTCTGCCTCCGCTTTTTCCTTGGCTATTCGTTCTTCTTCTTCTTTTTTAGCTGCTGCTTCTGCTTCCAATCTCGCTTTTTCTTCTGCTTCTGCTTTGGCTTTTATTTCTGCTTCCGCCTTTTCCTTGGCTATTCGCTCTTCTTCTTCTTTCTTCGCTGCTGCTTCTACTGCTGCTTTTGCTTTTGCCTCCGCTTCTTCCCTAGCCTTTGCTTCTGCTTCTGCTTTTTCTTTTGCTATTCGTTCTTCTTCCTCTTTTTTAGCCGCTGCTTCTGCTGCTAACCTTGCTTGCTCTTCTGCTTCCGCTTTCGCTTTTGCTTCTGCTTCCGCTTTTTCTTTTGCTATCCGTTCTTCTTCTTCTTTCTTCGCTGCCGCTGCTGCTGCCGCTTTTGCTTTCGCTTCCGCTTCTTCCCTAGCTTTTGCTTCTGCTTCTGCTTTTTCCTTAGCTATTCGTTCTTCTTCTGCTTTTTTAGCTGCTGCTGCTGCTTCAGCTTTTGCTTTTTCTTCCGCAGCTGCTTTTTCTTCCGCTTCCTTTTTTAAACGCTCTGCTTCTTCTTTCTTTTGAACTGCTACGTGAATCAATTCCAATTTATTTTTAGGGTCAGTTTGAGAAGGATCAATAGTAATTGCTTTTTGATAAGCAATTTCAGCAGCTTCGAAATCTTTCTTAAAAAAGGCTTTATCCCCTTCTTTCATGGCATCAGCATACTGTTTTTTCTTCAAGTTTTCTGCTGCAATCTTTGCTGCTTTCTGTTGCTCATAGTTGGTTAAAATGGTATTTAGTTTTTGAGAAATTGGAGCTGTATAAGCCATGTTCCAATCTATTTCTCTAGTCTTTGGATCGTACTCTGCTCTTCCTATAGGTTGGTCTAAAAAAGTAACATTCAGTTCATTGTTCTTCTCAAACAAGGTCATATCCACTAATAAATCACTAATCTTTGGCCTTTCATCAGGCGGCACTAGCTTCGTGCTCACCGCTACTTTTTTTGATGCAAAACCCGCTTTTTCATAAAAAACAATGTATTCTTTATCAAACGATAACGATAAGGTATATTTTCCTTTTCCATCAGTCACTACATTGTTGGCATAGCTTCCGCCTTCCATCAATTTTACACTTACTCCTACCATTGGTGCTTCACTATAATACTCAAGCACTTCTCCAGAAATGGTTAATTTATCTTCTTCTTGTGCCAAGACAGAAGAAGTAAAGACAAACGCCAAAAAGTATATGCATAAGATAAAATGTCTCATATCATTTTAATTCAAAATATTCCTCAATTTCGGGACAAATATTAAATAATTTAGCCACAAAACCTATTTAAATTGTAAGCTTTAAAATTAGTAAAAATGGATTACTTGCTTCTCGTATAATTAATGATATTTTTGTGTCATCTAAGAATTGAAATGAAAGACCTATCTATATTCTCTAGTCATTACCTTGCTCCTATTGAGTACTATTTTCAACTCATAAACAGTGAAATTGTATTAATTGATATTTATGAGCATTTTGTGAAGCAGACCTATCGAAATCGATGTCGTATTTTAAGTCCCAATGGTGTTCAAAATTTAACCGTTCCATTAATAAAAGCTAGGAAACGAAAGCTAACCAAAAATGTAAAAATTGCATACGATGATAACTGGAGGAAAATGCACTGGAAATCGTTAGAAGCCGCATACAGAAGTTCTCCTTATTTTGAATTTTATGAAGATGATTTTCATCCTTTTTATCACAACAAGAAATATGAATACCTGATTGATTTAAATTGGGATTTAGAAGAAAAAATAATTAGTCTATTAGGTATTTCCATTTCTAAAAGTAAAACAAGTGAATATATGAATGAGGTTGCTATAGAACATGATTTCAGAAATAGCTTCTCTCCAAAAAAAGAAAATGAATTACTTATTTTCAATAAATACATTCAAGTATTTGGTGAAAGAAACGATTTTTCGCCCAACATGAGTATCCTAGACTTATTATTTAATGAAGGACCTAATTCTATTAATTATCTAAAAGAAATTCATAGTAAAAAATAATATCCGCAATAAACTTATATTTGTTTCATGATTTATTTAACTAGACGAGAACGATTTAATGCTGCTCATCGATTATTTAAAAAAGAATGGTCTGATGAAAAGAATTTTGAAGTTTTCGGAAAATGCTCTAACCCGAACTGGCATGGACATAATTATCAGTTGTTTGTTACTATCAAAGGCGAAATTAATCCTGAAACAGGTTTCGTTATTAACTTAAAACAATTGAGTAAAATCGTAAAAGAAAAGGTAATCGAAAAAATTGATCATAAAAACTTGAATTTAGATGTAGATTTTATGAAAGATAAAATTACCTCTGCTGAAAATATCGCTATTGCTATTTGGAATGAGATAGAAGATGATATTAACAATTTAAATTGTGAAATTCACTGCATTAAAGTAGTTGAAACAGAAAATAATTCAATAGAGTATTACGGATAATAACTAAAAACGAAGTAGATATCAATATGACTGATTTTGATAATAGTATGACCGCACAAAATAATATGGACGGTTATGAAAAAATAGAACAGTACAATACAAAAAAAATAGAGGCTATTTCTCAACATTATAAAAGTGTGATAACTCATTTAGGAGAAGATGTTAACAGAGAAGGTTTAGAAAAAACGCCTGAAAGAGTAGCGAAAGCGATGCAATACTTAACCCATGGTTATGATTTAGACCCAGCAGAAATATTAAAATCTGCCATGTTTACGGAAGACCACAGTCAAATGGTTATTGTTAAAGATATTGAAGTATACTCCATGTGTGAGCACCACATGCTTCCCTTCTTTGGAAAAGCGCACGTTGCTTATATTCCTAATGGAAAAATAGTTGGGTTAAGTAAAATACCTCGACTGGTAGATGCTTTTGCTAGAAGATTGCAGGTACAAGAACGTTTAACCGATCAAATAAAAGATTGTCTTCAAGAAACCTTAAACCCAGAAGGTGTTGCTGTGGTGATAGAAGCACAACACATGTGTATGCAAATGAGAGGAATACAAAAACAAAATTCCGTAACTACTACCTCTTCTTTTACTGGAGCTTTTGAAAAAGATAGTACTCGAAAAGAATTTATAAGTTTAATATCTAATAAATTAAGCTAATTAATGTCATTTTGTCTCTTAATGAGATTGGAATAAATTTTGTCATTTACTTAAAATAAAAAATACACCATGGAAAATCAAAATTTTATTAAAAGCCCTATCGAAAGAAACGATGACACTCTTTCAGGTAGCATTGCAAAATCATTTTTAGCTAACGTATTTACCTATATGGCTGCTGCTCTAGGAATAACTGGCATTATTGCTTATTGGTTTGGAACAGATGCGGGTATGCTTTCTCTCATGTTTAACAATACACTTGAAGGTGCCAAATTAAACCTGTTTGGCTATTTTGTCATGTTTGCTCCTTTTGGGTTAGTATTGTTAATGTCTTTCGGTTTTCAAAAACTATCCTCAACAGCATTAGTTACAATATTTATCCTCTACTCTATTTTAATGGGAATGAGTTTAAGTACTATTTTCTTAATCTATACAGGTGCTTCTATATTTACTACCTTTTTTATTACAGCAGGTACTTTTGGGGTAATGGCACTTTTAGGTTACACCACCAAAACAGATTTAACCAAATTTGGTTCTATCTTGATGATGGGATTAATCGGAATTATTTTGTCCAGTATTGTTAATATATTTATGGGAAGCAGCACAATGGATTTAATCATTAGCATTTTAGGCGTTTTAATTTTTACAGGACTAACGGCTTATGATGTGCAAAAACTAAAACGAATTGGTTCTGGAGTAGAATATGGAACAGACGAAACCAATAAGTTAGCCATTATGGGTGCACTAAGCCTGTATCTAGACTTTATTAATTTATTTCTATTCTTATTACGTTTCTTAGGAAATAGAAAATAATTTAACCATAACAATACGTTTATCATTATTTATTGACACTCATTGTGAGTTTCGCTTTTAAATTTTACTTTTGGTACTCGTAAAAAAAACTTTATAATGAGTGTACTTGTAAATAAAAATTCCAAAATTATAGTTCAGGGTTTTACTGGTGGGGAAGGAACTTTCCATGCTAGTCAAATGATTGAATATGGCACTAACGTAGTTGGTGGAGTAACCCCTGGAAAAGGTGGTCAAACACATTTAGACAAACCCGTTTTTAATACCGTAGAGGATGCGGTTAAGAAAACTGGTGCTGATGTTTCCATACTTTTTGTTCCTCCTGCTTTTGCTGCAGATGCTATTTTAGAAGCTGCAGATGCTGGAATTAAAGTAATTGTATGTATCACAGAAGGTATTCCAGTAAAAGATATGATTCCTGTGAAAGAGTACTTAACTACAAAAGATTGCCGTTTAATAGGTCCTAACTGCCCTGGAGTAATCACTCCTGATGGGGCTAAAGTAGGTATTATGCCCGGTTTTATCTTTAAAAGTGGTAACATAGGGATTGTTTCAAAGTCAGGAACGTTAACTTATGAAGCTGCTGACCAAGTAGTGAAAGCTGGATTAGGAATTTCTACTGCTATTGGTATTGGTGGCGACCCAATAATCGGAACTACCACACAAGAAGCCATTGAATTATTTATGAACGACCCTGAAACGGAAGGAATTGTGATGATAGGTGAAATTGGAGGGAATTTGGAGGCAAACGCTGCTAAATGGATTAAAGCCAATGGAACAAAACCTGTTGTGGGTTTTATTGCTGGAGAGACTGCTCCTGCTGGAAGAACAATGGGACATGCTGGAGCAATAGTTGGTGGCGAAGAAGATACTGCGCAAGCAAAGAAAAGGATTATGAGAGAGTGTGGTATTACTGTTGTAGATTCTCCTGCTGATATTGGAGAAGCCATGGCTCAATTGATGAACGTAAAAGCTTAAAAAGGAGTTAGCGAAAAGGCAACAGCCATTAGCTAAAACCTAAATTGATTACAAAGAGTTAATGCCAGTTACGTTTACGTGTTTTGGTTTTTCAACTACTCACTATTGACTATTTGGCTATTGACTAAATTTTAATATATGAAATTACTCGAAGGAAAAGTTGCAATTATTACTGGTGCCACTAGAGGTATTGGAAAAGGTATTGCAGAAAAATTTGCAGAAAATGGAGCTAACATAGCCTTTACTTATGTTTCTTCTGATGATCAAGCAAGAAAACTGGAAACAGAATTAAGCAAACATGGTATAAAAGCAAAAGGCTACAAATCTAACGCTGCTGAATATGCCGCTGCTGAAGAATTCATCAACAATGTAGTTGAAGAATTTGGACAAATTGATGCAATTGTAAACAATGCTGGGATTACAAGAGATGGATTATTAATGCGAATGAGTGAAGAGAATTGGGATGATGTAATGAATGTCAACCTTAAATCAGTATTCAACATTACTAAATGTGCTTTAAGAACATTGCTAAAACAAAAATTTGGTTCTATCATTAACATGAGTTCTGTTGTTGGTATTGAAGGAAATGCAGGACAATCGAACTATGCTGCCTCAAAAGCAGGAATTATTGGGTTTACTAAATCTATCGCTCAAGAGTTAGGTTCAAGAAACATCCGATGTAATGCCATTTGCCCTGGTTTTATTGAAACAGAAATGACGGCTCAATTGGATCAAACTATCATGGAAGGGTGGATAGAAGACATTCCTATGAAAAGAGCTGGAACTCCAGAAGATGTAGCTAATGCTGCTTTGTTTTTGGCTTCTGATTTGTCTACCTACGTTTCCGGACAAACATTAAACGTTTGTGGTGGAATGCAGACTTAAATTTAAATACAATTTAATATACAGAAGACGACCCATGGTCGTCTTTTTTTATGCTATTACTACATACTATTCATTCTTTGGAATCGTTATAACTTCCATCAAAAATTCATACATTGCATCATCATGTGCGGAATCTCTGGAATAGTATCCCTTCAACCCGAAAGTAGAAAATTACTTACTAGTTTACCTACTTTACTTAACGCTATTAAACATCGAGGACCAGACGATGAAGGGACTATATTCTTCTCAGAAAAAGATAAATTAATTACATCTGGTAATGATACTCCTGAAGCAGTAAAAAAAAGTAAACTCCCATTCACTCCAAAAGACGACATCAATCAATTAAACGAAAACTATTTCGTTGGATTAGGCCACAGAAGACTATCAATTCTCGACCTTTCAGAAACAGGACACCAACCCATGTGTGATGCTTCTCAAAATTATTGGATTATTTATAATGGAGAAATATACAATTACAAAGAATTAAAAAGTGAATTACAAGACTTAGGTCATCAATTTGTTAGCCAATCAGACACTGAAGTGTTATTGAACGCATACATCGAATGGGGTGAAGAATGTCTTCATAAGTTGAACGGCATGTGGTCTTTTGTAATTTACGACCACCATAAAAATGAATTGTTTGGCGCTCGAGATCGGTTTGGGGTAAAACCTTTTTACTTTATCAATAATCAAAACTATTTTGCTTTTTCATCTGAAATTAAATCGCTACTACAAATACCTGATTTCAAAAAAGAAATTAATCCAAAAGCAGTTTATGATTACTTAGTGTTAGGAAAATTAGAAGTAGGTGATGAAAGTTTCTTTAAAGGAATTTATGAATTAAAACCTGCCCACTCTTTTAAATTAAACATTACTAATGCCAATTTTAACACCAATAAATACTACGAACTCTCCGTCAATCAAAAATGGGAAAAGTTTAATTCAAAAAAATTAACCCACTACACCGAAAGCACCTATCAAAAAGTGTACGATGCTATCCAATTACGCTTAAATGCAGATGTAAAAACAGGAACTTGTCTTAGTGGTGGAATAGACAGTTCTGTCGTTGCTTGCGTAATTAATGATAGCCTGAAAACAGAAAACAAAAATGAAACCCAAGAATTGTTTACGGCAGTTTATTCAAAAAGCAATATCAATGAAGAAGGTTTTGCAAAAAATATTGCAGATATAACCAACAGCAATTGGAATAAAACAAACCCAACTGCTCAACAGTTAAAAGAACAACTAGAAGATTTAATCTATTATCAAGATATCCCTTTTACCTCATCCAGCTCTTATTCTCAATACAAAGTAATGGAGTTAGTCAATAAATCATCCATTAAAGTTACATTAGACGGACAAGGAGCAGATGAATTATTTGGTGGTTATTCTCCCCATTACAATGCGAGTTTATACAACAGCCTTGCTAGTTGCTCTCTGAGTTCATTAATCAACAATCTAAAGGGAAGAAAAAATAATTCCTTTAGGTTTCAACAGCTCATCTCTCTACCTATAAAACACCTGTTTAGCAAATTATTTCAATCTAATTATAAAAACCAATTAATAAAAACTCAACCTGAGTTAAAGTTCATTAACGAGTCGCTATGGGATAATTACGCTGAAAGGTTTCATCTAAAAAATGATGAATTTAACTGCAACCTCAACAATTTATTAGCCTACCAATACACCCATTATACCCTTAAACATATCTTGAGATTAGCTGACAGAAATTCCATGCGCTTTTCTGTTGAAAGTAGAATGCCTTTTGCTGATGATATTCATTTAGTAGAAAGTATTTTCAATATTTCTGGTAGCTACAAAATTAGAAATGGACAAAGTAAATACCTACTAAGAAATGCCTTTAAACAAATGGTTCCTAAAAAGATAATTGAAAGAAAAGATAAAATTGGTTTTGCTACTCCTGAAACAGAATGGTTTAAAGAGTTGAAACCTTATTTTAAAGAAATTATTTTCGAACAAAAAAATGATGAATTTGTTGATTGGAAAGGGATCCAAGATAATTTTGAAGACATCTACAACAATGCACTTACAACTAATACTCAGCGATTATGGCGATTGATTAACTTCGCCTTATGGAGAAAAATATATAGCATTTAATTGAATAAAAAATACAACATATTATTTCTATCCTCGTGGTACCCGAATAAAACATCACCACAAGCGGGTAATTTTGTTCAAAAGCACGCACATGCTGTCGCTCAACATTGTCATGTCTCTGTATTGCATGTTGCCCCTAGAATTCAAAAAGAAAAATTCGTTATTGAACAAAATAGCTGTGATGGCGTTGTTGAAGTTATCGTTTACTATCAAAAAATTACTTCTAAAATTCCTTTATTAGGAACACTTCTAAAATTTAAAGCTCAATTAGCTGCTTATCAGAAAGGAATGAAAATCATATTAAATCAATCCAAAAAAATTGATTTAGTCCATTTAAATGTCACTTTCCCTTCAGGTTTTTTTGCACTCCATTTAAAGAAAAAATTAAAAATTCCTTTTATCATTACAGAACACTGGACTGCTTTTTTAAAAACCGATCCTACCAAAATCAATTTTATTGAAAAGCACTACATTAAAAAAATAGCCAAGCAAGCCGAAGCAATTTGCCCCGTCTCCGAAGACCTTAAGAAGGCTATGGTTGGTTTTGGGATTAATCATCGTTATCATATTATTCCAAACGTAGTCAACACCAACATCTTTATCCCCAACCCTCCCAACAACAATAAGATTGGAATTTTGCACCTCTCTAATTTAAAAGATGAACACAAAAACATTACAGGAATTATAAATGTAGTAAAAAAGCTTAGCCAACACCGCAACGATTTCAAAGTCACCATTGCTGGAAATGGTGATATCAAAAAATTTAAACAAAAATCGGATGCGTTAAATATTTCCGAAGAAATACTCAGTTTTGAAGGAGAAAAAACAACTGAAGAAGTAGCTGAATTAATGAACAAAAACGATATATTTTTATTGTTTAGCAATTACGAAAACCTCCCTTGTGTTATTGCTGAAGCATTGGTTATGGGACTACCAACTATAGCGAGCAATGTTGGAGGTATAGCTGAAATGGTAAATGAAGAAAATGGGGTTTTGGTTCACCCGAAAAATGAGGAAGAATTATTCCAAAAACTCAATGAATTAATAAATAATATTAAGAAGTATAATAAATCAATCATTTCAAATAAAGCTCAAGAAAAATACAGTTACGAAACCGTTGGAAAAGCATACCTTTCCATCTATGAATCAATATTAAATTAAAGTGGATTTAAGCATATCACATATCCTTAAAAAAGGAGGAAACTCCATCATTATACAAGGTATAGCTATGATCCTCACTTTAGTTTTAAACTGGTTATTATCCAATCAACTAGGTGCTAACAATTACGGCATCTATACTTATGCTTTCTCCTGGGTTTATTTTTTCGGAAGCTTATCTATTTTAGGATTAGATTCCGTTTTACAACGAGAGCTGATTAAATATATCCCCGAAAAAGCGCTAGGACTAATCGCCTTTACCCGAAGAATAAATACAATCATTACAACATCTATAGTTATTGCTTTTGGGTTAGTTGTTTATTTCATTATTTCTATCACTGCTTCGCATTTAACACAGCCGCTAATACTTGCTATAATTGCTTTGCCATTATATAGTCAACTCCTAATTAACAAATCAACGTGTATTGGCTTAAAAGCTGTAGAAAATGCACTAATACCCGAAAATATCATTCGCCCTTTAGTTATTATTATAGCTATACTATTACTTAATTTTTATCCTCAACCGTTGGAAATTAATAATGCTATTTTATTTAACCTCCTTGCTTTTTTTATCGCCTACCTTATTTCCTATTTGTACACTCGAAAGCTCAACATAAAATCGGCTAAACCAAAAATAGTTGAAAAACAGCAATGGACTTCTTTAGGTCTCACTTTCTTTTTACTCACCGCAACTATCACTATTAATTCTAAAGCTGACATTTTAATGCTAGGTTTTTTTGGAGAAACTGCCCAAGTAGGTATATACAACATTGCTGTTAAATTGGCTACGTTCATTGCCTTGCCTTTAGTTATCGTCAATCAAATTATTACTCCTTTTGTTGCAGAATACTTTGAGAGCAAACAAAAACAGTTAGCTCTCGTTATTAAGAAAAGTATTCGAATAATCTTTTTAATAGGAAGCATTATAGCTCTAATATTTGTGTTTTCTGGAGAAACCATATTATCGTACTTTGGTAAGGATTTCCGTACTGGCTACTTCACTTTAATAATATTAGGTGTTGGTCAATTAATTAATCTTTTTGTTGGTCCTGTAGGGAATGTGCTAACCATGAGCAAATATGAAAATTTAGCCTTAAAATCGATGATATGGAGCACTGTTATTAATATCTTATTGAATTTAATACTGATACCTTTATACAGTATTAATGGAGCTGCATTAGCTACTTTTATTAGTTTAGTTTACTGGAATATAGCGCAATTTATTCTCGTAAAGAAAAAGTTAAACATGAACCTATCCGTAATTTAATGCAAGGAGCAAAAAAATACCCTGATTTTTTAATTGTTGGAGCTCCAAAGTCGGGGACTACAGCCTTCAATCATTTCTTGGATCAACATCCTTCCATTTTTATGGCTAAAAAAGAACTGCATTACTTTGGTAGTGATTTAAAAATTAAACAAGAACCTCTTCCTGAAACCACCTATTTATCTTACTTTAAAACTGCACATTCCAATCAATTAAAAGGAGAAGCTTCTGTTTGGTACTTGTACTCTAAAAAAGCTGCTGAAGAAATCAAAGCTTTCAACCCAAGAGCAAAAATCATTATTTTAATAAGAAACCCTACTGAAATGATTCCTTCGTTACACAATCAATATCTTTATAACGGAGATGAAACAGAAAAAGATGTTGAGCAAGCATTTGAGAACGATTTAAATCGAACAACTCCATACTCCTCCCTCTCATTTGAAAATAGACCTCCTTACCTACAAAGTGTATTATACTTCCAACAGGTTGAACGTTACATCAAGGTTTTTGGAGAGAGACAAGTTCTTATTATTCTTCATGATGAATTTAAAACGAATTACAAATTGGCCTATCGAAAAGTATTGAACTTTTTAGGAATGAATCATGACTTTATTCCCGATTTTGAAAATATAAACACTCGAAAAAATATTCAGAACATTAGTTTACACCAACTCAGTAAGAACCCTTCTAATCAATTAAAATGTCTTGTTCGATTTGTTATTCCTTTTAAATATGTCCGCCATCAAATCATGAAGAAAATAGACACCATTAATATTCAAACTCAGATACCGAGTACTATAACTTTTGCCTTAAAAGAAAAAATAATAGAACTAACTCAAGCTGACATTCATAATCTATCAACTCTTATTAAAAAAGATTTATCTGCTTGGCTCCGTTAATTATTGATTATTCTGTATTCTTGTAGTTGTAATCGCACAACATGTCAAAACTCAAAAAGCTAATAACTGCTGTTCAAATCCTCATTAAAAAACCTTATATGTTAAATAAGGTGATTGATGATGAAAGTATCCACCAGGAAGCGATTGTAAAAGAGAACCCTCAACTAAAAAATGGATTTCCTGTATTGGATTTATTAGATGTAGCGCTTGATTTTGACACGACTATTACTCCCTTTTGTTTTTTAGATGGTGGTTCTTTAATTACTGATTTAGCCTTATTAAAAGGCTTAGCCAAGCAAAAACCCAATTGTACGTATTTTGAGATTGGAACTTGGAGAGGTGAAAGTGTTGCTAATGTGGCTTCTGTAGCTAAAAACTGTTACACCCTAAATTTATCAAATGAAGCATTGCGTAATATGGGATATGATAAAGAGTACCTTCAACAACAAGAATTCTTTTCAAAAAATCTAAAAAATGTTACCCACCTAAAAGGCAATTCTTTAGAATTTGACTTTTCACCCTACTACAATCAATGCGATGTTGTTTTTGTAGATGGAGACCACCATTACGAAAGCGTAGTCAACGACACTAAAATTGCTTTTCAATTGTTGAAGGATGAAAACTCGATCATTGTATGGCACGATTATGCGAGCAATCCAGGTAAAGTGAGATGGGATATTTTAAGAGGTATTTACAATGGTACTCCCATCGAAAAAAGAAAAAATTTATTTAGTGTTTCTAATACACTTTGTGCTGTTTATACTAATTCTCCCTCAGCTATTGTAGAAAATAAAATCACCCCTAATAAAGTGTTTGATGTAGCTGTTAGTGCTAAAAAATTATAACCTTATTTTAGACCTGTTATATCCTCTACCCCTACTACCCTTTCTACAGTAAACCCTTCAGCGAAATCTGCTCCGATATCTCTTCCAAAATTGGCCATCCGTGCTTTTACAAAATCTAAAAATTGTTGGCTGGATATGGGTGTCTCTGGCAAATCAGAATCAGGATTGTAGAATTGGGAACTAAACGCCATGATTGCCTCCATTTTTTGATCTACAAAATCAGTTACATCTACCACAAAATCAGGTTGTAAAAACCGATCTTGAATGTAATGATAAACAGCGTTTGGTCGCCACAATTCTTGCTTTTTTCCGTCCATTTCCGTTTCAATTTTTACTAACCCAGAATAAAAACAGGCTTCTGAAACCAGTTGAGCTGCTCTACCATGATCTGGATGTCTATCTTTTGGTGCATTTGCCAACACCACTTCCGGCTGATATTTTCTTAATATTTCAATGATTTTAAGTTGATGCGCTTTGTCATTTTTAAAAAACCCATCTTCAAAAACCAAGTTCTCTCGAATAACAACACCTAAAAGTTCAGCTGATTTTTCTGCTTCTTGTAACCTTAACTCTCCGCTTCCTCTTGAACCTAACTCTCCTTTGGTTAAATCTAATATCCCTACTTTTTTCCCTTGAGCAATGTGCTTTAATAATGTTCCACTGCACCCTAACTCTACATCATCGGGATGAACACCAATCGCCAGTATATCTAATTTCATACTTTGTTTGATTAAACCTCTAAAGATATTAATATTATTCTTAACAATAATTATCTTTACCCCTTTTTAGAAAAATTATGGAGTTTGAATTCAAAGGCGCAGCACAAACGGTAACAGGTAGTAAGCATATTATTACCACCAGAAACGGTAAAAAAATATTATTAGACTGTGGTTTATTTCAAGGTAGAGATGCACTTAACAGTAATCACAATAAGGATTTAGGTTTTAATCCAAAAGAAATTGACTACTGTATCTTGTCTCATGCTCACATCGATCACTCTGGAGCTCTTCCTTACTTGGTAAAAGAAGGTTATAAAGGCACTATTTTCTGCACTAAAGCTACTTTAGATTTGTGCGAAATTATGTTGGTAGATAGTGCTCACATACAGGAATCGGATGCCGAATATAAAAACCGTAATAAAGATTTAGATGATGAAACAAGAGTGGAACCACTATATACCATTGAAGATGCAAAAAACGCATTGACTAAATTTAAGTCTGTTACTTACGAAAAATGGATTAAAATAGATGATGAAATTGAACTGTGCTTTACCGTAGTAGGACATATATTGGGAGCTGGAGCCATCAATCTTCGCATTAAAGAGGAAGGGCATATTAATAAAGTTTGCTACACAGGTGACATTGGCAGAGAAAATCATCGGATCATTAAAAAACCAAAACCATTTCCTCAAGCTGACTATATTATTACAGAATCTACCTATGGTAATCGGTTACATGATAACTTAGAGAAGGCTGAAAATAGGTTATTAGACATTGTTATTAAAACTTGTGTAGAGAAAAAAGGGAAATTGATTATTCCTGCTTTTAGTTTAGGAAGAACACAAGAAATAGTTTTCGCACTCGATCAATTAGAAACGGCTGGGAAACTACCAAAAATCAATGTATATGTGGATAGCCCGTTATCTACTAATGCAACAGAAATTGTAAGAAATCATCCTGAGTGTTTTAATAGTGATGTAATAAAATACATGCAATTTGATAGTGACCCTTTCGGTTTCGACCGATTGCACTACATTACAAAGGTGGAAGATTCCAAAATGCTGAACACGATCCCTGATCCTTGTATTATTATTTCTGCATCAGGCATGATGGAAGCAGGGAGAATTTTACATCATCTAAGAAACAACATTGGAGACAAAAAAAACACACTATTAATTGTTGGTTATTGTGAACCTTCTACCTTAGGTGCTAGGTTATTAAGAGGTGATAAAAGCATTAAATTATATGGTGAAGAACATAATGTGAATGCAGATATCGAAGTAATGAACGAATACAGTGCCCACGGTGACTACAAGGAAATGATTAGTTATTTAAGTTGTCAAGACCCTAAAAAAGTAAAAGAAGTCTATTTAGTACATGGTGCTTACGAAGTGCAATTAGAATACAGAGAAAAATTACTGGATGCTGGATTCGAAAAGGTAAGAATTCCTAGTTTAACTTCTAAATACCAAGTTTAATAAAGAAATAGATTCTGTTCTAAAAATCAACAAGCTACGTCATTGCGATGAATGAAGCGAAGCAAAATGAAAAAGCAATCTCATTTTATGTAGAAATTGCTTCTAACTCAGACTACAAAAAGCAGCTTACCATTCTATCTTTCCCGTTCATATCTTGATGCAAAACGACATTTTTCATTCCCTTAACCCGTAATAAGTTAACTACCTCAGCCCCATATTTTTCATTGATTTCAAAATACAATTTCCCATTTTCTTTTAAATTCAAAATGGCAAAATCGGTAATTGCCTCATAAAATAACAATGGATTTCTATCAGGAACAAAAAGAGCAATGTGAGGTTCGTAGTCAACAACATTTTTGCTCATTAAATCTTTTTCTTTTTCAGTAATATAAGGAGGATTACTAACAATCACATCTACTTTAGTGGCTAACGTTTTGTTCTTTGATTGTAAAATATCAATCTGTTCTACATTGATTTTAAGTTGATTTAATAGCACATTCTCCTTCACTTTTTCTAATGCTTTTTCAGAAACATCCCAAGCATAAACATTAGCATTATTTAATTTTGATTTTATTCCCAAAGCAATACACCCCGAACCTGTACCTATATCAATAATATTCTTAGCCAATGAATTTTCATTAACAATAAGAGATACCAACTCCTCCGTTTCTGGCCTTGGAATTAATGTGCTTTCATCAACTTTTAGAGTTAAACCATAAAACTCCCATTCTCCTAAAATATAAGCCAAAGGTTTTTTCTTTTTTAATGCTTTTACCACATTAATAATTTGGAGTAATTCTGATTCAGAAAAACGTTTTTCTTCCTTTAATGCAACAGCTGTTTTTTGTATTTCAAAATAAAAATCTAATACAATGTATAACATCGCATTTATTTCTACCTCATCATAAAAATCATCCAATTGATTCTTAAAATAAGACACAACAGCTTCTAGATTATTTTTAGGTATTTTCATGAATGTCAAAAGTATAAAAATGGCACATATACTGCTATTAAGTTTAAATTAATTACCTCGTTAACTCAATTATTATTATATTCGGTGTTCAAATTTATAGTTATGAAAAAATTAAAGCTTACTCTATTTGCCCTTCTTACAACAACCAGTTTCAATTGCTTTACTCAAACTGAAGTAGCTGTTGGAGACTCTACCGTTCTTGATAAAGCAAAGTCAGAAGCATTCTATAATGCTGGTATTGAAAAGTTTAACAACAAAGATTTACAAGGAGCAATCAGTAATTTTGACTCTGCCCTCATTTTAATTCCTGATTTTGATAAAGCATTGTTCAATAGAGGTTCTATTAAATATCAGTTGAATGATTACGATGGAGCTATCAAAGATTTTAATGAAGTTATACGATTAAACCCCGATTCTAACAATGCTTATTTTTTGAGAGGACGATCTTATCAAGCATTAGATAAAGACGAAGAAGCAATCAAAGATTTTAACGATGCCATAAGAGTAGATGATAAAAATGCTGAAGCTTATTATTATCGAGGGGGGTATTATTTTATCGATGGTAAATACAAAGAAGCGATAGCTGACTATGATAATACCATTAAAAATAAACCTAATCATGCTTATGCCTTTAATGACAGAGGAAGTGCAAAACGTCAATTAAATGATTACGATGGAGCCATCAAAGATTATAAAAAGGCAATCGCGATTAATGGCGATTTGAGTTTCTTTCATAACAATTTAGGGAGTGCTTATCGAAACAATAAACAATACGATGATGCTATTGCGAGTTATAGCAAAGCTATTACATTAAAAAATGACTATTACATCGCCTATAACAATAGAGGTTTAGCTAAACTTGAAAAAGGCGATTACCAAGCTGCCATTAAAGATTTTGATGATGCTATCCGATTAAAAGCCAGTTATGTTTATGCCTACAACAATAGAGCTGCTGCAAAATATAAATTAGAAGATTTTGAAGGAGCCATAGCTGACTGTAATAAAGCGTTAATCCTTAAAGATGATTATGCTGCTGCATATTTAAACCGAGGAATTGCCTATGAACTAACTAGAAAACAAGACGAAGCATGTGAAGATTGGAATAAAGCAGCTTCTTTAGGACTGAAAAATGGAAAAATTTTCTCTCAACAAGCTTGCGATTAATTAGCCGAACATAAAAATGAAAAAAATGAAAAAATATACATCCCTACTTATTTTAATTCTTTTTGCTTCTATCGTAAAAGCACAAGATGTCCCTTTTGATAAAAAATTATTTAAAGAGCAAAAAGATGAGTTTAAAGAAGCAAAATCTAACTTAGACTTAGGCTACGAATTATTTGAGGTAATCCCTTCTACTTATTTTGATATCAATGATAATAATTATAAGGAGCGTACCCAATATTATAGAAAAGCGCTACCACTAATATACAAAGCCTATAAGTTCAACCCTAATAATGCCGAATTGAATTACAGAATAGGAAGATGTTACTTACAAAATCCTGTATTTAAAGAAGAAGCTATCCCTCATTTAGAAAAAGCTTTACAGTTAAATCCTAATGTTGCCCCTGACATTCATTTTTATTTAGGAGAAGCCTATCACATAAAAATGGAATTTGACAGAGCCATTAAAGAATATACAGTTCACCAAGGAAGTTTATCAGGAAAAAATCCAGAAGAACTAGAACTTGTAACGAAAAGAATTGAAGAATGTAAAACAGGAAAAAAATTGGTAGCCGCCCCCGTTAGAGTCTTTATCGATAACTTTGGTAACACCGTCAACTCTAAGTATCCCGAATACGGTGCTATCATTTCCGCTGATGAATCTATTATGATGTTTACTTCTAGAAGAAATACCTCCACTGGAGCTGATAAAATGGTAGATGGAGCAGTAGATTATTTTGAAGACATATACATTACAACAAAAGTAGGTGGGAAATGGACTACTCCTGAAAATATGGGAAAACCTATCAATACTGATGGACATGATGCTACAACTGCTGTGGCTCCTGATGCTCAAAGTATGATTGTTTATTTAGATGATGGAGGTGATGGAAATTTGTACGAATGTAAATTGGTGGGACAAAGTTGGTCAAAACCAAAGAAAATGAATAAAAATATCAATACCAAGTACCATGAATCCTCTGCTAGTTATTCTAGTGATGGGAAAACACTCTATTTTGTAAGTAATAAACCAGGAGGATTTGGTCACCATGATATTTATGTAACAACATGGAACGAAGAAGATAAAGATTGGGGTGAAGCCAAAAATATTGGCTCCGTTATTAATACCAAATACAATGAAGAAGCTGTTTTGATTCATCCAGATGGAAAAACACTTTACTTCAGCTCTCAAGGTCATAAAACAATGGGAGGCTATGATATATTCAAATCTACCATGAATGATGATGGTACATGGAGTGAACCTGAAAACATAGGATACCCTATCAATACTGTTGACGATGATGTTTTCTTTGTTATCAATGCCAGCGGAAGGAGAGGTTATTATTCATCATTTAAAGCTGATGGATATGGTGAAAAAGACATTTATATGATTACTTTCTTAGGCCCAGAGAAACCGATGCAATTAAGTTCTGAGGACAATTTGTTGGCTAGTGTTGCGAAACCTTTAAGTGAAAAAGTAATAGAAAAGCAAGTGGACGCAAGCACTAAACGAATTACGATATTGAAAGGAGTTGTACGAGATATTAAGACACTAACGCCCGTTGGTGCTTCAATTGAATTGATTGACATCGAAGAAAACACAACTTTAGCTACCTTCGAATCCAATGAGAAAACCGGGCGCTATTTAGTTTCTTTACCTTCTGGTAAAAACTATGGATTAATTTTAAGAAAAGAGGGATACCTTTTTCATTCAGAAAATTTTAACATCCCAAAGACTGCAGCTTATCAAGAAGTGGAGAAAAATATTGATTTAAAACGTCTTGAAGTAGGTAGTGTTATTGTATTAAAGAACATATTTTATGACTACAATAAAGCAACTTTAAGAGATGCTTCTAAAAATGAATTGGACCGTTTAATTAAATTACTCAATGAAAATCCAACCGTTAAAATTGAGCTTTCCGCACATACTGACTCGAGAGGTGGTGATAAATACAATATGGACCTTTCTCAACGTAGAGCTCAATCTTGTGTAGACTATTTGATTAAAAATAGTATCTCAACTGACCGATTAGTTTCTAAAGGATATGGTGAGTCACAATTGATACGAACAGACGAAGACATTGCCAAATTAAAATTTGAAGATGAAAAAGAAGAAGCTCACCAAGAAAACAGAAGGACTGAGTTTAAAATTATAAGTAAATAAGATTATTTTGGAATCCTAAATAATATAACCTAATCTTTACCTGTAACTATTAGTTGTATTATTATTATATTTATCCTCCTTATTTTCAAATATTTGGACTATGACAAAAATAACTTTGGTCTTTTTCTATTGTCTAACTATTACTTCTTTATGCTTCGCTCAAAGAGGGAAAGATGGTGTAAAAGTCGTTAATAGCAATGAAGTTGTTAATGCATATACCACTCTATCTGCTGATGCAACAGCGGGAGATACGTCAATAACAGTTATTAATAATGACCTAAGTACTACTTTCCTTCCTAGTCTATCACAGGGTGATTTAA
>JAGFIT010000012.1 GCA_024103385.1 Vicingus serpentipes
ATTAGAAAATACTCGCTTGAAATTTGGAACGGTTGTGTCTTGGCTTATCAGGTTGTTGAACTTTAAGCTGCTGCACAAATCGGAAATCTTCTCTTGAGCGGTATTGAGTTGCTTGTATGTAAATGAATTGAATGGAATGTCCTTTGGTTTAGGTTCCGGCTTTTTAACTGGTTTCTCCGTTGCTTCAACCTCAATGATTTGAATCTCGGTCAATAATGGTTTCTGCGGTATTGGTTCAAGTAGTAGCTGGGTGTAAAAATCCTCTATCACCAAATTGTCATCAATCCAAGTGCTGAAAGCATCTTGGATTTCAAGATAAAGCTGCATGTATGCAAGCTTTAGCAATTGGATGATATAGGTGTTGGCTTTGTGTGCCTGGTCAAACTCAATGGAAGCTTTCTTGGGATCTATGTATGTCAAATCAAAGTCCTTCTCTTTAATCAGCTTTCCAATGTCTTTTAAGCGGGTCTTTAAACGCTTGTTGAGGGTGTCATCCAGCCAATAGCGGATGAGGTTTTCTGTATCGTCTTCACTGATGAGGTTGTAGAGCCTTTCAACGTCTGTATTGAGGGTGTTCAGAATCAGCTTTGAGTAGTATTTGGTTTTGTTGTCAAATGGCCTTTCAAATTTGATTTCATACCGGAATGGGTAATCGGTGGAGACTTCTTTCAGGGAACGGAACTTTGGAGCAAACTTTTCGTCCACGCTGTTTTTCTCTGACCAAGGGCGAAGCCCCTGGTAGAGAATATCGTCAAGTATTTTGGTTTGATTGCTCATAGGTCAAGTTTGATTTTACTGGCCGCCTCTTTCTTCTTGTCGTTTATGATTTTCGCATAGACTTGGGTTGTTTTCAATTCCCTATGTCCTAAGAGCTTTGAAACCGTGTAAATATCGGTTCCCATTGTAAGCTGCAATGTGGCATAGGTATGACGGGCGCAATGGAAAGTGATTGTTTTGGAGATTCCGGCTTTCATCATCCATTGTTGCAATTTCAGGTTGTGCCATGCCGAATACTTCAAACCTTTGAAAACTCTTTCTTCTCTTTCCTCACGTTCTCCGAGCAAGCCGAAGGCTTGTTCTGAAATGGGTAGGGTTTCCGCTCCTTTGGTTTTCTTCTGTCTGAATCGAATATAGTAGCCCATTTCATTTGAGTGCTGTACTTCCGACCAAACGAGCTTGTTTATATCTGACCAGCGCAACCCTGTAAGGCATGAAAAAATGAATGCCGTTTTCAGGATAGGGATTTCACATTCTGCCTTTACTGCTGCTTGCAGCTCTTCCAGTGTCAAAAACTCTCTTTCCGGTTCTCCTTGCTTGAAAGCTTCTACACCTTCAGAAGGATTGGTTGGAATGATGCCATCTTTTACGGCCTGTTTTAGTGCTGCCCTAAGCTTGTTGAAATAGGAGTACTTGGAATTTTGAGATAGCTTCTGGTTTCCGTGGGCTATGGCCTTCTTATCAAGGTATTGTTTGAAGTCCTGGACAAATTGCCTGTCAACTTCGGTGAAAGATAAATCATAGGTGCAAAAGGCTTTCAGGTGCTTAATCATGCTGGTCCAATTGCCATGATTGCCGGGGCTGTCGTCTCTTTGCTGCGCAAGCAATTCAATGTAGGAAAGGAAGCTGCCTTTTTGCTTCTCCTGATCACGAAAGCCATACACACCGTTTTGGATTTCGATTTGTCTTTGCGCCCTGATAGTTTCGGCTAATTGCATGGTCTTTTTGTTGACCTCTTTTTCCTCCTTGGTCTTTGCATTGGGGTCGAGGTACAATTTTAGGTACTCGGTTTTCCGCTTTCCCTTGTGGTAATAGTCGAGGTATAAGCTGGTCTGTCCGCCCTGGTTGCGTTGTCTTAGTGTTACCTTCATATCTGAAACAGTTTATCGATTTCGGTTCTCTTGATGATTGTGCGACTGCCAATCTTTGCTGCTCTGATGTTTCCGGCTTTTATCTGCCGATAGATTGTCATGCGGCTTGCACCCAAGAGCTTGCAGGTTTCATCAACACTGAGAAAATCTTTGTCCTTCAACTGTTCCTGATTGTATTCAATTCTCTGTACCACGATAGGGGCAACCTCCTCAACCTTTTCTTCTCGCTTACGCTTCTTGTAGTTTCGGGAGGCGCACTTGTGGCTGCAAAATTTGGTTACGGTTGTCTTTGCGATGAAGGACTTTCCGCAGTCCTGACAAATCTTTGGAACTTCTATACTGCTGCTCATGGTGTTTTCCTATTTGGCTTAAAAATGTCTCAGAGAATATCCCTTTGTATCGGGGTGTATCTCTATGTAACATGATTTCGCCTGTTGCTAAAAATCTTGTTGCTACCAACAAACCTGTTGCTATCAGTAACAGATTAGAAACAAATATAAGCAAAAAAAGGGAAAATTAGCAACAAGTAAAGGAAAGAAAAACAGCCTAAATGATAGAAAAAGAAGGGTTTAGAGCAGTAAAGGAAATGTAATTACTTTCCGATGCAAAACTTGGAAAAGATGTTATCCAACAAGTCATCTGTGGTAATGTCTCCTGTAATTAAACCTAACTGGTGTAATGCTTGACGAATATCCATGGCTAGAAAATCTCCAGTAATATTGTTATCCAAACCTTCTAACACTTTTAATAATGATTCATTAGCATTTGACAATGCATCGTAATGACGAACATTGGTTACTATCACATCATTTTTATCAATCAGTTGATCCATAACCGACTGATAAAGAATTTCTTTTAATTCAGCTAGACTCTCTTTTTCTTTGGCAGAAATAAAATGACAATCGATATCCGAATCCCTAAAAGGGATTCCTTTAGAATCATCCGCTAAATCTACTTTATTAGCCACCACCAATCTTGGTTTATCCTGATTAAATTGAGACAAATCACCCTCCACTTCTTCTAAAGTTAACTCATTGATATCAAACAAATAAATATAGATGGAAGATTTTTGAATCTGTTCCAACGCCTTCTCCACTCCAATCTTTTCAATAGCATCATCCGTTTCCCTCAATCCTGCGGTATCTATAAATCGAAACTGAACCCCTTTAATCGTTAACGCCTCTTCAATAGTATCTCTGGTAGTCCCTGCTATATCCGACACAATTGCTCTCTCTTCATTTAACAGTGCATTTAACAACGTAGACTTACCAGCATTTGGTCTCCCAACAATAGCGACAGGCACTCCATTTTTTATCACATTGCCATAGTCGAAAGAGTTAACTAATTGCATCAACGCATTACTTAATTCGGTTACTAAACTCTTTAAATCTTCTCTATTAGCAAACTCCACATCCTCTTCTCCAAAATCTAACTCTAACTCTATTAGCGATGCAAAATGCACTAATTTCTCTCTTAACTTTTGTATTTCGCTAGAAAAACCACCCCTCATTTGACTCATTGCCAACTCATGCGAACTTGGGGAATTAGCTGCAATCACATCTGCTACCGCCTCTGCTTGGGACAAATCTAACTTGCCATTTAAAAAAGCACGCATGGTAAATTCACCAGGGCTTGCTGCTTTAGCTCCGTTAGCTAATAACAACTGTAATACTTGCTGCTGAATGTAAGGCGATCCGTGTGTGGATATTTCCACAGTATCCTCTCCTGTAAACGATTTTTTTCCTCTAAACACACTCACTAATACTTCATCTACAATTACACCCTCTTTCCTTATTGTACCAAAATGAATGGTATGAGAGTCAACTTCTGTTAAATTGACTCCGAAAAAAAGTTGATTAACAATTAATATAGCGTCTTTACCTGAAAGACGAATTACAGCAATAGCACCAATCCCGGGAGGAGTTGCTATTGCACAGATAGTATCGGGTAAATATTGAGGCATTTGGTTGCAAAGATATTAAAATAGTAATGTCATTCTTGAACTATAATTTATTCCCAATTTATTGGGTTATAAATTGACGTGAAGAATCTTTTTTATCATAAAGGATTACATCCAATGGATTCTTCATTGCATTTTTTTACGAAAATGAATTTTCTAAAAACTTTATTCAGAGTAACAGTCTAAATTATTCGTTCAGACTCCAATCGTATTCTAAATAAGAAATTTTAGCTTTTGGAGTAATCATCATTTTATCATTCTTATACTTATTAATAAAGCCAACAACACCTCCTGCTTCCTTAAAGTCAGCTGCATACCATTCAAATATTTTACTCACTTTTAGTTTCGTGGGGCTTAATTGATTCTTGCTTTTATCATTCACCCAAGCTTTAGATTGAGCATCTAACTGAACAGCTAATTTACTTGGAGAATAAGCTGCATTTAATAATTTAGGACAAGATTTTGCTGCACAATTTAATGCTGCATGTATTCTCGGGTCATTAAATTTCGGAAGTATAATACTATTTTCAATTTCATTGAGTGAATATACTTTACCTCCTGATTTTACAAACTTATTATCCCAAGGTTTTCCTCCATTCAATTTAGTAATACTTACAACAGGATAATTAGAAGCAATCAAGTAAACCGTAGAAGCATTGTATAAGTTAATCCAATAAGCCAATTGTTCGTCTTTGCTCCAGTCCGAATGTGGAGGAGTGTTTTCCATCTCTGTCAAATAAGATTTTATTTTAGAAATAGAAGATTTCATCCCATTATAATCAACACTACCCATAGAAGAAACATATTGTCGAAGTAAACCATCCCACACTTGATGGTTGGGTAAAACTTCAAGCATTTCTTTATCGGGAGCTTCTGCTTTACCCGTAAAAACAAAAAATAGCATTAGTGCCGTTATTACCATCGGTTTATTTTTCATAATTGGAATTTAAATATTAAAATAACAACGAAAATCGCGCCAAATTTGATAGGTTAAACCACAATAAAACAAATTTAACTAAAGAAATGATTAGTGGTTGTCAACATTTCGACATAAATCTCTTATAAAGAGAGTTGAGACAAATAATGATGGTTATCCCCTTCAGCAATAAGTTCAACTTGAAACCCGAGAGTAGAAGCTTCCTCTTGCAACATCGAATAATCAACAAACAGCCAACTAAAAGGAAGTGTTGTTATATTTTTATAAGTCATTTGGTAAACCACTTCTCCGTAATATTTTTTATTTAAATCTACCCAAACGGAACCATCCTCCTCGGTAAACAAATACTGAATATCTGTAGAATCTAACAATATCCTCCCTCCATCATTCAATAACAACTTTGCTTTCTTTAGAAATAGTCTTAATCCTTCAAGTGTTCCAGCAATTCCGATTCCATTCATCAAAAACAATAGAGTATCATATTTTTCACCTGTTACATCAAAAAAATTGATATTTTCCACATCTTTCACGCCTCTTGTTAGCATCACTTCTACTGCTCCTTTTGAAATATCAATAGCTTTCACCTTTAATCCTTTATCTTGAAGAAGTAAAGTATGTACTCCACTACCCGCACCTACATCCATAACTGAACCAACACATAGTTTTAAAGCTGTCTGTTCAATCTCAGGAAGTTCTTTTGCTGTTCTGTATAAATAATCAACTGGAATTACATCTTCCTCTGTAATATCAGAGGTGACAATTATTTTTTGATTTTTATCCCCTTTTAAGTAATCTAAAAGAGCTTCACCTAAAGCATCTGTTGAATAACCCACTCCACTTACAATTGTATTTCTTCAGACTTATCATCAATAAAATGATATTCTAAAAAACTTTGAGAAGTAATAGGATAAACTTCAATAGCGCAGTTATACTTTTTCTGCCACTCTTTTCTTAATGAAGAATAAAATCCTGTTTTTTTATTGATAAAAGCTTCTACAAATGGGTGTACATTAATTTGTATCTTTTTATGGTTTAATTGGGTGATAATATTTTTCAATTTACTTTGAATTTCATCAATCAATAAAATAGTAGAATGTACCTCTCCATCTCCTCCACAGCAAGGGCATTTTTCTGCTGTTTTAATTTCCATTTCTGGTCGAACACGTTGACGAGTAATCTGCACCAATCCAAATTTACTAGGAGGTAAGATATTGTGTTTAGCTCTATCGCCTTTCATAAACTCCTTCATTTTTTCATGTAAAAGTTTACGGTTAGCAGCTTCTCTCATATCAATAAAATCAACTACAATAATACCTCCCATATCTCTTAATCGTAGTTGTCTAGCTACCTCTTCTGCAGCTTCTAAATTTACTTCTAGCGCATTTTCTTCTTGAGTTTTATCTTTCTTTTTCCCTCTTTGCCCACTATTAATATCTATCACGTGTAAAGCCTCCGTATGCTCAATAATTAGATAAATACCTGTTTTAAGTGTTACATTTCTACCAAAAGCAGATTTAATCTGCTTATCAATACCAAAATGATCAAAAATGGGCATCTTGCCTGTATATTTTTTAACAATACTCTCCTTATCTGGTGCTATTGATTTCAAATAAAGTCTAGTTTCATTATAAATAGCGTCATCATTAACATGAATATTGGTAAAACTACTATTTAAGATGTCTCTTAATATGGATGAAGTTCTATTCAACTCCCCCAAAACTTTTTTTGGAGCGTGAGCATTCTTCATCTCTTTATAACATAGCTCCCAACGCTCTGTTAACTCATTCATATCTGCATGCAAATCTGCCACCTTTTTATCATGCGCTACAGTTCTAATAATTACACCAAATCCTTTGGGTTTAATACTTTGAATCAACCTCACCAATCTATCTTTTTCTGCAGAGTCTTTTATTTTTTGAGATACGGAAACTTTATCAGAAAATGGAACCAGTACTAAATATCTTCCAGCTAATGAAATTTCAGAACTCAGACGAGGACCTTTAGTTGAAATAGGTTCCTTAGCTATTTGAACAAGAATATTCTGATTGCTTTTTAAAGTTTTTTCTATCTTACCTGTTTTATCTATCTCAGGTTCAAAATTAACTTCCAAGCTTGCTGTATTTCTTTTACCACCAACAACCTCTCTGGTATATTTTTCAAATGATTTAAACTTTGGACCTAAGTCAAGGTAGTGCAAAAAAGCATCTTTTTCGTACCCAACGTTGACAAACGTAGCATTTAAACCGGGCATAATTTTTTTAACTTTCCCGAGATAAATATCTCCCACCGAAAAATTATTATTGGGTTTCTCCTTGTGTAATTCCAACAACTTATTGTCTTGAAGAATGGCAATAACAACTCCTTTTGGTGAAGAATCAATAATTAGTTCTACACTCATATTTAAGTTTTTTACCAAAACACAAATCCCCATTAAGAAAACTCTTAAGGGGGTATCCTAGAAATAGAAAATAGAAAACTCCTTATCCTTGCTTAGAACAAGCAAGAAATAAGGCTAAAAGAATTTATTTTTTCTTCTTATGTCTGTTTTTTCTCAATCTCTTTTTACGCTTATGCGTAGCCATTTTATGTCTTTTCCTTTTCTTACCGCTTGGCATAATTTCTTTGATTTATGTTTTAATACTTTTATTTTAATTTCTTTTACTTAACGCTTTTTTTCACTTTTTCTACAAAAGATTTTGCAGGCTTAAAAGATGGAATAAAATGCGCTGGAATAATGATTGTTGTATTTTTAGAAATATTTCTTCCCGTTTTTTGAGCTCTTTTCTTTACTACGAAACTTCCAAATCCTCTCAAGTAAACATTTTGTCCATCTTCCAAAGATTTTCTTACCGTTTTCATAAATTCCTCTACAGTTGTTTGTACTGCTAGCTTCTCAATGCCAGTCTTATCCGAAATCTTCGATACAATGTCTGCTTTTGTCATTTTAAAATATCTTTTTTAACTATTTAAATTTCAATTAATTGTCTTTTAAGGGGCGCAAATATACAAGTTTTAATCAATAGTTAAAGAAAACATTCTCTAATTTTATCTAAAAATAAACTTAATCTTACTTATCTAGCAATATTCATGGATTTTTCGAAAGAACTGATTAATTGGTACTCAGACAACAAACGAGATCTTCCATGGAGAAATACAAAAAATCCTTATTATATATGGCTTTCCGAAATCATTTTACAGCAAACAAAAGTTGACCAAGGATTGAGTTATTACAATAAGTTTGTTTCTCATTACCCTAACATTAGTGATTTAGCGAATGCTAAAGAAGATGAAGTGCTGAAGTTATGGCAAGGCTTAGGTTATTATTCGAGAGCTAGAAATTTACATTTCACAGCGAAAGAAATCACTAATAAATACAATGCCGTTTTTCCTAATACTTATGAAAATATTATTGGACTAAAAGGTGTTGGTGAATATACCGCTTCAGCTATTGCTTCTTTTTCTTACGGACTTGTTTATCCTGTAATTGATGGCAATGTGTACCGTGTTTTATCCCGATTATTTGGGATAGAAACTCCCATAGATACTAACAAAGGGAAAGTTATTTTTAAAAATTTAGCTCAAGAATTAATTAATAAAAAAGATCCCGCTACTTATAATCAAGCGATTATGGAGTTTGGAGCTTTGCAATGCAAACCTAAAAACCCTAACTGCGAAACTTGTCCATTTTTATTAGAATGTGCTGGTTTTCAAAATAAAAACATCAGCAATCTTCCTTTAAAATCAAAAAAAACAAAACAGCGTAACCGCTTTTTCAATTACTTAGTTATTGAGGAAAACAATACTATTCTACTCAATAAACGAACTAAAAAAGATATATGGGAAGGTTTATTCGATTTCCCATTACTAGAGACAAAAAAACAAGTCAAGGAGCTTAAACATCTTCCTCTTTCTTCTTTAAGTAAAGATATTTCAGAAAAAAATATAACTATTAAGAACATTTCTTCAGAGTACAAACATATTTTAAGTCACCAGAAAATACATGCTATTTTTTGGCATATAAAAACGAATCAACATTCATTACTAAAAGCTAATTATACTGTTGCTAACATCCAAAACATTAACAAATACCCTGTCCCAAAATTGATTGATAATTATCTAAAAACAATCTTATAATTTCTTATCTTTGATTAAGTTTATTAAAAATAAAAAATGGCAGGAATAAATAAAGTAATACTGGTTGGTAATTTAGGGAAAGATCCTGAAGTAAGGTATTTAGAGGGCGGAACTGCAGTAGCTAACTTTCCAATTGCTACTTCAGAATCCTTTAAGGATAAAAATACTGGAGAAAGAAAAACCATTACAGAATGGCATAATGTTGTTGTATGGAGAGGGCTTGCTGAAATTGCTGAGAAATATTTAAAAAAAGGAAATCAAGTATACATAGAAGGGAAATTAAAAACCAGACAGTGGCAAGATAAAGAGGGTAATAATCGCTACACTACAGAAATTGTTGCAGACAACCTACAAATGTTAGGAAAAAAGGATGATAACTCCTCTAATGCTATACAAACTAATGTCAGCGAACCATCAACCAGTAAACCTGATATTGAGAACAGCGATAACGAAATAGATGATTTACCTTTTTAATTAATTCAACTAAAATTGGACGATCCGGACCCCTTACTGACAACTGTTTTTTTATTGGAAATATTTAATCCTATTTCCTTATCTGTTATTATCTCCTTGGTTATACTAGGTGTTTTACTGATACTTTCTGCTCTTATTTCAGGTTCAGAAGTTGCTTTTTTCTCATTAACCCCTACCGAAAAAGAATCATTAAACAATGAGGAGTCCAAATCAAATCAGTTAATAAGCGCTTTATTGGCTGCTCCAAAAAAATTGCTAGCAACCATTTTAATCTCTAATAATTTTGTAAATGTTGCTATCATTATATTATCGAGCTACTTAATCAAAGAAATTTTTAATTTTTCGGCCATTTCAGAATGGGTAATCTTTTCCATTCAGGTGGTAGGAATTACTTTTAGTATCCTACTTTTTGGAGAAGTTATACCTAAAGTTTATGCTACCAAACATGCCTTAAAACTGGCTAAGATTATGGCTCTCCCTATTTCTGTTTTAAAAAAAATAACTAGTCCTTTTAGTCAGATTCTTATCCAATCTTCAAAAATTATTGATAAGCGGATTAAGAAAAAAAGCTTAGACATATCCATGGAAGAGCTTTCTCATGCACTAGATTTAGCTGAAGGTACAATAGAAAACAAAGAAGAACATAAAATCTTAAAAGGCATCGTAAAGTTTGGTGAAACAAGTGTTAAGCAAGTTATGAAATCAAGAGTAGATGTTGTTGCTATTGAAAAGAAAACAGGCTACACAGAAGTAATTAAAATAATCATGAATAGTGGGCACTCTAGAATTCCTATTTATGATGAATCTTTTGATAATATACTAGGACTCCTTTATATAAAAGACTTAATTCCTTATATCAATGAAAAAGATGATTATAATTGGTTACCACTAATCCGAAATCCATTTTTTGTACCTGAAAACAAAAAATTAGATGATTTATTAAAAGAATTCCAAGAGAAAAAAATTCACTTAGCCATTGTTGTTGATGAATATGGAGGGACTTCAGGTATTATTACATTGGAAGATGTGTTAGAAGAAATTGTAGGTGAAATTAGTGATGAATTCGATACCGATGATATTTCTTATTCTAAGTTAGATGAAAACACCTATATCTTTGATGGGAAAACAGGATTAAATGATATTTCCAAAATATTAACTCCTAATGAAAACACTTTTACTGAAGTCACAAAAGGTGCAGATACATTAGCTGGGTTAGTTATAGAAATAGCTGGGAAAATACCTCAAAAAAACGAACGAATAGTAATTGACAACTTCATTTTTATTGTTGAAGCAGCAGATAAAAGAAGAGTGAAACGTGTTAAACTAATTCATCAACAGTAATGGAAAAAACCAAATTAACTTTAATTGCTTCCTACCTCCTCCTATCGTTTTTAATAATTGGTTGTGATAATGAAGTATATACACCCAAACCAAAAGGTTATTTTCGAATTGATTTACCTGAAAAAGAATATCATCTGCTTGATAACAACTGTCCTTTTACCTTTGAAATTGCCAATTATGCTAAAGTTGTTCCTAATGCAAACAACCCTGACAAACCATGCTGGTTTAATATTGAATACCCTACTCTAAATGCTAGTATCTATTTAAGCTACAAACCTGTTAATGACACCTCTCTGATTACTTATTTAGAAGACTCTAGAACACTTGCTTTTAAACACACCATAAAAGCAATTGATATCGAACAAAAACAATTACACTTTCCTAAAAAAAAGGTTTATGGATTGGTTTATGAAATACAAGGAAATGCTGCCTCATCCTATCAATTCCATTTAACAGATAGTACTCAACACTTTATAAGAGGGTCTCTGTACTTTAATAACATCCCCAACCACGATTCTATACAACCTGTGTTTGATTTTGTGAAAAAAGACATTGAACACATGTACAATACTTTTGTATGGAAAGAATAACCAGTTGAATAACTCAAGAAAACATACCTACTAAAAACTTTCTATTTATATATCTTTTGATAAAGGTGTTGATATTTTGCCAATATGTTTTTCCTTTTTAACTTTAGGGTTGGTGTTAATTCTCCACCATCAATAGTCCATGGTTCGCTTACTAACTCAAACCTTTTAACCTGCTCATAGTTAGAAAAATCGGTATTCAACCGTTCTATTTCTTTTTTATAACATTTAATTACCAAGTCATTTTTAATCATTTCTTCATTTGTTGTATACTTTATCCCCTCTTTTCCACACCATTCTTTCAAAAATGAAAAGTCAGGTTGAATAAAGGCTCCCGGCATTTTTTCTCCTTCCCCAACAACCATTACCTGTTCTATAAAACGAGATTCTTTAAACTTATTTTCCATTACTTGTGGTGCTATGTATTTTCCGCCAGAGGTTTTAAAAATCTCTTTTTTTCTGTCCGTAATTTTCAAATACTTCCCTTCTAGTAACATCCCTATATCTCCAGTATGAAAATACCCTTGTTCATCTATCACTTCTTTGGTTAATTGAGGTTGATTAAAATACCCCTTCATAATACTTGGTCCTTTCACTATAATCTCTCCATCTTCTGCTATTTTTACATCTAAATTACTTAATGGAATACCTACTGTACCTATATTCATTCCTCCAGGCAAAAGACTATTTACTGCAATAACTGGTGATGTTTCTGTTAAGCCGTACCCTTCTAAAATAGGAATATGAGCAGCGGTAAACACTCTGGCTAAACGTGCTTGTAATGCTGCTCCTCCAGAAACAATAACCATTACCTTATTACCTAAAGCTTCTCTCCATTTATTAAAAATGATTTTATTAGCTATTTTTAATTTTAAATTGTACCACACCCCTTGGTTCTTCATAGGATCATATTCCAACCCTAATTCTAATGCCCAAAAGAACAAGCTTTTCTTAATCCCAGTTAATTCTCCTCCTTTAGCAACAATTTTATCATACACTTTCTCCAACAAACGAGGAACTGTGGCAAATATATGAGGCTTTACTTCCTTTAGATTATCAGCAATAGTATCAATTGCTTCTGCATAATAAATCGATATACTCTTATAGATGTATAAATAATCTAACATTCTCTCAAACACGTGACACAATGGTAAAAAGCTTAATGCTCTTTGATCATCTCCTAACGGCAAACGATCTTCCGAAGCAAGCACATTACTTACTAAGTTTTTGTGTGAAAGCATTACTCCTTTAGGATTTCCTGTTGTTCCTGATGTATAAATCAAAGTAGCCAAATCATCTTCGTTAACCTGCCCCATCAAACTTTTAATTTTTTCCTCATCAGCAGGTAATAATTCTTCAACAAGTGTAGAGTAATGCGTATGGCTACTTCCTTCATTAAAAATAAACACTTGCTCTACAGAAGGTGTTTTAGGTTGAATATTGAGTATTTTTTTAAGAATAGCAACATCTGAAACAAAAACTATTTTTGCTCCACAATCATTCAGTATATAGGTATAATCTTCTTCCGTAATGTTAGGGTAAATAGGTACATTAACTATCCCTATTTGCTGAACAGCCAAATCTATCAAATGCCATTCTGTTCTGTTATTAGAAATTACAGCAATTCTATCTCCTTTCTCCACCCCTAATTTTAACAACCCCTTACTTATTTGTGTAGCTTTTGTGATGAATTTATCTGAAGGCATCGAAACCCAAACTCCTTTTTCTTTTTGAGTAAAGGCATCTTTCTTAGGATGATTTTTTAATTGATGATAATAGAAATCGGACAGTATTTTTACAGAAGTAGTCATTGTTCTTAACTTAATTTTTTCAAAGTAAATATATCAATTAATAACAGAACAAAAGGAATATCTAATTGCATTTTTTGGTCAAATTATTTTTTGAGATGCGCTCAACAATTAAATATAAGTAAGTTTGAATTGTTAAGTAAAAAGTAAACTGTTTGACTAAAAAGCTTTCTATTATCATTATCATAACCATTGTTATCACAACAGGAATAACTGGTTTTTTGAGTTCAAAATTATCTTTTGATTATAATTTCGAACATTTCTTCCCAAAAAACGATGCTGATTTAGATTACTTTCTAGAATTCAGGGAAACTTATGAAAATGATAACGACTATACACTTATTGCTATTGTTAATAATGATGGAATCTTTAAAAAACAGTTTCTTCAAAAAGCAGCTAAATTTTCTGACGATCTACAAAAATTAAAGCACGTAGATCGAATAATTTCTCCTACCCAATTGCAACAACCTATATTTAACACCTATGGTTTTATTGAGGTTCCCTTGCTCCATATTGATGATACTGCACAATACCGTAATGATAAAACCAAAGTCCTAAAATCAAAAGAATACAATAAAACACTATTTTCAAAAGATTTAAAATCGATATGTATAGTTGTATACAATACCCCCATTATTAGCAAAAAAGCATCTGATGAACTGTTGAATGACATTGAAACACTTATCCATAAATATGATTTTGATGATGTGCATTATGCTGGAAAAATAAGAGGTCAAAAAGCTTATTTATCTATAATGAAAAGAGAGTTGGTTGTTTTTTTAAGTATCTCCTTATTATTAATTCTTCTTCTTTTAGGAGTAAGTTTTAGGTCTGTGTTTGGGGTTATTGTTCCCATTATAACAGTATTTATTTCCATTATATGGGTATTAGGGGTTATGCGGTTTGCTGGAAAATCATTAGATATCATGACCTCATTACTCCCTACCATTTTATTTGTAGTGGGCATGTCTGACACTATTCATATCATGAGTAAATACCTAGAAGAACTAAGAAATGGGAAAAGTAAATTAAATGCTATACAAATCACTTTTAAAGAAATAGGATTAGCTACATTATTAACATCGTTAACCACAGCTATTGGTTTTATAACCTTAATGCTGGTAAATATTCAACCCATAAAAGAATTTGGGTTATACACTGCTCTAGGAGTATTTCTCGCCTTTGTCGTAGCTATTTTATTTCTTCCCGCACTACTCTCTCTCACCAAAGCACCTAAAATCATTCATAAAAACAAACAACTCTTAGTTTGGAGAAAGATACTATCAGCAGCTTTTTTGATTACATTACGATATCCTAAAAGGATTATAATTACCTATACTATACTCCTGGTTGTTTCTATAATCGGATTATTTCAATTGGAAATCAACTACCATCTTTTAGAAGACTTATCCGATAAAAATCCATTGCAGCAAGATTTTCGATTTTTTGAAGAACAATATTCCGGAATTCGTCCTTTTGAAATGACACTAACAGTAAAACAGCCAAATATTTCTGTTCTTGATTATACAGTGGTAAAAGAAATGGAAAAAGTGCAAGATTATATTGAAAAAAAGTATGGTGCTGGTTTCATCTTTTCGCCCGTATCTGTAATTAAAATAATCAATAAAGCAATGCATGGTGGCAATAATGATTACTATATTGTCCCTAAAAACAAAACTGATTTCAAAAAAATAGCCGACAAATTAAAACATCCTTCAGTAAAAAAAATGTTAGATAAAGTTGTCCGTTCTGATAACAAATCATGTAGATTTAGTGGAAAGATGGATGATGTTGGGAGTAAAAAAGTCAATGAATTAAATGTTCAATTTGAGGCTTATTTCAATACCCAAATTAACACTAACTTAATTCAATATAAAATGACGGGAACAGCCTTGCTTGTGGATAAGAACAATGAATTTTTATCCAAAAATATGATTATGGGCTTAAGTATTGCTTTTGGATTAATTGCGGTTATTATTGGCTTACTTTATCGTTCCATTCTAATGGCTTTTGTTTCTCTTATTCCCAACTTTGTTCCTTTAATTATGCTTGGAGGAATCATGGGGTTTTTAGGGCATTCTATTAATATCTCCACATCAATCATCTTTACCATCGCTTTTGGAATAGCAGTAGACGATACTATCCATTTTTTAAGCAAATTTAAAATTGAACAAAACAGGAAGCACTCTTTTTTCTATGCTTTAAAAAGAACTTACCTTGGAACAGGTAAAGCCATTGTGTTCACTTCTTTGATTTTATGCGGAGGATTTTTATCTCTCGTTTTTTCTGATTTTAAAAGCACTTTTTTAATTGGAATATACATTAGTACAACATTATTCTTAGCAGTAATAACAGACCTGCTTTTACTTCCCGTTCTACTGGTATTTTTTAAGAAAAGGTTATAGTTTTTTTTCGCTGATTATCTTACCTACAGCATATTTTTGTTCCTTGGTTGGAACACCATTTTCATCATATAAAACCCACGTACCAATACGCTCATAATCAAACATGGCTTTATTGTACTTCACTTCTCCTTGCTCTTTTAATTTTCCATTTGAATGGTAATAGGATTGAAGGTAAATTAGTTTTTTCTTATTAGTTAATTCTAAAGTGTTCTCTGGTGTCCCATCTTCTAGGTAGTTTGCTTTTTGGATATAATATTGAAAAGACTTATGGTATTCCTCTACAAACTCCAATACCCCATTTCTATAATAATCCTCCCATTTTAATGCTTCACTTCCAACATAAACAATATCTGATTTTATTCCTCCCTCTTTATAGTACACTGTCATTTTACTTCGATTCAAATCCACCATTCTAAAATTGCGTTCCACATTTCCGTTAGGATAATAATTCTTATATACTTTTAACTGCCCATCAACATAAAATCCTTTATGTAATAACTGCCCCGTAGTGTAATAATCCTCCTCATAACCATTTGCTGCATAGCCATTCATATCATTTCTAACAGTGTCTCCACCCAACATCATGTTTAATTTCTCATACATAGTAATGCCGTATTTTTGGTCTACTACTGCCTCTGGAATGTAAGTGTTATGATAAAGCCCTTTATCTGTCAAATCATTTTGTGATTGCACAGAATAAATCGTTAAAAAAAAGAAGATGAATAAATAAAGTTTTTTCATTATGTGGCAAATGTAATTAATCTGACGTTTTATACCGAATTACTTTAGCAATTTTTATGCCTAGAAATCCGAAAAGCACTGTCATTAAAGGGCTAATAATATTAAAAAAACAGTACAAAACATACTCACCTGTAGCAACACCAAGTACTCCAGAGTGATATGCTCCACATGTATTCCAAGGTATTAATGCTGATGTTACCGTTCCAGAATCTTCTAATGTCCTACTCAATACTTTAGGGTGTAAATTTCTTTCTTGGTATTCTTCTGCAAACATTTTACCTGGTACCACAATAGATAAATATTGATCTGAAGCAGTAAGATTAAAGATAACACAAGAAGAAGCTGTTGTAGCTATCAAAGATCCATCACTTTTAGCCAAACCTATAATTGATTGTGTAATTCTTTTCAGCATTCCCGACTTCTCCATTACTCCCCCAAAAATCATTGCACAAATAATTAACCATATGGTATTCAACATCCCAGCCATACCACTCGATGAAAGTAGTTCATTAACCAATTTATTTTCTGTAACAATAGTAACGTTAGTAGTCATAGCATTCACTATCATTTCATAACAGGCTGAAGAAAAACTAGTTGTTGTAGCTAATGATTGAATTAAATCTGGTTGAAATACAATTGCAAATACACCTCCTAGAATACTTCCCACAAATAAAACGGGTATAGCTGGTACTTTTTTTATAATTAAGGTTATCACTATAATTGGAACCACAAATAACCAAGGAGTTATCATAAATTTAGAAGCAATTGCATTTTGAAGAGTCGCTATTTCTTTTATTTCGGCATTTCTTCCACAAAAAAAGCCTATAACTGCAAAGATGATTAAAGTAAGTACAATGGAAGGAACA
>JAGFIT010000026.1 GCA_024103385.1 Vicingus serpentipes
CCACGGGTAATATGTCATCAAATCCCATAAAGGAAGTCGTATATGGTATAGTAAAACTAGTACCGTTATCTGAAATTCCTCCTTCATTAATAGATACAATATATTGACCCAAATTACATTGACATGCAAGTCCTTCTACAGAAGCCTTAAGTCTACATCTATTATCTTCTTCGTACTCTTCCATAAGTACAGATAAAGAACACCCACCTGCTTCAAATACTGCAATTTCAACCGGACATGACTGATCAGTTGCGGTTACTACAATGTTATCACCCTCAACATAGCCGCTAACGGTGTAGTGCCCCTGCGGACCATTTTGTGATATATTAACAGGATTTCCACTTGTGGTATTTACTGCGGTTAATACATAATTTGTACCACCTACGACCATTACCTCAGCAACATTTGCTGAAATTTGATTTATAAGAACTTGAAAATCTTCACAACAAGAACTTCCTAATGCCGGAATAACTTTAGTAACAGGTGTACAATTTCCTCTTTGAGCCTCAATAACTACACTATCATTAGGTCCTAAATTAGAAACATAACCGCACACATCATTTAAGACCGATTTTGTTGTTCCGGTAACCAATTTATACACAACACTCGGATCTTGTTCGCAAATTATAGCACCATTACATTGTCGCGATATATCATCAACAGCTCCATCACAGCAATCTTGTTCAAATGTGACCTCTGTGGGATCACACCCACATTTCCAATACACAGTAGCAGTATACTTACCAATAGCTAGTTTCTTACTAAAGTCATTTATATCTGTTAACGTATGTCCCCCGACTTTAATATAATCTACTAAACATGTACCGTTATCATCTGTATCTGGGAATACCACAGTAAATTCTGTACTGTCAGGTTCACACTCTGATATATCAGGAGTAATCTCTAAATCTGTACCTTCAATATTATATGTTTTAGTACATTGATTTTGAACATCACATGTTAAACCAAACTTAAGCTGATCAATAGTTGTAGTCGAACACATTTTTTGTCCAATTGGTGCATTATCACCAATCCATTTAATATTTAAACTACCACCTGTAACATAAAATTCTTTATCCTCATTGACATCACATGTGTCGAATGAATTTATAGTTATACATTTACCACAACTATTAGGATCTACAGTAAAATCTAAATCTGATGGATTACAGAATACAATATATTTAGAAATAGGATCTTTACAATTACAATCTGTCTCAAGTAAGTATGTTTTACAAGATTCTAATCCTAATTGTTTTGTTAGTGTGTCCGTATAAGTTGGTCCTCCCGGCACATAAACCTTTCTAAATAGTTGACCATCTTTAGACCATTTAAAAAACGGATATCTACAAGAACTAGATGTGACTTCTGTACCTCTACCATTACCATATCCTGATGTACTAAATGCTGATAAACCAGATGAACTTTGAATTCTATATTCAATAGTCGCTCCTGAATTATAAACGCAATTGTTAGCAATACTAATAGCACTGGTTAATCTAAAAGTTAATCTTATTTCAGTTACAACTTTGATATTAGTATCTGTTGTAGTTCTACTACCTATTTTAGGTAGAGTTACATTGGCAAAAGTTGCTGTTGCCGTATTAGCCGCAAATGTAGCACTTCCCCCCGGAAGAGTATTTTGAGTTCTACCTATTATAGCTCCTGTTTCTAAACTCAACAAATTATAGTATACCGTATAATTAAGAGTAAATGTACCAGATAAAGGAGTATCATTAGCCACACCTGAACTAGCAATATTAGGATTACTAAATTCATCTAATTTAGGATTAGCATTTACATCTCCATTAAAAGCACCTTTGCGCCCTTCTGCAATAAAACTAATAACGGCACTATCTGTTGTTTGTGAAATAGTTTGCCCTTTAATATCAAGAGTTAATGGAGAACATTGGCAGCAATTATCTTTAATCAATTTACCAGTTAAGGTGCAATTATCATCGTTTTTCTCTAATGTTAATTCATCTTCACACTCTTCTTCAGCACCTTCACACTCATTACCAACACATCCACAACCCGGCTGATTTGCACAATCTACAGGACATGGGAAATTACTACAAGATACGCATTTACCTTTATCACATGTACATCCAAAAGGACAATCACTATAGGTAGAACAAGGAATATTGTCACAATCCTCATCTTCACATCTATTACCAACACAACCGCACCCTAAAACTTGTTCACATTTAGCATTAGAACCTACACAATCAAGGGTTGCACAAGGCACACATGTGCCAGTAGATGTATCACAACCACAACCTTCACCACAATCTAAACCTGTTCTACATGAAACATTTACACATGGATTTTGTTCACAACGATTTGTTTGTGGGTTACAATAGCAAGGATCTTCACACCCGCTGGCGCAATCTCCTTCACATGGTAAACATGCACAAACATCTACAAAATCATTACATCCATCGGTAACATTAGGGCAGTCGGGATCATCACAATCACACTCAGTAAGACATCTACATACTCCATCTACGTCAACAGGGACCTTTCCGGGAGGACATGTAGTAGGTAAACATGAACCTACCCCTGTACAAGGATCAAAATTTCTACACTCTGAACATACAGGACAATCTGATGAAGATGTACACGCATTTGGTGGTAAAGGTACACACTCACCCGTGCAATTATTTCTAACAAAACCTTCACAACATACGCATTTATTATCCTCACAGCATTCATTCTCGTCACATTGATCTCCTGTAATACAATCAACACAAGTACCTGTGGTAGGATCACATATACCATCAGGACAATCTATAGGTTCACATTTTCCACCTATACATTCGTGACATGGAGGGCAAGGATGAGTTGAATCACATTCTATACAACATTCGTTATCTGGACCAATAAATGTCCCCGGAGGACATACACAATTACCATTGGCATTACAAACTTGATTACAAGGACATTGCTTGGATTCACAACATTCCCTACATGCCCCATCACAACAATGAGCTGCATCACATAATGGTTCACAAAAACCACTAGTTTCTCCGGGCTTTTTAATACAAATATTACAATCGGGACAATCTCCTGTATCTTCGCAAAAACATTTTTTAATTAATTGAGTATCACATGTGGGACATTCTCCTAAATCACAACTAACCGAAAAGATTAAGCATTTCGGATCCTCATTATCAGGAAGTTGTAATTCATATAACCCACATGAAGGATCAACACAATTAATATAAATATTAGGATAACCCTCAAGCTTTATAATCGGATTTTTACAAACCTTCCCTGTATTAGTAGTTACCTGACCTAATGTAACTTTTATTGTTTGATAATCAGCCATGTTTATTTGTAGTCTTGTAGAAAATTATTTTTGTCAATATCCGTTTTAATTCCAAACTTTTTTAAATAGTCCATATTAATGGGACCCGAAAGTTGAGAAATATTATATATATTTATAGGTGTTTTCATTTCGACACCTTTAGTTGTTATTTGTAAATTAAGACCGTTCTCATAGATGGTCTTAATTATATCAAAGGATAATTTATACTTGTTTACTAATTCAGCATACACTTTAAGATCTAAATCTATATTAGGTATTTTCTCCACTAGCAGCTCAAAATCTAATTTAGTCTGTTCCTCTGATCTATTTATTTCCAAATTCAACTTATCCCTAACCTCTGTATATACTGATAAAGCCAATAATACTTCAGGTTTTATTGTTTGTGTTACTATATCCAGAATAAAATCAGGTCTTTTAACGATTTCGAATTTAAGCTCTAAATCAAGCTGCTCACATATATACTTAGACCATTTTTCCCATTCCTGATATGTTCTACAGTAGGGTTTCTTAATAACCCATTCTTCCTCTCTACTCTCTCCTATAATAATATTGCAATATCTGTTTTTGCAATTTTTACCTAGAATGTCAGTTATTTTTTCCATCAATTGTTGAACTTGTTTGCGATCCATACAGGGATCACAACCCGCCAACACTCTTTCTTTCAATCTAACAAGTATATCTTTATAGGTAAATAATTTATCTATTTTTTTTATAATTAGAGTTATATTACCCCTATTTAGAGTATACCTATTTATCAAATCAACAATTCTTGAATAGGAAAACTCATGAATTTTATTTTGGATATTTAATATAGTTTCATCTATATCTTTAATATTATATATCCCGCAAACCTTCATTTATGTTTTCTTTTCGTCTTTACATTGTTTTTTTCTCTTAAAAATCCAATCTACGAGCATTTTCCATAAACTTGCCGAAATTGCACCCGCTAAACCCACAAGTGCACCTTCAAGTATATTCTCATAGTGGTCTTTTAAAAAGGCAAAAAAAGATCCAAAACTGAAACCTATTGCCATATGCCATTTTAAAGCAATCCCGTGAGCCTTTTCAAGTAACATATTTAAAAAACGTTCTATCATACTTATCCAAGTGAAGAATAATTGACATTTATAAGAGTTGATGTATTATCTAATTCAGTAACTTCTATTTCTGTAATAGGAGCCTGATTTACCTGTCCAGTATAATAATACACACCTGAACCTTCAAACAAATGAGTAAATGTAGAACCGTCACTTTTTGTGACCTTAATGCTAACTGAAGTTGTTGCCGCAACTACAACGTTAAATTCTCTAATATTAGGTTCAGATATTGTTGTTACATTTGCACTATTTTGTATAGTAGCAGTATCCGATCCTCCATATGTAGGTATAAAACCCGAACTAACAGATTCCCCTTTAAGTAAGCAAGTAAGCCTACTTAAATTCTGCGCTAATATCCTATGAAGTTCTCCTTGCGTTATTCCCATTACACTTTAGTTATATAATGATTACCTATGGATTGAACTTTTAATGATTGCCCTACCAAAGTAAAATTGAAAAACTCATTTGCATCTGTAATTAATGATTTATCTACTATTTTGACATTGACATCACCTGTAGTTAAAACCACCGGATTAGTTAAATCCATTATTCGAATTTCAAAACTATTACCTCCTTTCTTTAACTCTCTCCAAGCTGCCATTGAATCTGGTAAAGTTAACGTTATAGGATTTGTAGTAGCGTAGACCAATAATAACTGATCAAACAATTGTATTTGATAATCAGAATAAATACTTCTTGTTGGTGTAAATAGATTTACAATACAAGGGGTTAAACCGTCTACATTTACACAAAATTCACTAGTCCCATCATCCATACAGACATTCCCCTGTGTACTACCAACTTTAAAAGTAAATTTAAAAGGAACTTTACAGTCGTCTAGAACTTTCCAACCAATTTCTCCATTCTCTGTGGCATTTTTTTTCATAGTTCCTAACAACCATGCCTTACCTATGGGATCAAAATAGCCAGTTGAGAAATTAGAACTGTGGTATGTAACACCTTCAGGAGGATATACTTGAACATAAACCCCTGTGGCGGCCCCTAATGATTCATTATATACCCTTGGTATAGGTGTATATATTATATCATCCACACAAATGAATTTATATTCTATATCCATTAACCAATTTTTAAAATTGTAACTTCAGAATAGGTTTCTCTGATTTTCCCGGCGTAGCCGATCGATCTCAGCCTGCTCACGAAGCAATTCCGGTAGCATCTGCTGGTGAGCCGGGGTCAGGACAAAGGTGTCCAGTTCTATTTTTGCAGTGTCGGACTGGCCGAATACCGGATGGGTGAATAGTAATAGAACAATCGTGATTAGTTTCATTGTAATTTGATTATTGTGATTGTTGCGTAGATTTCATTTCCGGTATCTGCGAAATTCGATCGCTGTCCTTGATGTTGTGAAGGTGATCCGGTCGTGAACTCATGCTCAATCCAGTGTTGTATACTGAATACAGTTTCACTTGATATTGATACATACCCAGTTCCCATCAGATTTTGAGGAATAGAGGTATTGCTTGTTATTGCTTCACCTTTAATTACTTCAGTTGACGTAGTAAGATTGTATATCCTTGTTATGGCACTATAACCCGCAACAGACGGTAAAATTCTTAGTTGGGATGAGTAATTAATCAGATAAGCTCCGGCCGGGAGTGTGAATGACGTATCACCTACAATTGATACCCCGATCTGGTCGGTCACTTCAGTGTTGATTTTTCGAGATACCCACCGTGTCGTATCGGTCAGGCCAGCCGTCACGTCATTGCTTTCCTGATGCTGAAGTATAGCTACTTGAACTACAGCTGATCCTGCCCCGGGAAAATAAGACTTAACATTTGTAGAATTTCTACAACACGAAATAATAAATATGGATAATAACAGATAAATGTATTTCATTATTCCTTTTTAATTTCTAAATGTGAACCGGGAAGAATAATTGACGTACCTCCGTCATTGTTAACTTGAGCTACTTGAACATCAATAGTTCCACTACTAGTTGGTATGATATAACCACTAAAATGCCACATAACTTTTTGAGGTGTCGATGTTGCTACTGTTCCTATTACCTCTCCTAAATTAAATTTAGGAGTAGTAGAAAAAAGATAGTAAGCAAAATAATGAGAATATGTAACTCCACCATCTATAGTAAATTGAAATCCCCCTAAAGGTAGAGTATCTGTAAGTACTACACCAGAAAAAGTATATACACTTCCTGAATCTAAATCAATGCTAAGATTGGGAATAGATACAAAACTAGTAGATGACACAAATAAACTATCAAAATAGATCTTTAACTTGCGTGTTGTATCTATACCTGCAAAAACACTTGATGGGTTATAAGATTGACTGTGTGTTTCATTTTGACAGCACAATACTGCAAAAATTAAAATACATAATATGATAAATTTATTAAACATTTTTAAATGATTAAATAACCCGTGGAAAATCTTTGCACAGAAATACTCTCATATATTACTGAAAATTGATAAGAAGCTACTTCGTCTATTGTCCCACCATTAGCAGCCGTAATCGTTATAAAGTTGCCAGTTTTCTGACCTTGCTTTATATTGAAAATTCTCCCCTCTGGAACTAAAGCCGGATCTGGTAGTGTGATAGATTCACAAGCTCCTCCTCCAAATATCGTATAATCTGTAGTGCCGTTAACCACATAATCGGTATTTTCATATCTTACAGGCTTAACCATAGGAGATGTAGAAGTTACCGGAGTTCCTGCTTCATCTGTATAGGTAAGACTCAAATCTGTATTCTCAGCAAGACTTGTAATAGTCTCTTCTACATCTGTTACTGTGCCTTCCTCATTAGTATGTTCCCCTATTTTATTTCCAGAAACTACTAGATTAGAATAGTCAGTAACGGTTTCATTTATATCTTCAACTGTCCCATCTTCACTTGTGTGGTCTGCTATTTTGTGACCTACTACAGTGTTATTGATTTCAGTAATTGTTTCTCTAATATCAACTATACCTGCATCTTCTCGGTGATATAATCCTATTTGATGACCACCTACAATAGAACTTACATAATTAGTTATTGTTTCATTAATATCAACAGGCGGATCTACTTGATTATCGTGAGTAGCTATCTTGTGTCCTACAATAGTACCGGTTATTTCAGATATAGACCCTGTGGGTTCTTCAGGTGTATTATTTAACACCCAATCTCCATTTTCATACGTCCATATAGCATAACACGTCTGAAACGTTTCTATATATACTTCTCCTTCCAATGGATTTTCCGGAGGATTTAATGGTCCCCCCGAAAAATCTACAGGACAAACTATATCTTCTTGTCCTGCACTCAACCTTGTAAAATTACAATTGGCTATATCGCAACATGAATAACCTATTAAATCTATACAATCATAGGCAAAATTAATACATCCACTACAAGATTCAACTGATTTTATATTAAAACTAAAAGAGAATTTACTTTTGCACTCATCTGTAACAGTATAAAAAAAATCACCTGTTATAGCTTGATTTTCAAATATGGAAGGGATATGCCATAAAGAATTTTGACTATCAAATATCCCATATTCTAATTTAGCGTCTTTAAATTCTACTCCCGAAGGAACATTGATTTGTACATATACATCCGTGACAGTTCTACTTAGATTATGAGATATTCCGGGTATTTGAATATGCAATTCTTTACCTTTATATATCGTACCTACAACTTTCTCTTTAGACACTATCTTATAATTTGAATTATACGTATCTCATTTTAACAACACCTTCAGGTAAACCTAAAGTATTCGTTGATGACACTCTGTAATATTGTCCAATTTGGACACCTCCTGCCGCAGCATCTAAATCATCATCATAGAATTCATCAACAACTCTAACTATACCGGCATTAATTAAATCCGTTAATGTTAAACCGTCAACTATAACTTTATAATAATCAGAACAAGAATCACAACATTCTGATAATCCAGACCAGAGCTCAAATACATAAGGGGCCTTACTATCATCCAACACCTTCCAATAAAATGCCCCCGTCAAATTTTTCTCATTAGCAGCCATATAACCTATGTTCCATATAAGATTCATAGGTTCAAATATACCTCTTTCCAAATTAGAACCATTATATTCTAATCCAAGAGGAACCCTTTTAAATTGAACTATAACATCGTTAGTGGCACTACCATTATTGTTAATACCTTCTACCGGCAGTTCTATTATGAGTCCCGGATATATAAGATCTAATTTTATAATTGGAGCACTACTCATTAAATAGAAATCCAATGTGTTAGCGTTTCACTTGGTACTATTGTCAAACTTTCACCAACAGCGGTAAAAGTGTGAGTTGAACTAGCACCCGCCAAATTTGTATTCACTAATATTTTTTCACTACCGTCAGCTACAATAGAAACAGAATTAGTAAAATCTGAAACCTTAAATGTAAATTGTTTCCCTCTATTTGTAGTAGCGTTATACGCACTCGCCAGCGTAGGTAGATTAAATTGGACCGTATTTGATGCGGCATTCGCCTCTAATATATCATCAGTTAACGCGACATCGTGAGTTAAAGCTGTTATTTCCTGAGATTTAGGGTTACTACAATTAGACATAGCGCAACATGAAACCCCCTCAGTGAGGATACATAATGTATTATCACTTAAACACGAATCACATCCCGTAGATGTTACGTCAAACGTTATGGTATATTGATCGACACAATCATCTATAACATCAAAATAGAAAAAGCCTCCAACAGATTGTTTCTTAACTAACGTGCCTATAGTCCATGTAGTTGTCCCATCTACATATGTACCTTGATCTAAAGCTGAAGTATTGTAAGATAATTTGGTATCATCATAAGTAACAAGAACTTGGACACCAGTAACTATACTATCCCCTGTATTTTTAACAAAATCAACAGGAATTTCTATAGTTTTCCCCGGGTAATAATAACCAATCCATACTTTTTGTTCATTTATTCCTGCCATTATTATCCTATTGAAATATTAGAGCAAGTGGCTTCACCATCTGATGCCCCGATTGTTATTGAAATTTTAGTACACGGATCTTCAATAGAAATCGCCAATATATGTACATTGTTTGCAGTATTGACTTCTACACAACTACTTGTTAAAGTAGCTGTTAATGTAAATCTTCCATCATTAACATCAACTAATGTAATATCATCCACAATTACAGTAAAAGACACAGGTATTACTTGAGACGCTTTCAACGTACCTATATACCATACCTTTTCCGTAATATTATAATAACCTTGTGGTACTTTTATAACGGTACTTCCCGGGTCAGTGGGTCCTATTATTCTAACCCCACTAGGGATATTAAATGTCAATTTAGCATTCATGCAATCTTTTGTAGAAGTGTTGTGCCTAACATCCATAGGCCACTCTACAGTATCCCCGTCATTTTGTACAAATCTTTCTATTCCTGCCATATTTTATGTTATTTCTGTATCAACATCCTCGGTACTTAATGAAACCTCAGTATCTACCGAAATGTCTACACAATTACCAGAACACGGATCACATTCTTCTGATTGCTCACACGTTGATCCTTTACATAGATTTTTAACCCCTATCATTATAGTACCCACTGATTCTAATATAACGCAATCTTCACAGTCAGTGGCACATGCTATTCTATAACAAATCTCTCCGAAATCATCAACAAAATCTGCTCCGGGTGTAACCCATGTAAGTATACCTGCTTCTGTTATATTAACAAAAGGAAAAAAACCGTCTTCTTTTTCAAGAGCAAATCTTAACGGACCTGTACAACCTGTTTGAATATGCGGAAGAGTTGTCAAGTCAAAAGCACCGGTTTGACCGCAAGGACCAATAGCATCATTACAAGATAATACCGCCTTACACGCTTTAAGACAACATTCAGGGCAATCACAAGGAGGAGGTGACGGCGGTTTTGTCGTCATTATACAAAAACAAGGATCAAATGCCATGTTATTTATTTTTTATTAAATGTTTTTTTAAACAATTGCAGCATTTTGATTAACCAATCTATAAAGGTTTGCGGATCACTACCTACAGGAGGACGCGAAGGAATTTCTTCTTCTTTCTCTTCCTCCTTATGATCATCAATCACTTCTAAAACTTCAAACGGATGAAGTGTGCATATTTTATCAGGACCTGAAATACCATCTAATTTATCTACCGACATCTTACTAATTTATTTATTGTTCCCCTATTAACTGCTCCATATTTATTTAGAACATCAAAATAAATTAAAGACAACAATGCTCCAAACGAAGGTGTAGCCATTGAAGTGCCTTGGAGGTAAGCTTCTCTATTTTTAGTATATGCCCCTAGAACTTCCTGACCTGATGAATAATAATCCAGTTCCTTACCATAATCGGAAAATGCACTTCTATTTCCATTTTTATCATGAGAACCAATAGACATTACATATTCATATAAAGCAGGATAATCTATATCTTCACTTGTACCATCATTCCCGGCAGCAGAAACCCATATTATATTTTTAGATTTCACTTTTTCCACCATCCTATTAAAAGATGATATGTTACCAGACCAACCTAGAGACGTTGATATTATATGATGACCTTCTTCAATTGCCTTATCTATTCCAGAAAGGACATTATTTAAACTACCCGATCCGTTATCATTAAGAACTTTATATGAGGTTAATGTAACTTTTGGGGCAAAACCTAAAACTTGATTACCGTCACTTATAAACCTAGATACACACCAACTACCATGACCATTCAAGTCTGATGGGGAATTATAACCAGATCTCGCATCAACAGCTTTAAGTCTACCTTCAGCTATAGCTGTTTTAAATGAATCATGAGATAAATCTACCCCTGTATCAAGTACAGCTACTTTAACTCCTTCACCCATTCTACCTTTAGAATGAATATCTTTTATTTTATAATAATCATGTGACCAATCCACATTAGTCCCCGATTTAATATATAAAACTTCTGTAGTAAATGGTGGAAGATGAACGGGACTATTTTCACCTATACTCATATGTCTTCTTTCTTATTAATTAAACCTTTAATTAAATTTGCAACCACATTAGAACTCTTAACAGGATATGTCCAATATGAAAATGGTTTATTAAAATCATTATCCACATGGATAAAAGTTTGACCTATTCCTATACGTTTGTCAAGTCCCACTTTTATGAGAGAATTTAATATTATTCGTCTCTCTTTTCCATTCCTAACTCTTATATCAGCAGCATTACCTGTTAAATGAGCTGAATCCGAAACTCCTCCTATTTTCTTATTATGGCTTTCAGTACGATAACCAGAAGTTATAGAAAACACAATTTTCATTCCTTCAAGTTGTCCTTGTTCCCCGGCTAACTCTCTAGCTTGATCTAATAATAATATAAACTCTTGATCCATTTCTCTACCAGATCCCGGTAAATCAGGAGAATCAAATTCAAAAGCATCAAAATATTTTACTTGACCCCAATCTTGTACTTTCATTATAATATTGCAAATGGGCTACGTATAAACCTTTTATATTCTTTATCATCAAGCGCCTTAACACCTAATCCATATTTCAATAAATCTTTTGAAAAAGCACCTCTAACCACTTGAGCTAATAAAGTAATAACCCCCCAAGCAGTAATACATAAATCGGTTAATTGCTGTAATTTATCCACTACCTCTTGAGAAAATAACACTATCAATCCATCACTTACAGGAACCAAACCTGTACTACCTAAGCCTACTAAAAATACACCGAAAAGTGACCAAATTGATAAAGCTTTTACGATTGTTGTTTTTATCTTATCCATAATTAGCAGTTACATTCACAATTTAATTTATCTAATAATTTTTTAGCTATTGTATATTCTTGTTTGGATTGTATTTCTTGCCCTAATGAAGAAGATTCTTCAGATTTTCTAATCCATCTTTCAACCTCTACTAAATCATAATATTTATCATCAGGTAAAGTTGAAAATCCTTGATCTAAACAACATCTTATATTAGGTAATACTGCCCACGATTTAGTATAAGGCGTACCACAGCCACCTGATTCCTCTGACAGAGGGTCAATTATAAAGCAATAAATACCATCCTTAAATTTGGATATACCAATATCTGAAGCCCTAATTACTGTACTGGTTAATGGTCTAACCTTTAAAGAATACATAGACGAATTAGGAAAACGAACATCTACAATATAATAATTTGGAATTGAATGTATCTCATCATCCATCCATTCCGATATATCATTATATATAATTGTTTGAGGGTCCAACGACTTTATATAAAAGTCGAAAGACCCTTTCAAACAGAAACACGACATTCTATTCTATTTATTTTATATGCATTATTAGGTTGCTGTAGGTGTAGGTGTTGCTGTTGGGGTTAAAAATCTTGCATCATATAAAGCTTGAATATTAGCAATACCTACATCAAAAGGTTCTATTACTTCAGTATAAGGACCCCCTTGAGCACCAGTATAATAACGAACAGCTAACTCACCTGTAGATGCTATTATTATAGTTTCATAACCTTTACAATCATCACAACCGCAAGCATTACACCCCGCAAGTTCTCTCAATCCTGATGGTAAATCCTTTATGCTTCTCTTACCACCTTGCTTTACAGACTTATCTTCGACCCATAAACCGCCTTGTGGAAATTTAGGACCACACTTATTTATTACAACTTTATTAGATTATTAAATTGATGATTCACCAATTAATTAAGAATTAGGAC
>JAGFIT010000024.1 GCA_024103385.1 Vicingus serpentipes
TTGTTGCCATATATGAAATAGCTAATTCTAAAAGAGGAATTTCTTCTGTTGCTCTTTCAGAAAAAATAGATGTTAGCTACAAAACAGCATTGTCTATGTCTCATAAAATTAAAGAAGCTCTTGATGATGAGAATGAAGGAACATTGTTTGGAATTGTAGAAATTGATGAAACTTTTGCTGGAGCTAAACTAAATAGAGATAAAAAATTAGCCTATAAAATTTATAAAAGAAATTTGGAACGCATACACTGGGGGTTAGAAGGGAAAAAAGAAAAAGAAAACAGATTAAAGCGAGAAGCAAAATATGCTAAGAAAACAGGAAAACCTAGTACTCCAAAAGAAAGCAAATTAGAAGAACTCCTTAAAGATGTTCCTGCATATAACAGACCTCTAATGGAAGATAAATATACCAGAAATTTACACCACCAAAAGATTCATTATAAAAAGAATATAGTTGGATTGATTGAAAGAGATATTTATAATTCAGATGGTGTATTGGTAAAACAAGGAAAATTATTACTGAAGAAAATGGGAAGACATAAAGCTGATATTAATGGAATTAACATGATGCCTCTTCTAAAAAAGCACATAGATAAAAGTGCAAAGATAATGACTGATGGTCACCATGCTTATAATGATGTGAAAAACCATTTCAGAAAACATGATGTAATTATTCACTCAAGGGAAAAAGGAGATTATACACCAATTCTATATTCAGAAGGTGAAGGGAATGACATGAAAACAACAAACCACATAGAGAACATTTGGTGTCATTTCAAGAAAATGGAAAATGGCACATACTTCCACTTCTCTTATAGACATACCGACAAATATTTAAACGAGTTTGCTTTCAGATATAACAACCGAAGCTTAACAAATAGCCAGAGATTCTCAAAACTTCTTGGAAAATGTTTAAAAAAGAATATTACAAATGAGGAAATACGAGGAACAATAGATTCTTATTCATATATGGCTGCTTAAATATTTTTTTTATTTTTATTAAAAAAAAACTATGGTTGATATATTTCATTTTACACACAAGCTAACATCTAATATAGAAGGGTTGAATATTCATAATAAGCTAGATACTTTAATTGGAGAAAAAATTGGACAAAACAAAATATTTAAAATAACACACATGTCTCAATCAACAACCATGACATCTAGTGGGAAACCAATAGTCGTAACAACTGTTTTAATTGAGTTCGATTCTTAAGACAAATTCAAAAAACAATACTCTTAATTTATAGTATCTACCAGAGAGAGTTCTACTCGTAACCTCTTGCTTATATTGATTTAATTTTGGAATTAAATCCCACCTTTTTATATCAATTATTAAATAAGCTTCCATTTATAACTTTAGTCTTTCAATTTATAAATAGTTGAAATAAAAAAAAACTTATCATTTTACAATAGTAAATTATTACCACATATATAACTGCTTAAATATTTTTTCTACCTATTTATACATAATGAATAGGGTCAAGGAAATAATAAAAGAAGAATTAAAAGGATTGTTATTTGAATCCAATTATGAGAATAATTATGGTCTTCCTAAAAATTTTAATTTATTGTTTCATGCCGAGAAACTTGAAGAAGATAAAATAAGAGCTGAAAATGCTTTAACTAAAATAGAAAATATCATAATGCAGGATTTCAGGGACAATGAAAGTAAATTGATGGAAGTTCAGAAGATTATTGCTGAGTTGTGATTAAACAATTCTTACATAGTTTAGATATTTTTTTCCAAATTCTGAAAGGCTATAAAAGTTCATTCCAGCTAATCGACCTGAATTAATATTATCGGTTTGCAATAAATACATACTTTCTAAATCTTTTACAAAGTGTAAATATTCTGAACTATGTTCATCAAGTTCCTCACTTTCAGTTGAATCTTGTGCATTAGTATATTTTTCCCTAGCTTCATTTATCTCATTTTCACAATTTTCAATCTTAGTTAGGATAATTTCTTTATTATCTTTAAGAGTATTTTCATCAATTTTCATAATATCTGCCTCTCGTAAATCTCTTCTTAAATCTTCTAATCTTCTTTCACGTATCTCGATTAATTCTCGACAATTTGTTTGAACATCTGTAATTTTCTCAAATGCATGAAGAATTTCTAAATGTCTATCTGATAGTTTCGCTGTTATATTAATGTATGTTTCAACAATGTCATAATTATCCAATGCTATTAGTTGTTTAAGTAGTATATTCCTAAATCTTTCTAATTTTATTTCTGATTTTGTTCGAGCTACTTGTTGTATTATTGATTCAAACGCATCATGAAATTCTTCAGTTTTTATATTGTCAATATTTATAATGTTTTCATCTATTCTATATATATATTCCATTAACTTCCTCAAGAAATTATTTAATCTTTCTTGTTTTAACCTAGAACTATAATCAAAAGCAAGCTCATTAAGTGCTGTCCCTACAATAGGAATATTACTTATAATTGATTTGTAAATGGATTCGTATGTATTTTTTATTATATCTTTTGTTTCTTCTTTCATAGTAGTACAATATACAAAAAAAGCACTTCAAAATTTGAAGTGCTTTTTGGTACTTTAAGCCTAGTAAATAGAGTTACGTGTTAATTGTACATAATTCCCAATTTCTTCGGGGGCTTTTTAAAATCCAATAATTGAATTTATATCGTTTCAGGAAGCGTATGTGTTCTTCCTTCGTTTTCTTTCTTTAAATAGTCCATTAAAGGTTCAAAATACTCCAACATGGGTTTAGCACTCATTTCGGAACCTAGTTTTTCCTTCATCAATTCTCTCCAATCTTGAGATGCTCCAGGATACATCAATGAAGTTAAGAATTTACCAGTTTCTTTGCTTCCAAAATAGTTAGTAGCGTGAGGATCTTGTTTTAAGATTTGTTTCGCAATATGGTCGTGAAATTGGAATAATAATACATACGAAATAGCATAATCATAATATTGAGCTGCATCGTTGTTAATGTGTGTTTTAGAAGCAGCATCACAATATTCAGCACCTCTTTCAGAAGGAGCAGTAATACCTTGGTATTTTTGCTTTAATTCCCACCATTTTGCGTTGTATTGGTCTGTAGGTAAGTTGTTGCTGTATAATTCATGTTCAAATTCAGTCATCACTCCAGCAGACCATGGTAAAAATACTACGTAGTTCAATGCTTCTTTCAATAATGCTTGTGTTTCATTCGTTTCCACATCTTTGCCCAATAAACCTAATTCTTGTAAGAAAGGCTTTTGCATAGCGGCTAATCCCATTAAAGAACCCATTGCTTCATGGAAACCTCTGTTTGCACCTCCTCTTAATAATGGAGGAACGTCCTCATTGGTGTACGACATGTAGTAGTAAATGTGCCCTAATTCGTGTAAAGTAGTTTCATACCATTCGGTATTAGGGACAATGCTCATTAAAGAGCGAACATCATTTTGTAAGTCCAAATGCCAAGCAGAAGCATGTGTGTTCTTTTTGTAATCAGCACCTTCAGGAACTGGATATAAACTTGATTTTTCATAAAATGATGGTGGTAATTTATCAAAACCTAAGCTTACGTAAAAATCTTCACCAGTTTTTACAATCCATTCAGCCCCTTTTTCTTCAATAGTAGCATCTAAATCTACTCCTTCCACATTCACTAAAGCAGTCCAATCTTGTCCCCATTTGTTAGTTACCCAATGAGCTGGTAGCATTTCGGGTACTTCTGTGTTGTATTTTTTAGCTAAGGTATAACGTGCATAAGTATGTAACTCTCTGTACAATGGCCAAACATCTTTTACCATTTGTTGCATAGAATTTCTCATTTCATCAACGCTCATTCCATAATCAGAAACTTGGTATGCGAAATAATTATCATACCCTAGGGCTTGTACTGTTTGGTTTCTTAATTGTTGTAAGTTGCTTAATCCTTCTTTCAACTCTTTACCAACTTCTTTACTTGCTTCCCAGGCTTTTTGTCTTTTAACCACATCCGTTTCTTCGCTTAATATTTTATCAATATCATTTGGAGTCACTTCTTTTCCGTCAATTTTAAATGTAAAACCAAATAGCTTGTCATTTTGTGCTGTTTCCGCTTTAATTCTTTGTTTAACAATATCTTTAACTACGGCAGGGTTATTAGCTGCAGCGTATAAAATACTTTCCAATTGTTTTAATTGGAGGTCAGATAAGGTTTCTTTCTGTGCTAAGAATTTTTTAGCTTGATTAATGTTTTCTTCACTACCTGTAAATTCAGCATAGGCTTCACCAGCTTTTTGTGTTTCATAAGCCGTTAAGGTATCCCCTTCTTTGATGTAGGTGTTTGATTTCCATTCTGCTTCACTAGAAGCGTAGTATAGTTTAACGTATTCTTCCGTATAAGCATCAATAAAAGCTTGTGCTTCTGTGTTGTTTTTAACTTCCGCTACAGGAGTTTCTTCTGTTTTTTCGCCAGCACAGCTAAATAATAATGTAGCTAATGCCAATCCTAAATAAGTTGTTTTTTTCAAAGTAAGTAGTTTTAAAATTTTAGCGAAGGTACTCTTTTTTAAGAATTTATGGAAGTAACATTCCTTAATAGTATGTCATCTAATAGAACGTCACCCTGAAGATGTCATCCTGATTTAAGTTACTAAATCTTCGTTTTACAACTTAGTCAAATCGTAGATTTGACGGGCTACCTAGGAAGTGCCAAAGCCACGTTTCACCACTACCTAGCTATGATTTCATATAGAATGTTATGCAATTTTCTTCTTATACACCATGTTTAGAATATCTTCGACAAATGCTTTTACTTTATGAATTTCAGGTTTATAATTAGAAGGGTGCCCACATTTATTACGCAGACCTAAACAAGCATTGGAAAGTTCATTTTTTTCAAATTTATCGTAGAGGCCAATTTTTTGACTTAAGACTAGTGTTGTTTCATCTTTGATAAATTCGAAGCTTTCAACATTTTTAATTTGTTTAGCTTTTGGATCAATAGCTTTGAGTTCTTGGTTAAGTTCTTTCAAATTTGAAGTTTCAATAATTTTTTGTCTTATGTTTTTTATTGCCGCAGACCAAATAAAAATCACCCCTGCACGTAAAGAACCGATTCGAAAACACTCTATTCCTTCTAATAAATAATCAATTTCATTTTGGTTCTTTAACTCAAAAACAAGATGTTCTAAATCCTTAAAATCTTCTATTTGAGTGTTTTCATTAATCTTTTTATCTAAGGGAGTATAAGTGATTTGAACATTTGGGTAAAGTAGTTTTGCGTATTTTAAATGAGAATCAAACCCTTGAAGCCCCAGGTGATTCAAAATAATAGGTAATGGTATTCCTAATTCATTCATGTGTTTAATATATGAATGGCGTAGGGACTTTGACTTTAACTTTGGATTAAGGTTCAATTCAGCAATTGAATCATCAATCATTTTACGGACGCTAGTAGGGGAATATTTTTTATTCTTATCATTTTGGCTGTAGAAAAACCATTTTTCTGGTAAAAAGACTTGATAATATTCCCGAAGTATTGGAAGGATTCTTGTTGATAAAAACGCTTTTCTTTTAAGTTTTCCCGAATTATCAACGATGTGAATATTTGGACGTTGTTCTCTTGATCTAATATGATTTACCTGTAAATTCAGTAACTCACCAGTTTCAAGTCCGCACGAATACATTAAGAGTAATATTGATTTGTGCTTTAAGTTTTTTTTATGCTCGATGAGTTCCAAAACTTCACTCTGTAAAAAGAATTCAGGTTCAATATTTTTCTCAGGAGGTAATTTAACCCTATATAGACCATGATTTTTATTATTGATTTCATCGAAATAAAATGAACAAGCATAGAATAAAAGTCTAATCGTAGAAGCAGAGTATTTTTTGGAAATTAAAGATTGAGCATATTTACAAACTTGCTTGTTAGTTATTTCTGTTGGTTCTACAGTAGGGTAATAAGAGAAAAGATTTAAAAGTTGGCTCGAGTATGATTTGATAGTTATTTCTTGATAACCCCTTTTATCAAGCTTCTGGATAATATCATCTTTTATTTTCTCTAGATTTTTCTCCATCTAAATTTTGCATAATGTCTGTCTATATCACGTTTTAATGTGATATAATCGGTTGCACCTTTCCTATGGAAGGCAGAAACGAAGTTCGTCTTTTTTAAGGAGAAAGTCAATGCGTTTAAAAATAAAACGAGCTATTTATTTTACTTTTGTTTTATGTGCGGAATTACAGGTTATATAGCTAGCAATAAACTACCAATTGATGCAATGGTGAGTGTTTTGGAGCACCGAGGCCCGGATGCTCATGGGGTGTATGAAACGGCTATCAATCAAAAAAACATCGGTTTAGGGCATGCACGCTTGAGTATACTTGATTTATCCGAGAAAGGAAACCAACCTTTTCTCTCCACAGATGGGAAAGTTCATTTGGTATATAACGGAGAAGTGTACAACTTTCAGGAACTCAAAGCACAGTATTTAAAAGAAGAAGAATTTGTTTCGGATACCGATACAGAGGTTATCCTTAAGCTCTACCAACAAAAAGGTATTGCTTCTTTAGAGCTGTTAAATGGCGACTTTGCTATGGCTATTTTAGATCAAAACAACAACAAACTTTTTTTAATTAGGGATAGAGCAGGAGTAAAGCCACTTTACTATCATTTTTACAATGAACAATTGGTGTTTGGATCGGAAATTAAATCCATATTAAAAGCAGGCATTCAGCCGGAGTTGGCCATCGAAAACTTACAGAAGTATTTTGTGTTTAAATACTCTCCCGCTAGTGAAACTTTGTTTAAGAATATTCACCGTTTACCACCAGCTCATTTTGGGGTATATGATTTAACCAACAATTCTTTTGACTTGAAGCGATATTGGCAACCCAATACCAAGCAATATCAAAACATTAGTTATCAAGAAGCACAACAAGAAGTTAAACGCTTATTGCAAGATGCTACTGAAAAACGTTTAATTGCAGATGTACCTGTAGGTACTTTTTTGTCAGGAGGATTGGATTCTTCCATTATTGCTTCCTTCCTAAAAGGGAATGATAACATTATGCATTATTGTGCAAGTAAAGAAGTAAAAGACCTTAAAAAAGAAGGGACAACTTCTGATTTTCAATACGCGCAGCAACTCGCTAAGGAGTGGAATTTAAACATGACGGAGATTCCTATTGGGAGTGATAATGCCAGTCTGGAGCAAATACGAAACACCATTAAATACGGGGATGATTTAATTGCGGATGGCTCTCAAATTCCTTCTTTTTTAATTACACAACAAGCAGCAAAACAGTCGAAAGTCATATTAAGTGGTATGGGTGCTGATGAATTGTTTTTAGGTTATGCGGGTCACCAAATGACATTGTTAGACGGTTGGTTGGGAAGAATACCTTTCTCAAAAGGAATTGCCAAAGGCTTACATGGTTTGGATCAAGGAAAAGGAAAGTTGAAGGCGTTTAGAAGGTATTTGCACAAGCTGGGGAAATATTATAATTACCCTAACTATAAATACGGTTTATATACCATTGTAGGGGATTACGAAAACGCGTTATCGGTTTTTAAAGGAGATGCGGAAAATACGACTCAATTTTTGAGCAGTTATTTCCCTGAAGGAGCTGATCCTTACGAATGTTTCAAAAAATTTGAATACGAAAACTTTCTGCAAAAAAATGTGTCGTATTTGGATAGAATGACGATGGCGAACTCGGTAGAAGGGAGGGTGCCATTTTTAGATTATCGTATTATAGAGTTGGCACATGCGCTTCCTCGAAAGTATAAATTGAGCAATGCAGGAACTACAAAGGCGGTATTAAAGAGTGCTTTTAAAAACGACTTGCCCGATTATGTGACCAACAGAAGAAAAGCAGGTTTTGGAATGCCACTGAGAAGTATTTTTAGTTCGGAAGAAAAAATTAATGAATTATTAGATAGAGAATTATTGAATAGTATTGATGGCTTTTCTACAGAAAGTATAGAACAACATATTCAAGCGCACCTATCAGGACGAGAAGATAATTCTGCTTTGATTTATGCTATTATTTCTTTTCAGGAGTGGTATAAGCTGTACATTCTGTAATTATGAATGTTGAATTAATTCCCCTCTTGAGAGGGGATAATTTTGTCTAAATCTTTGATTTAGCAACAAAATTAGGGGTGTGTTTATTAAACTTCTCGGCTTTTTTAAACATTAAACTTTCTTAACTTTACCGCTTTCAACTACAAAAGAATGGAACAACTCACTCAAAATTTAAAAGACGGATACATGCAATTGTTGGAAGTGCCTTTTCCAGCTTTAGGAGAAGGACAAGTAATGGTGAGAAATCATTATTCGGTAATTAGTGCAGGTACAGAAGGGAAGACGGTTAAAGATGCTCGATTGAGTTACATTGGTAAAGCAAAAGCACGTCAGGAGGAAGTAAAAAAAGTAATTGCTGCAGCTAAAACGCATGGGGTAATGAAAACCTACCAAATGGTGATGAATAAGTTGGAGTCACCAAACCCATTGGGATATAGTTGTGCAGGAGAAGTAATTGCTGTGGCAGATGATATCCAACATTTAAAAGTAGGCGATTTTGTAGCGTGTGGTGGTGCAACAGCTAATCATTCGGAAGTGGTGGTAGTGCCAAAAAACTTATGTGTAAAAGTAAATCAACCTGAATTAATTAAAAGTGCTGCTTTTACTACTGTTGCAGCCATTGCTATGCAAGGAATTCGTCAGGCTGAGGTGGTGTTGGGAGAGAGTTGTGTAGTGATTGGATTAGGTTTGGTTGGACAGCTAACCGTTCAGTTATTAAATGCTGCAGGAGTAAAAGCGATAGGGTTAGATATTGATGGCGCACAAGTAAAGTTGGCTAAAAAGAATGGACTACAATATGTTTACAATAGTTCTGATACGGGAATAGAAAATGTAATAGAAGATTTAACAGGTGGACATGGAGCAGATTCAGTAATTATAACAGCAGGAACATCTTCTTTAGAACCAGTAAATTTTGCAGGTAAAATTGCTCGTAAAAAAGCAAAAGTGGTGATTGTTGGTGCAGTACCAACAGGTTTCGATCGAAAAAACTACTATATCAAAGAGTTGGATTTAAGGATGTCATCTTCTTATGGACCAGGAAGGTATGACAATGATTATGAACAAAAAGGATTGGATTACCCGATAGGGTATGTGCGTTGGACAGAGAACAGAAACATGCAAGCTTACATTGATTTATTAGAAGCTGGTAAATTAAATGTAGAAGGATTAGTATCTCATGAATTTGCTTTTGATGATGCTAAAGATGCTTATCAGTTAATAGTAGATAGAACAGAACACCTTTGTGGCATTGTATTGAAATATGATACTGCAAAAGAATTGAAAAAAGAGGTGAGCATCAATACCAAAACATACAATGCAACCGATATTAACATTGGTTTTATTGGTGCGGGTTCTTTCGCTCAAAATTTTCTATTGCCTAATTTATCAGGAAATAATTTAGTAAATGTGGCTACAGCAAGAGCAACTACTGCTCGAAATGTTGCTGATAAATTTGGTTTTGATAATTGTACAGGTGATGCGGAAGCCGTTTTAAATGATGATAACATCAATACTGTTTTTATTGCTACTCCTCATAATTTACATGCTAATTATGTAATTAAAGCATTACAAGCTAATAAAAATGTGTTTGTAGAAAAGCCATTGTGCTTAACCGTTGAAGAATTAGAAGAAATTAAAGAGGTTGAAAGTAAAAGCAAAGGACGTGTAATGGTAGGTTTTAATAGGCGTTTTGCTCCGCAAATTCAAGAGCTTAAAAAAGCACTAAACAGTAATTTACCTAAGGCCATTAATTACAGAATTAATGCAGGAAAACTACCAGCTAATCACTGGACACAAGACCCTAAAATTGGAGGAGGAAGAATAATAGGTGAAGCTTGTCATTTTATTGATTTATGTGCTTTTGTAGCCGATTCTAAAATAACGAAAGTGGCTGCCAATGGATTGCGAGATGGAAATAACTTGCTAGACACAGTGAGTATTAGCTTAGGTTTCGAGAATGGAAGTGTAGCGAGCATCTCTTATTTTTCTAATGGTAATAAAAAATTGAATAAAGAATATTTAGAGGTTTTTAGTGGGGAACAAACCATTATTATTGATGATTACAAAACAATGGAAATTATAGGAAAAGGAAAGAAAAGTGGTGGGCAAGATAAAGGACATGCTGCTGAAGTGAAATTGTTTTTAGAAGCGATTAAATCAGGAAAAGAATTGCCAATTTCATTTGAGGAATGCTATAATTCTACAAAAGCAACTTTTGAGGTGTTAGAGCAGATAAAAGGAAAAGTCTCCCTTTGAAGGGAGATTTAGAGGGATGTTTTATTTGAATCGCAACACCCCTGTAAGTCCCCTCAAGGGGACATAAAAAGAGAAACAATTGAAAACTAAAACGGCATTAAATAAACTTCAAGCCCATATTGAGTCCGAAAATTTTAAGGGGTATGACCCTTATGATACGCTCAACTCTCCAATTCCGTTCCATTGGTTAGGTAAATGGGGCCCAGTATTAGCCATTCAATTTCAAAAAAGAAACCCTTTTAATATTAGAGGATTGTTAGGGATAAAAAAAGCTTATAACCCAAAAGCGATGGGGCTTTTTCTACATGCTTATTCCTTATCGTATCAAGAAAAAAAGAGTGAAGAAGTGCTAAAGAAAATTGAGTTTTTCTTTGAATGGTTATTGGAAAATAGAACCAAAGGGTACGAAGAATACTGTTGGGGTTACAATTTTGATTGGGCAAGTCCGGTTAAGTTTTTAGAAAAACATTCTCCTACAATTGTGGTGAGTGGATTTATTGCAAAAGGCATTTTTGAATATTACCAAGTAACTCAAAATCCAAAAGCCTTGGAGGTATTAAAAAGTATAGGAGAGTTTGCAAAAAATCGCTTAGCATGGACTAAAACTGAGAAAGGGTATTGTGTGAGTTATAGTACAAAAGCAACGGATTGTTGTTACAATGCGAGCATGTTGGGAGCAGAATTGTATGCTCGTCTGTACTTTATTACGAAAGAAGAAAAATATAAAGAGTTAGCTGAAAAAATGACTGATTTTGTAGTCGCTTATCAGTACGAAGATGGGCATTGGAGTTATAGTGTAGATCCAAAAACAGGAAAAGAAAGAGTCCAAATCGATTTTCACCAAGGGTATGTACTAGATTCGATTCATTATGTAATGAAATACTGTGGAAAGAAAGAGGTTTATAGTGAAGCGTTAAAGAAAGGAGTCGCTTATTATTTTAAAAAACAATTCAAGGAAAATGGGCAAGCTATTTTTAGAGTACCAACTGAGTATCCTGTAGAAATCCATAATCAATCTCAAGGAATTATCACTTTAACTAGATTAGCTTATTTATCAGATGAATATGCATTTTTTGCAAGCAAAATTGCTGATTGGACAATAGAAAACATGCAAGATGAAACAGGGTATTTCTATTATAAAAAATATCCATTTTATACCATTAAAACACCTTTTATGCGCTGGTCCAATGGATGGATGTTCTTGGCATTAACTCAATTGAAAAATGCTAAAAATGGCTAGAGACTTCACATTACATAAATACGAGCAATTTTTAAAGTCTGCCATAGCTCAAGATTATCAGTTAGTTTCGTACCAAGATTATTTAGAGAATGATTATAAGAAGGTTTTTATTCTTCGTCATGATGTGGATAAAAGACCTCAAAATTCATTAAAAACAGCTCAGTTGCAACATCAATTAGGAGTTAAAGGGACTTATTATTTTAGGGCAGTTTCGGAAAGTTTTGATGAAATAATTATCCAAAAAATTGTTGATTTGGGACATGAAATAGGCTATCATTATGAAGATTTAACCATTTGTAAAGGCAATTATGAGAATGCTATTCAGCATTTTGAAAAATGGTTAGCTAAACTGAGAAAATTTTATCCAGTAAAAACAATTTGTATGCACGGAAGTCCTTTGTCAAAATGGGATAATAAATTGTTGTGGGATAAATACAATTATCGGGATTATAATATAGTAGCAGAGCCGTATTTTGATATTGATTTTAATAAAGTTTTTTATATTACGGATACCGGTAGAAAGTGGGATGGAAATAAAGTAAGTGTGAGGGATAAAGTAAGTTCTAGTTTTGATTTGTCTTTTCATTCAACGGATGAATTGATTAAAGCTTTTGAAAACAATCAAATGCCTCATTACATCATGCAAAATATTCATCCTCAGCGGTGGACAAACAACACCATTGAATGGTGGAAAGAATTGTTAGTACAACGCACTAAAAACGTTATAAAAAAAGCCATCTTTGTAAAATCGTGAAGAAGTTAAACGTTTTTATTATATCACAAGAAGAGCCCTTTTACATTCCAAAAGTAATACGGTATTTGGTAGAGCATCAAAATGAAAATTTTCAAATTGTAGGAGCTACTCGCTTGCAGCCTTATCGTAAAAATAAAACGATGAAAGATTGGTTGTTGGAACGTACTCAAATATATACTTATTGGGAGCTGTTTATTACTACGTGCTTTTTTATTTATTGTAAAGTCTGGTACAAACTATTATCAAAAATAGGAGTGTATAATCCTTTTTTTGTACAAGCGGTATATCAAAAAAATGCGATACAAGAGTTGACTATACAGGATATTAATTCAAAAGAATATTTAGATGAATTGAAAAAGCTGAATATCGATATTATTTTGTCTATTTCTCCACCTCAATTGTTTGAAAAAGATTTACTGGAGCTACCTAACGTAGCTTGTTTAAATGCACACGGTACATTGTTGCCAAGGCATAGGGGTGTGTTTGGTAGTTGGTGGATGTTATTTGAGGGAGATAAGGAGGTGGGGACTACAATTCATACCATGATAGATAAATTAGATGCAGGCGAGATAGTATGGCAAAAGGAAATACCTATGCCACATAAAGCCACACAGTATAGTATTGCATATTATACAAAAAAAATAATGGCCGAAGGATTGGTAGATACACTGAATAAATATGCTAAGCATGAAGTAAAAATGCTATCATCTCCATATCAAGAAAGCTACCATAAAGCTCCATCAAAAGAGCAGGGAAAAGCCTTTCATAAAAAGGGGTTAAGAGTGGTAAAGTGGAGTAATGCTAAGCTTACGCTATCAAAAAGTTTTTAAATAACATTGGTTAATTACTTTTTCACTGTTTTCGGGCTCTATTGCTTAATTTTTGTACTATTGTTCGAGAATGAAACAGGCATCAGAAACATTTCTATTTTATTTAGGGCACCCAGCTCATTATCATAATGTTTCGGTGGTTATTCAACAGCTTTCGGAAAAAGGATATAAGGTTGTTTTGGTGGCCAGAGGAAAAGATGTGTTGTTTGATTTACTGAAAGATTTATCCTATGAAATTATTTATTTAAACCCCAAAAAAGGGACAGGGAAATTATCTTTAATAGCTACTGTTATTAAAAGAGAGTTTGTACTTTTTAAGCTGGCGCTGAAGTATCAGCCTAAGATGATGATAGGTACAGATATCGTAATTACTCATGTAGGAAAATGGTTAGGAATTCCTTCGGTAATTTTAAATGAAGATGATGCAAAGGAAGTCCCTTTTTTAGCAAAGTTGGGGTTTAAATATGCTTCAGCAGTTTTTTCGCCCAACTGTTGTGATATATCTCCTTATAATTCAAAGAAAGTAGGATACAAGGGATATCATGAATTGGCTTATTTACATCCCAATTATTTTACTCCAGACAAAGAAAAGATTAAAGACTTAATTAGTGAAGGAGAAGCTTATTTTATTTTACGATTTGCAGAACTTACCGCTCATCATGATGAGGGTAAAAAAGGCATTACAAATGATGTAGCAATGCAGTTAATCGAGAAGTTAAGTCCGTTTGGTCGAGTTTATATCAGTTCAGAGCGAAAATTAGAAACGCAATTAGAACGGTACCGTATAAAAATCAACCCTAAAAACATCCATCACGCAATTTATTACGCTCAAATCTATATAGGGGATAGTCAAACCATGGCAGCCGAAGCAGCTGTTTTAGGAACTCCATCTATACGATTTAATGATTTTGTAGGAAAATTGGGTTATTTAGAAGAATTGGAACACAAATATCAATTGACTTATGGGATACCTACCCAGAATTCAACGAAGTTATTAGAAAAGGTAGATGAATTGCTAGGAGATTCGAATTTATCAGCAACATTTAAAAAGCGTAGAGAAAAAATGCTGGAGGAATGTGATGATGTGACAAAGTTGTGGGTGAATTATTTTATAGCCAATAAAAAGAAATGAATAAAGAGATTATCATAGAAGAACAAGGAGCGAAGGTGTATGATTATATCTCGCAATTCCTTAAGATAGAAGAAAATAATTTAGAGGTAGTTAAAACGACTACCTTATTTAATATCATAAAAATTTCAGGGAAGAAAACGGGTATTGTTAATTTGAATAAGGTTAATGACATTAAAAAAATGAATGAGTTTTTTAAGTCAATCAATAATAAGCTGAACGATGAAGGGATTTTTATAGGCTGTGTAGAAACACAGATAGAAAGAAGAAAAAGGCTCTATAAAAAATACCCGATAGGGATTGCCCAAATTTATTATTTCTTCGATTTTTTATTTAAACGGGTTTTTTCTAAGTTATGGATAACGAAGTGGTTTTACTTTTTTGTAACGGCAGGTAGAAATCAAGTATTATCCAGAGCAGAAGCACTAGGAAGGTTGGTGTATTGTGGCTTCGAAATAATTAATGAGAAAGAAATAGACAATGTCAATTATTTTGTTGCAAAAAAGGTCAAGGAGGTTGATTGCGTAAAAGAGCCTCGATTTAGTATTTTGTTTAAAATGGATAGAGTAGGCAAAAATGGGAATATAATAACTGTGTATAAGATCAGAACAATGCATCCTTATGCGGAATATCTGCAGGAATACCTTTATAAAATAAATAAGCTGGAAAAAGGTGGAAAATTTAAAAATGATTTTAGAGTAACAACTTGGGGAAAAGTATTACGAAGATTGTGGATTGACGAGCTGCCAATGTTAATTAATTTGCTAAAAGGACAACTAAAATTAATTGGTGTAAGGCCTTTAAGTCAACAGTATTTGAGCTTATATACTGATGAATTGAAGGAAAAAAGAAAAATGGTAAAACCAGGATTGATACCTCCTTTTTATGCTGATTTACCCAAAAGTTTAAATGAAATAATGGAGTCAGAAATAAAATATCTTAATGCTTACGAGCTCAATCCTTGGTTAACAGATTTAAAGTACTTCTTTAACGCTTCAATTAATATTTTAATTAAAAATGCCAGAAGTAATTAAACTCAATAAATAAATGAGAAAAATTAGTATAATATTAGTCAGTCTTTTTTTGTGTACAACTTTGCGTTCTCAAGTAGTATTAGAGCCAATTACATCAAGTGTATATGAATTTTTAGATGAAATGGCTCAGATGAAATATATTGAATTAAACTCGTCAGTTAAACCATATACAAGAGTTTTTATTGCTCAAAAACTACAAGAGGTAGAGGTATTTCAGGATGAATTGAATAAACGACAAAGAAAGGAGTTGGCTTTTTACTTTCAAGATTTTAATAAAGAATTAAAAAATAAAGGTGACTTTAAAAAACGAAAAGACTTATTCTTTTATAAAGACAGTCTTTTCACACTTACAGTTAATCCAATACTGGGGTATGAGTATGCTACTAACAGTACAGGTGATTATTCTCATTATTGGAATGGAGGTGAGTTTTATGGTTATGTAGGAAAGCATTTTGGGTTTTCTGCCAGTTTAAGAGATAATGGTGTTTCGGATATATTAATGGGAAAAGGACACCTTACGCCTGAACAAGGGGCAAATTTTAAAATCAATCAAGGACAAACAGGAGGGAGAAGTGACTATAGCGAAATGAGAGGAGCTATTCATTACTCTTGGAAGTGGGGTAGGTTAGGTGTGGTAAAAGATAATTATACTTGGGGAGATAATTATCATGGAGCAAATATAAGATCAAACAAAGCGCCTTCTATTGGGTATATTGATTTCAATATGAAACCAACGAAATGGGTGGAATTAAACTATACTCATTCTTGGTTGGTGTCTGAAATATTAGACACTGCTCGTATTTATTCAGTCAACAACCAAGAGAGAAAGTTGTTTATGAATAAAAATATGGCTGCTAATATAATTACTTTCAAACCTTTTAGTAAGCTGCATTTTTCTTTGGGGAATTCAATCGTGTATTCTGATGATGGAATAAAACCCTATTATTTAATTCCTTTTATGTTTTATAAATCTATTGATCATACCTACAATGCTGCAGGAAGTAATGCGTTGGGGCAAAATACTCAAATGTTCATGAATATTAGTTCCAGACAGATTAAACATTTACACTTGTACACTTCTATTTATGTAGATGAGATAAGTATAGGTAACATCATGGATAAGAAAAATAGTTCTAATATTTACAGTGCTAAGGTGGGGTTTAAGTTAAATAACCTTTTACTTCAAAATACTTATTTAATAGCAGAGTACACTAGAACAAATCCCTGGACTTATCGTCATCAAATAGAATCTACGACTTATGCATCTAATCAATATAATTTAGGTCATTATTTGGGAGAAAATGCACAGGAAATATATTTAGAAGGAGGGCTTAAGGTCTTAAGAGGTTTAAAATTAGCGCTTTCTTATACGAATGTGCTGAAAGGCCCTGATCATATTTATCAATTAGTTAATGGGGAAGGAAATGTAAAGGGATTGCCTTTTATGAAAACTGTAGCTTGGAAAAATCAAACAATAGAAGGAGCTGTACGGTATGAAATAATTAATGGAGGATATGTTTATGCTAAATTAAGAGTGAGTGATGTAAAAGGGAGTCGTCCTTGGTATACTCCCAATTTCTATCAAGGAAATCAGACTACAATTTCTGGAGGAATTAATTTTGGATTCTAAAAGCTTATTGTCCTAGCAGGTACTGCATTTCAAACAATTTAAGTTGTGTTTCAAACAACTTTAATCTAATGTTGAGTAACTCGTCATCATCTCCTTTATGCTTCTTTTTCTTACCAAAAATTTTATTTTTAATGCCTTCGCTTTTTTCAGTATTGGTAGTAGTTTCGTCTTCCACATTATCTTCTTCTTTTGGCCGTTTTTTAGGAGCATCATCCTTCGTTCTATTAAAATTGTATGTAACTCCAATACCTATGTAATCGTATTTATCTTTAGCTGTCCAACTTCTGTCAAAAGCATCTAAACGATCTGTAAAAGTAGTTGTTTGAGTAAAATCTAAGTGCAAATCCATTTTGTAATTGTACTTGAACACCAATGTTAATCCGTAAGGAATTGTCCATGTTTGTGCTTTGTTGGTTTTATCACTTAGTGTCTTTTGAGATAAACCTTGAGTACTTTCTACTTCTATATATCCTTCATAATCTTTAGTTCCCAATGTTTCTGTATCATACAATTGAGTTCTGTACCACATAGATCCAAAACCAAGATGAGTATATAGTTTGAATCGATTGTATTCATTCTTCTTAAATAAAGCATCATTTAAGAGGTATCTTGCTTGTAAGGAAATATCATAAAAATGATTTTCAAAGGATTTTACAGAAGAATTTTTTCCTGTTTGTCGAGTTCCTATTAAACTACCTCTTTGGTAATTTAATTTTCCTCCAAGTCCCCATTTAATATCTCTTGCAATAGAAAACTTAAAAGCACTTGTTATGTGTTCACTGAATTGACTTGGTCTTGGGAAAAGATTATAAGCTGCAATATCTCCAAAGTAAACATTCATACCAGCAGAAACGCTAACCGAAGCACCGTCAAATACTGGTCCAAAATTTTTGTCTCCTCCTTCTTCTGAACCATTAGAGGAAGACTCTTTAGGAGTTTTTGTCTTTTTTTCTTTGGGTTCTTTAACCTTCTTTTCTTTAGGTGTTTTTTCTTTCTTTTCCTTTTTTACTTTAGGAGAAGAATCTTTCTTTTGAGCAAATGAAAAAGTATAACCCAACGAAAGGACGAAAATCAGTATGAAAAACTTTTTAAAGTTCATGTTAAAAGTATTGTTAACTAACAAATTTCGCTTATTATTAGTAATAATCCAAATTTAAAAGGTATTATGTGATTATTTGTGTTATCTTCTAACTTTGTTTGTATTTTTGGGTTTATGCTATATTATAGAAAAATAGTTGTCATAATAACTTTTACATTGTTTTGTTTTTGCCAAGATGCAAGTGGGCAAACAATAGATGTGAATGATTATGAGAATAAAGCACAAGCCTACGCAATTCTATCAGCACAATATAGTAAGGAAGCTTACTACTATTCTAGACAAAACTTTTTTGAGAGTTCAACGAAATTAATAAAGGCCAATAGTGATACGGGACTTGTATATACTCAGGTTGCTATGGAGTATGCGGACAGTGCTCTTTTAGTAGCACATGATAGTAGTATATATGCAAAATCAGTAATGTTAATCGCAAAAAAATACCAAGAACAATCAGGGAGTTATTTTAAACAAATAGCTAAAGAAATGGATCAAAATAGATTACATGAATTGGTCGGAAATTCGATGTATGCAGCAGGGAATGCATTAACAGATGCTTATAAAGCCTCTTTGTTTTTTGATTGGAAACAAGAGCAACAGCAAGAGAAGGATGAAATTGATGAGCCTAAAGAAAAGAGAGATGTTACACGTTTAGAATCGGATGAGTTTTCTTTTATGACCATAAAAGAAATGTATGGAAAGAGACTGATTGAAATTGAAGATGAAATATTATTACTCGAAGCTGCAGCTAAAAAGAGTTCAGGGGTGGATTTAGAGAAAATAAACAATGCGATTTCTCAATTAAAAAAAGAAGAAAAAGACTTGATTTATAAAATGAAGAATAGTGAGGATAAGTTAATTAAGGTGAAAAATGATTTAAACGCACAAATGTTATCGGTAGTCAATAAAGATTTTTTCACAACAGAAAAAGAAAAATTTTACAATGATAGTGTTCCTGTTCCTGTTAATTTTGAAATGCCTAAAGGGTTAGTTTATAGAGTACAAATAGGGTTTTTTAAAAGTCAGTTACCACAAGATCATTTTGATGGAATTTTCCCTATTTCTTCTGAAAAGATTGATCAATCTTATTACAGGTATACAGCAGGAAATTTTAAAAAATACGAGGAAGCTAAAGAAGCTAAGATTACTATTTCTAAAAAAGGGTATACAGATGCTTTTGTGGTGGCTTATATTGATGGGAAAAAAGTTCCTATCAGTCAAGCATTAAATGAAGAGAAAAAGTTGAAATAAACTTATTCTTCTACTTTTTGGGAAACCCACCTTATGTTATTAATTATAACAAGAGGGGTGTTAGGTGTTGCGTTAGTTCCTTTTACACCAAACACTAAATCGATATTTTGCATATGCCTATTGGTGAAATCAGCAAGAGGGATAGCTATTTCAGTAAATGATGTAGTATCTAGTGTGTTAGTAAAAATATTTATAGGATCACTTTGTAAGAAAGTTGAACAGTTTTTTCCACCATTATTAAGGTGTTTTCCGTGAATAAAAACCCCAAAACTTCCGAAGTTGTTAAGCACAGCATTAGGGTGCATTTTTGCATCAAATATTAGGTAACCATTAACAAAATCGGCAGCATTTCTTTTATTTAGCAATCGAATAATTAATTCATAATTTCCTAGAGTATCACTGTTTACCAATAAATAGGTATCTCCTTTAATGATAGTGTCAGCAGGAGTGATAATCGTATCAGCAAGAATAGGAGGGGTTACAGTAGTGTCAGCAGCAATGTATGTGGTATCAGCAGCAATAAAAGTAGAATCAGGGTTTAAGAAAATAGTAGTCGTATCTGTAAAACAACTTCTAACTTCAAAAGAACCAGTTAGTTCGTTTCCCCAAAAACCAGCAGAACCATTATTCCAAATTGTAAAAGTAGAGTCAGTATATTCACATGTTCCATCATCTTTTTCGGCTAAAACACTATAGTTATTTGCCGTTGGATCTGTACAACCTTCTTTTTCATTTTTTTTACATGAACTAAACGAAATAGCTGTTACGATTAATAGAACAATAAAATTGATAAAAGTTTTCATAGGTCGTTTATACTGTAATTTAAGGTAAAAGTTACACTTTATAATGAGTGTTCAAATTTACACTATTTTTTTAAACATCGTTTCACTTTCCTTTCATGAGCCTGTTTCTCTTCTATGGTGTTTTGTTGAACAGAAAATAGAATTTTGCAGTCTCCTGTTTTTAGCGCTTCTAAGTCAGCCATTGCTTTTTCAAGTACAGCATCATCTTCTGTTTCCATCATTAAATCAGTTAATTCTTTTTGTTGTTTTACACAATCACAAAAAGACAAACCGCCTTCCTCTACAATTTCTTCTTTATTTCCTTTTAAAGCATCTTGTAAAGAGGTTTCTTTTGTTTCATCTACTTCCTCTTGATAAACTCCTGTTGAGCTAGTATCAGCAGCAGTAACTTCTGCGTTGGCATCATCAGTAAAAGGGGTGAGTACATCTTCAATAATTTCTTCTTCAGTGGGTTCGTTTCCACAAGATAGGGTAAAAAAAACAATAGTAAAAACACTAAATAACAAGAATAATTTTTTCATAGTTTTTGTTTTTGTAAGACTGAAAGGTAAGAAAAATGTTTTAGTTTATCATGAAAACGACTGTAAGTCGGACAATTTTTTATAAACGCCCATATTTTCTATTAGTTCCTGATGTGTACCTCTTTCTACTATTTTTCCTTTTTGTATGACAATAATTTCATCAGAATGTTGTATGGTAGAGAGACGGTGAGCTATTACAATGGATGTTCTATTTTTCATTAATTTAAATAGTGCATCTTGTACTAATTTTTCAGATTCAGTATCCAATGCAGAAGTAGCTTCATCTAAAATTAAAATAGGAGGATTTTTTAGAACTGCTCTAGCAATACTTATTCGTTGTCGTTGTCCTCCAGATAATTTACCTCCTCGGTCTCCAATATTGGTTTCATATCCATTTTCTAATTCAACAATAAAGTCATGCGCATTGGCAATTTTTGCAGCCTCTTCTACCTGTTCTTGTGTAATGTTATCCAATCCAAAAGCAATATTGTTAAAAACGGAGTCATTAAACAAAATGGATTCTTGAGTTACAATTCCCATCAAACTACGCAGGTTTTTCAGCGATAATTCTTTAATATTAATTCCGTCAATTTCAATTTTACCGGCAGTAAGGTCATAAAACCGAGGAAGTAAATCTGCGAAAGTAGATTTTCCTCCTCCTGATTCACCAACTAAAGCAATGGATTTTCCTTTTTCAATTTTGATGTTGATATTTTCCAACACAGGGTCATTATTGTAAGAGAAGGTAACATCTTTGTATTCAATGGCACTACTAAATTCAGTAATTATTTTTGGAGAAAGAGGGTCTTTAATATCATTTTCTGCAGAAATGATTGCATCAATTCTATCTGCAGATGCAGCTCCTTTTTGAACACTGGCATAGGCCTTTGAAAAAGCTTTGATAGGGTTTAATAGCCTTGCAAAGATGATGATATAAGTAATAAATTCGCCTCCATTTAATCCAGAATTTTCTCCCAAAATAGATGTTGAGTTTAATACCAATGCACCCCCAAAATAAGCAATCCCTACCATCACAGTAGAACCTACAATCTCACTAATGGGGGAAGCTAAATCTTTTTTACGGGTAACTCTTAAATTAAGGGTTTGAAAACGGGTGTTTTGTTCGTTAAATTTTTCTTTTACTGCCTTTTCTGCTGTAAAAGCCTTAATAATTTTTAAACCACCTAAACTTTCTTCTATATTAGAAAGTAATACCCCAATTTGATTTTGAGCTTTGGTTGAAGTCCTTTTTAAACTTTTTCCTAATCGACTTACTAAAAAAGCAGTTAAGGGCAATAAAAATAAGGTAACCAATGTTAGTTCGGGGCTGATAGCAATGAGAAGAGATAACGATAGAATAACATTAATAGGCTCTCTAAAAATCATTTCTAATGATTGGAGGATAGAAAACTCTATTTCCTGTACATCTGACGTTATTCTAGAAATCATGTCTCCTTTTTTTGTTTCAGAATAAAATGACAGCGGTAAGTCTATCATTTTATTATAAATTTTGGCTCTTAGATCTTTAACAATTCCTGTTCTTAAAACAGCAATAAAAAACATGGCTAAGTAGCGAAATAAATTACTTAGGAGGAATAAAATACCTACTAATATACAGACGTAAAACAAAGCTTTTACTTTATTGTCATCGGTAATCAGTTGGTTAAGGGTAAAATTGTAATAATCTGAGAAATATTCCTTTGTGAAACTAAATGAAGGTTTTTGGCTTACGATTTGAGTTTCTTGGTTAAATAATAGATTTAAAAAAGGAATAAAAAGTAGCATGGCCAATAATTCGGCTATTACTTGCAAAATATTAAACAGAATATTTAGTCCTGCATAGCTTTTGTAGTTTAAAGCATACTTTAATATTTTTTTTAGACTATTCATACATTCACAAATGTAGTGATTTTGGGGTAAGCACTTATTTAATTATGCGGTAGTTTTTGTATTCTCCAAATTGGTAATTTAATTTTTTTTCAATGAAGTGGAGTATTTTTGATTTTAGGGAGAGTTTATTTTTTGTTGGATCAAAAGAGAATTCCCAATTGATATTATTGATTCTGTTTTGCATAACTTTTGGGTGAGTTCCGTCAAATTTTTCTAGAATATCAATAAATGAATAATCAAATTCATCTACTTTTTTTACATTTTGTGCTACCCAATTATCATCGTGCCACATTCTATTAAAACTTTCATGTTTAGCCTGTTGTTCTTTGGGGTGTTTTACCCATCCATAGTGATAAATAAAAGCATTAATAGGTTTTACATTTAGTTTTTCTCCGTTTTTTCTAAACCCTTGTGCATCTTTATATGATCGAATAGATTTATTATTTCTAACAATTCTAATCTCTTTTTTATACCAACTTCTAGAAACACCAATAAAATCGTAAGAACCATAAAAATGAGTGTAGTTAAAAAGTAAACCTTCTACATTTGAATTAGAAAGGTTTTCCTCCATTGCGGCTTTTATATTAGGTAAATACTTTTCATGAACAACTTCATCACTTTGAATGTAAAAGCACCAATTGGTATCTTCACTAATGGCATCCATTGCTTTATTGGTTTCATCTGCTAATACTTTGCCACCTTCTCTTAAAGTATCATCCCAAATGGTTTCAACGATTTTTATTTTTGGAGAATTGATGTTTTTGATGAGGTTTAATGTACCATCATCTGAATTACCTACAGCAACTACAAATTCATCACAAATAGGTAAAATAGAAGTAATAGCTTCAACTACAGGGTAATCAAATTTAATGGCATTTCTAATAATGGTAAAACCACTAACTTTCATTTTTAGAAAAGTTCAACTCCCGTAAAATTGAATGGAGTAATTTTTTTTAACTCAGTTTTAATGTCATCATTCACATTTAAACTATCTATAAAAGAGGAAATAGAAGTAGCTGTGATTTTTTCATTAGTACGTGTTAATTCTTTTAATGCTTCGTAAGGCTTGGGGTATCCTTCTCTTCTTAAAATGGTTTGAATAGCTTCTGCTACAACAGCCCAGTTATTTTCTAAATCGGCTGCGATCTTTTCTTCGTTAATAATTAATTTATTTAGTCCTTTGATTAAAGAAACTAATGCTAAAACGGTATGAGAAATAGGAACTCCTATATTTCTTAGAACAGTAGAATCAGTTAAGTCCCTTTGTAAACGGGAAATAGGTAGTTTGGCAGAAAGATGTTCAAAGATAGCATTAGCTATACCTAAATTACCTTCAGAATTCTCAAAATCAATTGGATTAACTTTATGGGGCATTGCTGATGAGCCTATTTCACCTTCCTTAATTTTTTGCTTAAAATAATCCATAGAAACATAGGTCCATATATCTCTGTTTAAATCAATCAAAATAGTATTAATCCTTTTCAAGCCATCAAACAGTGCCGCCAAGTTATCGTAGTGTTCAATTTGAGTGGTTGTTTGTGATCTATCTAAACCTAAAACATTATTTATATAATTATTGGAAAAATCTATCCAATTTGTTTCGGGGTAGGCTACATGATGAGCATTTAAATTACCTGTAGCACCACCAAATTTTGCAGAAAAAGGAATCGCTTTTACTTGTTCTAATTGTTTTTCAATTCGTTCAACGAACACATAAAATTCTTTACCTAATTTAGTTGGAGAGGCTGGTTGACCGTGTGTTTTTGCTAGCATGGAAATACCTTTCCATTCATTTGCTTTTTCTTTTAGGATATGTAAAGCATCACTTAAAAGAGGGTAAAAAACGTCATGTAATGCTTCTTTAATTGATAAAGGAACAGAAGTATTATTAATATCTTGAGAAGTTAATCCAAAATGAATAAATTCTTTTTGCTCGTTAATTCCCAGAGCGGTAAACTTATCTTTTATAAAATATTCTACTGCCTTCACATCATGATTGGTGGTTTTTTCAATTTCTTTTATCGCTAGAGCATCTTCTTCGGTAAAATTTTTATAGATATTTCGAATAGAGTCGTATAGTATTTTATCAAAATCTTGCAATTGAGGAAGAGGTAAATCACACAAGGCAATAAAATATTCAATTTCTACTCTAACCCTATACTGAATAAGAGCTGCTTCAGAAAAATATGCTCCTAATGTTGAGGTTACTTTTCTGTACCTTCCATCAATTGGTGATATAGCTGTTAATGCTGTTAACTCCATTTTCTTAAAATTTGTAAAAAGACAAAGGTAAAGCTTTTAGAAAGAATAAAAGGATGATTATTGCGTATATTTGAAGACGGTAAGAAATTATTATCTATGAGTATTTTTAAAGGGGTTGGAATAGGTTTAAAAACATATGGAAAGGCTATTGAATTAATTTTTTCTAAAGGATTGTGGTGGTATTTTTTATTTCCAGTTTTGTTAAACCTAATCCTATTTATAGGAGGTATATACGGAATAGGGTCTGTTGCAAATTATGTTGAACAATATTTATCCAATCTTGCCAATTTAGATACAGCAGCATTTTGGGGAGCGGTTTACTTAAAGAGTTTAATGAGTGGTGTTTTGTGGGTGCTTTTTAAGTTTATCTTTTTTATTGTTTTCGCCACTTTTGGGGGGTATATTGTGATTATTGTTTTGTCTCCTGTGTTTGCTATTTTATCGGAGAAAACAGAAGAAATATTGACAGGGAATAATTATCCTTTTAATGGAGATCAATTGATGAGAGATATTGTGAGAGGAATTTTTATTGCATTAAGAAATATGTTGATAGAATTTGGTTTTTTAATCCTATTTTTTATTATTGGGTTTATTCCTGTAATTGGTCAGTTTGCTACGGTTGTTTTATTTTTCATATCCGCTTATTTCTATGGTTTTGCTTTTATTGATTATACCAATGAAAGAAGAAGATTAACCATTTCGGAAAGTATTCAGTTTATGAGAAAAAATAAAGGTATAGTAATTGGAAATGGTAGTGTGTTTGCTTTGGCGATGTTAATCCCTATTTGTGGAACTACTATAGCCGGATTTGTAGCTATTGTTTCCGTTGTTGCAGCTACCATTGCTACACATCAGATAGTCAATTTATCAAGTAACCCTTATGCTAACAAATTAGAAGGAGATAGTGAAAAAGCTTAAAGTATCAGCAGTTTCTTATTTAAATACTTTGCCTTTTATTTATGGCTTAAAGCATTATGCTAATATTATTGATGAAATGGAGTTAGGGTTAGATATTCCTTCAGATTGTGCAAACAAGCTATTAACAAATACAGTTGATATAGGCTTGGTTCCTGTAGCTATTTTACCTCAATTAAAAGAATATCATATTATTTCTGATTATTGCATAGGTGCACAAGGGAAAGTTAACTCTGTTTTGTTGTTAAGTGATTTTCCATTGGAAGAAATTGAGGAAATACAATTGGATTATCAATCTAAAACATCTGTTGATTTGGTTCAATTGTTAGCCAAGAAATATTGGAAGATATCCCCTAAATGGACTCCCGCAGAAAAAGGGTTTGAAAGCAAAATTAAAGATAAGGTGGCAGGTGTAATAATTGGAGATAGAACGTTTAATTTAGAGAAAGAATACCTTTATAAATATGACTTGGCTGAAGAATGGTTTGATTTCACAGGCTTGCCTTTTGTTTTTGCTTGTTGGGTTTCTAATAAAAAAATTCCAGCAGCGTTTGTGCTCGAATTTAATAAAGCTCTTGAAGTAGGAGTAAATAATATCAACACTCTTGTTGAGCATTACGAAGGGTTAAAAATTTCAAAAAGAGATCTTCAGTCTTACTTGAAGAACGATATATCCTATGTTCTAGACAAAAATAAGTTGACAGCAATTCAATTATTTCTTCAATATCTAGAAGAAGAAACTTTTGCTAACGAACTTTCTTAACAAACTGTTGATAGTTTCATTTTTAACTTTTTTTTAAAAACTAATCTTATTCACTACATTTGTTTGTTGTGATAACTTTCGTAGTTATTATGGTTATTGGCACAATTGCTGTTAATGTTATTAAAACTTTAAAGATTTATTGTAATGAAAAAAAACGTATTACTACTAGTTATCCTATCACTCGTATTCAATTTTTCAGTTTCCTCACAAGATACTGATGGAGGGAAGAAAACAGGCGCGATAGGTTATAAATTTAAAATGCAAGAAGCAAGGCATGCTTTTTTGGGAGAAAGGAATGTGCGTGTAGCACTTAATAAATATAGGGAGTTGCTGAAAGATTTTACGAATGACGGAATGGTTAACTTTAGAATAGGAGAGTGTTATTATGCCCTTAAACAATACGATTTATCGGTGGAGTATTATCAAAATGCGAGAAGGATAAATGAAAATGTAGTACCTGAGATGCATTTTAATTTAGGATTGGCTTATCATAAAGCAGATCAATTGGAAAAAGCATTGGCTTCATTTGAAAAATTTAAATCCACGGCAAAAAAGAAATATTTAAAACTACATGATGTGGATAAAATGATTGCTCAAGTCCATTATGCTCTGAAAATGAAGGAAACACCAGTAAACGTTAAAGTTGTTAATATGGGAGAGAACATTAACTCTAGAGGAGGGGACTATTCTCCTTCTATTTCAGCTGATGGAAAGACAATGATTTTTACTTCTAGAAGAGCAGATACAAAAGGAGGAGAGGTGGATAAAGAAGGGGATTTTAAATACTTTGAAGATATTTATATTTCAGACTGGGATTCGGTCAATAATACTTGGGGAAAGGCATACCCAATACCAGGAAAATTAAATACAGAGGGGCATGATGCTAGTTTAAGTATCTCTCCTGATGGTCAAAAAATTTATATCTATCGTAATGATGGAGTGGCATACATTGGAGATATTTTCGAGTCTAAAAAAAGAAAATCATCAGGAACATGGGGGGCACCAAAGCCATTAGATAAGCCTATTAACTCTTCTTACTTTGAAAGTTCAGCATGTTTATCAGCAGATGGAAATAAAATGTATTTTGTTAGTGAGAGGATAGGAGAGAAAAACGGAGCTCAAGGAAATGGAGATATTTATGTGGTGGAAAAAATATCAAAAAATGCTTGGGGAGAACCTAAAAATTTAGGACCAACGATTAATACTCCTTATGATGAAATTTCTGTATTTATTCATTCAGATGGAAAAACATTGTTTTTTAGCTCAAAAGGACATCTATCAATGGGAGGACATGACATATTCATGTCTAAATTACAAGAAGATAGTACGTGGTCTAAACCCGAAAATTTAGGTTATCCAATTAATTCGGTAGATGATGATGTGCATTTTACACTAAGTGTTGATGGTAAAACAGCTTATTATTCAGCTGTAAAAAATGAGGGGTTTGGAGAAAGAGATATATATAAAATTGACATGTCTAATTATCCTGTTTTAAGCGAAGGGGTGAATACCAATTTAACTATTTTAAAAGGTACTATATCTAGTGGAGAAGAAAAAGTAATTGCAGATATTGTATTTAAAAATGAAAACGGAAAAGATGTGGCAAAAACTTCTTCTAATGATGATGGAGATTATTTTATTACGCTTACTGGAGGTCAGAAGTACTCTCTTGTGGTATCAGCAGAAGGGTACCAATCAACAACTAAAGAAATTACATTGCCATTAGGAGAGGGTAAAACGTTAACACATGAGGAGAATTTTGTATTAAATAGACAATAAACCTGTTTAAACCGTTTTTAAAAACTTAATTTTTAGATTTTCTATTTTTTTGAATTGTTCAACAATTTTTTCTGCTTCGGTTTGTCTAATTTGAAATTGAATAACTCCTGTATCTTCCAGAGTTTGTTTAATAATCAATAACTCTTGTTGTTTGATAAAATTCATTACATCACTCATTATTTCATAACCAAATTGGATTTCGTAGATATTGTCAACGGTTTTTTTGATAATGTAGGCGTTATTTAAAGCACTCTTTGCGGCTTCTTTATAGGCGCTAATTAAGCCACTCACTCCTAATTTTGTTCCACCAAAATAGCGTATTACAATAATTGCAACGTTGGTTAAATCAAAAGATTCTATTTGTCCAAAGATAGGTTTTCCTGCAGTATTGCTTGGTTCTCCGTCATCGTTAAATCGATAGTTTTTTATTCTTGTACCAAGTCGAAAGGCATAACAGTAATGACGAGCATTGGGGTGTTCTTTTTTTACTTTAACTAGTCTTTCTTTAAAGATTTCTTCAGAAAAGACGGGGAAAGCTATTGCAATAAACTTACTTCCTTTTTCTTTATAAATTCCTTCTGAACTTGTTCTTATGGTTTGATATAAATCAATCATTAAAAAAATGTGATGATATATATGGACAATACAGCAAACCCTAATCCAATCCAGTTGAATAGTGTTAGCTTTTCTTTAAAAACTACTCGTCCAATTAACGCTGAAAGGACAATTACACCCATACTCATCATAGGAAATACCTGAGATGCTGCGAAGCCAGAATTTTCTAACGCATTAAAAATAGACATTAACGCTATAAAATTAGGAATACCTAAAGCAAATCCTCCAACTACATTTTTTAATTTAATTTGTGGGGTTTGTTTTAATGACTGGGCTAGTAATATACTAAGCCCACCAGAACCAGCTACAAATAATAACGTCATAAAGAACAATCCTTTGTCATTATCGTTGACTACCGTTTTTTGAGCATTATTAAGTATAGTGTCTGCTAATCCTTGTCCTAAAAAGATAAGAAGTACCAACCAGATGTATTTTTTGTCAAAACCCAGTTTTTTCTTTTTAGTGGTAGATAAGTATATGCCTATTAGTGCTAAAATAAAACCTAATATTTTCATATATCCAATAGCTTCTTCAGGGTAAATTATTAATGCAATTCCTACAGGAATTAGTAGTGATAATTTATTAGCCATTGTGGTAATAGCAATTCCTACAGTTTGAGTTCCTTGCGCATAAAAATTAAAAGAAGTAATAAATAATGAGCCAATAGCTAAAGCATGGAAAATCCAATCAGCATGTAAGATGTCAATAATAGAAAATGGTTGCCTAAAAAACCATAAACTGCACATTCCAGCCACAAAGTAATTAACGATTAAACCTTGTAGATTGTTAATTCCAAACTTATGGAATAGTTTTATGATAATGATGAGTGCATTAAACGCTAAAACAGTAAATAGAATATCAAGCATTAATATAAGTGGTTAATGTGTCAGCATCAAATTGCAATTTATTAAGAGGGGTTATCTTAATAGATGGGGCTTTTAATCCTTTTTTAAATTTTTTATTTCCGGTAAAAACACGAGCTTCATCCCATACGCTGCTTTCAATAAAGGTATTTAACAATTGAGCACCTCCTTCAATAATTATGGATTGTATATTTCTATTGTATAATTCTTTTAACAATTGGTTGATTAGGTCTTGTTGAGTATCAATTTTTATAAACTCAAGGTTGTTTTGTTTGTTATTTTTTATCTGATTAATAATTAACGTAGGAGTTGATTGATCAAAAATATGTAAATGATGAGGTAGTCTTAGCTTTAAATCTAATACCACTCTTAAAGGATTTTTCCCTTCCACTTCTCTAACATTGAGTTGAGAATTATCATTAAGGGCAGTATTGGTCCCTACCATTATCGCTTGTTCTTCACTTCGCCATTGATGAACGAGCTTTTTTGAAGTAGGAGAAGTAATCCAATTATCTTGTAGAGTATTGTTTTGATTCGATCGGTCAACATCGATAAAACCATCTGTTGTCTCAGCCCATTTTAGTATAATGTAGGGTCTTTTTTTATTGTGAAATGTAAAAAATCGTTTATTTAACTCCTTTGCTTCTTTTTCTAATACACCAACAATTACTTCAATTCCTGCATTTTTCATTTTTTCTATGCCTTTGCCAGAAACCTCAGAAAAGGTATCTACACAACCAATCACTACTTTAGGAATTTGATGTTTGATAATTAAATCAGCGCAAGGAGGGGTTTTTCCATGATGAGCGCAAGGTTCTAGGTTAACATATAATGTACTTTCTTTTAGTAATTCTTTGTTTTTTACACTATTAATAGCATTCACTTCAGCATGGTTTTCTCCGTATTTTTCGTGGTAACCTTGTCCGACAATCTTATTTTTATGAACGATAAGGCATCCTACCATTGGATTTGGAGCTACATTTCCAAATCCTAATTCAGCTTTTTTTAGGCATTGGAAAACGTATTTTTCGTGAATATTCATCATAATCAAATGTACTGCTTTTAATAAAAATGAGTACTTTCATGCCTCTTAAAATAAAACTCAAAATATGGCAAAGAAATCGATAGTTACTCCAAAATCATTACAATTTTTAGAAAAGTATATTAATAATGCAGCACCTACTGGGTTTGAATCTGAAGGACAAAAAATGTGGTTGGATTACATTAAGCCCTATGTAGATGATTATTTCGTAGATAATTATGGTTCAGTAGCAGCTATCATTAATCCTAAAGCGAAATATAAGGTGGTTATTGAAGCGCATGCTGATGAAATTTCTTGGTTTGTTCATTATATATCGGATAAAGGTTTTATTTATTTGAGAAGAAATGGAGGTTCCGATCATCAAATAGCTCCATCAAAAAGAGTTAACATTCATACAGACAAAGGTATTGTAAAAGCGGTATTTGGATGGCCAGCAATACACACGCGTAAAAATGGAAAAGAAGAGACTCCTAAACTGGATAATATCTTTTTAGATTGTGGTTGCATAACTAAAGAAGAAGTAGAAGAATTAGGTATTCACGTAGGATGTGTTGTGACTTATGAAGATGAGTTTATGGTGTTAAATAATCGTTATTATGTGGGCCGTGCTTTAGATAATAGAATAGGTGGTTTTATGATTGCTGAGGTAGCTCGTTTATTAAAAGAAAATAAAGTGAAATTACCATTTGGATTGTATATTACCAATTCCGTTCAAGAAGAAGTAGGATTGAGAGGTGCGGAAATGATGGTGCAAAATATAAAACCCAACGTAGCTATTGTTACAGATGTTTGTCACGATACACAAACACCTATGATTAAAAAAATTGAACAAGGAGATAATCATGCGGGTCAAGGACCTGTTTTAACGTATGGTCCGGCTGTACAAAATAATCTGTTAAAATTGATTATTGATGCTGCGAATAAAAAGAAAATTCCTTTTCAACGAGCGGCAGCAAGTAGAGCTACCGGAACAGATACAGATGCTTTTGCGTATGCTACTGGTGGAGTTCCTTCTGCATTGATTTCTTTACCATTACGTTATATGCATACAACTGTAGAGATGGTACACAAAGAAGATGTAGAAAATGTAATTCGATTAATTTACGAATCACTTCAAAAAATTAAAAATAACCAAGACTTTAGATACTTAAAATAATAGAAAAGGAGCTAGGAGGCTCCTTTTTTATTAGTAATCTAGATTTATTACGTACCCTCCATGTTTTCGAATGTTGAGAACGATTCCGTTCTCAAAAAGTAAGTATTGTCCTTTAATACCTACTAATTTTCCAGTGTATTTAGGTACTTTGTCGAAGCCAATACTTTTTACTTTTATTGGATAATCAAGTACAGGAAAATTCAAATCTAATATTTCGTTTTTCTCTATGATATATTGATGATACTCTTCATCCAATAATGTTTTTGCTTCATGTTTTTTATCAATCAAATCAACTTCAGGATATACATTCATCAACATTTTTCTCCAATTGGTTTTGTCCGCCATATGGTCTTTTAAACTTACTTCAATCATGCCAGCTAAGTAACGATTAGGGGTTTCGGCCAGTTTAATGGCTTTTATAGCTCCTTGGTCTATCCAACGAGTAGGAATTTGAGTTCCTCTGGTCACTCCTACCTTAATACCACTTGTTAAGGAGAGATAAACCACGTGAGGTTTTAATTGCACTTCTTGCTCGTACGTTAGGTCTCTATCTTCAATTCCTAAATGAGCTTTAGATAATTCAGGATGAATAATCCATTCAGCAGCTTCAGGAGCATCTCTAAAACAAGGGTAACAGAATCCTTGATTAAAAGATTTAACTGTTTCTCTACCACATTTTATACAAATAATCTGGTTCTGATAAACTAAAGAAATTTCTTGACCAATAAGCTGATTTACATTTACTAAATCTTCTCCAATTGGGAGCTGATATTCAACCTCTTCTCCTAATTGGGTACGCATTTTTTTTATTTGACCTTTGTAGTTCACAATTAATGATTTGATAAAGTTTAAAAGTACATAAAGTTACAAGTTTACATTTAACTTTACGCTTTCAAACTTTCAACTCTAATGGAAATTATCAATTCTGTTTTTTCTTGGATTATTAAAAAGCGTATCCATCAAATGGAATTGTTTATTAGGTATCCTAAAGAGGTACAGAACGATGTTTTTCTAGAATTGATAAATAGTGCTAAAAACACCGAATGGGGGAAAAAGTACGATTATCGAACTATTAAAACCTATCAAGATTATAAGGATAGGGTTCCTTTACAAGATTATGAAAGCTTAAAAAAAGATGTATCAAGAATTCAACAAGGAGAGAAAAATATTTTATGGCCTTCTGATATTAAATGGTTTGCAAAATCTTCGGGAACAACAACTGGTAAAAGCAAATTTATTCCTGTAAGTAAAGAGTCTTTAGAAGACTGTCATTATAAGGGAGGTAAAGATTTGCTGGCGATATACCACTATAATCACCCTAGCTCTAAGTTGATTTTAGGTAAAACATTGGTTGTAGGAGGAAGCACACAGTTAAATCAATTCAAAAATGGTTCTTATTACGGAGATTTATCAGCTATTATCATGAAAAATTTTCCGGTATGGGTGGAACAAAGAAGAGTTCCTAAAATGGCTATTGCAGTAATGGATGATTGGGAAGAAAAGATTGAAAAGATGGCCATTTCAACAACAAAAGAGGATGTATCTAATATTTCTGGCGTGCCATCATGGACATTGATTTTATTAAGAAGAATTTTAGAATTAAATAAAATAGATAATATCCTTGAAGTATGGCCAAATCTAGAATTATTTATGCATGGAGGGGTTAATTTTTCACCCTATAAAGAGCAATTTAAAAAATTGATACCAAAATTCAGTATGAATTATTATGAAAACTATAATGCTTCAGAAGGTTTTTTTGGGATACAAGATCAAAGTGGAGTAGAGGAAATGTTGTTGATGCTGGACTATGGAATTTTTTATGAGTTTATTGAACAAGGAGCTAAAGATAAGGTAGTAACAATTGAGGGTGTTGAATTGAGTAAGACTTATGAATTAGTTATTTCAACGAATGCAGGATTATGGAGGTATAAAATGGGAGATACGATACAGTTTACTTCATTAAATCCTTTTAGAATAAAAGTAGTAGGTAGGGTTAAAAGTTTTATCAATGCTTTTGGTGAAGAGTTGGTAATTGAGAATGCTGAAAAAGCATTATCGTATACTTGTGCTAAAACAGAAGCAGAGGTTAAAGAATATACAGCTGCTCCAATTTATTTTGAAGATAATCAATCAGGTAAACACCAATGGTTAATTGAATTTGAAAAACCACCAAAGGATGTCATTCATTTTTCTCGGATATTGGATGAGCAATTGAAATTAATCAACTCCGATTATGCTGCAAAAAGGAGCCATGATTTGGTTTTAGGACTCCCTGAAGTGAATAGTTTAAGAAAAGGCGTTTTTCATCAATGGATGAAGCAAAATGGCAAGTTAGGAGGACAACATAAGGTTCCACGTTTGTCAAATCATCGAAAATACGTAGAGGAATTACTTGAAATAAAGTTAGACTTAAAAGGAACTTAATTTTCTATCAGATATAAGTTCAGTAAATTTATTTCAACAAAAATGGGTATCTTTATTAACAGACAATATTTGAATGAAACATATCTTTTCTATACTTCTATTACTGACCACCTTAACTATTTATTCTCAATCCATTCAAGAGTTTAATGGGAAAGCATTACTTACAGACCAGTTTGGTTATTATTACGAAATAAAAGATAATGAAATTAAAAAGTACATTAATACAGGACAATTATACTACACGTATAGTAATAATGTGTTGGGAGTAATTTCTAATGTGGATGTAACCAATCCTTACAAAGTGGTTGTTTACTTTAACGATTTTACTAAAATTGTTATTCTAGACAACATGCTTTCTCCAGCAAGTGATGTAGTTGATTTAACAACAATTAATCAGGATGAAACCTCTTTAGTTTGTAGGTCATACAACGATGCTTTTTGGTATTATAATTTTATACAATTTAAATTAACGAGAGTTAATCATTTGTTGGAAGAAACTAATAACTCGGGAAATATAGCAACCCTTTTAGGTAAAAATATTCAACCTAACTTTATGGTAGAGTACAATAATAAAGTCTATCTAAATGACCCTAAACATGGAATTCTAGTATTTGATATTTATGGAACTTACCTTAAAACGATACCAATATACGGATTGGAGCAATTTCAGGTAAAAGAAAAGTACATTGTGTATGTGAATAATAGTTCTCAAATAGAACGTTATGACTTTTTTACCCTGGAAAAGGAGGTTTACGATCCTGAAAAGTATCAGAATATCCAACTGGTTCGAATTGAAAATAAGCTAATTTATGCTGTTGATAAAAATCATCGTTTAATCATCGACAAAATTTACAAGTAAGTGATTTAACAACTATTTTTTTGTATTTTTAATTTCTTAATAAAAATGGAGATATGATTATTGCAGTAGCAGGAAATATAGGTTCTGGAAAAACAACCTTAGCCACTTTGTTATCGAAACATTACAATTGGGATGCCCATTTTGAAGATGTAGATGAAAATCCATATTTGAATGATTTTTATAACGATATGCAACGGTGGTCATTTAATCTACAGGTGTATTATATGACCAGTAGAATTAGTAAGATCCAAGAAATTAGAGAGAGTAAGAAAAACGTTATTCAAGATAGAACGTTGTATGAGGATGCATACATATTTGCTCCTAATCTTCATTCTATGGGGTTAATGACTACAAGAGATTTTGAGACTTATTTTTCATTATTTAAATTACAAGAAACTTTTATTCAACCACCTGATGTATTAATCTATTTAAGAGCTTCTGTTCCGACATTAGTTAATCAAATTCAGAAAAGAGGGAGAGATTATGAAGAGAGTATTCGATTGGACTATCTTAAGCGTTTAAATGAACGTTACGAAGCATGGGTAACCACTTATGATCAAGGTAAGTTGTTGATTGTTGATGTAGACAACAACAATTTTTCTGAAAATGCAGAAGACTTAGGAACAATTATACAAAGTATAGATGCAGAAATAAACGGATTATTTGATTCAAAGTAATTCCTAATTGATAAAATATTTATTATGAAGCACCTCCTTGAGGTGCTTTTTTTATGGGTCTCCATCGCATTTCATTAGTAGAGAAGATAGATAGAAAAGTATTAGTAGAGCGAATATAAATCAAGAAATAATGTGATGATTAGAATGTGTTTGAAGAAGATTCCTAACCTTCGTTTTACTACGTCAGGAATGACGGTATTTAATGTTTTTCTTTCTGTTAGGATATTATCTTTTTCTATTTGATAGCGTAAATTGAGTAGGCTTATTTTCCCTGATTTCCTCCCGATGGCTACTGTGGGATGCGTCAGGAATGATGTGATTTGTAAAAAGTTTAAAGCACAAAAAAACCCCGATATGTATCGGGGTTTTTAATCTTATTAAATCTACTTCTTAGAAGTGGAAAGTAATGTTTAAGTTAGCACCACTAACTCCAGTATCAAAACTCCAGTCACTAGTTTTAGATCCAGTTGTTGTGAAAGTTTCTAATTTTTGGTCAGCAGCATTCCATCTTTCAGTTGAAGTTTCGTTAGCTCCTGTACTAGACATAGAGAATCCGTAACCGTACTCAGCTCCGATAGAGATTTTAGGAGCAACAAAATACTCAACTCCAATAAAACCATTTAAACCTAAAGCCATTGTGTTACCATTTTTCTCTTCAGTGTTTCTTGATCCTGGAACAATACCTCTGAACTGTACGTTAAGAGAATCCATAGTAGCTCCATACTCATAAGTAGTAGAACCACCACCAATTAAACCAAATAAGAAATCAGCTCCATAATAACCTTGTAATCTAGTGCTTCCTTTTCTTTTTTCAAGACCAGCACCTACAACGAAAGAAAATCCGTTAGAGTTACTAATTTTGTTTTCGATAGCTCCAGTTCCTGGTAAAGTTGAACCAGTAGCAGTATCTTGTAAGTTTGTTTGGCTATCACCACCTAAACCGATTCTTACTTTACCTCTGTAAGCAGTAGTTTCATCTTTGAAATACTTTCCAGTTAAAGCCATTGTGTTGTTGTTGTTTAAAATGGCATTGCTGTTTGAATTCCATGTAGCACCACTTAAAGTGTTTTGACCAGTGTAACCACTGAACATGTTACCAAAGTAGTTTAAAAATGGATTAGCATCAAATCCGATAGCCCAATCACCAGCTTCTGGTAAAATAGCTTCACCTTTTTTAGATGTTAAACCGTCTTGTGCAAACGTAGTCGCTCCGATAAACAAAGCTGCTACAAATAATACTTTTTTCTTCATTATAAATTGTTTTAGTTAAACTTTAAATTTAATTTTTAGTTCGGGGCAAACATACTACATTTTTTTCAAACTGCGCAAGTTTTTTTTATTTTTATTAACAATTGTTTATAGTTATTAACATGCTGTTTATAACTCGTATACCCCTTTATTATTAGGTGTTCATGTGTTTTTTTTGAGCAAAAAATAAGTTATTAATATTCAAAAATAACATTTATTTAACAGATTTATATATCGCTTAAAGGTTCTTTTATCCGTTTTTTTACTGATAAGGTGTAAAAATGAGCAAAAAAAGCAATTAATGGAGCTCTGGAGAAGTAGTAACTTCTATTTGAATGGCTTCTTTTTCCACCTTTTCGGTTGATGCAGTATGTCCACCTAATATTGGAGCGATAACTAAGCCTATTAAACAAGTTAACTTGATTAAGATGTTCATTGAAGGTCCAGACGTATCTTTAAAAGGGTCACCAACTGTATCTCCAGTTACTGCAGCTTTATGTGCTTCAGAACCTTTATAAGTCATTTCTCCATTTATTTCAACACCAGCTTCAAAAGATTTTTTAGCATTGTCCCATGCACCACCTGCGTTGTTTTGGAAAATAGCCCATAAAACACCACTCACAGTTACACCAGCCATGTATCCACCTAGCATTTCGGCAACTAACAAGTTATTGTCGCTATACACCAATTTCCCTATCATTACAATAGCAATAGGAAAACCAATTGTTAAAATTCCTGGTAACATCATTTCTTTTAAAGAAGCTTTAGTGGAGATGTCAACACATTTAGCATAGTCAGGTTTTCCAGTCCCTTCCATAATTCCCGGTATTTCTTTAAACTGACGTCTAACTTCATATACCATTTCCATAGCAGCTTTACCAACAGAGTTCATTGCTAAAGCAGAAAATACTACTGGAATCATACCTCCAACAAATAGCATGGCTAATACGGGGGCTTTAAATATATTAATCCCATCAATTCCTGTAAAGGTTACATAAGCAGCAAATAAAGCTAAAGATGTTAATGCGGCAGAAGCAATAGCAAAACCTTTTCCTGTAGCGGCAGTTGTATTACCTACAGAATCTAAAATATCAGTACGTTCTCTAACTATTGGCTCTTGTTCACTCATTTCGGCAATACCTCCTGCATTATCAGAGATAGGTCCAAAAGCATCAATTGCTAGCTGCATAGCAGTAGTAGCCATCATAGCAGAAGCAGCCAATGCTACCCCATAAAACCCTGCGAAAGCATAAGATGCCCATATTGCAGCAGCAAATAATAACACAGAGGAGAAAGTAGATATCATACCTGTAGCCAAACCAGCAATAATGTTTGTTCCTGCACCTGTACTAGATTGTTGAACTATTTTTAAAACAGGTTTTTTGCCTAACCCTGTATAGTATTCTGTAAAAGAGGATATTGCTGCTCCAACAACTAAACCTACTAATGTTGCAAAAAATACTCTCATTGAGGAAATATTTTGAGTTCCCTCTCCAAAGAAATCCATTTGCATCGTTTCTGGTAACATCCATCTTACTAAACCGAAACAAGAAACCGCAACTAATACAATAGATGTCCAGTTACCAATGTTTAATGCTTTTTGAACTTCCTTTTCTTTGGCATCGTTAGAAGAAATTTTTACTAATAGCGTACCGATTATAGAAATAATAATTCCTACACCAGCAATTGCCATTGGTAAAAGGATTGGTCCAATTCCACCAAAAGCATCTTGGATTGCTCCACCCATATCTTCAATCACATAGTTTCCTAAAACCATTGCAGCTAACACAGTAGCAACATAAGATCCAAATAAATCAGCTCCCATACCTGCAACATCACCAACGTTATCACCAACGTTATCAGCAATAGTTGCTGGGTTTCTAGGATCGTCTTCTGGAATACCTGCTTCAACTTTACCAACCAAGTCAGCTCCAACGTCTGCAGCTTTAGTATATATACCACCACCAACTCTAGCAAATAAAGCAATTGATTCGGCTCCTAATGAAAATCCAGCCAATGTTTCTAAAACGATGGTCATATCCGAAGTAGTTGTCCATACTCCTTTCATGAATGTATGAAAGAATATGATGAAGAAACTGGTTAATCCTAAAACAGCTAAACCAGCAACTCCTAGTCCCATTACAGTTCCACCTCCAAACGATACTTTTAATGCGTCTGGTAAACTAGTACGAGCTGCTTGAGTTGTTCTTACATTTGTTTTTGTAGCGATTTTCATCCCAATGTTTCCTGCGAAAGCAGAAAAAACGGCACCTATTATAAATGCAACAACAATTAAAATGTGTGTAGTAGGTACCACAAAAGAAACACCTGCTAAAACAATACTTGCTCCAATAACAAAGAATGTTAATAAACGATATTCTGCCTTTAAGAATGCTAAAGCACCTTCATAAATGTGGTCAGAAATCTCTTTCATTTTTCCATCTCCAGCATCTTGTTTCATTACCCATGCCTTTTTAATTAACATGTATGCTAGGCCTAGAAGTGATAAAACTATTGGTAAGTAAATTGCAAATTTTTCCATTGTATTTTTTTATTGATATTCTACTATATTTTTTTAGGACGGCAAAAGTAGGGAATTAAGTTGAAAGTGAAAAATTAAAAAATAGTAGATAAGAGATGTAAGATTAAAAAGACGAGATTAGCAGATTTCAAGACTAAAAGATGTGAAGATTAAAAGAAGTCTTACTCATTATAAACTAACAACTAATCCTAAATTACTTATACATTACTTGTTTTACCGCTTTTATTATTTTTTCTACGTTAGGTAGGTAAGCTTCAATTAGTGGTGGAGAGAAACTCATGGGTACGTCAGCACCAGTAACTCTAATAATAGGAGCATCTAAGTAATCAAATGCTTCCTTTTGAACTTTAAAAGTTACTTCTGTAGCAATTGAGCCTAATGGCCAAGATTCTTCAATAAAAACCATTCTGTTGGTTTTTTTAACAGAATTAATAATAGTGTCATAATCAATAGGACGAACAGACCTTAAATCAATTACTTCAGCATTAATTCCTTCTTTTTCTAATTCTTCGGCTGCAGCTTTAACTACTTTCATCATCTTGCCAAAACCAGCAAGAGTTACATCTGTGCCTTCTTTGGTTACTTCTGCAACACCAATTGGAATGATATATTCTCCTTCAGGTACTTCTCCTTTGTCTCCGTACATTTGTTCAGATTCCATAAAAATAACAGGATCATTATCTCTTATAGCCGCTTTTAATAAACCTTTTGCATCTTTAGGGTTAGATGGTACAACTACTTTTAATCCAGGGCAGTTGGCATACCAATTAGCAAAATCTTGAGAGTGGGTAGCACCTAATTGTCCTGCAGATCCAGTTCCTCCCCTAAATACCATAGGGATGTTTAGTTGTCCACCAGACATGTTATACATTTTTGCAGCGTTGTTAACAATTTGGTCAATGGCTACTAAAGAGAAATTCCATGTCATGTATTCAACAATGGGACGTAAACCATTCATGGCCGCTCCAACTGCAATTCCAGTAAATCCATTTTCAGCGATAGGAGTATCAATAACTCTTTTATCACCAAATTCGTCTAACATTCCTTTACTTACCTTATAAGCTCCATTGTATTCAGCAACCTCCTCACCTAAAAGGATAATGTTTTCATCTCTTCTCATCTCTTCACACATCGCTTCATTTAAAGCTTCTCTGAATTGAATTTCTCTCATAATAAATAGTTATTAGTGACCAATGAGCGTCAAAATTATAAAATAAAAATAGTTTTTTATAGTTTTTAATTTTTAAAGCTATTTTTGATGTGATTATGCTAGATAATAAATTGACATATAAACAATTTTGTGAGCAAGAAAAGGCTGTCCCATTGTTTTTGAAATACGAGTGGTTTAATACTTTGTATAATGACATAGAATGGAATGTAGCTATTGAATATAAAGGAGGAAATCTATTAGGTTTTTTACCTTATGTAATTACGAAGAAGAAGGGTTTCTCTTTGATTACGCCTCAATTTTTAAGTCCTTACCAAGGGGTTTATTTAAATTATCCTTTAGATCAGAAATATGCAAATAAGCTTGGTTTTGAAAAAGAGGTGATTAATGGGTTGATTGAGCAAATCCCTCCGGTCAATGCATTTAAGCAGAATTTCTTACCTCAGTTTACTAATTGGCTACCATTTCAATGGAAAGGGTTTGAACAAACCACAAGGTATACTTATATTATAAATGACCTTTCAGATAAAGATGTTATTTTCTCGAATTTTAAAGATAATATTAGAAGGGAAATTCGAAAAGCAGAAAAATCACTTGTTATTGAAGTAATAGATGATATTACTGCTTTATATAAAATGAAAAAGGAGGTTTATCAGGCTAATAAAGAAGATTACTCAATACCATTAGAGAAACTGAAAGCGGTTTATGGCTATTGTAAGCAAAATAATTGTGGGGAATTGTTGGTTGCTAAAGATGGGGAAGGGAATATTCATTCTATACTATTATACGTATGGGACGAAGAATCTGCCTATTATTTGCATGGAGTTACTTCCTTAAAATATAAAACAACTGGCTCTATGAGTTTGCTATTGTGGGAAGCTATTCAGCGTTCTTCAATAAAAACAAAAGCATTTAATTTTGAAGGAAGTATGGTGGAAGCTATAGAGCGATATTTTAGAGCTTTTGGAGGAATTCAGACACCCTATTTCCAAATTAGTAAAACAGATTCTAAAATTTTAAAACTGTTGAAGTATTAAGACTTTTGCTAAAAATATAGCTTCAGTAGGATCTTCTCTGTTTAGTCAAAGTGGTTTAATCAATATTTCCAACCAACGACTTATTTTTCCTTTTTACCATGCAGTTACCAATACTATTCCATTACATTTAAAGCATTTATATATTCCTCGAAGTATACAGCACTTTAAAAACGATTTAGAGTACTTATTAAAGTATTACCAGCCTATTGGTTTGTATGAACTTCTTCAAATTAAAAATGGAGAGAAAGAATTAACCAAAAATTCGTTTCATCTTACGTTTGATGATGGCTTGAGTGAATTCTACCATGTTGCAGCACCAATACTTAAATCATATGGTGTACCTGCTACTGTTTTTTTGAATTCTGATTTTATTGATAACAAGAATATGTTTTATCGTCTGAAGGCGAGCATATTATTTGATCAATTAAAAACCCCATCTATTTTGTCTGTTACTTATAATAACAAAGAGCAATTAGATGATTTAGCGAAACAGCATAGAATCGATTTTGATGTTTATTTAAAAGAACATCAACCCTATTTGTCATCAGCACAAATAAAGGAGTTAATGATGCAAGGCTTTACGTTTGGTGCACATAGTTTAAATCATCCTTTATACAGTCAATTAACTTTAAAGGAACAAATTACTCAAACCAAAGAAAGTGTTGAGCGAATTACCACTCAGTTTAATTTACCAAATAAAGTTTTTTCATTTCCATTTACTGATGATGGAGTGGGAGCGCGATTTTTTGATGAGATTAAAAATTATACAGACATTACTTTTGGCAGCGCAGGTTTAAAGGAAGATACTGCTGAGAATCATATACAAAGATTGGCCATGGAAAAGAAAGATGATGCGAAAAGTATTTTAAAAACAGAATATGTCTATTGCATATTAAAATCCTTAATAGGGAAAAATAAAATAATTAGGGTTTAATAGAAAAGCGATAGATTCCTCACTGCAATTTATTATCCCGATAAATCGGGAATAAATTATTGTTTTGAATAACGTTGTTTAATTGATTGATAACAATTAACCATTTACATAATCCCTTAAGAACTCATGATCAGGAGTTAAATCTCCATTGGCACAAATAGTAGCTCTTTTAATTACGTTTTCTCTATCGTTAACAAGGTGAGGTAATACTTTATCAATAAACTCTCTGCCAAAATCAGAGGAGGCATCTTTAGGTAACTCACAAGGTAAATTATCTATTGCCATCACAGTTATTGCATTAGGATTGTCAAAATTAGTTTCACTTTCTGTCTGAGGATCATAACCGTATAAGGGATTTGCAATTGTTGAAGATCTTAATGTGCTAGCAACAGGTCCATTTACATCACAACTGATGTCAGCTATCACTTTAATTTTAAAGTCGGGTGATTTGGCATCTTCTCTTGTAAAGATAAAAGGAGATTTTGCATCCCAAAAATGACAAGAAATGTACATATCAGCTATTTTGGCGTATTGCATAAAAGTAGATTGATAATCTACAGGATCATTGTAAAAATCTTCTCGGGTAAAAGTTTGGTTGTCGTTTCGTTTATTGTAATCATCAACTTGCAATTGAGTATATACAGGTTGGTTAAAAGTATTGTTTAAAAAAGCTGTAGGGCTTACTTTTTTTATATTTAATTTAGTTAATGTTTCAATTGCACCATTTGCTACTCTTCCTCCGCCAGTAATGACTATTTTATAGTTATTAGGAAGTTTTATTTTATTGAATTCATTTTCCATCTCAGCACGACCTTCGCATTGGTATGCCCTTTTGAGTTGATAGGAACCAGTCCGTTGCCCGTAAGCATAAAAAGCATTGTAACTTCCTACTATTCCAGCGTATTTTCCAAACCCGATTAATCGAAAACCTGACTCGTTGGTTAATCCTTCATAATCAACCATGGTAATGTTTTTGGTAATCATGGTTTGTAATAGTTTTCTGTTGTAAGGTTGTTTTTTTGTGGTATGAGAAAAAAAGAAATAAGTTTTATTGGGAATTAAATCAGCAACAGGTACCTCTTTTACTCCCATCAACACATCACAATTATCCACATTATCGACTAGTTTTACTCCTTGTTGAGCGTATTCTTCATCTTTAAAACGTCTCACTGTACTTTTTTGTACTACTAACTCAATGCCAGAAAATTTCTCAATAATTTCTTTGCATTGTTGTGGTGACAATGGAACTCTTTCGTCTGGGGGTGTTTTCCCTTCTTTTATGATGCCTATTTTCATGGAAACTGAAATTTTGTCAAAAGTATTAAAATGCACGGTATTTGCAGGTAAATAGTTGTAAATTTGTACTGTTCTTTGAAAATACAGCATCAACGTCATGCTGAATTTATTTCAGCATCTATCAATATTTAGATTCCGAAACAAGTTCGGAATGACGATATGAGTGTATAAACTGGGGTCGTTTTTGGTTTTGACAGCAAGATGAATTTGATCTGTAAGCGTGTCGAGCGTTGTGAATTTGCTCGTTAATCTCGGTTCTCAACTCGCTAATTGGCGAAAATAACTATGCAATGGCTGCATAATCCAGACCAAGTCTGATTATCTTAATTCTAGCCGCTAGGCGGCAGAACCATTAACCTCTCAGCAGTTCTGTTCATTAACTGTTGTTTTTGAGGTTTCATAATTTTGAACTAGTTGGTAAATTGCTTCGATTTATTGGCGAAACTAAAGAAGCTTAAGCTTATTGTTGGTTGCTTTTAACCTGCTTTAAGTCTAACAATTAATTAAAAGCTACGCACGAAGAAAGCTTATCACTTCCTTGTTTGGACGAGGGTTCGAATCCCTCCGACTCCACCAAGAGAGAAGTGTTTTATCACTCTCACTTTTCAATCGCCCCGCTAACGCGGGGCTTTTGCTTTGCAATGCCTTGTATTTAGCTATTTCCTGATAAGGCGGTACGAAATCAAATACGATTTTT